>JAFTQG010000010.1 GCA_017462915.1 Prevotella sp. | reverse complement strand
CTGAGGTGAGCTGCTGCCGAAGCGACCACCAACCATACGGCGGATGATGTCGTTGCCACAGTTGTACCAGATATTGTTCTTAACATCGAACTTGCTGTAATTCTGTCCGCCGATGCCATTGTAGTTGCCCCACTGTCCGTCAGACTTGAGGAGACCGTAGAACGTATTGTTCTGGTAGTTCATAGTCTGGAACTCTGTATCCTTATCGAATCCGTAACGGTCGAGGCGTGCAGAGTTGTTGTATCTGATGAAGTACTTGGCGATAGCATTATTTCCGTAGAATGTAGAGTTTGTAATATTCACGTCCTTAACGCCACCTCCCTGGAATGCTATGAGAGCCTCGAACTGTACAGCTTCTGTAGCGAACTCGATGACAGAGTTGTTGATTGTGAGGTCTACAACACATATCGGGTTGTTGTTGTCATAGATGAGAGAGTTCTTGATGCCACCTATGATGATGCCGTCAATCTTGATATTGTCAACTCTCTTGTAGCTGCTTTCTGTTACAGTCTTTCCGTCTGTGATGGATATGAGTACAGCCTCATTTGCAGATGCGTCAACAGTAGCCTCGTTACCATTAATAGTAAGGTTTCCTGCTGTCTCGAGAGTTGAACCTACAGTATATGCAGCGCCGTTTGCAAGGTTAATGGTTATGTTACCGACCTTATCAATATTTGCTTTTGCTGCTGTCAGTTCTGCTGCTATATCTGTATTTGCTGCTGGAGAGATAACGATGTCGATAGGAAGAGCCTGTGCTGCGTCATATTCTACAGCCCAGCGTGGGTCACCAGTCTTGAACTTAGCCTGCTGAGAACCAGCAAATACATGGAAGTCTGCATTTGCTGCGTCAGCGAATGTAGGATCAGTCACGAGGATGCTTCCGCTCTTGTCGTAGCCAGCTTCGCTTACAGACTTGTCTGTGCCGTCATTGAAATATGTGTTATTTGCAAACTCCTGAGGTGAGCTGCTGCCGAAGCGACCACCAACCATACGGCGGATGATGTCGTTGCCACAGTTGTACCAGATATTGTTCTTAACATCGAACTTGCTGTAGTTCTGTCCGCCGATGCCATTGTAGTTACCCCACTGTCCGTCAGACTTGAGAAGACCGTAGAACGTATTGTTCTGGTAGTTCATGGTCTGGAACTCTGTATCCTTATCGAATCCGTAACGGTCGAGGCGTGCAGAGTTGTTGTATCTTACGAAATACTTTGCAACAGCATTGTTTCCATAGAATGTAGAGTTTGTGATGTTCACATCCTTAATGCCACCTCCCTGGAATGAGATGAGGGCCTCGTTCTGTACAGCCTCTGTAGCGAACTCGATGACAGAGTTGTTGATAGTGAAATCTACAACACATATCTGCTTGTTGTTGTCATAGACGAGAGAGTTCTTGATACCCTTGACAGTAACGCCGTCAATCTTGATATTGTCAACTCTCTTGTAGCTGCTTTCTGTTACAGTCTTTCCGTCTGTGATGGATACGAGTACAGCATCATTTGCAGTAGCGTCAACAGTCGCGCCGTTACCGTTGATAACAAGGCTGCCTGCTGTTTCGATTGTAGCACCAACAGTGTAAGCACCTTCGGCAGCAAGGTTTATTGTTACGTCGCCCATGATGTCGCCCGCTGCTTCTATCTCAGCCTTCTTGGCTGCAACGGCAGCAGCGATGTCGCCCTCTGTAGGTTCAACAGTAGCGGCAACCACCTCTGCAACCTTAGTGATTGTGAAGGGCTGGAACTGTATGTTATCGTTGTATTTGCCTATAGCGCCGACCATGTCGTAGGTCTTGCCCTCAACAGGCTCAGCTATTTCAATGCCAAACTGGTTGTATCCGGCAGCAGTCTCCTCACCCTTTGCGATGGTGAAGTTGTTGCCTGATATGTCTTTGTATGTAACGCCCTTCAGGGTAACAACCTTGTTTACGTTCTCAACTGTTACCTCTGCAAGCTGTGCTTCGCCGTATGTTACCTCTACTGCATCACCTTCCTTTACAGCAAGTGCTGCATCAGGTACAAGCTCAAACAGTCCGTTGAAGATGGAAACCTTGCCTGTCCATCCGGCTGTGAGAGTCTTTCCTACAGCGACATCTGCTGTCTTTGTGCTTCCGTTGTCGAAGATAAGGCTTGCGCCTGTCTCGTCCTTTATATATACATATTCCTGTGTGCCTTTGCTTGTGGTCTTTGTCTGCTTTGCAACAACAAGAGCCTCGCCGTCAAAGCGGAACACTGCACCGTTGGCAAGAGCGTTGAGCTCAGCAACAGTTGTCGCTATAGGATTTACGGTGATGTTCTGTGTAGCAACCTTACTCTTGTCATAACCATTAATGGCAATAGCCTTAACTGTTGTTGTTGCATTGACAGGGAATGGTCCTGTGTACAGTGTGCTCTCAGCCGTAGGTTCTGTATTGTCTGTTGTGTAGTATACCTGTGCACCTTCTGTCTCGCATGTAATAGTTACAGTTGCAGGACCGAAGTCTGGTGTCTCTGCTGTTATTGCAGGAGCGGGAATCTCACCAAAAACGATAAGCTTAAGACCATGAACAGCACAGTCCGCACCTGTTTCTGTTCCTACTGTCGTTCCTGTTACGTCAATCAGATAGCAAGTGTTCTTGTCAAGTGTAAGTTCAGGAACAGCTGTTACCTTTGGTGCACTTGTGGCTCTTGCTGTCAGAGCCTCGCCGCCGCCGTAAGGAGTTGCTGTTACAACAATGTCGCGTTCGTCTGTACCACTTGTTGATACGCCATAGACAACCAACTTGTCGACACCAGCGATGTAGGCTTGGAAAGTCTTGGTGGAAATGCCTTTCTTTACACCAATGCCAGGATAGCCTTGTGCTGTCTCTGTTGCTTCACCAGTCTCAGGGTTTATTGAACCACCCTTGCCGTCAGAACGTGCGCCGCAACCGGCAATCCATCCCTCTGCCATAGCGGCAGTTACGTTATCTGTCGTAGGTGTCCATACAGTTGTCTCTGTGAACTGCTTGTATGGGGATGGTATGGTAGGTTCAGAATCTTCCGTTGTTATAGTCAGTTTCTTGAAACGCCTGTTACCGCTTGTACCTCCAACGTTGAATTGTACGCTTGTAGCACTTCCTGTCCATATGCCGTCAGCATAGGTGCCTCCATTTGTTGTAATCTCATTTGTGCCATCACTTGTGCCGAATGTAATGGCTATATTGGTGATGTTCTTGGTTGAGGACACTGTCATGGAACCTCCTCCATAAACACGTATTGCCTCTCCAGACGTGTAATATTTAGGAGTGTTACTGTTTGTCCCTTTGTCAAACGTGACGGTTATTCCGTCTTGTTCGACGCTTGTTACCTCTTGTTGGTTTCCATATCCTTTAGCTGTAAAGTCAATGGTGACTTCAGCTGCGGATACCACTCCCGCCATACATAGCAGGAATGTCCAAAGCAATAGTAGCTTTCTTTTCATACTTGTTGATTTTTGTTAGTTAATAAGGTTAGGTTTAAGGCAGTGTGTATGCCTTTATAAAATGTTAATGCAAATATATATATAAATATGAGAATATTTTTTAACATCCCGTCTGCTTTATGTTTTTTTTACCATTAATGGGGTGTTTTATATATTTAAAACAAAATTAGAGCGCCTCGTCAGCTGGGCGCTCTAATTGTTTATTCACTTTAGGTAAATGTTTTTTCTTGCGAAGCCATTCGGCCTTTTTCTTCAGATACTCATCGTAGTGGTTTTCAAGGAAGTTGTCCGCCATGATTATAGGTATATATACGTTATGCAGGGGTATGTCATTTTGTGATTCAAAATGTTTTATCTTGAATTTTCAAGTTGTTTATCTTGAAATATCAGATGATTCATCTTGAATGGCCAACATGTATACTCTGAGATACAGAATGCTTATCTTGTATATCTGCTGTATACTACGCTTATCTCTATTGCGTCAGGATTGCTCGGTCCGCCAGCCAGTCTTGCTGTAGATAGCGAGGTGTCTGGAGTGACACTGCTGAGTATGGATGTCGAGTTGTAAGTCGTGTAGTTTGCTGTTACTGGTACGAGGAGCACTTTGTCCCAATTCGGATGCTTACGCTTGTATTCCTCACGCTCTGCAGCGTCTGCAGGAAGATGTCTGTAAAGGTTCTTTACCAGTTGGCCTATGTTGTTGAATGTATATCCGTTGGCAGTGCTGGAGTATGACGCTACATAGCTCTTTCTGTTGTCGGCAATCTTTCCTGATGTGAAGAAAGATGTGAGCGAGTCCTGTTCGAGCATGAGGAGTGTGCTTGGCTTCTGGAATGTGTACTTGTTGTCCACGCCATCGTTGTAGCATCTCATTGTCACCTTGGCAGAGTTTATGGAGTCGTTCTCATGACCTTCGCAGATCTCCTCTACAGGAAGTGTCAGCAGTGTGGCTATGCCTGTGGGCGACTTGATATATGTGCAACGGTCGTCCTTTATGAGTTCCTTTGTCGTTACAGTGTCCGTGATGACTTCTGTAAGCTGCTTCACCTCGTCTGTGGCATAGATAGGGAATACTCTTGCTACCTTGTTGTATCCGTGCTGGAAGGTGATGCTGAGCTGTGCGGAGTTTATGTATGCCATGCATCCGAGGCCGTTGTCCATCTTTATGTAGAATCCCGGGCAGACGCGATGTATGAAATTGTATGAGTTCTTGAAATTGTCAGGGTCTTCAAAATACTTTGTCAGCAGGTATGTGCCGTAATTGGAGTATGTCTTTGACGGGTCTTTCGGGTCCGTATATTTGTCGTTGAGGTCAAAGTATATGAATTTGTTGTAACCGTTTTCCTGACGTGTGGAGTCGGAGTCGTCACAGTCGGCTATGGAGAAGACTTTCGATACCTTGATGCCGTCTGTGCGTATGTATCCGTTTTTGATAGGGTCGATGTTGGAGTAGTATGTCTTTCCCTCCTCCAGGGTCTTGTTTATGTTCATCTCGTAGAGTGTGGCCTTCATTGTCTGCAGCGAGTCTCCGTAGAACGAGTTGCAGTTGAAGGTTACGCCACATGACAGAGCCTCTGTCTTCATAGGAAGGGAGTCGAGAGGGTAGAAGTAGTTGTCCTCTATGACATGGAACTGTGTGAGGAGGTTGCTCTGTATGTATGTTCCTGTCTCAGGGTCTTTCACGATGCCGAGTGCACGTGTGGAGCTTCGTGCAATGATGGAGTCAACCCTGACGCTCTTCGATGTGACCTTATAGACAGCGTCGGAGACGGTCATTACATCCTCAATGTTTGTGATGGAAGAGCCGAGAGTGTCTGTAGTGTCGTCGCACGCTGTCGTCAGCAACAGTGCTGCGAACAGTGAGCTGAGGGTTATCTGAAAATGGAAAAATCCTTTTTTCTTCATTGTCTGTTTGCTGATCAGTTCTTGTAGAGAGTTGTATCGGCGTATAAGAACCATGCCGTATGTAGTTCACACGGGCATGGTTCACATACGTCCCATATAGTTTGTATGTTTGCTGTGTTTTTCCCTGTCTGTTCATTCCGGCAGGGTGTGATTATATTCACAGTGTGTTGTAGAATGCCTTGTAGCTTTCGAGGAAGTCCTCGCCAGGGTAAGGGAGATATGGCTTCTTTTTCTCCTGTGCATAGGTCTTCAGCTCCGGCATAATATCGGTATCCATTTCTATGATGCCGTCAGAGAAGTCTATGGCGAGTTTCTCAAGTTCCTTGAAGTCGAAGTTCTCGTTGTAATTGCCCAGACTGTCTTCGTTGATGTTTCCGAAAGCGAGGCATTTCTTGAAATCTTCTCCGATAGTGCCTTCTATCTTGGCGTCGTAAAGGCTTGACACTATCTTGCAGTCGCGGAAACACGGTTCGTCCTTATATGCCTCCTTGACATAGAGAGGCACGATGGCAGACATCCATCCTTGGCAATGTATGATGTCCGGTGTCCAGCGTAGCTTCTTGACAGTCTCAAGTACGCCGCGTGCGAAGAATATTGCACGCTCGCCGTTGTCTGTAAATGTGTTTCCCTTTTCGTCACATTCTATTCCCTTGCGGGTGAAGTAATCATCATTGTCGATGAAATAGACCTGCAATCTTGATACTGGGATTGACGCGACCTTGATTATCAGCGGATGGTCTGTGCCGTCGATGATGATGTTCATGCCGGAAAGGCGGATGACCTCATGCAACATGCCGCGTCTTTCGTTGATACTGCCCCATTTAGGCATAAATGTCCTGATTTCGTAGCCGTTGCTCTGTATCTTCTCAGGGACGAGCTTTCCCATTATTGATACCTTGTTTTCCGGAACGTATGGGACGGTTTCAGTATTGATAAAAAGAATCTTTTTCACTTCCATATAGAATGTTTGTAAGAAATATTTCCTTGCAAAGTTAGTGAAAATTCTTTATAAATAGGCATTTACGCTTGATGTTTTATAATTAATTAAGGTTAGATGCTCCGTTAATTTGAATAACATCCGTACGGTGTCAGTCAAAATTAGAGTTGCTTTGTGTATCTGTGTCTGTAACGTCAGGCATAGGACTGTGTTTTCTTTTCAGTAAGTCAACAACGGCAATATCGACAGTGCCTTCTGCAATGTATACATGCAGATGGCATGTTGATGCTTTGGCATGACAGCGCAGAATACATTTAGTCCTGTCATGTCATCATTGTGATATTCAATCACATAATCATGATGCCATAACAGGACTAAATGATGTTTATGCAGTTGTTGCGTAACCGTGTACAGTAGTACGCGGGGCTTGTGATTTTTTTATTCAAAAGCAACGAGTGGAGTATTCTCCATTACCGCCTCTCCTGCCTCTACAAAGACTTTTGAGACTTTTCCGTCACGCTCTGCGACAAGGTTGTTGTTCATCTTCATAGCCTCCAGGATGACAAGAGGCTGGTTTTCCTTCACCTCATCACCCTCCTTGACGAGAACATCGATGATTGTTCCCGGCAGTGGAGCCTTCAGTGCGTCCTGCAGGTTTGGTCCGTCGCTGTCGGTCTTCTGTGCTACCTTCGCTTCAGGAGCCTTCACTACAGGGCGTGGCTTAGGCTGTGGTTTCGGTTCAAGTTCTACGTTGTATGTCTCGCCATTGACAGTCACTTCTACGTTGTCGTTGTCAATGGTGCCGACGGCTACTTCGTATTTTTTCCCATTAATTGTATATTTAAATTCCATAATGAATTTTTCTTGTTGATAGTAAGCTTGCCGGACTCCTCGTCATGTGCCGAGTATCCGAAAGCTTCATACAGCGCCATAGCGATGGCGGCGTTTACTTCATTGTCCATAGTTTTACACTGATTCGTACCGAAAGGCATTATGTTGGCATACATCCGTGCTTCTTGCTTGGGCGTGTCTCACGCTTTGTAGCAAGCTGTGCAAGTCCGCGGCAGATGCGGAAACGTGTGTTGCGCGGCTCTATGACATCATCGATGTAGCCGTACTTGGCAGCCTGATATGGATTCTGGAAGAGGTCGGAATACTCCTTCTCCTTCTCGGCGATGAATGCAGCGACATCACCGCCTTCTTCCCTTATCTGCTTGATGCCCTTAGCCTGAAGTACAGCCACGGCACCCGAAGCACCCATTACGGCAATCTCTGCAGAAGGCCAAGCGAAATTAAGGTCGGTCTTCAGCTGCTTGCAACCCATCACGATGTGTGAGCCACCGTAAGATTTTCTCAGTGTGACGGTAATCTTAGGCACAGACGCCTCACCGTAAGCGTAGAGGAGCTTTGCGCCATGGAGAATGACGGCATTGTACTCCTGTCCTGTTCCTGGGAGGAATCCCGGGACATCGACAAGGGAGACGATAGGGATGTTGAATGCGTCGCAGAAACGTACGAAGCGTGCGCCCTTGCGAGAAGCGTTGCAGTCGAGCACACCTGCATAGGCAGAAGGCTGGTTGGCAACGATACCGACAGACTGGCCGTTGAAGCGTGCGAAACCTATGATGATGTTCTTTGCATACTTAGGCTGCACCTCGAAGAATTCGCCGTTGTCTGTGATGGCAGAGATGACCTTGTACATGTCGTATGCCTCGTTAGGATTCTCAGGGATTATCTCGTTGAGGACATCCTCCATACGGTCTATAGGGTCGTTGCATTCTACACGTGGAGCCTCCTCCATATTGTTGGAAGGCAGGTAGCTGAGGAGCTGCTTGATCATGGCAAGAGCCTCTTCCTCAGTCTTTGCCGTGAAGTGTGTCACGCCAGACTTTGTGGAGTGTACGCTGGCACCGCCGAGATGCTCGGCGTCCACCGTCTCTCCTGTCACGCTCTTCACTACTGCAGGTCCTGTAAGGAACATGTATGATGTGTTCTCCATCATCAGTGTGAAGTCTGTGAGGGCAGGAGAATATACTGCACCGCCGGCGCAAGGGCCGAAGATACCGGAAATCTGAGGAATCACACCGGAAGCCTCGATGTTGCGCTGGAATATCTCTGCATATCCTGCAAGTGCATTGATACCCTCCTGGATACGTGCGCCGCCAGAGTCGTTTATGCCGATACATGGGGCACCCATCTTCATTGCCATATCCATGACCTTGCAGATCTTCTGTGCCATGGTTTCTGAGAGCGAACCGCCGTTTACTGTGAAGTCCTGTGCAAAGACATATACGAGTCTGCCGTCGATTGTTCCAGAACCTACAACGACGCCGTCGCCGAGGAACTGCTTCTTCTCCATGCCGAAGTTTGTGCAGCGGTGGAGCTTGAACATATCATATTCTTCAAAAGACCCGTCGTCGAGGAGCATGTCGATACGCTCGCGAGCCGTATATTTTCCACGCTGATGCTGCTTGTCGATGGCCTTCTCGCCACCGCCGAGGCGTGCTTTCTCACGCTTCTCTATCAGCGCCTTGATTTTTTCTACTTGTACTGACATTGTTGTGAATGTTTATTTATAAGTAAAATGAATTGACTTTTTCGTTAAGCCGGACGGGGCAGCTAAATGCTCTCTTGTCATATTACGGTGGGAAAAGAGGCAATGTATAGATACCCCATATAGACAGAATATGCCGTCCCCAGGCACAAATGCCGGAAACGGCTGTTTCTGTTTTTCTTAGTGCTCGCAGAGCTCTGTAAGGATTCCGCAAGTGGACTTCGGATGCAGGAACGCGATGTTCAGCTTCTCTGCGCCCGGACGCGGAGCCTTGTCTATGAGGCGCAGGCCCTTTTCGTCACATTCTGCAAGCGCGTTGGCAACGCCGTCCTCTATGCAGAACGCTACATGGTGTACGCCCTTATTGCCTTTGTCGAGCCATTTCTGTATTGTTGACTCAGGGGATGTAGGCTCAAGGAGCTCGATTTTTACCTCGCCACAACGGAGGAATGCTGTCTTTACCTTCTGGTCTTCAACGACCTCTGTGGCATAGCACTCCAGTCCGAGAACGTCTGTGAAATAAGGAAGTGCTTCTTCAATGCTCTGGACAGCTATGCCCAGATGCTCAATGTGTGAGATTTTCATTTTAGTTTAGGCTTTTTTGTCTGGAGCCGATAACGAGACTCGAACTCGTGACCCACGCATTACGAATGCGTTGCTCTACCAACTGAGCTATATCGGCCAATAAAACGATGCAAAATTACACAATTTTGCGTAAGTATGTAATAAATACAGTCAATAATTAGGATTTCTTAACCCAAATCCCTCTTATTTGGCAGCTCTTTACAAAAACAGACTTTCTGTTACCGTTCTTTAGGCCTGTCTTCCACCTTTACGCGTACAAGTTCTATCTTTGTCATTGTGCTCTTGACAATCTTGAACGAGTAGGGGTATATGTCGACAATCTCGTTGAGCTTCGGGAAATTCTGGTATTCGTGCAGGATAAGTCCGCCGATGGTCATGTAGTCGTCGCTCTCTGGCAGGTCCAGCTGGAACATCTCGTTGACCTTCTCTATCTCCAGGCGTGCGGAAAGGATGTATTCGTTCTCGGAAATCTGCTTCGCGATATATTTCGAGTTGTCGTGCTCGTCCTCTATCTCTCCGAATATCTCCTCCACGATGTCCTCAAGGCAGACTATGCCCGAGGTGCCTCCGAACTCGTCGACGACAATGCCGATGCTCTTCTTCTGCTGCAGGAACATCTGCATCATCTTCTTCGCCGCCATGGTCTCAGGGACGAAAGGCATCTCGCGCAGATGCTTCCTCCATTCAGAAGGGGCGCGGAACATCTCGGAGGAATGTATGTAGCCCACGATGTGGTCTATGTCCTCATGATAGACAATTATCTTCGACTTGCCGCTCTCTATGAATTTCTGCATCAGTTCTTCCTGCGTACAGTCTATATCCACTGCCGTGACCTCTGTACGCGGCTCCATGCAGTCCCTCACCTTCGTGTCGGAGAAGTCAAGGACATTCTGAAACAGTTCGACCTCTGTCTCCAGCTTGTCCTGATTCTCTACATGGTCTATGGAAGACTGCACGAGGTGGTCAAGGTCTACTCTTGTGAAGGCGTCGTCTTGCTGTCCGTTGTCTATCTTGACGCCGGCTATGCGTAGGCATATACGGCTGAGCATCGTGGCAAACCGCGATATGGGCCACAGCACGATATAGAAGAACAGGGCAGGGTAGGCGAAGAACTTCAGCAGGTAGTTCGGGTTGTTCTTGAATATTGTCTTCGGCAGGAACTCTCCTGTGAAAAGCACTATGACGGTCGACAGTATCGTGTCGAGGAACACCCTCATCTCCGGCTCGAAGCCGGCAAAAAGTGTTGTGTCAAACAGCTTCGCGAAAAGTATTCCGTACAGCACGAGGGCGATGTTGTTGCCGACGAGCATTGTCGATACGAAGTTGTTCGGATGCTTGTAGAATATCTCTAAAGGCTTGCTTGTTATGGCATCGCGCTCCTTGTCCATCTCGAGCAGCATCCTGTTGGAGGAGACAAAGGCTATCTCCATTCCCGAGAAGAATGCAGAGCATAGCATGATGAACAATATTGCGATGATAAGAGTTGTGTACACCTTAATATATTAGGAAAGTAATCGAAACGGAATTGTCAAGCAGTGATGCCCTTCAGGGCTGTTGTGGCATGGTTCTCTTTGTCGGGACTGTCTGGGTGCGCTTCGGCTGCTGTGCCGTGTCGGCAGGAGCATCTCCTTGGGTTGCAGGCGCTTCTTCTACGCCTATGCCCATGTCGGCACTCTCGAAAGAGCCCTTTGAGTTGGTTACCATGTATCTCGTCATATTCTCATTGCTGCGGAAATATGTGCCCTGCATGGTACGCTCGGGAGTGATGACCTTGGAGAACATGTGGCTGTAGAACTCGTGGCTCACCTGATCCCAGAACAGTTCCTCGCTGGCGAAGCGCAGACCGTCGGCAGTGCGTATGCGCACCCTTCCGCGCAGCTCCCACAGACGGTTCTGGTCAAAGTAGTATGCTGTATCACACTGCACGAAAGCCTGTATCTGGAATTTCTCGTCAAACTGCTCCATGAACAGTCCTTTATGGAAAATCCACCGTGAAGGATGCCTTACAGTGTTCACCTCCCATTCCTCAGCCACAATCTTGTATTTCATGATTCCCGAGTCGGAAATCAATGTATTCACGCCGAAACTCGTCATCATGGATACGGAATCCTTGTCGTAGATGGCGGCCGCCGTATGTTCTTTCTCGCCTTGGCAGGACAGGAAGATGGTGAAGAGCAAGGGTATGTAGAGTATTCTCTTCATAAGATTTCGGTGTTGGGTGTCAGCCTGCAGCGCATGATGCTATTCGAGCTTCCACTTCATAAACCAGCGCTCGTTGAATGTTATGCCGAGGTTGATGCGGAAAGTGTTCTCCTTTATGAGGCCGTCGGCGGAAGTGTTGCACCACTGTGCCGAGATGTTGAGCATCGAACGGTTGTTCCAGGCGTTGGTGATAGGCAGGCCGAAGCCGATGGAGGCGGAAATCTCCTTCGGGCCGTCATGGCCGTTGATGGTCGTGTAAGGCGACGCATAGCCCACGCCGGCACGTATGCGTACACGGTCAAGGTATTTGCGGCTTGTGATGTTGTTGACAAATTCGCCGCCGAGGGTTATCTTGTGCCTGTCTTTCAGTATGTTGTCTGCAAGGACATAGTCGCCGTGTACAAGGTCAGGGAACGGCTTCTTGCTCCACTGCTGGAGAGAATAGTCTGCGCCGACCTTCAGCTTCTTGCCGTAGGCGTATGCCACGCCGGCGCTTATCTGATTAGGGATAAACAGCGCCTTGTCTATATGGAAGCGTGTCGTGTCTGCCACACCAGTGGAGTTGTCTGTATGTATCTGGTCCATCTCGGCACTGCCTCCGAAGTTGTGTCCCGGAGTGAATGATGCGCCGAATGTCAGGGCGTTCTTCTTGTCGATAGCCAGCTCATACTGCAAGCCTATATCAAGACGGTAGCTCCTTACGGAACTGTTGTAGTAACGGTTTGTCGTACTGTTGCTCGACTCGGCGAAAGACTCCGTGACGCTCCTTGAAATCGTTCCCCAGATGTATGAGATGTTCGCACCGACCGACAGACCTTTAAGCGGAGTCTGCCAGCCTGCGCCGACATAGAATTGGCGGATGCCGCCGTTGCCGTTGTATGTCGTGACGAATGACGGAGCGTTCGGGCCTACCGACTCTCCTCTCGTATGGTAGTTGTAGCCTACATTGGAGTAAGGCAGGATACCGGCACTGACGCCGAGACCCTTCATGGCGCGGAAGCTCATGACGGCATAGTCGAAGTTGGAGTTGTTGACATTGCGCTTTGTGCCACCCTCGTTGAGGTTCGTCACATGAAGCGACGCGCCGACATCAAAGACGAATGTCAGCGAATCCATGTTGGAATAAGAGGCAGGGTTTGCATAGTTCACCTGGTTTCCCTCGCGGAAGCCCTGCGCAAGGCCGTTCATGCCTTTGTTGAAACCTGTAGCCTGGTCGTTGAGCGTTCCCACGCCAAACTGGCTGTATGGTGAGTTTGTGCCGCTCTGCGCCATTGTCGCCAGAGGGGCAAGGAGCAGAAGCGGAAAGAGTAGATTCTTCATAAATATTGTCAAATTATCCTTTGCGACAGGACATGAAATCAAAATTTGTTGCAAATTTACCATTTTTTTTGGATATAAATGCACGTTTTATGAGAAATATAAGTTATTTTTGCATCGTGAAACATTTATATGCGATTTTTATAACAGTTTTCTTGCTGTTTCTCCCCTCTGCCCGTGGCTATGCGCAGGGTGGGGTGGAGCCGGACTCTATCCATATCTATCTCCTGACGTGCTCGCCACATCAGACAGTGTACAGCCTCTACGGACATTCCGCCTTGCGTGTGGAGAACCGCCAGAGCGGCGAGGATGTCGCCGTGAATTACGGCGTGTTCAGTTTTGACAAACCGTTCTTCGCGCTGCGTTTCGTGTTCGGTCTCACGGACTACGAGATGGGCTTGTGCCCGTTTGAGCTTTTCAAGCGGGAGTATGAGTACTACGGTAGCAGTGTCGCGCAGCAGGAAATCAATCTCACTGCCAGTGAGAAACTACGTGTGATAGCGGCTCTCAACGAGAACTGGAAGCCTGAGAACAGGGTCTACCGCTACAACTTCTTTTACGACAACTGCACGACCCGTGCCCGTGACATCGTCTGCGACAACATCGACGGCCGTGTCGTCTATGACGGGAAGGTGCCGGAAGGGGTGACGTTCCGTAAGATGATTCATGACATGAACGGAGATTATCCTTGGGCGCGCCTTGGCAATGACCTGCTCCTCGGCGTGGGTGCAGACAGGCAACTTGACCTGTCGGAGTTCCAGTTTCTGCCACATTCAATGCGTTCTTCTGCCGACAAAGCGTATATTATTGATAAACACGGCAATAAAAGGGTCTTCGTAAAGTCTAAAAGCAAAGTCGTTCCGCCTGCTCTTCAGGTGGTGGACGAGGGCTTTCCTCTGACACCTGTGCAGTGTGCCTCTATCCTTCTTGCCGTGACCTTGCTCCTCTCGGTGGCGGAATGGCGCACGGGCAGGTATCTGTGGTGGTACGACGCTGTGCTCGAATGCTGTCTGGCGTTGTGCAGTATCGTCATGGTGGCGATGCTTTTCTCACACCATCCTACGGTGAGTCTCAATGCGCAGATACTCCTTTTCAATCCTCTTGTGCTTGTCTTCGGCGTGCGTGCGATATGCCGTTTCCGTAAAGGCGTGCTCCATTGGCTGTGGCTTGTGCAGATAGTGTGCGTATGCCTGTTGCTCGTGGTGTATAGCTTTGGCATTCAGTGGATAGACATGTCCGTCCGTCTCCTCGCCCTCTCTGTCCTCGTCCGTTGCGGAATGAAGATGAAAGGTGTTAAGGCTGTAGCGTGAGAGGGGCGGCGCGGTTTTTTGAACAGTGGCTTGCGGGGCTGTCGGATGTGTTCCGGCAGCCCCGTTTTGTTGTGCTTTTGCGTTGTCGGCGGTCACACCTTTGACTGTAAAATGCGGTGAGATAATAGAAAACCCATGCGGTTTTTGACCTCGTAGAATTGCGGAAAAACGCGTGTGAACTGTTTTGTCGGTAAATTTTCTCTATTTTTGCTATTCATGATAAATATCTGTTTGTCAGTATTTTAATATAGGATAGTAAAATCTGTATTGCTTGCAGTGTGAGTGAAGGGTGACCTTTCGTCTGTCAAAGGTGACCCTTCGTGTGCAGGGTCGTCACGTTTCGTGTCGTGGATTGTGTCGTTTCCCTTTGCTGAAGGTGACGTTTTGTGTGCAAAGTGTGACGTTTCGTTCGCGGAAAAGTCACATCTTGCAGCTGGATGTGTCAGGAAATGCCACCTTGGATGCCGTTTTTGCCTGTTATGATAAACAGTGCGTTTGAAAACTTGCGCATATTCCTGTATTTCAAATCAGCCGACACCTCAAAATGGCCTGACGGTTATGTCTCTGGAAAGTCAAAGCACTTTAGATAGCCTTAAATATATTTAATTATGTGTCCTTGGCTTTTTGCCGTCTTTGCCGTTTGGGATTTTTTTGCTAACTTTGCACCTAATTGCTGAGATTGGCACAGATGTTGCTTTGTCACAGCTGTAAACAGGAATAAAAACAAAAACATAAAATGAACTTTACAAAATTTTTGCAGTCGCTGTTCGGCAACAAGTCGACACGTGACATGAAACTCATCCAGCCTTATGTCGATAAGGTTAAGGTTGCCTATGAGGAAGTCAGGATGCTGGACAACGACCAGCTCCGCGCCAAGACAAAGGAGTTGCAGGCGTACATATACGACAAGGGCGTGGAGAAGCAGAAGCAGATAGAGCAGTTGAAGGCTACTATCGAGCAGACTCCACTCGACGAGCGCGAGCCTATATTCAACGAGATAGACAAGCTTGACAAGGAGGTGCTTGACCTTTATGAGGAGGCTCTCAACGATGTCATGCCTGTTGCGTTCTCCATAGTCAAGGAGACGGCACGCCGTTTCGCCGAGAACGAGGAGACCGTTGTCACTGCCACGGACTTCGACCGCGAGCTTGCCGCCAACCCTAACAACGACTTCATCACCATAGAAGGTGACAAGGCTATATACCACAACCACTGGACAGCAGGCGGAAATGACCTGAAATGGGAGATGGTGCACTATGATGTGCAGCTCTTCGGCGGTACTGTGCTCCATCAGGGGAAGATTGCCGAGATGGCTACAGGTGAGGGCAAGACGCTTGTCGCTACGCTCCCTGTATTCCTTAACGCCCTGACTGGCAACGGTGTACATGTCGTGACGGTCAATGACTACCTCGCAAAGCGTGACTCGGAGTGGATGGGACCTCTCTATGAGTTCCACGGACTCTCCGTAGACTGCATAGACAAGCATCAGCCAAACTCTGACGAGCGCCGCAAGGCGTATAACGCCGACATCACTTTCGGTACAAACAACGAGTTCGGTTTCGACTACCTCCGTGACAATATGGCACTCTCTCCGGCAGACCTTGTGCAGCGTCGCCACAACTATGCCATAGTCGATGAGGTCGACTCCGTGCTTATCGACGACGCGCGTACTCCGCTTATCATCTCCGGTCCTGTACCAAAGGGCGACGACCAGATGTTTGAAGAGTATCAGCCGCTTGTGGAGCGACTTGTCAATGTACAGCGCCAGCTTGCCACACAGTACCTTGCCGAGGCAAAGCAGAAGATTGCCGAAGGCACGAAACTCCTTGGAGAGGGCAAGAAGAATGAGGGCAACGCTCTCTGTGACGAGGGCTTCCTCTCGCTGTACCGCTCTTACAAGGCTCTTCCAAAGAACAAGCCGCTCATCAAATACCTCTCCGAGGAGGGTATCAAGGCCGGTATGCTGAAGACCGAAGAGCACTACATGGAGAACAACAACCGCAGGATGCCTGAGGCTGTCGAGCCGCTCTTCTTCGTTGTCGACGAGAAGCTGAACTCTTGCGACCTTACCGATAAGGGTACAGCATGGCTCGCCAAGGAGGTGAAGCAGGACGACCTCTTCGTCATTCCTGATATCACTGCCGCGCTCTCCGCCCTTGAGACGGAGGCGGGACTCTCTGAGGAGGAGCGTCTGGAGAAGAAGGATGCCATGATGTCACACTATGCCATACAGTCAGAGCGTGTGCATACCCTGCAGCAGCTCCTGAAGGCTTACTGCATGTTCAACAAGGACGACGAGTATGTTGTCATAGACGGACAGGTGAAGATTGTCGACGAGCAGACTGGCCGTATTATGGAAGGACGCCGCTGGTCTGACGGACTTCATCAGGCTGTCGAGGCAAAGGAGCATGTGAGGGTTGAGGCTGCCACACAGACATTCGCCACCATTACCCTGCAGAACTATTTCCGTATGTACCACAAACTGGCAGGCATGACGGGTACGGCATCCACGGAGGCCGGCGAGTTCTGGGATATATACAAGCTCGATGTGGTGGAGATTCCCACCAACCGTCCTATCGCACGCTTTGACCTTGATGACCGTGTGTACAAGACTGCGCGTGAGAAATACAACGCCGTGATAGACGAAATCGTGGAGATGCGTGAGGCCGGACGCCCTGTCCTCGTGGGCACGACATCCGTGGAGATATCCGAACTCCTCTCGCGTATGCTCAAGATGCGCAACATTCCTCATCAGGTGCTTAATGCAAAGCTTCACCAGAAGGAGGCCGACATCGTCGCCCTCGCAGGTCAGTCGACAAAGGGCATCGTGATGGTTGACGGCAAGCAGGAGGAGCGTATGCTCGGTGCGGTGACTATTGCGACGAACATGGCAGGCCGTGGTACCGATATCAAGCTCTCTCCAGAGGTCAAGGCGGCAGGCGGTCTTGCCATCATCGGTACGGAACGCCATGAGAGCCGCCGTGTGGACCGTCAGCTGCGAGGCCGTGCAGGCCGTCAGGGTGACCCGGGTTCTTCTGTCTTCTACGTGTCGCTTGAAGACAAGCTGATGCGTCTTTTCGCTTCCGAGCGTATAGCGTCTGTCATGGATCGTCTCGGATTCAAGGAGGGCGAGCGTATTGAAAGCTCCATGATTACCAATGCTATCGAGCGTGCCCAGAAGAAGGTTGAGGAAAACCATTTCGGCACACGTAAGCGTCTGCTGGAGTATGATGACGTCATGAACAAGCAGCGTACCGTCATCTACGAGAAGCGCCGTCACGCCCTGATGGGTGAACGTATAGGCATGGATATAGCAAACCTTATCTGGGACCGTGTCGTTTATATCACCGAGAACAACGATTATATAGGTTGCCGTGAGCAGTTCCTGAAGGTTCTTGCCATGGAGTGTCCGTTTACAGAGGAAGAACTGAAGTCCGGCAAGTTTGCCGAGATAGAGGAGCGTGCCTTCCAGGTTGCCATGGACTCATTCAACCGCAAGACCACACGCATCCGTGAGCAGGCTTGGCCTACAATAAAGGCGGTATATGAGAATCAGGGACATATCTACACGAGAATCATTGTGCCTGTCACCGACGGCAAACTTGTGTACCAGTTGCCTTGCGACCTGAAGGAGGCTTACGAGACAGAGTGTGCCTCTGTGGTCAAGCAGTTCGAGAAGACCACCATGCTCCGTATCATCGATGACGCATGGAAGGAGAATCTCCGCCAGCTTGATGAGCTGAAACATTCTTCACAGAATGCAAGCTACGAGCAGAAAGACCCTCTCCTCGTCTTCAAACTTGAGAGTGTTAAGCTGTGGGACAATATGATTAACGAGATGAATGACCGCATGGCGTCTATCCTTATGAGAGGACAGTTGCCGGAGCAGCAGCCGGAACAGGTGCAGGAAGCTGCACCGGAAGAGCGTCAGCAGCGATTCCAGGAGTCTAAGGATGATGCTGATAATCCGGGACATAACGAGATGTCGGAGACCCAGCAGCAGATGAGACAGGCGGCACAGCAACAGCAGCAGGTCAATCGCACTCCTGTCATCAGGGACAAGATGCCTCGGCCTAATGACCTTTGTCCATGCGGCTCGGGCAAGAAGTTCAAGAAATGCCACGGCAAGGGACTGTAATTTTTCCGGCACAGCTTGCGGATGCCTTCTGACATAATCGCCGCAAGTCTGTGTGGGATATATATAATAAGGTGTGAATGATAAATATAATCAACAATGCTTACATTAAAACAAATAACAGAGGAATATGACCGCGTGGTCAGCGGTCTTGAGAAGAAGAACTTCAAAGGTGCCAAGGAGGCTGTCGACAAGGCTATCGCCATCGACAAGGTGCGTCGCGATGCACAGACACAGCTCGATGCCACGCTGGCGGAAAGCAAGAAATATGCCGCTGAAATCGGAAAACTGATGAAGCAGGGCATGAAGGAAGCCGCAGAGACTGCTAAGGCTGAAGTAGCTAAACTGAAGGCTGTGGCCTCTGAGCTGGAGCAGAAAAAGGCTGACGCACAGAAAGAGCTGACAGCACATCTATGCACCATACCTAATGTGCCGTATGACGAAGTTCCGGAAGGAACATGTGCAGAGGACAACTGGGTGGTGAAGTCCAATCTCAAGGAGTGTGTCGTGGGACGCGATACAGTAGGCAACTGGGACTGCAATCCTGACAACGGCGAGGCAAAGCTCCCTCACTGGGAATTGGCAAAGAAGTACAATCTCATAGACTTTGACCTCGGCGTGAAGATTACAGGCGCCGGCTTCCCTGTGTATATAGGAAAGGGAGCGCGCCTGCAGCGTGCCCTCATCAATTTCTTCCTTGCCGAGGCTGGCAAGGCAGGATATACGGAAATCATGCCTCCTACGGTGGTAAACCAGGACTCTGGATATGGCACAGGACAGCTTCCTGACAAGGAGGGACAGATGTATCACTGCAATCTTGATGACCTCTATCTTATCCCTACGGCAGAGGTTCCTGTGACTAATATCTACCGTGATGTCATACTTGACGAGAAGGACCTGCCTATAAAGAACTGCGCTTACACACAGTGTTTCCGTCGTGAGGCTGGCTCTTACGGCAAGGATGTGCGCGGTCTGAACCGTCTGCATGAGTTCTCAAAGATTGAAATCGTGCGCATCGATACACCGCAGCATTCCAAGGAGAGCCACAGGGAGATGCTGGAGCATGTCGAGGGACTGCTGAAGAAGCTGGAACTCCCGTACCGTGTGCTCCGTCTCTGCGGAGGTGACGCATCCTTCACATCGGCAATATGCTACGACTTCGAGGTTTATTCTGAGGCTCAGCACCGTTGGCTGGAGGTGTCTTCTGTGTCAAACTTCGACACATATCAGGCCAATCGCCTGAAGTGCCGCTACCGTAATGCGGAGACAAAGAAGACAGAGCTCTGCCATACTCTTAACGGTTCGGCACTCGCTCTGCCACGTATCGTTGCTGCCATATTGGAGAACAACCAGACAGAGAGCGGCATAAAGGTGCCTGCTGCGCTTGTTCCTTATATGGGATGTGACATGATTGACTAACAGATAGATAGCCGTCGGTTACTGTCCGTGTCATCCATTATGTCATGTAGGGCATATATTCCTACGGAATATGCCTTCCTTTGTGGATGACACCGTCACTGCCGACAGGAGAAAACGGAAAAGACAGCCGCTCCTGATCTGGGACGGCACTCTTTCTTTCCGCAGCCAAGGCTTCGGACAGGAAGAGCGTGGAATAAGATTTATGATAACATTCATTGTCAGTTTACTGCTGCTTGTCGTAGGCTATTGTGTCTATGGACGTTTTGTGGAAAAGACTTTCGGGCCGGATGACCGTCCGACACCTGTCGTGACAAAAGCCGACGGAGTGGACTATGTCGTGTTGCCGGGCTGGAAAATATTCATGATACAGTTCCTGAACATTGCCGGAACAGGACCAATCTTCGGTGCAATAATGGGTATATGGTACGGACCGGCAGCATATCTGTGGATAGTTCTCGGCTGTATCTTTGCCGGTGCGGTGCACGATTATATGTCAGGAATGATTTCGATGCGCAATGGAGGATGCAGCCTCCCTGAGATAATAGGACTTTATCTTGGAGAAAGGGCAAAAAGCCTGATGCTTGTATTCTCGGTCATCCTGCTCATAATGGTCGGCGCGGTATTCGTACTTAGTCCCGCATCATTGCTGGCAGGACTGTGCGGAGACGCCTTTGACGGTGCTTTGGGCAACCTTCTTCTGTGGATTATAGTGATATTCGTATACTATGTCATAGCCACGATGATGCCTGTAGACAAGATTATCGGCAAAATATATCCGCTCTTTGCCATCGCTCTCATATTCATGGCAGTAGGATTGATGATAATGTTGTTTATCCATTTCCCTGCAATACCTGAGGTGTGGGACGGCTTGGGCAATATGGGAGTCGAGAGGCTTGGCATAAAAGACCCTGACCCGTTGTTCCCGGCTCTCTTCATCACCATTGCCTGCGGTGCCATAAGCGGCTTCCATGCGACACAGACACCACTCATGGCGAGATGTGTCAAGTCGGAGAAGATGTGCCGCCCGATATTCTACGGTGCCATGATTACAGAGGGAGTCATAGCACTGATATGGGCAACGGTGGCAAGCTATTTCTTCTATGCTGACGGATGGCGGGAAGTTCTTGCCTCTACAGCTCCCGAACAGCTTGCCGGTGTCGAGCGACAGCTTGCGGAGGGGACGAATATCACTCAGGTTTTCGGCAATGCAGCAGAGGTTGTCATGATAATGTGCAACAGCTGGCTTGGTGTTGCCGGTGGCATCCTTGCCATTATAGGTGTCGTTGCGGCTCCTATAACAAGCGGTGACACAGCGCTACGTTCTGCAAGACTGATTATTGCCGAGTATCTGCACATGGACCAGAAGCAGGTCTTTAAACGTCTGTATATATGTATCCCGATGTTTGCCGTTACCATAATGCTTCTTGTATGGCAGATGGAGAACAAGGACGGTTTCAACATTATATGGAAATATTTCGGCTGGGCAAACCAGACTCTGTCTGTATTCACGCTCTGGGCCATTACTGTATATCTGACGCAGAAAGGGAAATGTTATTGGATAAGTCTTGTCCCGGCGGTCTTCATGACAATCGTCAGCATGACGTTCCTGTGCATATCGGGACAGGCTCTTGGACTCAATGCCGTTTTGTCATATACGGTAGGCTTCCTCTCCGGCATCTGCACTTTAGTCGCTTTCCTGCGTTGGAAGAAGAAGCGGTAAGAGGAAACAATCGTGACATGTACGCTTTGTAAAGGAATTTCTAAGTATTCACAATAAATTTAATGTTATGAAAAAAATCTGTATGGTGCTTGTGGCACTGACAATGGCACTCACAGCAAGTGCACAGTTTGAAGAAGGTAAGTTCTATACCAATGCCTCATTGGACGGTCTCGGTATGGGCTACAATGGTGCGAGTGGCTTCAAGTTCGGCGTTTCTGCCCAGGCAGGCTACTGTATTGTAGATAATTGGATGGTTCTTGCCAAGGCAGGATTCTCTACACAGACAAAGGAATCCTCAGACAATACTGTCCTTTCCTTGGGTGTCGGTGCAAGATACTACATCATCCAGAACGGATTGTATCTCGGTGTGAACGCACAGTACAAGCATGCCCACCACTATAATGACTTCGTTCCTGAGGTGGAGATAGGTTATGCTTTCTTCCTGAACAAGCATGTCACGATAGAGCCTGCGCTCTACTATGACCAGTCGTTCAAGGACCACGGCAATTACTCTACTGTAGGTGCACGTGTAGGTTTGGGATTCTATTTCTAAATACATAATCCGGGCACAGGAACTCATAGTGTTTTCCTGTGCCTTTATTTTATATAATAATGAGAAAACATATATTATTACTGTTATTGTCTGTCGCATTCTCCCAGTATTCATTTTCCTGTACAAATCTTATTGTAGGCAAGAAAGCCTCCAAAGACGGTTCGGTACTTTGCAGTTATTCGGCAGACTCGTACGGCATGTTCATAGGACTTTGCCATTATCCGGCAGGCAAGCATAAGCCTGGAGAGATGAGGAAGATATACGACTGGGATACGAACAAATACTGGGGTGAGATACCTGAAGCACCAGAGACATATAATGTTGTAGGAAATATCAACGAATGGCAGGTGACTATTGCCGAGACGACATACGGCGGACGTGAGGAAATGTGTGACTCTACAGGTCTGATAGACTATGGCTCACTCATATATATCGGTCTGCAGCGTTCCAAGACAGCGCGTGAGGCGATAAAGGTGATGACATCTCTTGTCGAGAAATACGGTTTTAATTCCGAGGGAGAGACATTCACGATATGTGATCCCAATGAGGCTTGGATAATGGAAATGCAAGGCAAAGGACCCGGTTCTAAAGGTGCCGTGTGGGTGGCACAGCGCATTCCCGATGACGCCATCTGCGCCCATGCCAATCAAAGCCGTATCCGACAGTTTAATATGAAGGATAAAGCCAACGTGATGTATTCCAAGGATGTGGTGAAATTCGCACGTGAGAAAGGTTGGTTCTCTGGTAAGGACAGCGAGTTCTCATGGGCAGACGCCTATGCTCCGGCAGATTTCGGAGGTCGCAGATATTGCGATGCGCGTGTCTGGTCGTTCTTCAACCGTTGGGCAGAGGGAGGCTTTGACGAGTATCTGCCATGGGCTCTCGGCAAGGACAAGGATGCCAAGCCTATGCCATTGTGGATAAAGGCGAAGCAGAAGCTCGGGGTTGCAGACCTTGAGGCCTCAATGAGAGATCATTATGAGGGTACGCCGTTGCGTCTCGATCGTGAAGACGACCCAGGTCAGGGGCTTTATGCCGCCCCTTATCGTCCTACACCTCTTTCGTTCAAGGTTGACGGCGTGACATATTTCAATGAACGCCCGATTTCCACACAGCAGTCAGGTTTTACCTTCATATCACAGATGCGCTCCTGGCTTCCGCGCCAGATAGGCGGTGTGCTGTGGTTCGGCAATGATGATGCCAATATGGTATCGTTCACTCCATGCTATTGTTCCATGACGGTACAGCCTGAGTGCTACAACACACCTGGTGCAGACGCCGTTAATTTCTCCATGGACAATGCCTACTGGGTATGCAACTGGGTGAGCAATATGGTATATCCCCGTTACTCCATGATGTTCCCGGCTGTCAAGGAATTGCGTGACCGTCTTGACAACAGATATTTGTCACAGCAGGATGCCATTGAGGCTGAGGCGCAGAGGATTCTCTCGGAGAAGGGTGAGCAGGCATGTGCCAAGTATCTCAATGACTATAGTGTCCGTGAGGCTCAGGATATGTTGAGACAATGGCGTGAACTTGCCGTATACTTGATAGTGAAATATAATGATATGGCAGTGAAGCCTGAAAAGGACGGCAAGTTTGAACTTACTCCTGACGGCATAGGTGCTACAGTGCAACGTCCGGGATATACAGAGCCGGTACGCAAAGCCATTGCCAAGCAGACTGGTGATTGGTATGTAGTACCACAGAGCACTGATAAGTAGAATAGGTCATACCGTATCATATAAGATATGTATTGGCATGAATAACATTTTGATATGAAAATTATGGAAGTTATGTCAATAAATATTTCTCTATAATATGTATATTTGAATTATAGATAACACTTTTGGTTAATATTACAAAATAAGCGGCAAATATTTTAACTTGTTTGCCGCTTATTTATTTTTTTATTCATATCTTTGCATCCGTAACAAAGAAGTATAAACGGTGCAAGTAAAGCAATGAAGAAAAGAACGATCTGGATTATAGCCACAATAATGGGCGTCTCGTTTCTCGGACTTATCTATATACAGGTAAAGTATGTGAAGGAGATGGTCAATATGAAGAAGGAGCAGTTTGACGAGTCTGTCAACCGCGCCCTCTATCAGGCTTCGCGTAATCTTGAGCTCAACGAGACATTGCGTTATCTTGAAAAAGACATCAATGAGATAGAGCGCAAGTCACGCCGTGACTCAGTGTCTCCAAGCACACAGTTCTCCTCATTCGAGTTGAAGACTGTCACTACCAAGCCTTCGCAGATGCCTAAGGCGATGATACTCCGCAACGACAAGGGCACAATGTCGCAGACTTCAAAGTCCATGCAGGAGATTGTCCGCAACCGTTATGTCTATCAGAAGGCATTACTTGACGAAGTGGTCTATTCACTTCTGTACAGTGCTTCGGACAAACCTTTGCGTGAACGTATCAATTTCAAGCTGCTTGATCAGGACTTGAAGGCGGAACTGATGAATAACGGTATAAACATACTGTATCATTTCAGTGTCACGACACAGGACGGACGTGAGGTCTACCGTTGTTCAGACTATACCGATGAGGGCGTGGAAAACAGCTATTCGCAGATACTGTTCCGTAATGACCCACAGCAGAAGATGGGTGTCGTGCATATCCACTTCCCGGATATGGGCAGCTATATATTTTCAAGTGTGAGATTCATGATACCTGCATTGGTATTCTCCTGTGTCCTTCTGGTGACATTCATATTCACTATTTTCATCATCTTCCGTCAGAAGAAGTTGACAGAGATAAAGAATGATTTCATCAACAATATGACACACGAGCTGAAGACCCCGATATCAAGCATCTCCCTGGCAGCACAGATGCTCGGCGACGAGACGGTGACCAAGTCTCCGCAGATGATGTCACATCTCGGCAGAGTCATACACGATGAGTCCAAACGCTTACGCTTCCTCGTGGAGAAGGTGTTGCAGATGTCGATGTTTGACCGTCAGAAGGCTATCTTCAAGCCAAAGGAACTCGACCTCAACGAGCTTGTAGAGAATGCGGCACAGTCTTTCCAGCTCCGAGTAGAGCATACCGGCGGCAAGATATACACTGAGATAGAGGCTATCGACTCTGCACTGTTTGTCGACGAGATACATTTCACTAATGCGATATTCAACTTGATGGACAATGCCGTGAAATATTCCAAGCCTGATCAGCCGCTGAATATATACATCCGGACATGGAATGACGACAATCACCTATACCTTTCCATCCGTGATACAGGCATAGGCATGAAGAAGGAGGTATTGCGGAAGATATGGGACAAGTTCTACCGTGCACACACTGGCAACCGTCATGATGTCAAAGGCTTCGGACTCGGACTGGCGTATGTCAAGAAGATTGTAGAGCTTCATAAAGGCAAGATTTCCGTCGAGTCGGTATGTGGCGAGGGAACGACATTCACAATACAGCTCCCTGTTATCCGTGAGTGATAGCCTTTCGGGGCTTCCATAAGACTGTGGCATAACAGTAAAAAGAAAAAATCAGTGAGTATACACAATAGATATATTTTAACATAAAACTTTATCACTATGGACGAGAACATTAAAATTATGCTGTGCGAGGACGATGAGAACCTCGGTATGTTGCTTCGTGAGTATCTTCAGGCAAAGGGCTTCAGTGCCGAACTGTTCCCTGACGGTGAGGCAGGCTACCGCGCTTTCACAAAGCAGAAGTTCGATATCTGCATCCTCGATGTGATGATGCCGAAGAAAGACGGATTCACTCTTGCCCAGGAAATCCGCCAGTCAAATGTCGATGTGCCTATCATCTTCCTGACAGCCAAGCAGCTCAAGGAGGATATCCTCGAAGGTTTCAAGATTGGCGCAGACGATTACATCACCAAGCCTTTCTCTATGGAGGAACTTGTATTCCGTGTTGAGGCTATCCTTCGCCGTGTACGTGGCAAGAAGAACAAGGATACATCGGTATACAAACTTGGTAACTTCACTTTCGATACCCAGAAGCAGCTTCTGCAGATTGGTGAGAAGCAGACCAAGCTGACTACAAAGGAGAACGAGCTGCTTGCATTGCTGTGCAGCCATGCGAACGAGATACTTCAGCGTGACTTCGCCTTGAAGACAATATGGATTGATGATAATTACTTCAACGCACGCTCTATGGATGTCTATATCACAAAGCTCCGTAAGCATCTGAAAGACGATCCGCAGATAGAGATCATAAATATCCACGGCAAGGGATATAAGCTCATTATCCCTTCTGAGGATTAAACAGGCTGACATAAAGGAAATGCCTTCACTCGTTTATTGATGAGTGAAGGCATTTCCTTTTATATACATTATGGAATAGGCCTGTTCGTGGTGGCTATTGCCGTAGATGCAGCAAGGCTTTCCAGTGTTATCCAAGCATCTTGCGTATCTCATCCATGTGCTCGTCCAGTGTGTTTGCATCTATATGCAAGGTCTGTAGGCCGGCAGCCTTGCCAGCCTCGATATTTGCAGAGAAATCATCTATATACAGAGCCTCGCCGGGAGTGATGCCAGAGTCTTCTATAAGATGTTTGAATATGAGTGGGTCAGGCTTCGCCATGCCTAACTGATATGAGCAGTACATCCTGTCGAAACAGTCCTCTATAGGCATCCCAAGCCCTGTACAGATATTCTTGAATGCCTCCCAATGCAGGTCTCCGATATTGCTGAGCAGAAACACCTGAAGTTTTCCGTCATTACAGTCATGCTTTCCGGTATCCTGATTCTCAGAGTCTTTCTCCTTATGGCAAGAGGGTAGGGCCTTGCCTCTCAGTTCCTTGAGAAAAGCAAGCCTGTTCTCGGGAACCTCTATCAGGCCGTTATAGGCATGTAGCAGTTGGCCGTATTCTGTACCTGGACGGCACATGCTCTGTACTTTCTGCAGAAATTCCTTGCCCGTAATCTCGCCCTTGTCCATCTTATGGATATAATCCAGCAGAGGGATCTCGCTTGGAATACCGTTCAGAGGACCGTCTTTCGTAAGCAGCTCTTTAGGCAACGGCAGTCCCATTTCGGCAAACTGCATGAATGCTTCTTTCGTTTTCAAATCGGCGATGACACCGCCAAGGTCAAAAATAACGACTTTTATCATGGTTTTGTTATTTGGTTATTTAGTTGTTTGATTATTTGATTGTTTAGTTGTTGGTTAGGGTTTATGGTTGTCGGTAATGCTCCCGAAGCCGAAACCGTTAAATGACTAAACCACTAAACAACCGATAATGCAACCCGAATGCAATGGAGCTTGCTCATGATTGCTGAGGTGCAGCTTATCTTATGCAAAGATAATGCAACCCGAACGCAATGGAGCTTGCTCAGCATTGCTGAGGTGCAGCTTATCTTATGCAAAGTTACACATTTCCAATGGTATTCACGAATATTCTGCATGGCAATCCTTATTTTTATGGATAAAATAATGTTTTATGACATTTTGGCATTTTGGCAAGCAATAAATTGAATAAAAATCATTAAATATTTATTCCGTCCTACATTATTATCAATAAATATCAGTATTTTTGCGATATAAAACCTAAACATGTTTAGCCATGAGCGAGAAGATATTATCTGTAGATGCTGACGACGGAATCGTATTTGCCAGTGCCGAGACGTTTGCCGAGATATATAAAGACCTTAAAGCCTCTGTGGAAAAATGCCCAGACATGCTCTCCATGTTGCATAAGAAACGGGATCTTGCCGTGATGTGTGAACGTGCCGGCATGTGGAGCGAGGCAGTAGACCTCAATTATGACATCCTGCGTTGTGGCGGCATTACGGAATACAAGAAGAACCCTAAGTCAGAGTTGGGAATGCTTGCCCTTGAGGCATACCGTGCCATAAGCCGTATGCATGGCAGCGACGATGAGTGTGTCTGGGAGATGTGCTCGCAGATTATCGGCGATGTAGGTGAATATTTTGAAGCGAAATAACCACATTGGCGGATTGAAAAACATGGGTGTGCCACAAGGTGCACCCATTTTTGTTTCCGAGAGATATTGTTTTCTGCATCTTGCCACCACAAACTGTCCGCAGTCAGACGGAGGATTATCTTGCCAATAGTATGCCGTGAAGAGACTGCATGGAAACAAAAATATTTAAAAAGCGAGGGAAAACTTTGGCATTCCCGACAATAATCATTACCTTTGTATCCCGTATTTATGGTAATTAGTTTTTAGGAGAAAGGTATGAAATACGGATTTGACAACGACAAGTACATTACTACCCAAAGTGAGCATATCAAGGAAAGGATTGCCCAGTTTGGAAACAAACTCTATCTTGAATTAGGCGGAAAGCTTTTCGATGACCATCATGCGTCGCGCGTGCTGCCGGGTTTCCAGCCCGACTCTAAGTTGCGTATGCTGCAGCAGCTGAGCGGTTCTGCGGAGATTGTCATCGTGATATCCGCAGAGGATATTGTGAAGAACAAGGTGCGTGCCGACCTCGGCATAACATACGACGAGGATGTGCTCCGTCTGCGTGACGAGTTTCAGAGCCGCGGCTTCGTTGTTGGCTCTGTGGTCATCACACACTATAACGGACAGCGTGCCGCTGACGACTACCGCAACCGTCTGAAGAGGATGGGTGTGACGTCTTATGTGCACCACCTCATAGACGGTTATCCGCACAATGTCGACCTTATAGCCTCAGATGAAGGCTTCGGCAAGAACGATTATGTCGAGACATCCCATCCGCTGGTAATCGTCACAGCCCCAGGACCTGGCTCTGGCAAGATGGCGGTGTGTCTTTCTCAGCTGTATAACGAGCATAAGCGCGGTGTTACGGCAGGCTATGCCAAGTTCGAGACCTTCCCCGTCTGGAATCTTCCTCTCAAGCATCCTGTGAACATAGCCTACGAGGCAGCCACTGCCGACCTCAATGATGTCAACATGATAGACCCGTTCCATCTTGAGGCATACGGCAAGACTGCCATCAACTACAACCGCGACATAGAGATATTCCCTGTGCTCAACGCTCTTTTTGAAGGCATCTACGGCGAGAATCCGTACAAGTCGCCGACAGATATGGGCGTGAATATGGTGGGCAACTGCATCTGTGACGATACCGTATGCTGTGAGGCATCCAAGCAGGAAATCATACGTCGCTACTATGCGGCTCTAAATCTGATGGCCGACGGCAAGGAGGTCGCGGCAGAGGTGCAGAAGATTGCCCTGCTGTTCAAGCAGGCAGGCATCAATTCGGCATATCGCACGACGACTGTCGCGGCAAAAGAAAAGGCGGAACAGACGGGACACACATCGTCTGCAATAGAGTTTGAGGATGGCACAATCATTACCGCAAAGTCGTCGGAGCTTCTGGGATGCTCCGCAGCCCTGTTGCTGAACTCCATGAAACACCTTGCCGGTCTCGACAAGGAGGTGAAACTCATACCGCAGGATCTCATAGAACCGATACAGCATACGAAAGTGACTTACCTGAAAGGGCGTAACCCGCGCCTGCATACCGATGAGGTTCTCGTAGTGCTCTCCGCCCTTACTGCCCGTGACGAACGTTGCCGTCAGGCTCTCGAACAGTTGCCGAAATTCAATGGCGCACAGGTGCATACCACGGTGATGCTTTCTGAGGTGGACCGCAAGATTTTCAAGAAGCTCGGTGTAGATGTCACTTGCGACCCTGTAAAGAAGAAGTGAATCTCATCGTATGATGCCTGATGTCTGCAACAGATGGTGACTGACATCGTGCCGTTGCTGTGACATTCTGTAATATAAATATCCCGACTGATAGTCTGTAACAAGAACTATCAGTCGGGATATTTTGTTGAAAATAAGTGCTATATGTATTGTTGCTAGATGAATTGTGCAATAAAACTGTAATGCTTCCATAAGGCTTCGCCAAGGCTCTGTGTATGTATATTTGAACAATTCTATAGGTTCACAAAATGAATAACGCCAAAAGTGCGATCTCTACCAAGACCCTTGCACTAATGGCGTTTTCAGAATGCAAAGGTAGATATTTTAAGTTGAATGACCAAATTATTTTTTATTATATTTGCTGTTTGGTAATCTTTTCCCTGTATTTTCATGTTTTCTATGCAAAAAGAAGGCTGTTGTACAAAATCGGACTACCTTTGCAATGAGGATTAGGCAGACTTAGTCCCCCTGCTGCCAAGGCTGATCTGATGGGCTTTCCTCTCTTTTTCAAAGTCATCAGGATACTTAACATCAGAAGCAATGGCAGATAGAATTACAGACTATGCCGTAAATTCGCCTCGTTGGCTCTCATTAGAAGACTTTGAGGGCGAAGTGTGGAAGGATTCGAGATTTGAGAATTATTCCGTAAGCAATTTGGGTAGGATAAAGCGACAAGAACATTGCACTATCGCCGAAAGGAATGGTAGAAGTTACACGATGCTCTTCAAAGAAAAACTCATTCGCCAAATACACAACAAAGGGTATTTGATGTTTTCGTTTATTGAAGATGGGAGAAAGACTTATATAGGTGTTCATCGAATTGTAGCAGAGGCGTTCATTTCCAACACAAATAGCCTTCCTCTTGTCAATCATGAGGCCGAAAACAAGAGCAATAACAATTCGTGTAACTTGGAATGGTGTTCTGAAAAGTATAACTCAAACTACGGAAATGCAAACATTAAACGCTCTTTTGCTATTTCCTGTAAGAGGATGCCGACATGTAAGGAAATCAAACAATACTACTGTAATGGAATGCTTACACATTACCTATAGAGGTGGTAACGAGATAACAAATGCTGGCTTTTGTTATTCTTGTGTATGTAAATGCTGTAAACATAGAATAGTCAGTTACAAAGGCTATAATCAGGCAGCCATGTGTCAGTACATTTTTTCAAGGGTCACCTTTTGCAGTGCGAAGCGTTACCTTTTAAGTGGTGAAAGGTCACCTTTTGCCCGATAAAGTGTCACCCTTTGTGTTACGTCACGCCAGCTTTCTTGTTTTCAATAGCCTGCCATGCCTTGCGAGAAGCTGGACTTTCTCCTGTGTTTGAGGTACAAAACAGTAATATACAGTCATAAGCCGCTCAATATATATTTGCGAGTAGAATCATGTATTGCTTTCTAATGAAAGTCAAGTAAAAGTAGAGAAGTCAAGTAAAAGTAGAGAAGTCAAGGAAAATAAGATGTTTTCTGCGGATTTTCTTGCTCATTCCGATAATTTTATATACCTTTGCTCCCGATCATCCTGTACCGGAAGCCCAGATGGTGACGGTTGGGAGGGCTACATATATATGAAAAGGCGTTATTGACGCTTGGTTTTTGATACTTTGAAATCTCGCAAGTTTCACCAGTTAGTCAAAAAACAAAGCAACAGGAACGCCCCTTGGGTGGATTATATTCAGCCATGACAGACTTTGTCTCCTGTGTGTTACGGGGATAGGTCTGTCGGCTCGCTATATATTCCTGATACGTGGGGTTTTCGGTGTTGCTCGTTCTGACTGACTGGGCAATGCGAGAGCCTCAAAGTATCGGACGGGCAGCAAGAAGTGGCTCCACGTTTTTTTCGTATATGCACGTATGCACATACAACAAGTAAGAATCAATTATTGCCGGAGGAGGGGCTTGCTGGCGCACACTAAAACAATCTTTTTTATGCACAGAACTTTGAATCTGACCCTCTTGTCAATAGCGTTGGCAATGATGGGCGCATTGAATGCTATGGCCTACGACTTTGAGGTAGGCGGGTTCTATTACAACGACAAGTCTGACGAAGCGGAGCACGGGGAGAAGACCGTACAGCTGACACGTAACCCAGACTCCCCTTACACTGCTCAGAGTGTTGTCATCCCTTCTACGGTGACATACGGCGGTGTCACATATATTGTGGAGAGTATCGGAGAGGATGCTTTCCGTGACAATGTAAATCTTTCGGAGGTTGTCATCCCCAATACCGTATTCCGTATCTATGACCGGGCTTTCTCCGGCTGCCAAAGCCTTTCGGAGATAACAATCCCCAGCTCCGTGGAGTTTATAGATTCAGAGGCGTTTGCTAATACAGGACTTGTCCATATCGAGATACCTGGTGTAAACAGCATACAAAGCGGTGCTTTTGGAGGATGCCAGTCACTTGCCAGTGTGACACTGTCTGCATCTTTGTATAACATACCGGAATATACTTTTGCAGCCTGCCAAAGCCTTACAAAAGTGGAAATCCCAAATTCTGTGTCGTCTATTGGAGCGGGAGCTTTCCAAGGTTGCGGCATTACAGAGATAGTTGTCCCTGATAATGTGAGGTTTATAGGTGAAGGAGCTTTCCGTGGCTGTCAAAATCTTGTTCGTGTGAAACTTCCAGAAGGAGACCTAAGGGAGATTGAGGCTGTTACATTCCAAGATTGTGCAAGCCTATCCGAACTGACTATTCCTAATACGGTATACGAAATCAAGAGCAGGGCATTTCACAGGTCAGGCCTTACAAAGATAGTTGTTCCTAATACTGTGAGAAGTATAGGTGAAGGAGCTTTCGGCTTTTGTGAAAATCTTGTCCATGTGACGCTGCCGGAAGGTGAGCTGACTACGATTGAGGCTCGGACATTCTCAGGCTGTAAAAGTCTTGCCGGGCTGATTATCCCTAATACTGTATATGAAATAAAGGAGAGTGCCTTCGAAATGTCAGGTCTTACAGAGATAGTAATTCCGAATTCTGTGACGGAGGTCGGTGAGATGGCTTTCTACGGCTGTAGAAGTCTTGCTCATGTGACACTTTCAGATAATATGCAAGTTATCAAAGATAGAACATTCATGTACTGTATAGCTCTTGCGAGCTTGATTACGCCTGAAAACTTAACGGGAATTGGATATAGTGCGTTTGAAGGATGTAGAGGACTTGCCGACCTTACTCTCTCTAATGTATACAGAATAGAGGATAATGCTTTTGCAAATTGCACAGGAATGAAGAACATTTCATGTCTTACGGTTACCCCGCCAGAATGTGGTAATTTTGTTTTTAATGGTGTAGACAAGGAAACGTGTACTCTCTTTGTGCCGGAAGAAGCGGCAGAAGTGTACAAGCGTACATATCCGTGGAGTGAATTTCTCCTTATTAATGCAGCGACAGGTGTAGATGCTCCTGTAAGCAGTATTGACTTTGCGAAGAAGATATTCAATCTTAATGGTGTGCAGCTGACAGAGCCACAGTCTGGTTTGAACATCATTAATGGAAAAGCTGTGCTGGCAAAATAGCGAACAATCCTCATTGTTTCGGTCTGATGGCCGATTTATAGAAAAGAGCATATTTCTACGGAACATTATAATGAAAAAGTATTCCGCTGAAATATGCTCTTTACTGACTGCAAACTGTAGACCGTTTGGACATGTCTACAACAATGTGGAGGCAAGAAAGCAAGGTCTATGGCCTGTAGGATGTCAGGCTTTTGCGGAAATAGAGCATATCTTTTAGAGGCTTCCCCTCTTCGATGATTGTGTGATCATAGTTAGCGATGAAAAAGTCTGGTATGGAGTGGGTGTACATAAAACCGCAATTCTTGTAAAAGGAAACTGTCTGAATGCTGTCTCCTGTACCGACAGTCATGGATGAAAATCTGTTACAATATATTCTGCACATATGTTCTATCATCTCCCTGCCGTAGCCGTTTCTCTGATATTCCAGTGCCACAGCAATGTTCTTCAGTTCACATACCTCGTTTCCTTCGTCCGTTACGACGGCAATGCCAATGGCCTTTTCGTTTTCATTGCTCATTACAAACACGTCTCCTCTGTCCAGATAGCGGTCAATCATCGATTCCTGTTCGTCTCCGAGCAAGAGCAGATCCATGTATCGTCTTTTGCCTGTCTGTATCTTTTCTATTTTCATGCTGTTGCTTTGGTGATTGTTATAATTCAGAGTATACCAGCGATATGACACTTTGTATTCTATGAATTGTTTGCCTAATTGTTTTATATGATACACAGAAGTCTCCGCTGATAGAAAGGTATCAGTTATGGTGTTGTAATCAAGCCTGTAATTACAGGTCTGATCATATAAAGAAAGCCACCAGGCTGTATGGCAATAATCATACAGTCTGGTGGCTTTATAATGGGTTGTTATGAATATTATATGTGGAATTTATACCATAGAGTATACAATATCCATAATGCTTTTGCCGAGGTTGTCAGCTTCTTCCATTGAGTGAGCTTCTGAATATACACGTATGATCGGTTCGGTATTTGACTTGCGGAGGTGCACCCACTTGTCTGGGAAATCGAGCTTCACACCGTCAATGTCATTGACCTGCACGTCCTTCTCACAGGAATATTTCTCCTTTACCTGCATGAGAATAGCATCAACATCTGTGTCAGGAGTGAGGTCTATGCGGTTTTTCGCAATGAAATATTCCGGGAATGTAGCACGCAGTGCACTTGCAGAAATGCCTTTATGTGCGAGAGATGACAGGAACAGTCCTATTCCTGTCAAGGCATCGCGACCGTAATGGCTGTCTGGATATATCACTCCGCCATTGCCTTCGCCACCGATCACGGCACCGACCTCTTTCATTTTTGTAGTGACATTGACCTCGCCGACGGCAGCAGCGGTGTATGTTCCGCCATGAGCTTCTGTCACATCGCGCAATGCACGGGTAGAAGAGAGGTTGGAAACAGTATTGAGTGCCGGCAGTGTCGCGCCTTCCTCTTTTGCGTTTTTCTCCATCTCGGAGAGAATATAGTCGGCAACGGAAACGAGAGTATACTCTTCTCCGAACATCTTTCCGTCTTCGCAGATGAAGGCAAGGCGGTCGACATCAGGGTCGACAACAATGCCAAGGTTGTATTTGCCTGTTTTCATCTCGTCCATGATACCTGTGAGATTCTTCTCCAATGGCTCTGGATTATGCTGGAAATCACCGTTTGCTTCTTGATTGAGGAATGTATATTCCACACCGAGACGGTCAAGGAGTTTCGGCAGGATGATGCCTCCGACAGAGTTGATGGAGTCTACGCAGACACGGAACTTCGCGCTCTTTATTGCAGTGACATCAACAAGTTTGAGGTCAAGTACGCTCTGTATATGCCGTTCGTCAAAGTTCTCCTCTGTATATTTTCCAAGGCTGTCGACATCGGCATATTCAAACGCCTCTGCTTCAGCTATGGCAAGTACCTCATTACCTTCCTTAGCATCAAGAAATTCGCCGTGATGGTTGAGGAGCTTCAGTGCGTTCCAGTGGCGTGGGTTATGTGATGCAGTGATTATAATTCCGCCGTCAGCCTGCGCCATAGTCACGGCAAGTTCTGTGGTAGGTGTTGACGCGAGACCTATGTTCGCGACATCAAAGCCCATACCCATGAGAGTGCCGCATACAATGTTCTTGACCATTTCGCCTGATATGCGTGCATCTCTTCCTACGACAATCCTGTTGGTAGGTGTATAACCTTCCTCTTCTTGTGTGGCTTTTCGTATGAGAGTAGCGTATGCCGATGTGAACTTTACGATGTCAAGAGGGTTCAGTGTGTCTCCTGCCTGTCCGCCGATTGTGCCGCGGATTCCGGAAATTGATTTTATCAATGACATATTGTATCTGTATGATATTGGTTAATCTTTCTTTTGGTAAGTTATCTCGTAGAAGCATGGATACACATTAGCAGATGCATACTGCTGTCCTTGCGTAGAAGGTACGATGATACGTACCTTGGCTATCTCTCCGTCTTCTGTAGACTGTCTTCCGACTTTTATGTATCGCAGCGGCACAAGCCATCCGCTTGGCACAGCTGTGCCGTATGCAGATGTCATGGCTGTCGCATAGATACTTGAGAATGAGCCGGTAAAAGAACCATAGGTATTAGTCACGCTGAGTTCCTCTGGGATGATACTGTAACCGTAACGGCTGTCTGTATTAAGGAGCTGCAGGGTATCGGACAATATGTTGTACTCCTCGAATCGGCATTGCAGCACAGCTGTCTCTCCGTGCTTGATTTTCTCTCCAGTGCCTTTACGCATAATCTGCATATAGATGCCGGTGGACTCAAACAATACAAATTCGTTTTTCTCGACATCTGTTGTCTCTCCGTTATTTGTGAAATCCGTCTCGGAGATGACGCTGACAGGCTTGGTGAAGACGGATCGTGATACAGAGGTGTTTCTTGCAAGGAACTCTGATATGGCTGCGTTTTCCTTCTTTTTCATGTCGGCATAGGTCTCGCCGTCGTTACAGCTGGACAATGAAGCCATGGCAGCCACGAAACAGAGCATGTAGAGTATTTTTCTCATTGATGGTTCTATTTGATTAAATGTTTATTCTGCAAAAGTAGCAATAATTTGCGAATAACCAGTCCGTTGTTATGAATTATTAGTATTTAAATTCTGCAATAGCCCTCTGCACAATCTTTTCCGCCTCTTCAAGAGAGCAGTACAGCCTGCCTCCTGCCGCATTCAGATGTCCTCCACCGTTGAAGAACTGCTCAGACATCTTGTTGCAAGGGAAATCATCCACAGACCTTAGGCTGACCCAGATGAGATTATCTTTCTCCGTATCTTCCCGAAGCGATATGGACAGCTTCATTCCGCGTATCTGCAACGGCATATTGACCAGTCCTTCAGCGTCTCCCTTTATGAAGTTAAAGCTTTTCATTTCTGCACGTGAGAGTGTGAAATATGCGCTGTGACCGTCGTCAGAGACGATAAACTTCTGCAATATATGCCCCCATAGTCTCAGACGGTTTACAGAAGATGTCCAGAAGACATTGCGGTAGATTTTATCCTTGTTTATGCCGTACGCCAGGAGTTTTGCGATGACATTGTATATTTCCGGGTCGGTACTGTTGTATGTGAATGCGCCCGTATCTGTCATCATGCCGCAATATATGCAGGTAGCCATCTGCTTGTCCATGCCGTCAAGCCCTGCAGTACTTGACCGGTTGCCAGAGACTTCCAGTGCCTTTCCCTTTCCCAAAGCTTCGATGACATGGAATATCATTTGCGATGTAGAGCACATCTCAGGTGCAGACCATGCCCATGCCGTATTGATATCGGGAGCGAGATGGTGGTCTATGAGTATCTTCTTCGCTTTTGAGTCTGTGAGAATCTGCGCCATGCTTTCGCCGGTTCTGTCAAGAGTGTTGAAGTCAAGGCAGAATACAAGGTCGCATATCTTGAATATCATTTCCGCCTTTTCAGGATGTTTGTTGAAGCGTATGATATCCTGTGTGCCAGGAAGCCATTGCAGGAAATCAGGATATGCATCAGGTATTATCACAGTCGTGTCCTTGCCTTTTGCATTAAGGTATCTTGCAAGTGCGAGTGAAGAACCGATGGCGTCGCCGTCAGGGTTATGATGGCATGTTACAACAATATTCTGAGCTCCGTCAATAAGTTTGCGGAGCTCAGATATATATTCGGTCGTAAGAGTATTCTTAGATGATGTAAGTTTCAAAATATATATGATATTTGTTTCTTAGAACAGTTTGTTCGGGTATGTACCGTCGGCGACAAGGGCAGATATTCTTGCGACAGTGTCGGGACGGTCTTCAGCATATGTCACGCCAAACCATTTTGATGTTGTGTCGAGAACCTTGCAGGTTGCTGTGCCGTCATTGATGAGCTTGTTTACCATCAGCGGTATGAAGAACTCAGATTTCAGGTTCTCGATATTGGCAGGGTCGGACAGGAACTCCTTGAAATACTCTTCCGAATATTCGAAATAGTCAGGAGTGAATCCCCACATGTTCATGGATACAGGTGTATTCTCGTCTATTGTAATCCATTCGCCGTCCTCCTTGTTGTCGGCGCGGAATGCCACTTCGCCATTCTCCAGACGGCCTATCTTTGTACGCTCTACACATGTCGTGAGATTGCCGTTGTCATCCTTTGAGCAGATGCCACGTGATACTGTACCGTTTTCCGAGAGAGTATTGCCGACACGGAAACCGACCATAGCATACTGACCCTTTGCATTCTCAGGAAGTTCGGCGAGGAACTTGCCTATGACCTTAAAGGCGTCACGGTTGTAGAAGTCGTCGCAGTTGATGACGCAGAAAGGTTCCTTTATGACATCCTTGCCCATAAGCACAGCATGGTTTGTTCCCCATGGCTTCTGTCTTCCTTCCGGACAGGTAAATCCTTCCGGCAATGCGTCTATGGCCTGGAAGCACAGCTCACATTGTATCTTGCCTTCGTATTTTGCAAGTATCTGTGTGCGGAACTGCTCCTCAAAGTCTTTGCGGATTACCCATACAATCTTGCCGAATCCGGCTTCGATTGCATCATATATACTGTAGTCCATGATGGTCTCGCCGTTAGGGCCGACACCGTCAAGCTGTTTCAAACCGCCATAACGGCTGCCCATTCCGGCAGCGAGCAGAAATAATGTAGGTTTCATGTTCTTTATGTTTTTATTGAGTTATTGTCTTTTATCGTACTGTCCGAAACGGGGTAGGGGTATACGGCTTTGCTGTTGTCCTTTATGGTAATCAATAGAATCTCACATCTGCGATGACTTGTGCTCCCACTTGTGCATTGAGCTTGTTCTTGAGTTGGGTGCGTATCATGCTGAGTTCTGCCCGCATGGCAGGATTCGTTATCTTTACCATCAGCGTCTGGTTCTTTATGAATTTCTCCCCTGTATACCGTGCCGCCAAAGCCCCGGCAGTCTCTTCCCAGGCATTTATGAGACGTCTCTGCAGCAGAGGGGTCTCAAGTCCTTGCGCTCTGAGAATCTCCATGACGATATCGCTGACGGGTCTTTCTTTCTTTCTGAACATACGGTCTGTCTATATCATATAATATTGTAATGTCGTTGTCACTGTAATGACACTTCGCCTTCAGATATGTGGAATATCTTGTGGTCCAGTGTAGTATGTGACAGAATCTCGTCAAGATGGTCGCGGTTGGTGTCGGTGATGAAAATCTGTCCGAACTGGTTGCCCGCTACAAGTTTCACGATCTGCTCCACACGTGAGGCATCGAGCTTGTCGAAGATATCATCAAGCAGCAACAGCGGTGCCGTATTGCCGGCTGTCTTGCGTAGGAAATCGAACTGAGCCAGCTTCATTGCTATGACGAATGTCTTTGTCTGCCCTTGGCTTCCCTCACGTCGCAGCGGATAGCCGTTGATGGTCATCTCGAGATCGTCCCGGTGTATGCCGTGCAGAGAGTAGCCTACGGCACGGTCTTTATGCCTGTCTCTTCTTATGACGTCAAGCAATGGGCCACGCTGGCAATGCGAAACATATTTCAGTTCGACGGTCTCGTGAGAGCCCGATGTACGGTCGTATATCGTCTGGAAAAGAGGCGTGAGACGCTCTATAAAGTCCTTTCTGAAAGCGTATATGCGTTCTCCTTCACGAGCCATCTCCTCTTCCCAAAGTCCCATAAGGGTCATATCCGGCTCCTCCTCCATCTTCAGCAAGGCGTTGCGCTGTTGCAGGGCGTTGCCGTACCGCGTCAAGGCATCCATGTATTCCGGCTGGCACTGTGCTATCACCACATCCATGAACCGCCTTCTGTATTCGCTTCCGCCGTCTATCATGCTTGTGTCCCCAGGTGACACTATAATAAGAGGTATAAGGCCGATATGCTGTGACAGCCGCTTGTATTCTTTCTTGTTGCGCTTGAAATGCTTGCGCGTGCCGCGTTTCATGCCGCAGTATATCTGTTCCTCGTTGCCTTTGTCGTCTTCATACAGTCCGTCAAGCACGAAGAAATCCTCATCGTGACGGATGATCTGCGAGTCTACGGCAGGTGTGTGACTCTTGCAGAATGAGAGATAATATACGGCGTCGAGGATATTTGTCTTTCCCATGCCGTTGCTGCCAATGAGACAATTTATATTGGGGGACAGCTCAAGCGTAGCCTCCTTTATGTTCTTGTAATTGATGATTGCCAGCTTTTTGAGTATCATTCTTCGATAAATTTGTCGCAAAGTTAGCATTTTTCACTGTAAAAAACAAAAAAAGTAGCATTAAATTTCATTATGTGAGATAATTTCACTAATTTTGCGTCCGAATTGTGGCATATTCTGAAATGATGCAAAGATAGAGTATATGACTCGGAATGCCCGTTTCGCGCAGTAAAGAAAACAAAAATAAAAACAATATGGAAAATAAAATGGCAAATCAGGCTCAGACAACAGAGACACTGACAAAGACAGAAGCGTTTGTTGTAAAGTACAAAAAAATTATCGGTATAAGTGTTGTGGCACTCCTAGTGGTTGTTGCCGGCGCAATACTTATCAACACGTTCTACCTCCAGCCGCGTCAGGACGAGGCAAGCACAGCTATGGCTAAGGCCCAGGAGCTCTTCGCTCAGGAGCAGTATGATAAGGCTCTGAAAGGTGACGGGGTGAACCCAGGCTTCCTTACCATTGCCGACAAGTACAGCTGCACAGACGCCGCTAATCTTGCAAACCTCTATGCCGGCCTTTGCTATGCTAATCTCGGAAAGGCTCAGGAGGCAGAGAAGTATCTTGGAGAGTTCTCCACTTCTGATGACGCAATGGTTTCCCCGGCAGCTGTCGGCGCACTCGGAAACGTGTATGCCAAGCTGAACAAAATCGATGACGCTATCGCTGCGCTGAAGAAAGCGGCAAAGATGGCAGACTCTGAGGCTGAGACAGGCCACAACCAGTCCCTCTCTCCACAGTTCCTCCTCCAGGCGGGCGAACTCCTTGAAAGCCAGGGCAAGAAGGACGAGGCTCTCGAGATTTACAAGAGTATCAAGGCTGATTATGTCAACTCTGCTGTATATCGCGAGATCGACAAGTACATAGAACGTTGCACAGAATAATATAATGGCTACAAGAAACTTTTCCGATTACGACAGAACTAAAGTCCCTAATGCTGAGAACATGTGTTTCGGCATAGTGGTATCTGAACGCAATCCGGAAATCACCGACGCTCTCCTTGAAGGCGCTGTCACAGCTCTTGAAGGCTTCGAGGCCTTGCCTGAGAACATTCATGTAAAGCGTGTGCCCGGGACAATGGAACTGGTCTACGGAGCACACCAGATGACTCTGAATGACGGATATGATGCTGTCATAGCCTTGGGATGCGTGGTAAAGGGCAAGACCCACTCGTTTGACTGCGTGGTAAACAGTGTTACGGCAGGTTTCGCGCAGCTGAATGTCACGAGTGCCGTACCGGTAATTTTCGGTGTCCTTGCTACAGAGACAATGGAAGATGCACGTGAAAGAGCCGGTGGCGCACTCGGCAACAAGGGTGAGGAATGCGCTGTAGCGGCAATCAAGATGGCAAAATTCTGATGATATTAAAGGAAATATTAGAAAAATACACATTCGGAGAGATTTTCACTGAACTCAGTGGAATGATTCCTGATTTGAATCGTAAGCGTCCTGAGATACAGGAGGCTTACGATTTTTTGTTGGCACAACGTCCGGTAGCTTCTAAAAAGAAGATAACATACCAGCTGATTGACGCGCAGGACAGCGATGATTGCTTCGTAGGGGCTGAGGACCGTTGCTTCGAAGCCCAGTGGAACGTCATTCTCGGCAAGGAAGTCGTCATTGATGATGATGTCGAGATATCATCGTTCGAGATAGCATGTAACGCCTTTCTGTGTATCCTCCTCATAGGCTTCAAGCCGCGACGCTTTACCGAACTCAACGAGGAACTGCTGGAGATGTTGGGGTGAGTGCCGTGTCGGAGACAGGCTCCATGTGGAATATATGCCGTATAACTAAAACTGAAAACCGAAATGTTGAAAACACATCTTATAATATCTGCCGCCTCTCTTTTGCTTTTTGCATCATGCAGCGAGAAGCAGGAGAAGCAGGATATCATCGTTCCGGCTCCGAAAGCCGAGGTGAAGAAAGGTCCTCAGCAGATGAAACCGATAAAGCAGGAGCGTGAGGTGACATGGCTGGGTAAGGAGTATACCGTGTTTGTCTTGAGGAATGTGGATAAGAATCTGCCGCAGGTGAAGGATGAAAACGGTCAGGAATATTATGACAATGCCATAGAGGTGAATGTCAAGCGTGCTGACGGGACAGATGCTTTCCGCAGGAAGTTCACAAAGAAGGACTTCTCCTCGTGTGCCGGCAGCAGCAATGTCGCTAAGGAAGGCGGACTGCTGGGTATCGTGTTCGACAGGGTGGAGGGCAATAACCTTGTCTTTGCCGTCAGCGTCGGTTCGCCTGATGTGCAGAGTGATGCCTTTGTACCGCTGGTAATGAAGATAGACAGGACCGGCAATCTCTCCATGTCTCAAGATACGCAGATAGACAGTAGTGCTGACGACGAATATGAGGAAGACGGTGTCTGATACTTTGCTCTGCTGCTGATATTGTTGCCTTATGGTACGATCCTTATAGCCTCTTTGCGGTGGAAACCAAGAGAGTCAGTTCCTGTATATCGTAAACAACTTGCAAATGGTGACCTTTTGCAGTGCAGACCGTCACCTTCGACAATAAAAAAGGTCACCTTTCACACGACGAAAGGTGACCTTTTTCTGTCTATGTCTTATCGGTTGATTTCTAAAGCGTTAACGGTGCTTGCACGGACATGCGTGTCCAGCCTGTCAAGGGATGTAACTTTTTTGCTGAAATCCTCTCGCATGACTTGCCGTTGTTGTCTGTACAGCAGTCAGTCCGTATCCGTTTATGTCGTTTCCTGTATGGGATGTAAGCGTTATCAGTCGTTATACTGCGCAGTGAGCTCACATATCTTGATGATGGTGTTCATGGCTTTCTCCATCACCTGACAGGATACGAACTCATAAGGACCATGGAAATTCACTCCGCCGGCGAAGATGTTAGGGCACGGAAGTCCCTTGAATGACAGCTGTGCGCCGTCTGTGCCGCCACGGATAGGCTCGACGCGCGGCGGTACGTCACACTCCTGCATGGCATGGAGCACAATGTCTATGACGTGCATCTGAGGGTCTATCTTCTCCTTCATGTTGTAATACTGGTCCTTTACGTCAACAGAGACAGTGCCATCGCCGTATTTAGCGTTCAGCTGTTCTCCTGCTTTCTTTATGAAAGCTTTCCTGTCCTCGAATTTCTGCCTGTCGTGGTCACGTATGATGTATGCCAGTTTTGCAGACTCTATGCCGCCCTCGATATGCAGCAGGTGGTAGAATCCCTCGTAGCCTTCCGTTGTCTCAGGCCTTTCGTCGGCAGGCATCATATTGGCAAACTCCATAGCCACGACATTGGCGTTGAGCATCTTGCCCTTGGCATATCCAGGATGCACGCTGACACCCTTTACGGTGACCTTGGCAGAAGCGGCGTTGAAGTTCTCGTACTCAAGGTCTCCGAGGTCTCCTCCGTCTATCGTATAAGCCCAGTCACACCCGAATTTCTCGACATCGAAATGGTGTGCACCCATACCTATCTCTTCATCAGGATTGAAAGCGACACGTATCTTGCCGTGCTTCACCTCCGGATGCTCCTTCAGCCATACCATTGCCTGTATGATTTCCGCGATGCCGGCCTTGTCGTCAGCCCCGAGCAACGTGTGTCCATCTGTCACAATGAGGTCTTCTCCCTTATGCTGCAGCAGTTCTGGGAACTTGGTAGGGGAGGAAACTATGCCTTCGGAGAGGATGATGTCGCCACCGTCATAGTTCTCCACGATGCGCGCCTTGATGTCCGCGCCGGAGCAGTCTGGCGACGTGTCGTAGTGTGAGATGAAGCCGATGGTCGGCACATCCTGCTTGATATTCGAAGGCAGGGTAGCGTAGACATATCCCTTGTCGTCCATTTCCACGTCTTCAAGTCCTTCGTCTTCAAGCTCTTCCTTCAGGTATCGTGCAAAGGCAAGCTGTTTCTCGGGCGTGCTTGGCACAGTCTGTGAGTCCTCGCTTGACTGTGTGTCAAACTTGGTATAGTTCAGAAAGCGTTCTGTCAGGTTCATATCTTCTTATGTTTTTATCGTTTATGTTCGTTTCGTTGTCGTCCAAATGCCGTTGCGGCCTATTTCAGGAGGTCAGGGCGCAGGGCTTTTGTCCTCGCAAGAGCCTGCTCCATTTCCCACTCCTTTATCTTCGCCTCATGTCCGGAGAGCAGTATGTCGGGCACGCGCCAGCCCGTGTATTCGGCCGGCCGCGTGTATATCGGAGCAGACAGCAGGTCGTCCTGGAAGCAGTCTGAGAAGGCGGACTGCTCGTCGCCGATTACTCCAGGGATGAGTCTGACGATGGCATCAGCCATGACAGCCGCCGGAAGTTCTCCTCCCGTCAGCACGAAGTCTCCGATGCTTATCTCGCGGGTGATGAGATGGTCGCGTACTCTTTGGTCTATGCCCTTGTAGTGTCCTGCAAGGATGATGATGTTCTCCTTCATCGACAAGTCGTTGGCGACATGCTGGTTGAACTGCTCTCCGTCAGGCGATGTGAATATTATCTCGTCATAATCACGCTCAGCCTTCAGTGCGGAGATGCATCGGTCGATAGGCTCTATCTGCATTACCATGCCGGCAAATCCGCCGTACGGGTAGTCGTCGACACGTTTCCACTTGTCGAGGGTATAGTCACGGAGGTTGTGGATATGTATCTCCACAAGCCCTTTTTTCTGTGCTCTTGCCAGGATGCTCTCGTTCATGAATGGCTCGAGCATTTGGGGTAATACTGTTATTATATCTATTCTCATTTGTTTGCAAAAGTACAAAAGTTTTTTGAATTAACACAAATTTAGCGTAGATTATGCGTTTTTCTTTGAAAAAATTATTAATTTTGCAAGCAAACTAACAATAACTAACTTATTTGAATTATGATAGATTTGATGAAAACACCGCTCAGCGGTATTGTTCCGCCACTTGTAACTCCACTTCTTGACAATGAGACCGTTGATGTCCCGAGTCTGGAGCGTCTTATCAATCATCTCATTGCAGGAGGTGTGCATGGTCTCTTCGTGCTGGGTACGACAGGCGAGGAGCAGTCTCTTTCGTTCAGTGTCCGCGAGCAGATGATTCGCGAGTCCTGCCGTATCAACAACGGTCGTCTTCCTATACTCGTATGTATCACGGAGACATCTATAGTGGAGGCTGTCCGCCTTGCCAATATCGCCAAGGATTGCGGCGCTGACGGTCTTGTCTCTGCTCCTCCATATTATTTCGCGACCGGACAGCCGGAGCTTGCCCAGTTCTATGAAGAGCTTGTACCGCAGCTCCCTCTCCCGGTATTCCTTTATAATATGCCGTCACATGTCAAGGTCAATTTCGCTCCGGAGACAGTTGCCCGTCTTGCCAAGATGAAGCAAGTGGTAGGCTTGAAGGATTCTTCTGCCAATGCTGTCTATTTCCAGAGCGTGATGTATGAGGTGCGCAAGGTCAACCCTGACTTCATGATGTTCTGCGGTCCGGAGGAGATTACCGGCGAGTGTGTGCTCATGGGTGCCAACGGCGGTGTGAACGGCGGTGCCAATATGTTCCCTGAACTTTATGTGGCAATGTACAATGCCGCAAAGGACAAGGATATAGAGAAACTTGTAAAGCTGCAGCAGATTATCATGCAGATAAGCCGTACGGTATACACCATCGGCCGACATGGTTCCAGCTATCTTAAGGGACTGAAGTGCGCTTGCCAGCAGCTCGGTGTCATAGACGATGATTTCGTTGCTTCTCCATTCTACAAGTTCGATAAGCCGGAACGTGACAAGGTCACTATCGCACTTGCGAAGCTGAATGTGGAGCATGGTAAACTGAAACTGTAAAAAGTTCCAACCTTACAATCATTACTATGCACATAATAGATATTATAGTATTCCTTGTCTTCACCGGTGGCATAGTCCTTATGGGCAGCCTGTTTTACAGCAAGGACACCAGTGCCAAGGAATTCACCAATGCAGGACAGAGCATACCAGGCTGGGTCGTGGGTATGAGTATCTTCTCGACATATGTCTCCAGCATCTCATATCTCGGCAATCCCGGTAAGGCATACGCCTCGGACTGGAATCCTTTTGTCTTCGGACTAAGTATACCTATAGCCTGCTGGATAGCGGCCAAGTGGTTTGTGCCTTTTTACAGGAATCACGAGAGTGTTTCCGCATACGCCTTCCTTGAGGAGCGCTTCGGTCCATGGGCGAGAATATATGCTTCGGCATGTTATCTGCTGACGCAGATTGCCCGCATGGGCTCTATACTCTTTCTGCTTGCGATGCCGATGAATATCCTTATGGGATGGGATCTCCGCACGGTTATCATCATCACGTCCATAGCCATCATCTTCTATTCGATGCTTGGAGGAATGAAGGCAGTGATATGGACCGAGGCGATACAGGGCTTCATCCTGATAGGAGGAGCATTGGTATGCCTTGCTGTGCTGATGTTCTCCATGCCGGAAGGTCCTATGCAGGCGTTGCAGATAGGGTGGGACACACTTGACGAGGCAGGAAGGAACAAGTTCTCGTTAGGCTCGTTCTCGTTCTCTGATGTCGCACATTCCACTTTCTGGGTATGTCTTATATATGGTGTATTCATCAATCTCCAGAACTACGGCATAGACCAGAACTATGTACAGCGTTACCATACTGCAAAGACGGATAAGGAGGCAAAGAATGCTGCCCTTTTCGGCGGCTGGCTGTATATTCCTGTATCGGCGCTGTTCTTCTTGATAGGCACCTGTCTTTTCAGTTACTACAAGGTTTTCCCTGATGCACAGATAGCTGCTTTTGAGGCTGCCGACAAGACAGACTATGTGTTCCCTTATTTTATGGTGCACTCGTTGCCTACAGGTCTGACAGGCCTGCTCATAGCCAGTGTGTTTGCTGCAGGAATGTCTACCGTCGCAACGTCAGTGACATCATGCTCGACAATTCTCCTTACCGACTATTGGATGCGTATGCGCAGGCATGTCCACCGAAAAGGCAGTGACCGTACAAAAGGCATCGGCGACAAGGAACATCTTATGGTGCTCAAACTCGGCTCCGTTCTTATCGGCGTGCTCGGCATCTGTGTCGCCATAGCGCTGGTAAATGTCGACAGTATACTTGATGCATGGTGGAAATTGTCGTCAATCTTCTCTGGAGGTATGCTTGGCCTTTTCCTGCTCGGCTATCTCTCCACGAAGGTCAAGAATATCCACGCTGTCATCGGTGTGCTGTGTGGTTTTGCTGTCATCGCATGGATTTCGGCCTGGAAATGGATAGGGCTTCCTGACCCTGGGCTGCACGAATATCTTGCCATTGTGCTCGGTACCATGACCATCTTCATCGTGGGTTTCGCGCTTGTGCTCCTTATTCCTGTAAAGAACAAATAGGATATACCAATGTGGGGAATCCCGCTCCAGTGATAATTAATTATATAAAGAAAACAAAGAAAAACAAAATATTACAGTTATGTCTAACTATCCTAAAATTGGTATTCGCCCGACCATAGACGGTCGCCAAGGCGGTATCCGTGAAAGTCTTGAAGAAAAGACTATGGCACTTGCCAATGCTGTGGCAAGACTTATAAGTGAGAACCTCAGAAACGGTGACGGCTCTCCTGTTGAATGCGTCATTTCCGATACAACTATCGGACGTGTAGCCGAGGCAGCTGCCTGCCAGGAGAAGTTCGAGCGTGAGAATGTCGGTTCTACCATCACTGTCACATCATGCTGGTGTTACGGTTCGGAGACGATGGATATGGATCCTACACATCCTAAGGCAGTGTGGGGCTTTAACGGCACAGAACGTCCAGGAGCGGTTTATCTCGCTGCTGTTCTTGCCGCTCATGCACAGAAGGGACTTCCTGCATACGGTATCTATGGACATGATGTCCAGGATTTGTCGGACAATACAATACCTTCTGATGTTGCCGAGAAGATACTGCGCTTTGCACGTGCCTCACAGGCTGTGGCTACAATGCGTGGCAAGTCTTATCTCAGCCTTGGCAATACATGTATGGGTATTGCAGGCTCTATTGTGAATGCTGATTTCCTGCAGGACTATCTCGGAATGCGTACGGAGTATGTCTCGCTGGTTGAGATACTGCGTCGTGTGGATTATGGCATCTACGACCATGAAGAGTTTGAAAAGGCTATGGCGTGGATAGAGAAATACTGCAAGACAAATGAGGGATATGACTATAACGAGGACCGTCCACTCTTCCCTGGAACACCGATGACGACTTTCAACGGCAAGGGAAAGGGCAAAAACCGTGAAGAGAAGGATGCTGACTGGGAGTTTACTGTCAAGTGCATGATGATTATCCGCGACCTCATGTGCGGTTCGGAGAAACTCAAGGAGATGGGCTATCTGGAGGAAGCTCTCGGACACAATGCCATTGCTGCCGGTGTACAGGGACAGCGTCAGTGGACTGACTACAAGCCTAACTTTGACTTCCCTGAGTCTATGATGTGCACCAGCTTTGACTGGAACGGTCCACGTGAGGCAAAGATTCTTGCGACAGAGAATGATTTCCTTAACGGCATGTCGATGCTTTTCGGACATCTCCTTACCAATAAGGGCGCGATGTTCTCCGATATCCGTACATACTGGAGCCCAGAGGCTGTAGAACGCGTGAGCGGCAAGCGTCCGGAAGGCGGTGCGGCCAATGGCTTCATACATCTCATCAACTCTGGCGCAACGACTCTTGATGCGACTGGTGCCATGACAAATGCAGAGGGAAATCCTACAATGAAGTCTCACTGGGACATCACCGAGCAGGATATGGAGAACTGTCTGAATGCCACAAGCTGGATGCCTGCAGACCGCGACTATTTCCGTGGCGGAGGCTATTCTTCACACTTCCTGACAAAGGGTGGTATGCCTATGACAATGCTTCGTGTGAATATTGTAGCAGGTCTCGGCCCTGTATTGCAGCTTGCTGAGGGATGGACTGTGGAACTTGACAAGGATGTCAATGATATTCTTGACAAGCGTACCGACCCTACATGGCCGACAACATGGTTTGCACCACGTCTTGATCCTTCAAAGGATGCTTTCAAGGATGTGTACTCTGTCATGAACAACTGGGGTGCTAACCATGGCGCTATAGTCTACGGTCATGTCGGCGCAGACCTCATCACGCTCTGCTCGATGCTACGCATACCGGTATGTATGCACAATGTTGCCGATAAGGACATCTTCCGCCCTGCTTGCTGGAACGCTTTCGGCATGGATAAGGAAGGTGCTGACTATCGCGCTTGTGCCAACTTCGGTCCTATGTATAAATAAGTTCAGCTATGGAAGCACTTTCGGTAGATTCTGATAGGAATTTTCCGAAAGTATGGTTCTATGCAGACAAATATATTTTTGTTCACTTGTAACAGTTATAAAAGGTGGGTTTGGAGATTAGGAAGATGATTTTTCAGACCCACCTTTAATAAAAAACAGTCAATAATTATTGAAAAAGAATGAAAACTTGGAAAGACAATCTCAATGAAACCAAGAAGCGGTATATTAATTGGTGGAATCATAAGGGTATAGTCGTGAACATGTGGGAGCATTTCCAGGAGGGAGTCGCCCCACATGGTCCGTATTCGGGAGAACAGCCTATCCACCTTACGGAGGCTGCCCGCAACAATTATGGTACTGGTGCCTTCGGACTCCCTGGAGCTCCACAGGCAAAGGACGGCAATCAGCGTTGGTTTGACCCGGAGTGGCGTGCGAATTTCCTTGATTGGTATGTGGGACACTCTTGCTTGAAGGCTGATATGCTGCCTGTTGCAAATACACAGCTCGGCCCAGGTTCGCTTGCCTCAATCCTTGGTTCCCGTGTGGAAGGCGGTGAGGATACGATATGGATTCACCCAGACCCGAACTTCAAGGACAAACTGACATTTGACCCTGACAACGAGCAGTTGCGTATACATAAGGAACTGCTGAAGGCATGTAAGCGTAAGGCAAACGGCAATTACTATGTCGGTATGCCAGACCTTATGGAAGGACTTGATGTCCTTGCCGCGCTGAAAGGTACTGATAAGGTATTGCTGGACACTGTGATGCAACCTGAAGTAGTTGAGGAACAGCTTCAATTCATCAATGATGTGTATTTCAAGGTCTTTGACGAACTTTACGATATTATCCGCGAGGGTGACGAGATGGCTTTCTGCTATTTCTCATCTTGGGCTCCGGGTAAGATGACAAAGATACAGAGTGACATCTCGACGATGATTTCTGACGATGACTACCGTCGTTTCGTACAGCCTTATCTGCGCGAACAATGTCAGAAGATACCTTATACCCTGTATCATCTTGATGGCGTTGGTGCTATGCACCATCTGCCGGCGCTTCTTGAAATAGAGGAGCTTAATGCCATACAGTGGACTCCTGGTGTCGGTGAACCTCAGGGAGGAGATCCTAAATGGTATGACCTGTATAAGAAGATTCTCGCAGGAGGCAAGAGCATCATGGCTTGCTGGGTGACTTTAGACCAGCTTCGCCCATTGCTTGACAATGTCGGTGGCGATGGCATCCATCTGGAGATGGACTTTCACAATGAGGATGAGGTGGAGCAGGCTCTGCGTATCGTCGAGGAATATCAGACACATGAGGTGGAACGCAAAGTTGATGAGTGTCTGCATATTGGAGACATGACAGCTTTTGCAGAAAAGAAATCTACGGCACGTTTCCGTCCTCTGCATATTGGTGGAAAACAAGTCACAATCCAGACACCGCTGTCTTCTGACGCATCGCTTGCGGTATCAAAGCCAACACTTGTGGAAGCTCTGGAGCAGCGTATGCTTGTCTTTGACGGTGCGATGGGCACATCCATACAGTCATACGGCTTGACCGATGTGAAGAGCAACGAGTATCTGTGCGTTGAACACCCGGAAGTGATTACAGACATTTACCGTAAGTTCCTGCTTGCAGGTTCAGATGTCATCACAGCAAATACATTCAATGCACAGAGTGTTTCCCTTAAAGCCTGCGGTTTGGCAGACAAGGCTGTGGAGATAAATACTGCTGCCGTGACTCTTGCCCGTCATTTGGCGGACACGTTTACCGTTGCCAACCCTGAGAAACCACGCTATGTACTGGGTGAGATGGGACCGACACGCGAGACTCTTTCCATGCCTGACACAGCAAAGATAACGAAACAGGAACTCCATGCCTCATACAAGGAACAGGCTGTTGCGCTTATAGAGGCTGGTGTTGATGGCATTATCTTCGAGACGGTATTCGATCTTGTCAATCTGGAGATTGGCCTTGATGCTGTCAACACGGCAATGGATGAACTTCAGAAGACAGTTCCTGTATTAATAAGCGCGAACTTCTCCACTGCTGACGGTAAGAATATGATCGGTCAGAATGTCATAGAATATTTCCAGCGTCTGAAGAACGATAATGTCATTGCTGTCGGAGTAAACTGCAATCCTGATATAGAACTCACAACAGAGGTAATCGCACAGATAGCTGCCACTGTACCTTATTATATTATAGCATTCCCGAATGCAGGATTCCCGGATTCGAAGGGTAACTATTCTACTACTCCGCAGGAGTTCCAGCGTCAGATGTGGAATATGATAGACGGTCATCTGGTGAATATTGTAGGCGGTTGCTGTGGCACGACAAGCGAGCATATCCGCAAGATAGCTGAACTTGTAAATCCTGCTGATGGCTGTTTTGTTAGCGGTCATGTTCCAGGTGGAGAGTCCACTGCTCCTATAAGAAAAGCTCCAAAACCACATGCGGAGAAGCCTGCAGAGCCTGTGAAAGAAGCCAAGTCCGTAGCAACTGGAGCTATAACTACTGGACTGAAGGATGCTATCATTGCAGGAAAGGAAGCGGTAGCGATAGAGGAAACGAAGAAGGCTATTGAGGCTGGTGCAAATCCTGCAGAACTGATAAATACTCAGATGATTGAGGCAATGTCAGTTGTCGGTCAGAGATTCTCTGAAGGCAAGGCTTTCGTTCCGAATCTCCTTATGGCAGGCCGTGCCATGAAAGCCGCCCTTGCGATTCTCAAGCCTATAATGGAGGCAAGCGGAGAGGGTGTGCAGTCAGCGGGCAAGATAGTCATAGGCACAGTCAAGGGCGATCTCCACGATATAGGAAAGAATCTTGTTGCCTCCATGCTTGAGGGCTCGGGTTTTGAAGTTATCAATGTCGGTATAGATGTTGATGCAGAGACCTTTGTCAAGGCTGTTATCGACAATGAAACAGATATTCTATGTCTCTCCGCATTGCTCACTACCACAATGACTTACATGACAGACTGTCTTGCTGCACTTGAAGCTGCAGGCGTGCGCGGTAAGGTGAAAGTTATGGTGGGTGGAGCACCGGTGACAGAGGACTTTGCCCGTGAGATAGGTGCAGATGGTTACAGTGCTAATGCCAATGAGGCGGTCGCTCTTGCCAAGCGTCTCATGGCTTCATAAGCATTAGGACACAGCGCTTACTTGATTATATATAGTATCGTTTAATTTTGATTGCTTACTTATGATAGATATGATAAAATGGCGTCAGGACATCATTGCACGTCCTGACCGTGTTGCGATACCGGTAATGACACATCCAGGCATCGAGGAACTGGGCTATACTATCAAGCAGGCTGTCCTCGACGGCAGCATACACGGCAAGGCCGTAAGTTATCTTGCCGACCGTTATGCCACCCATGCGGCATCAGTGATTATGGATCTTACTGTCGAGGCTGAGGCTTTTGGTGCAGAAGTGATATTCCCGGAGGATGAGATACCTTCCGTTACAGGTCACATGCTCAATGGGGTAGAGGACATTCACCGTCTTGAAGTGCCTTCACTGAACACAGCCCGTGTCCCGGAATATATAAAGGCTAATGTCATTGCCCATCGCGAGATTTCCGACCGTCCCGTCTTTGCCGGCTGTATAGGACCATTCTCCCTTGCAGGCCGTCTGTATGACATGTCTGAAATCATGATGCTGATATACAGCGACCCGGAAGCAGCACATGAACTGTTGGAGAAGTGTACACTGTTTATCCTCAAGTATGTTGCGGCTTTGAAAGCTACTGGCGTGGAAGGCGTCCTCATGGCAGAGCCTGCTGCCGGTCTGATGTCAAATGATGACTGCAAGACATTCTCTTCCAATTATGTCAAGCGTATCATCGATCAGCTTCAGGATGAACACTTTATGATAGTGCTTCACAACTGCGGCAATACAGGCCAATGTACGGAGGCCATGGTCATGACCGGTGCACACGGTCTGCATCTCGGCAATAAGTGTGACCTTGCGCAAGTGGCACGTGAGACCCCGGAGAACATCCTTGTCATGGGAAATCTCGACCCTGTATCAGCATTCAAGATGTCTACGCCAGAAGAGATGTACCGTCAGACAATGGAACTGCTGGAGAATACGCGCGAATTCCCTCATGTAGTGCTGTCTTCAGGATGTGACACACCGCCACATACACCTCTTGTAAATGTCGACCAATTCTTCAAGGCACTGGACGACTACAATGCATCTTTATAAGATAGATGGCGGCAGGCTTTGATGACATCCGTCCATGACGGGACGATGTCTCAAGCCTGCCGGCATTACTGTCTTTTGCCGGACATTATCCGGCAGTTTCCCTATGCTGTTACGACTAATAACCAATAACTAAAACTAATAAAAACACTATCAGATGATTTCCGAATCTCTACAACTTCTGGACTGGATTATCCTGATTGGATACTTCGTGGTTCTTATTGCCATCGGACTGTGGGCAAGCCGCAAGTCCGGTGATGGGCAAGGCAAGTTTCTTGCGTCACGTTCACTGAAATGGTATCATATCGGTTTCTCAATGTGGGGCACCAACGTCGGTCCCTCGATGCTTATCGCCTCGGCCTCGGCAGGCTTCACGACAGGTATCGTATCCGGCAACTATGCGTGGTATGCCTTTATATTCATAGGTCTGCTTGCCTTTGTCTTTGCACCGCGCTATCTCGGAGAGAAGATAAATACCTTGCCGGAATTCATGGGACGCCGCTTCGGCCAGTCCACTCGCAGTATCCTTGCATGGTACACCATAGTGACAGTTCTCATCTCATGGCTGGCTCTTACACTGTTTGCGGGTGGCGTACTTATACGTCAGGTCTTCGGCATACCTATGTGGCTCTCAGCCCTGATACTCCTCGCCATCTCCGCTTTCTTTACTATCCTTGGCGGTCTTAAGGCTGTGGCCTATACCAATGTCTACCAGATGGTATTGCTGATAGTCGTGTCGGCAACACTTACCATTGTCGGCATCTGTACGCTTGGTGACGGCACGTTCGTAAACGGTATCAGCAAACTTGCCGACCCGAATATCGTTCCTTCAGACTATTGGAATCTTTTCCGCTCGGAAGAGGAACTGCCCAATTACTATTGGTTGCCTATCCTTCTCGGCTATCCTATATCAGGTCTGTGGTTCTGGTGCACAGACCAGTCTATGGTGCAGCCCGTGCTTGCCGCAAAAGACCTGAATGAGGGACAGAAAGGAACAAACCTCACAGGATGGCTGAAGATTCTTGATGTTGCGATATACATCGTCCCTGGTATTGTATGTTTCGCCCTTGCACGCACAGGCTTCTTCGGTGCTGCGACGATAGATCCTGACAATGCTTACATGACTCTTGTGCTCCACCTTTTCCCTATGGGCATGGTAGGCCTTGTCATGGCGGTCCTCACGGCTGCCCTTGTCTCTACGATAGGCAGTTCGCTGAATGCCCTCTCTACTGTATTCACTATGGACATTTATGTGAAGAATGTCAATCCAAACGCCACGCCGTCAGAGATATCACGTACAGGACATATCGTGACTATCATCGGTGCGCTTGTCTCCATTGTGATTACTATCGCTGTGGACAACATCAAGGGCATGGATCTCTTCAATGTCTTCCAGTCTGTACTCTCGTTCATAGCACCTCCAATGGCGGCAGTGTTCGTCATGGGTGTCTTCTGGAAGCGTTGTACGACACTCGCTGCAAATCTTGTACTTTCCCTCGGAACAATTTTCTGCATCTCTACAGGTATATGCTATCTTTGGATTATTCCAGGGGCAACAGAGGCCATGCACTTCATGATGCTCTCCTTCATCCTGTTCTGCGTACTTGTCATCATGATGATAGTGGTAAGCGCATTCGACAAGACGGCTGAAGAGCATCGTGCCATGCAGGTGGTTAAAGAGAAGACATCTTTCGGAGTCATTGTATCTTGGATAGCCCTTGTGGTCGTGATGATTGGGTTGTACATCTTCTTTAACGGCAATTGACAGGAGTCTCAAGATTCAACGGCTTTTATATTGATATAATAAGAAAACTATTACGGCTATGATATATACAAAGACCGGAGATAAAGGCATGACATCGCTTGTGGGAGGCAAGAGGGTGTCGAAATGCAGCGACAGGCTTGAGAGTTACGGCACTGTCGATGAGCTCAATGCTCATGTGGGGATGCTTGCTGTGTTGTGCAAGGCAGAGATGACGGGTGACAACGCTGCCTTTGTGGCAGATATTCTTGCCCGCATACAGCAGGAACTGTTTGCTGTAGGCGGCTATCTGGCTACAGACACGAGCACCACCGAGTTGCATCCATCATGCATTGTCACAGCAGAGATGGTTCTTGCCGTAGAGAAAGCCATCGACCATATTGACGGACAGCTACCTCCTCTACGGTCGTTCATCATCCCCGGGGGCAACGCCATGGCTGCACAGGCCCATATCTGCCGTACAGTATGCCGTCGTGCAGAGCGCAATATCTTGCGCCTTGCCGGGAACGGTGTGGAGGTAGACGGGAATGTCATGGCGTATGTCAACCGTCTGTCGGATTTCTTTTTTGTCCTCGCACGTCTTGTAGCGTGACGGCTCAATGTATTTCTCTTGCATCGATAGGCTATGATATGGGATAGCTGAAAATGTCTTAGGACGATGATGCGATGATTACATGTGCTGGAGATTCTTGTGAAAGTCATTGTAAAATCATATAGTATGGATGTAAAAACAATTAATATTGAAACACCTCGCCTGATACTGCGCCCTTGGCGGGAAGATGATGCGGAGATATTGTATAGATATGCCAGTGACCCGGCTGTAGGTCCTGCGGCAGGGTGGCCGCCACATGAATCTATAGACAATAGTCTTGAAGTCATCCGTACAGTCTTCGCCGCTCCGGAGACGTATGCTATAGTGTTGAAAGCCACAGGCGAACCGATAGGATGCTGTGGTATAGTCTTAAGAGACGGCATGGCTGTCGGCGAGGCGGAGATCGGATACTGGCTTGGCGCGCCATATTGGGGACAGGGACTGATGACGGAAGCTGTGCGTGGACTTGTCTGCCGATGCTTTGATATTCTTGGACAGTCTGCTGTATGGATTGGTTATTATGACGGCAATGACAGGTCGCGTCGTGTGGCTGAGAAATGCGGTTTCACCTATCACCATACAGAATATTCGAGGCAATCACTGCTTGGAGACATGCATGACGAACACTTCATGCGTCTTACGGCGGAAGAGCATTCTGCTGGAAGCTGAAGGAACGTCCTGGGTATGTCTTTTGGTTAATCAGAGACTCTGCTGTTTGATGTTTCTGATACTGTAATTTTAATTCACCTAAAAACATTTGAAAATATGAGAAGAAAGAACATTCGTGTGGTTTCCATGGCCATCGCTTTGGGGTTGCTGACAAATTCCTGTCTGGGTTCGTTCGGTCTGTTCAATAAACTCTCCACATGGAACCGTAGTGCAACGAAGAGCAAATTCCTTAATGAAGTGATATTCATCCTGATATCACCGGTCTATGTGCTGTCGGGAGTGGCAGATGCCCTTCTGTTCAACACCATTGAGTTCTGGTCGGGTAGCAATCCTGTCGCCGGCAATATAGGCAAGACACGTAAGGTGATGGGTGAGGACGGTCGCTACTATGCCGTGAAGACCTTGAAGGACGGATACGAGATTACCACACCGGAAGGAGAACTGGTACGGCTCGTACACGACGATGCATCCGACTCATGGTCGCGGATTGAGGACGGCAAGCGTATAGAGCTGTTCCGGTTTAACCAGGACGGTACTATAAAGGCGACATTGCCGGACGGCAACAGGATGGACGTGTCGCTCAACGATTACGGTGTGCATCAGGTGCGCATGGCTGTCAATGGCGGTACCTATTGGGCAATGAGATAGATGTTGCTCCATGTATGGATAAAGAGACTCGTTTTTTATGAGGAGCATATAGGGCATATTCTGTACTCTTTAAGAAAAATGAAGTTCAATCCATACAGTTTCGGAGAGATTTATCTTGATTGCAAGATGTAGTCTATGGGATATATACCCGTGGACTACAGGAAATTATACATCAGCCATCATACTTTTATTTTATAGGGTTACCCTTGATGATGTGTAAGGTAACCCTTTACAAGATAAAAGGTAACCTTTCAGTAAGTGAAGGGTTACCTTTTTTTCATGAGTGTATAATTGTCCAATGGATTATGTCTGTGTGTAGATGATGATTTATGCCACTTTAGTCCTAATTGCTGATGTGAAGTTGACGGAGTCTTAGTGCCGCAACAGTCAAGTCTTTCTACCGATAAAAAGAAATCCACATACATCCGAAGGAATTTGCTGGATGTATGTGGATTTTAGATATCTCTACAGATAAGACTGTAAAGAGATTGTAGAGGGTTGTTTGATTTAAGCCTCTGCTGTCTCTGTTGTCTCTTCTGCAGTGGCAGCAGCTTCTGCTTCAGCCTTTGCGGCAGCAGCGGCAGCCTTCTTCTCAGCTACAGCCTTTGCTTTAGCGTCGTTCTGAGCTTTCTCAGCAGCAAGCTGTGTAGCCTTTGCCTCGTCCTTAGCCTTTGCAACGGCTGCCTTTGCAGCGTCAAAACCGTTTGCCTTAGCCTGCTTCCAAGCATCGAACTTCTGCTGTACGGCAGACTCGTCGAATGCTCCCTTCTTTACACCACCCTTGAGATGCTTCATGAGGTAGACTCCCTCTCTGCTGAGGATGTTGCGTACTGTGTCTGTTGGCTGTGCACCGCACTCTACCCAGTAGAGAGCACGCTCAAAGTTGATATCAACAGTTGCAGGGTCTGTGTTAGGGTTGTAAGTTCCGATTTTCTCGATGAAACGGCCGTCACGTGGAGCACGTGAGTCTGCGATTACAACACTGTAGAATGCGTAGTTCTTACGACCACCACGCTGGAGGCGAATTTTTGTTGCCATAGTTTTAAATAATTGTTTTGTGCGGCACACGTGCCGCGGTTAATAATTAGATAATATGCTCCCAACACGTGGGAGCGGATGCAAAGTTACTCATTTTTAATCAATTACCGCATTATGTAATACGTATAAATGCAACATTTAACGTTTTTTATCGGTTTATGAGTAGAAATTGAAGTAAATATATGCCAGACCGGCAATGATAATGATGGTTATGGCAGAGCGTATAAGGCATCCTACGCATCTTTTTACAAGCCATACGCCGATGATAAAGGCTACGATGCACAGGATATAGTATGTAAGATTTTCCATGGTTGCGTTATTGTCTTTGTCTTGTTATGTTTGTGGGATATATGATTTGTTACATATAGTGATGCATCCTTTGTCTATTTGAAGAGCTTGCGGAAAGTCGTTGGTATCGGAGTGCTGAACTCCATCGGCTCTCTTGTCACAGGATGATAGAAGCACAGCATGTAAGCGTGTAGGCATAGGCGGTGCAGAGGATTGTCTCCATTACCGTACTTGACGTCACCGCATACGGGATGTCCAAGGTCTGCTGTATGCACGCGAATCTGATTCTTGCGTCCTGTCTCCAGTTTGTATTCTACAAGTGAGTGCTCTGTGGTACGTGCCAGTGTCTGGTAATGTGTAACGGCGTATTTTCCTCCATTGTCCACAGGTGAACTGTAGGTTATATATGCCTTGTTGTCTTTCAGCCAGTTTGCCACGGTGCCTCGGTCTTCTTCCATCTCGCCTGAGACGACGGCGACATATCTGCGGTCGAATACTATATCGTGCCAGTTATGTTCAAGTATCTGTTCCGTCTCCATGTCCTTGGCGTAGACCATGAGTCCGCTTGTGTCACGGTCCAGGCGATGCACCGTGTGGGCACGGCATTTCTGGCGTGTCTTCTGGAAATATTCATCAAGGACAGTCTTGACGTTAAGTGTGGTGTGTGCTCCTGCCATGGAGAGGATTCCAGGCATTTTCTCTATGACAATGAGGTAGCGGTCTTCATATACGATTTTGACCCATTTTGATTTGAAAGTGTCATTGCGCTTCGATTTGGAAATCGCCAGTTTCATGCCGCGCTTCAATGGGTAATCAAACTGTGTGACAGTCTTTCCGCCGACCTTGATGCCTCTTCCTTGCAGCGTGTCCTTTATCTTGTTGCGTGACATCTTCACGTTTTTCAGGAGATAATCGAGCAGCGGTGCTTCATATTCTACTTGAATATAAGTATAATCTTGAGGAGTATTATTATAGTAATGTTTCATTGTCATAGAATTGTTTATTGGAGCATTATGGCCGTTTCCATAATTGCTCTATGGTATCATTGCGGATAATCGTGTATAATCAGCGGAAACAGACTTCTTCGCCACGTGAGTTTTCGTCAAATACACCATTATCAAATATATGCTTGCCGTTGCATATTGTATGGACGACGCGCCAGCGGAATGTCTTTCCTTCAAGCGGGCTCCAGTGACATTTGCTTTGTATGTCATCGGATGTAAGAGTCCATTCCGGTATATTCCTTGATACTATTACAATATCCGCTTTGTAGTTCTTACGGAGAAAACCTCGTTCACGGACAGAGAACAGCTGTGCGGGATTATGACACATCAGTTCTACCATACGTTCCATGGACAAGACTCCTTCATCTACAAGTGACAGCATGGAGACCAACGAGAATTGCAGCATCGGCATACCTGACACGGCTTTTGATGCTCCGCCTTTTTTCTCGTCAAGAGTGTGCGGGGCGTGGTCTGTACCTATCGTGAATATCGTGCCGTCAGAAAGTCCTCTACGTAGTGCCTCCTTGTCTGAAAATGTCTTTATAGCTGGGTTGCATTTTATACGCGTGCCAAGGGTCTCATAATCTTTGTCGCAGAACAGCAGGTGGCTTACTGTCGCCTCACATGTTATCTGGGTTGGTGACTCTGTACGGTTCTCTTGGCATCTTGCGTTCTGCTCTTTTACAAGAGCAAGTTCTTCTTGTGTCGAGACATGAGCCAGATGAAGTCTTGTACCGTATTTCATTGCAAGCGTCAAACCCTTACTTGCCGATTTGATGCAGGCTTCGGAAGAACGTATCTCTGGATGATGTATGATGTCCGGGTCTTCGCCATATAAGGCTTTTGCCTTCTCCATATTTGCATTTATGACAGTGCTGTCTTCGCAGTGTACCATCAGAGGCATGTCAAGGGTCTTGGAGATTTGAAAGATGTGTTCTAAAGCTTCATCCTTGTCTACCAGCATATTGCCTGTAGAACTGCCCATGAACAGCTTCAATCCGGGAATGCTATGCCGGTCGATGTTCCTCAAAATCTCTGCGTTGTCGCTTGCAGCTCCAAAGAAGAAACTGTAATTGACATGGCTCTTATCCCTTGCTATACGGAATTTTTCCTCCAAAGCTTCAAGACTTGTAGTCTGTGGCTTTGTGTTAGGCATATCAAAATATGTTGTCACACCACCATACGCGGCAGCACGGCTTTCACTCTCGATATCAGCCTTGTGTGTAAGTCCTGGTTCGCGGAAATGTACATGTGAATCTATCACTCCAGGTATAACAAAACACCCCGTGGCATCTATTTCCTTGTCATAGACGCCACGGGGTGTTTCTGTATACGGCAAGCTGGCTTTGATCTTGTCGTCTTCTACTATAATACTGCCAATAAAAGACTTCCCTTCATTGACAATAGTTCCGTTTTTTATAAGTATGTTCAAAGTATTCTGTTTTGAGTCACTACTCAGCGGGAGCTGCCATCTCAGCAGGAGTTGGAGGCATAACGTCACTTGTGCCTATTGGGGCTTGTGGCTGTGGTGCCGGAGTCTCCATGCCGTTCATTATATTCTGGTTGCGCTGCGCGGCATCCATGTAATCTTTCACATAGCTATTGGTCTTGAATGTATCGGTAGCCTTGCTCATGATATCCTCTATCCATGGGGTCAGTTCAGGATATTCATACCCTGAAGTTATCATCATGAACACGCCAGGGCCAAGGATATTGTCAAAGTTGTCACAGATGAAGCCTGTTATCAGTTTGTCCTGCTCCATGGCTATACGTTCGGCATCTGCTGTAATGCTCTTGTAGACAGCATTCATATCCTCACCGTCCATGATGGCTTGGTTCTCACGGTGTGAAAGGTCACTATACTGGCTCTGTAATTTATTGTAATTGTCTATAAATTGAAACAGCTTGTCGTTAAGTTCTGTGCCGGTACAGTTCTGTTTTGTGTTGTTAAGCTGGATTGATATTTTCCCTTCTTCAAGGACGATAGGCATGACGCTCTCTTCGTCCATGAAAATTGTAGCCATACATACAGAGTCTGTTGCCCCGGAGAATTTGAATTGGCCATGTACAACCTCACAGGAGTCGATGCTTTTCAGTTTGCCGTCCTTGACGGTTTTCAGATACAGCATCCGGCCGTCGAGTGTTGATATGTTTGAAGTTCCTTGCACCTCGAATGATTTTGAACAAGAGGTGCAGGTCAGGACTGTCAATATGGTGTATAGTATTTTCTTCATGGAGTTAAGGTAGAAGTCTGTTTGCTAATGCTCTGCAAAGTTACTGTGATATATCTAAGAATGAAAATAAATTCAGTCAATTTAATTCTATTCTGTTATGTTTTATAGGTTTTTAAGACTATTTTCTCATCTCATACGATATTCTGTGCGCAGTATACATCTGCAATATTGCACCTACCAAAAGCAATACGACCCAGTTGTTGTGAACAATTTGAATGTATGTGAAATAGCTGTCAATGCTGTTGACAACAAGGGGCTGTATGAAATGGTAAACATGTTCAACCATGAATATTCCCGCCAAGATAAAGCATATTCCGGAAATTAGTTGTATGGAATATAGCCGTTTCAGGGTCAGTGACTCTTTTACTTTGATGTCCATACGCTGAGCTATCACATAGACTGTTGCCCCGGCAAGATACATCCAAGGGACGATTTTGACAACAACAGATGCCCATCTGGTATCTGACATAAGCATTGATACAATAAGAAGACCTGTGCATACGACCATCATAAATCCACCAAGGAGCATTATGATGCCATTTCTGTTATTATTCCTGTATTTAATGTTCTGACTCATCACTTTTGTTTGTTGGGAAATCATTGATGGAACGTGGATCTGTACTGAGCACAAAAATGTCTTCATCGTCTGTTTTCATGAAATAGCGCTCACGGGCTATACGCTCAATATTTCTTGGATCACGTTCAAGATCACGTAGTTGACTTTTGTCGTCCTCGTATATTTTTGTATATTGTTCTATCTCGGATTTCAAGTCCTGTATCTCATACTGAAGCAATACACGGTGGTACAGACTGTTGGAGTCCGCGAAACCGACGATAAATATACCGATGATGAAAGTAATCAGGTATTTATATCGTGAAAGTATGCTGTATAAAGCTGTTTTGTTCATTCTTGCCACGAAAAATAGTTACATGCAAAAGTAAACAAAATTCCCGTACTTTCATTATGGATACTATAATAATTAAGATTTGTTTGTAAAATCATCCGTTCCTTATAATTTCTTAATTTATCAGACACATTTTTTATATCTCGACCATTTTTCGTAACTTTGCGAAAAATAACAATAACCGAAAAACTGTTTTATGGAATACCAGGTTTCAGCACGTAAGTACCGTCCGGCATCCTTCGCGTCTGTTGTGGGGCAGGAGGCTCTGACCACAACGCTGAAGAATGCTGTAAAGTCGGGAAAGCTTGCTCATGCATTCCTTTTTTGCGGTCCTCGTGGTGTCGGCAAGACGACTTGTGCGCGTATCTTCGCAAAGACAATCAACTGCGAGAATCCGTCTGCCGACGGTGATGCTTGCGGTGAATGTGAGAGCTGCAGGGCTTTTGCCGAACAACGCTCCTATAATGTCTTTGAGCTTGATGCCGCATCGAATAACTCTGTGGAGAACATCAAGCAATTGATGGAGCAGACACGTATCCCGCCTCAGATAGGCAAATATAAGGTCTTCATCATCGACGAGGTACACATGCTCTCCACACAGGCTTTTAACGCTTTCCTAAAGACACTTGAAGAGCCGCCTTCATACGTCATTTTCATCCTTGCTACAACGGAGAAGAACAAACTGCTGCCGACAATACTCTCACGTTGCCAGATATATGACTTTGACAGGATGACAGTACCGAATACGGTAAAGCATCTGAAAATGATTGCTGAGCGTGAAGGGTATACTTATGAGGAGGAGGCTTTAGAGGTCATTGCAGAAAAGGCTGATGGCGGAATGCGAGACGCTCTGTCCATTTTCGATCAAGCCGCATCATTCTGTCAGGGAGATATAACCTTGGAAAAGGTAATCAAGGATTTGAATCTTCTTGATATAGACGATTATTTCCAGCTTGTAGATCTCAGCCTTCAGAACAAGTGTGCCGAAGCAATGGTTCTTCTCAACAGGATGCTTGCTGACGGAATGGATGGAGGGAATATCATCAGCGGATTTGCCGAGCATATCCGTAATGTGATGATGGCTAAGGATGCGCAGACAATACCGCTCCTTGAGGCCAGCAAAAGATATGCACAGCGCTATCAGGAGCAGGCGCAGAAATGCCCTGCCACTTTCCTGTACAAGGCTTTGCAGATACTTACACGCTGTGACCTCAATTACCGCATGAGCAGCAATAAACGCCTCCTTGTCGAGATAACGCTTATCGAGGTGGCGCAAATAACACAACCTGCGGACACCGGTGACGGGGCGCCCCGTTTGGGGCGAAGATTGAAATCCCTGTTCAGCAAAATAACTCCAAAACAGCTTGAACCGGCAGTACAGGTGGCTGGGGCTGTTTCTTCCTTGCAAAATACCCAGCAGACGGTACTGCAGGGAGGTGGAGTGCCAATGTCTGCGCAATCCGAGAAGGTTGAAAAATCTGTACAGCCTGTCCCCGAGATACCTGCAGCAGCAATAACTGCTCCGAAGATGCGAATAAGCGCATTGGGTGGTACGTTCGGTTCTCTAAAGAAAAAGGATACGGTACAAGTGTCAGCTGCTGAGGAAGAACTTGTCTCCAATGGTGCTGTAAAGGCATTTGACAATGAGCAACTCGGTTTCCAATGGATGGCTATGTGTAACCGCATGGCACAGAACCGTAAACTTATCGGACTTGCTACAAGTATGCGCAATCTGGAGCCGCGTATTACAGAGTATCCCAATGTGGAGATTGTCGTTACCAACAGCATACTTCTCGATCAACTGAAGGAAATCAATTCGAGAATAAGGGCTACCTTGGCCAAGGAACTTTCCAATTCAGAGATACAGGTATCGTATCGTTTGGCAGAGAATACAGAGATAAAGAGGGTTCTCACGCCACCAGAGTTGTTTGAGAAGCTCAAGAATCAATACTCAGTGTTCAATCACCTTGTCAAAGAACTCGAGCTTGAACTCATGTAGTGCCAGCTGTATACCCGAATGATATTGATGTACACAGTTCAGCCCATATATATGATTTACTGAGCATTTCCCTCTGATTTTGATTCATGAACAGACAGATTCTGAAAATAGCCATACCGAGCATTGTCTCCAATATAACAGTGCCTTTACTTGGACTGATAGATGTCGCTATAACAGGACATCTTGGTTCTTCGGCTTATATTGGGGCTATTGCTGTCGGAGGGATGCTGTTCAATATCATATACTGGATGTTCGCGTTTCTTCGCATGGGTACAAGTGGCATGACGGCGCAGGCATGTGGCAGGAGAAATTTTCTTGAGACGAGGAGATACCTTGCATGTAGTTTGAGCGTGGCGCTCGCCATTGCAATATTACTGATAGTCGCTGCACCTATTATCAGAGAATGTGGCATGTTCTTCATAGCACCGTCGGAAGAGGTGGGGAATCTTGCACGTACGTATTTTAATATCTGCATATTCGGGGCACCGGCATCACTTGGTATGTTTGCACTTAACGGCTGGTTCATTGGAATGCAAAACTCACGTGTCCCGATGTTCATTGCTATATCGCAGAATATCCTTAATATATTAGCCAGCCTTTCTTTCGTTTATGTATTCGGCATGAAGGTCGAAGGTGTCGCTCTTGGTACTTTGACAGCGCAATGGGGAGGATTCATAACGGCTCTGCTCCTGCTTGCAAAGTATTATAAAAAGATACTTTTTGAGGATAAGGCGCGGTTTGCTGACATCATAAGACAGACTACAAAGGAAGAAATATCGAGATTTTTTTCTATCAATAAGGATATTTTTCTCAGGACACTATGCCTTATTACCGTGCACTTCGTCTTCATAGCGGCAGGCTCGAGACTTGGTGATACAGCACTTGCCGTCAATACTATACTTATGCAGCTGTTCACTTTATACAGTTATTTTATGGACGGCTTTGCATACGCTGGCGAAGCTCTTGCCGGCAAGGCGATAGGCGCACGGGATAAAGACGGTTATGGCTGTGTCGTACGTAACCTGTTTATATGGGGCGGTATTATGATAGTTGTGTTCACGGTTACGTATGCAATAGCCGGGAAGTTATTCATCAGTTTATTGACAGATGATGAATTGGTACTTGCCACAGCCATGGACTATAGTCTGTGGATACTCCTCTTTCCTGTGTGTGGTATGGCGGCCTTCATTTGGGATGGCATATATATAGGCGCTGCGGCGACACATTACATGTTGCTGTCTACAGCAGTGGGCATGATATTGTTTCTCTCACTGTATTACCTCCTTTACCCTGTAATGCAGAATCACGGATTATGGGTTGCATTCAACTGCTATCTGTTTGCTCGTGGGGCAATACTTACTATAACAAGAAACCGGGTATACAATGCAGCACACTCATATGACTGTGCTGCATAATTAAATTAGTAATCATAAACTATTAACCTAAACAAAAAGAAATGGAAAAGACATTGGTTATCCTCAAGCCGTCATGCCTGCAGCGTGGACTTGTAGGCGAAGTAACAAAAAGATTTGAACAGAAAGGACTGCGACTGGCAGGTATGAAGATGTGTATGCTTACGGATGAGATTCTTCAGGAACATTATGCACAGCATGTAGACAAACCATTCTTCAATCAGTTGAAGAATGCCATGATGGCGACGCCTGTCATCGTATGCTGCTACGAGGGTGTCGGGGCTGTAGATGTCGTAAGGCAGATGGCAGGCACGACCAACGGACGTAAAGCATTGCCTGGCACAATCCGTGGTGATTTCGCCATGTCGTTTCAGGAAAACATCGTACATACCAGCGACTCTCTTGAAACAGCAGCCATAGAGCTGAAGCGTTTCTTTAAGGATGAAGAAATATTCGAATATAAATCTGCAGCACATGCCTTCATATATGCTGCAGACGAGATATAAAGCAGAGTCTCGAATCGGATAAACAGAAGGCGGTCGCTTCTCGTACAGAGTGAAGTGATCGCCTTTTGTTTATCCATATCGCTTATTAGGTCTCTTTTAAAATTAGCCATTTATGATAATGAAAGAAAGACGTGTGAATGAATCACATATTGACGAGATTGTTGAACTTATCCAAGGTGAAGATATTCTATTGAATCTTGACAGACATGATGTGGAGAATATGCTCATGGGTAAGGAGGGGATGCTTTATGAAGCATGTAATGAAAACGGAACGGACAATGCAACATTCTTGAAGGAATTCTTCGGCGAGCTGATGCAGAAAGATGCAGTCCGTAAGTGTAAAAGCCTGCTCATAAGTATATGTATGTGTATGGAGGTTCCATTGATGATGGATGATATGGATATAGTCAATGATTTCTTTGCCTCTATTGGCAATGACGATATGGATATAAAGTGGGGAATGCAGAGGAGAAGTGCCGAGGGGAATATGTCTATTATGGCAGTATGTGTGGAGTAATGGCAATACATTTTTAGTTTTATGATGCGGAACAGGCAACTTATGTCTCTTCCGCATTTTTTTGCAAGACTTACCGGTAAGGTTCTTGTCTTTGCAATACTGTTTCTGCCTCGGCAGATAAATAAAGAAGAACAGGTTCCGTCTCACGACGAAACCTGTCAACAACACAAACACAAAATAGACTCTCGGGGAGTGCTCCCTTCAAGTCTATTTCTATATCTTTTAGTTAAGTCCGAAGAGAATCTTCAGACCACCGTCTACACCAGAGAAGCCCATGAATGAGAGGGCGAGCAGAGATGCAGTGATGAGGGTTATTGAAACGCCTTTCACTCCCTTAGGGATATTTGCAAACTCCTGCTGTTCGCGAAGACCTGCGAAAAGTATCAGGGCAAGACCGAAGCCGAGAGCTGACGCTATGGCGTAGTCGATAGACATCAGGAGTGAGAAATCCTTCTGTATTACAGAGATGGCAACGCCGAGCACAGCGCAGTGTGTTGTAATCCGAGGGAGGAAAACGCCGAGAGCCTGATAGAGTGGAGGAGACACCTTCTTGAGAACGATGTCGACCATCTGCACCAGAGCTGCGATGACAAGGATGAATGAGAGTGTCTGAAGATAGCCCAATCCGAATGGATTAAGCACAAACATCTGAAGACACCAAGTCACCAGCGTTGCGACGAACATGACGGCAGCAACGGCACCTGACATGCCCAAGGCTGTGCTGACTTTCTGGCTGACACCAAGGAACGGGCATATGCCAAGAAATTGTGACAGGACGATATTATTGACGAATATCGCTGCAATAAATACCAATAAATATTCCATAGTTTAAGCCTTTTTGAATTTGTTAATGATAGCGATGATATAGCCCAGTGTGAGGAATGCTCCTGGAGGCAGGATGAATATCAGCATAGAGTAGTCTGAAGGAATCAGATTGCATCCGAACACAGAGCCGTTGCCGAGAAGCTCACGGCAGATACCGAGAATTGTAAGACCTATAGTGAATCCAAGTCCGATACCGATGCCGTCAAGTGCTGAGTCAAGAGCATTGTTCTTACATGCGAAAGACTCTGCACGGCCAAGAATGATACAGTTTACCACGATAAGAGGGATGAACAGTCCCAGAGACTTGTTTACATCCGGTGCGTAAGCTGCGAGGCAGAACTGCACGATTGTCACCAGTGTCGCGATTACTACAATATACACAGGGATATGCACCATATCAGGAGTGATTTTCTTGATGAGCGAGATTACAATGTTGGAGCAAATCAACACAACCATTGTAGCAAGCCCCATCATCATACCGTTCATGGCACTTGTGGTAGTGGCCAGGGTAGGACACATACCGAGCATCAGTACAAAGGTAGGATTCTCCTTTACGATGCCGTTGATGATAATTCCGATTTTTGACATAATATGTTCCTCCTTTGTTTACTGTTCTGATGTTTCTTCGTTACCACACTTGCTTACCTGTTTTGTGGCACATGTGCTTTCATCTGCGCTGTTATTGCCGATGAAAGTGTTGTATGCCTGCTGTACAGCGCGAAGGAAAGAACGTGATGTTATGGTTGATGCTGTTATGGCGTCAACGTCACCGCCGTCCTTTGATACAGTGAGGTTCTTCTCGCCAGGGTTAAGTCCTACGATACATCCTGGCTGACCTTTCTGGAACCATTCAGGAGCCTTTGCTCCAAGACCAGGAGTCTCTGCATGTTCGAGTACAGCATAGCCGAGAATCACGCCGTTCTGGTCGAAACCGACGAGTACCTTGAGGTTTCCGCCGAAGCCGTTAGGGTCTGTAGACTGTACGGCAGTACCCTTGTCTGTGGTGTAGATGACGAAAGTCTGGTCTTTGCCGTCAATATTACGTGTGACTTCCTTCTCGTCCTGTACAACAACCTCGTCAGCTGAGAGGACAGCCTTGATGCCGTCGGCAAGAGTTTTCTCCGCCTGTGCGTCAATGGCAGGTTTTGTTGCCTGATTGACAAATGCGAGGAGACCGCCACAGATGACTGCCACTGCAAAGAGGACAATCACCATATTCTGAAGATTTGATTTAAGTTTTTCCATATCTTTGCCTCCTGTTATTTGTTTGCTGAAACCTCGCCGAAACGCTTTGGAGAGGTATACATATTAATAAGCGGTGTGAACGCGTTCATGATAAGGATAGCGAAGGACATTCCTTCCGGATAAGCACCCCAGTTACGGATGACAACTGTCAGTACGCCGATAGAGATACCATAGAGAATCTGTCCCTTAGCGCACATCGGAGATGTAACGTAGTCTGTTGCCATGAATATCGCGCCAAGCATGAGACCGCCGGCGAACAGCACCTGGAATGGATTAGCGTATGTCTGGCAGTCGCACATCCAGAGAAGTCCTGCAAGTACGAATACTGTGCCGAGGATGGATACCGGGATATGCCATGTGATGATTTTCTTCCAGAGGAGGTATACCAGTCCGAGAAGAAGTGCGAGAGCACAGATCTCGCCGATTGTTCCTGCGCCTGCTGTAGCGTTGCCGAGGAACATGTCGGTAGCGGAAGGAAGCTGCTCCAGTGCAGATGTGTCACCCTTGATAGCCTCTTTCATGAGAGCGAGTGGTGTAGCACCAGTCTCGGCGTCAAGGTAGCTTGTCATCTGTCCCTGAAGAGGCCATGATGTCATGGCTGTAGGGAAGCTGACAAGGAGGAAACAACGGCCTACGAGTGCAGGGTTGAAAGGGTTCTGTCCCAGACCGCCGAATGTCATCTTTGCAACACCTATGGCGATAAGTGCGCCGACGATTATCATCCAGACAGGAAGGTTGCTTGGGAGGTTTATTCCCAGCAGAAGACCTGTGAGAGCGGCAGAGCCGTCACATACGGTCATGCGCTCTTGCTTCAGAATGAATTTGCTTATTGCCCATTCAAAGAATACACAGGCGATAACGCTTGTGGCACACACTATGGCGGAACCTATTCCGAAATAGTAGAAGCTGACGAGGAGAGCCGGAATGAGCGCGATGATAACGCCATACATATTCTTGCTCACACTGTCATTTCCATGTGCATGCGGAGAAAGTGAAACTATAAGATTTCCCATTTTATTGTTTTATTTTATAAGGGATTTAAATTGATTTGAGTGATTTCATGTCAGCCGGTTTGCATCCAGCAGGCAGGTTGACAGGTTTGTTGCAAGGCTTTACTGTCGGTATGGCAGTAGGAACGAACGGTTTGTCTGCTGTCGACATAGCCTTTGCTGTTCCCTTTGCGGCAGGAGCCGGAGCATTGCCTCCCTTTGCAGGGGCTGGTGCTGGAGCTGCATTGCGTGAACGGATGATGCCCATCACGGTAGACTTGCCGACACGTATGTTGTCAAGAAGCGGACGATGAGACGGACATGTGAACTGGCATGAACCACACTCGATACATGACGTAATCATCTCTTTCTCAACCTTATCCCACATCTTCTTTGAAGAACAGGTTGCAAGGAGGTAAGGCTCAAGACCCATAGGGCAAGCGCCTACGCACTTCGCGCAACGGATACATGGATCAATCTCCTTGCGCTTGGCATCATCGTCTGTGAGGACTGTGATACAGTTCTGTCCCTTGCCTACAGTTACATCAAGTGTATTGACGGCGCGTCCCATCATAGGGCCTCCGGCAAGCACCTTGTTGTCTCCTTCCGGCATACCTCCACAGAGGTCTATCAGTTCCTGGAATGATGTACCCATGCGGACGATGAAGTTGGAAGGAGTCTTTATCTTCTTTCCTGTTACGGTCGTATAGCGCTCGAAGAGAGGCTTGTTCTTCATTACAGCCTCGTATACAGCGTATGCTGTTGCAGCATTCTGCACGATGGCGCCGACATTGACAGGTATTGCAGGAGGTGCAGGAACCTGACGGCGTATCACTGCGTCAACGAGCTGCTTCTCGCCACCCTGTGGGTATTTCTTAGCGAGAGGGACAACCTCGATATTGGTGATGTTCTTCTCCTCGAGCTTCTTTGCTATGAGTTCGATGGCAGCAGGCTTATTGTCTTCTATGCCGATATATCCCTGATTGACTTTCGCGCCCTTCATGAGGATCTTTACGCCCTCAATGAGTTCGTCTGCTTTCTCGAGCATCAGGCGATAGTCGGATGTGATATAAGGCTCACACTCTACACCGTTGATGATGATGCACTCTGCCTTTGCTGTCGGTGGAGGGCACAGTTTGATGAAGGTAGGGAAACAAGCGCCGCCCATACCTACGACACCGGCATTCTTGATGCGGTTGACAATCTCTTCAGGTGTAAGTTCTGGATGAGCCTCCAATGTCTCGAGCTTGTCGGAACGGTCTATTGTCGGCTCCCACTCGTCACCTTCTACCTTGATATATACGGCAGGGCGGTTTGCGCCTACGGCATCAACAGCCTCGCCGACTTTTGTTACAGTACCGGAGACGGAGCTGTATACAGGTGCGCTGACGAAGCCGCCAGCCTCTGCTATCAGTGTTCCGACCTTGACCTTGTCGCCTTCTTTGACAACAGGTTTTGCAGGTGCTCCGATGTGCTGTGTCATCAGCAGTACAGCCTGCTTAGGAAGTGGAGCAGGTTTCGTAACGGCGTCATTGCTCAGTTTGTTTTCTTCCGGGTGGACGCCACCAAGTCTAAAAGTACGTACTTTCATTTGCTAAACCTCCTTGAATTAAATAGTTTTAAGTGATTTCATATCAGCTGGCTTGCATCCTGCCGGCATGTTCACCGGTTTGTTGCAAGGCTTCACGGTAGGGATGGCTGTAGGAACGAAAGCTTTCTCTACTGGAGCTGGTTTGAAAGACTTCTTTGCTCCGCCTTCCGCTTTTGGGGCAGGCTGTGCGGCAGGTGCAGGATTAGCAGAAGCGGCACCGAGCAAATCTACAATCTTTGACATAGTCTCTTCACCGCCGACAGGACATGACAGTCCGTCGATAGAGCCTTCATTGGACCCTTTGATGAGAGCATTTGCCAGACCGGCACAACCAGGGAAGCCGCAGCCACCGCAGTTGGCGCCAGGGAGAGCCTCGATAATCAAAGGCAATCGGGCATCCTCCTCAACAGCAAACTTCTTGGAGAGGACATAGAGCAATACCGAGGCGATAAGCGCTATGATACCCAAGACGAGTACTGGAACGATAATCTCAGTCATAATGTTGTTTGTTTGTTGATTATTAAATGTATATTAGTTATTTTCTTCAATAGTGAACTGGAATTTCATCTGCATCAGTCCTTTGAACATGTACAGGACAGTGTAGTATATTCCGAATACGGCCATGCCGCCGATGGCGGCGTACCCTTGGTTGTAAGGCTCTGGAGTAGGGAAGGGACCCGATGCCTCTGTCAGTCTGAGTATGGCGACAATCGTCAACACTGCCAGTATCACAGGCACTACAAATGCTATCAGCACGGCTGTCAGTCCCATCTTTCCGCCCATGATGACGCACACATCTTGCCCTACGCGGTATTTGTGTGCCTTCTTTGTCCATATATCGACGACCTTCTCCTTGCTCTCTGCCGAATTGCAGTGCTTCGCAATCTTGCAGTGCAGACATGCAGAAGTCTGGGCGATGCGCACCTGTATATGCTCGCCCTCTATGGAGATTATTACGCCTTCGTGTCTTATCTGCTCATTCATTGTGTTGTCTTTCGTGTCGTATAGGGGCGTATGTGTACAACAATACACCGCGTGTACGATTTAAGGCAGTGATAGTTTGCTTGCAAAGTTATATTAATTTTTTGAATAATGAAAACTTTTTAATACATTTTCACGGTGAAAAGTCGAAAATATGCTAAAAAGCCTTCAATTCTTCATAAATTCTCTGTACAGGCAGCCCCATGACATTGAAATACGAGCCTTCAAGCCTCGTCACTCCGACATAGCCGATCCATTCCTGTACGCCATACGAACCCGCCTTGTCGAGGGGACGGTATTTCGCGACATAATACTGTATCTGCTCATCGGTGAGATGGGCGAAAGTGACATCGGTCTTCACGCTGAAATGGCGTGTCTTTGTCTTTGTCCTGAGACATACGCCTGTGATGACATGGTGCGTCTTGCCGCTGAGTCTGCGTAGCATCCTGCAGGCGTCCTCCTCGTCCTTGGGCTTGCCCATCACCTCGCCGTCGAGTATCACGACGGTGTCTGCCGTAAGCACGATGTCGTCATCGTCGACAGCCTCCATATGCTCGTCGTTGAAATAGGGTATGGCCTTTTTCTGGGCTATGTATTCCGCTACGTCCTCAGCCTTGAGGGTGTCAGGGTATGACTCGTCGATATTCGGAATGACCCATGTCCTGAACTCCATATCCAGTCCGCCAAGGAGCTCTTTGCGCCTTGGAGAGTTGCTTGCAAGTATAATCATCTTATGTTATGTTTTGTTTCGTTGTATGATGTTCCGTTGTTTTCGTGTCGTTTGGCGTCGGCGTCAGACACTGTCTGTCAAAGCGTGGGTGTCTCCGTTATTGCAGAGACATGCTGAGTTGCACGAAAAGGGTGACCCTTCATGTGGTGAACCGTGACCTTTTACACCATGAAAGGTGACCTTTCGTAATGCAAAAGGTCACCCTATGTTTTCACACTCGTTACTGTTACTTTGCAATATTACGTAACATTCTGGCAGAAAGGCAGGTATGCAACGAAGTTTGCGTAGATGTTTAACAGTCTGTCCTGCTACAATTTCCTCCTCTTCGGGATGTCAATCAGGCGGCGTGGCGTGACATCGCAGTGGCGGTTACGACAGCTTTTCTGGCATCAGAACTTGCAGATGTGCACGTTCTCCCATTTCAGCTTCTCCTCGTTCTGTGGCTTCCGTTCGTCGGTGGCAAAGCCGAATGCGAGCACGCACAGCACCCTCTGTTCCTCGGGAATGTCAAGGATGCCGTGTATAACCTCGTCGGCACTCGTGCCGTCGCTCAGTCCGCGCTTGTCCATCTGCGACCAACAGGAGCCGATGCCCAGTTCCTCAGCCTGATACTGCATACTTATCGCGGCGATGGAGCAGTCCTCAATCCAGCAGTCAGAGTCGTCAGGATTTGCCGTCACGACAACGGCAAGAGGGGCGTTCTTCAGGAAAGTCCCTCCGAGATGCTTCGCGTCGGCCAGTTTCTCGAGGTCGGTCTTGTTCTCTACGACGATGAAATGCCATGCGCGTGTCGACTTGCTCGTGGGAGCCATGAGGCCTGCGCGCAGTATGAGCCTTACTTCCTCCCCGTCGAGAGGCTTCTCGGAGAATTTGCGGTGTGAGCGGCGCGTCTGCACCAGTGTCTTGAAATCTGCCATAATCCTTATTGTTGTGTGTTGCTGTGAATTATTGTGAATTTTCTGCAAAGTTACAAATTAATGCGAATAAAGGGAGCATGATTTATGATTTTTTTATTACCTTTGCAGAGATTTTCTGAAAATTAATATATATAGTACACGTGATTTAATATGATGAAGAAAATATCTGCAGTGGCCGTGCTGTGCTGCGCCGTCGCTGCATTCCTGCTTTTCGCGCCTATGTCAAACGGGCATGATACACGCTATATCCTTGTCGATGCTGATGACAATATAGACTCTGTTTTCGCAAAGGTGGATACCGTAAGTCACGGATATTCATTCATGACCTTCAAGTGTCTGGCATACGCCATGCGTTACGACGGCCATGTCCGCACAGGACGCTACGCCATGGAGAGCGGAACAGGACCTTTGCAGATGCTCCGCCACATGCGTAACGGCCAGCAAACTCCTATAATGCTGACAATTCCGTCCGTCAGGACTGTTGACAGGCTTGCCGAGGAGATGGGCAAGCGTCTCATGATGTCGGAGGACGAGTTGCTGTCCGCACTGAAAGATGAGGCTACATGCGAGAAATACGGCCTTGACACCCTTACCATACAGTGCCTGTTCATCCCGAACACTTATGACATCTACTGGAACATCTCCGTTGAGAAGTTCCTTGACCGCATGAAGAAAGAGGCGGACAGGTTCTGGACGACAGAGCGCAAGGCTAAGGCGAAGGATGCCGGACTGACACCTGTCGAGGTCGTCACGCTGGCAAGCATCGTTGATGAAGAGACGGCAAACAACGGCGAGAAGCCTATGGTTGCCGGCATGTATGTCAACCGCCTGAAGGCCGGTATGCCTCTCCAGGCCGACCCGACAGTGAAGTATGCATGGAAGAAGTTCGACTTGAAACGCATATACAACAAGCTGCTTTTCATCGATTCCCCTTACAATACCTATAAGAATACAGGCCTTCCTCCCGGTCCTATCCGTATCCCGTCGGTGGCAGGCATAGACGCTGTCCTTGACCATGTGCATCATGACTATATGTACATGTGTGCCAAGGAAGATTTCTCCGGCACTCACAATTTTGCCGTGACTTACGCGGAGCATCTCAAGAATGCCGCGAAATACACAGCCGCGCTCAATGCACGTGGCATAAAATAACGATTTTCCTATGATTTCAATAGACAACCTTCATGTAGAATTCAGTGCCCGTCCGCTGTATGACCATATATCGTTTGTCGTAAACGACAGGGACCGCATAGCCCTTGTAGGCAAGAACGGTGCAGGAAAGTCTACCTTGCTGAAGATAATCTGTGGCATACAGACACCTACAAGCGGTTCTGTCTCTATACCGAACGGCACGAAAGTCGGCTATCTTCCGCAGGTGATGAAGATTCAGGACGACACCACTGTCCGCGACGAGACACGCAAGGCGTTTGCCGACACGATACGTATGGGCAAGCAGCTTGAGGCCATGCAGCAGGAGATGGCGGAGCGCACGGACTATGAGAGCCAGGAGTACATGGAACTTGTAGAGCGCTTTTCCAGTCTTCAGGACCGGTACATGATGCTCGGAGGCGAACAGTATGAGGCGGAGATGGAGCGTACGCTGCAGGGACTTGGCTTCATGCGCGCCGACCTTGACAGGCCTACGGCGGAGTTCTCCGGCGGATGGCGTATGCGTATCGAGCTTGCAAAGATTCTGTTGCAGAAGCCTGATGTCCTGCTTCTCGACGAGCCAACCAACCATCTTGACATAGAGTCCATACAGTGGCTTGAGCAATATCTTGCCCAGGCATCATGCGCTGTGGTCCTTGTCTCCCATGACCGCGCCTTTATCAATAATGTCACGAACCGCACACTGGAGATTGTCTGCGGACATATCGAGGACTATAAGGTGAAATACAATGAGTATGTGGTCTTGCGTAAAGAACGCCGTGAACAGCAGTTGCGCGCTTATGAGAACCAGCAGAAGGAAATTGCAGACACAAAAGCCTTCATAGAGCGTTTCCGATACCAGGCCACCAAGGCCGTGCAGGTACAGCAGCGCATACGCCAGCTTGAGAAGATTGTGCCGATAGAGGTGGACGAGGTGGACACCTCCGCCCTGCGTCTGAAATTCCCTCCGTGTCTCCGTTCGGGCGATTATCCTGTGATATGCGAGGATGTTGAGAAGTCTTACCAGCACCTTGTCTTCGAGAATGTCAACCTCATCATCAAGCGTGGCGAGAAAGTCGCCTTTGTCGGCAAGAACGGCGAGGGTAAGTCTACGCTCGTGAAATGTATCATGAACGAGATTCCTTACGGCGGGACACTGAAGATAGGGCATAATGTACAGATAGGATATTTCGCGCAGAACCAGGCACAGATGCTCGACGACGAACTTACTGTGTTTGAGACCATAGACCGTGTGGCGAAGGGCGAGATACGTCTGCGCATCAATGACATCCTCGGAGCGTTCATGTTCGGCGGCGAAGCGTCAGAGAAGAAGGTGAAATTCCTCTCCGGCGGCGAGCGTTCCCGTCTTGCCATGATACGTCTTCTGCTTGAACCGGTCAACCTTCTCATACTCGACGAGCCGACCAATCACCTCGACATGCAATCGAAAGATGTGCTGAAAGAAGCCATCAAGGCCTTTGACGGAACGGCCATAGTCGTGTCACACGACCGTGAGTTCCTCGACGGACTTGTCGACAAGGTATACGAGTTTGGCGGCGGAAAGGTACGCGAGTATCTTGGAGGCATATACGACTGGATTCGCTCTCATGAGCAGGCGAAGGGCGAGATGTCGCAGCAGAAACCTAAGGAGACGGTGGAAATACCTGTGCAGAAAGAGCCTTTGCAGCAGGAACAGCCTTCCGACGGTGACGTGATGACCTATGCCGAGCGCAAGGAACGTCAGAGACAAATGAGCCGTGTGCAGAAGAAAATCAATGAGACAGAGAAGAAGATTTCCGCTCTGGAGACACGTCTGGCCGAGCTTGATACGCTTCTTTGTGATCCTGCCAATGCCTCAGACATGAAACTTGTCAATGAGTATACCGAGATACAGCAGTCTCTTGATGTGGAGATGACACAATGGGAGAAGCTATCTGAAGAATATGAACATTTTAAAATATAACATTATGAATATCAAGAACATCATGACAATTGCCGCTATCGCTGCAATGCCTGCCGTAAGTCAGGCTCAGACTCTTGGCCCTGGTATAAAGGCCGAGAATATGAATCTGTCCGTTGCTCCCGGCACGGACTTCTATGAGTATTCCTGCGGTGGCTGGATGAAGAACAATCCGCTCCCTGCCGCTTACTCACGTTATGGCAGTTTCGACCAGCTTTCTGAGGATAACAACAAGCGTATCAACACTATCCTGACAGAACTCTCAGCAAAAAAGAGTGCCGTAGGCAGCCTTGAGCAGAAGATAGGTGACCTGTACAACCTCTGTATGGACTCTGTGCGCCGCAACAAGGAGGGCGTTGCTCCTGTAATGCCTTATGTACGGGCGATAGAGAAGGCTAAGGGAAAGAAAGGTCTCATGAATATCCTCTACGCCGAGGCTCCTTATGGCGTCAGCTTCTTTGCACGCTATGGCTTCGGTGCTGACGAGAAGGATTCCAAGAACAATATCCTTTCCGTATATCAGGGCGGACTTACACTCGGCCAGAAAGACTATTATGTCAACAAGGACGAGGCAACGCTTGCCATCATGGAGGCATACAAGAAGCATATCGTGAATATGTTCAAGCTTTTCGGATTCAGCGAGAAGATTGCCCAGAAGAAGATGGAGAGCGTACTGAAGGTGGAGAACAGCATAGCACAGTTCTCTCTTTCACGTACCGAACTGCGCGATGTGGAGAAGAATTACAACAAGATGAGCCTTGCAGAGTTCCAGAAGAAATATCCTAATTACCCGATAGTTGAACTTCTTCAGGCAGAAGGCGTTGACAAGAAATACTTCGAGCAGCTTGTTGTCGGCCAGCCGAAGTTCATGGAAGGTCTTAACACTCTTCTTGGAAATCTTGATACAGAGGACCTTCGTGCCGTGATGGAATGGAACGTCATCCATGATGCTGCGTCCCTCGTCGGTGATGATGTGGCGGCAGAGAGCTTTGACTTCAATGGACGTGTAAGGTCTGGCCGTAAGGTTGACTTCCCGAGATGGCGTAAGTCTACAAGCCTTGTTCAGGCAATACTTGGCCAGCCTCTCGGCAAGATCTACTGCGAGCGTTATTTCCCGGCATCAAGCAAGGAGCGCATGAAGCAGCTTGTTGCCAATCTGCAGACTGCCCTCGGCGAGCGTATTGATGCACAGGAATGGATGACTCCAGAGACAAGGAAGGTTGCCCGCGAGAAACTTGCGGCATTCTATGTGAAGATTGGATACCCTGACAAGTGGAAGGATTTCTCCGGTCTTGCAATAGATCCAAAGAAGTCTCTTTATGAGAATATCCGTGAGGCATCCAAATTCCTGAACAAGCAGCGTAATGATGAGACTGTAGGAAAGCCTGTTGACCGTGACGAATGGCACATGACTCCGCAGACTGTCAATGCGTATTACAATCCTACAACCAACGAGATATGCTTCCCTGCAGGTATCCTCCAGTATCCTTTCTTTGACGCTGAGGCAGATGATGCTTTCAATTATGGTGCCATTGGTGTTGTCATAGGCCATGAGATGACACACGGATTTGATGACCAGGGCTCTCATTTTGATAAGGACGGCAACATGTCAGACTGGTGGAAGCCGGAGGATGTGGAGAACTTCAAGAAGCTCGGCGACCAGTATGCTGACTTCTTCTCGCAGATAGAAGTGCTTCCGGGAGTCAAGGCTAACGGACGTATGACACTTGGCGAGAACCTTGCTGACCATGGTGGTCTTGAGGTTTCGTTCCAGGCTTTCAAGAATGCAAACAAGGATAATTCCGTGAAGCTCGGTCTCACTCCTGAGCAGCGTTTCTTCGTTGCGTATGCAGGCGTATGGGGACAGAATATCACAGAGAAGGAGATACGTAACCGTCTTCTCAATGATGTGCACTCTCAGGGCGAGTGGCGCGTGAAGGGTGCTTTGCCTCATATCAATGCTTGGTATGATGCTTTCAATATCCAGCCGTCCGATAAGCTTTACCTCGCTCCAGAGAAGCGACTGAAACTTTGGTAATAGACTTTACAGATGATAATAAAGACAGCAGAATATTCGATATCTTCGCCTACTTGTCACCAGTGTCCTAACGACACGAAGAACGAGTATGCGTTTATCGGCAGAAGTAATGTCGGCAAGTCCTCGCTAATAAATATGCTTTGCAAGCGTCGAGGACTTGCCAAGACATCCGCTACACCGGGAAAGACACTGATGATAAACCACTTCATTATAAATAAGGAGTGGTATCTTGTGGACCTTCCCGGATATGGCTTTGCAAAGCGCTCGAAGACAGTCCAGCAGAAACTTGAGCAGATGATTTCCGGATATATCCTGCAGCGTCAGCAGCTGGTATGCACGTTTGTACTTATAGACGTACGCCACGAGCCGCAGCAGATAGACCGTGAGTTCATTGACTGGCTGGGAGAGTCAAGTATCCCTTTTGCCATTATCTTCACAAAGGCAGATAAGCTCGGTCCTGTCAAGGCCCGTATGGCGGCAAGTGCATGGATGGAGAAAATGCGTGACCGATGGGAGGAACTGCCTCCTTATTTCGTCACCTCTTCAGAGAAAGCCATAGGCAGGGATGAGGTGCTTGACTATATCGAATCAATAAATACCCAACTGGCAAATGGCTAATCCTGTCCTTGATGTACAGAACCTGACAAAATCCTTCGGCGAGAGAGTGCTGTTCCGCAATATCAGCTTCTCTATCGCCGAGGGACAGCATGTTGGTCTCATCGCTCAGAACGGAACAGGAAAGTCAACTCTCCTCTCGATGCTTATGGGCATAGAGGGTGTTGACACGGGAACGATTATATACCGTAATGACATAAAGACTGGTTTCCTGTGCCAGACACCAGAGTTTGACCCGGAGAAATCGGTGCTTGAGACGTGTACGGCAGGGCAGACAGAACATGAGCAGCATCTCAACGCAAAGCAGATTCTAACGAAACTGAAGATACGCGACCTGGACCAGCCTATGGGACAGCTGTCAGGAGGACAGCAGAAGCGTGTCGCGCTCGCCGCTGTTCTGATGACGGATCCGGACTTCCTTATATTGGATGAGCCAACCAATCATCTGGACCTTGAGATGATAGAATGGCTTGAAGGATTCCTTTCCAGAGGCAACAAGACCATCCTTATGGTCACTCACGACAGGTTTTTCCTTGACCGTGTATGCTCGGTGATTCTCGAACTTGACGACAGAACGATATATACTTATCGTGGCAATTATTCATATTACCTCGAGAAACGTCAGGAGCGCATAGACAATCAGCGTGCGGAGATTCAGCGCGCAAATAATCTTTATCGTCGTGAACTTGAGTGGATGCGCCGTCAGCCACAGGCTCGCGGACACAAGGCACGCTATCGTGAGGAGGCTTTCTACGAACTGGAGGCTGTCGCAAAGAGACGTATGGAGGAGCGGCAGATACGTCTGAAGGCTTCTACGGTATATATCGGTTCTAAGATTTTCGAATGCCAGTATATCAGCAAGTCCTGGGAGCGTGAAGGAAAGGAACCGTTGGTTATACTGAAAGACTTCTACTACAATTTTACCCGTTTTGAGAAAATGGGTATAGTAGGCTGTAACGGTGCCGGAAAGTCAACATTTATCAAGATGCTCCTTGGCATGGAGAAGCCTGATGCAGGACGCTTTGATATCGGAGAGACTGTACGTTTCGGATATTTCTCACAGGAGGGACTGAAATTCCGTGAAGACCAGAAGGTCATTGACGTCATACGTGAGATAGCCGATTATATAGACCTTGGGCAGGGACGCCACCTTACAGCTTCACAATTCTTGCAGCATTTCCTGTTCACTCCTGAGCAGCAATATAATTATGTATATAAGTTGTCTGGTGGAGAAAAGAGGAAACTGTATCTCTGCACTGTACTGATGAAGAACCCTAACTTCCTTGTACTCGATGAGCCTACAAATGATCTTGACATCAAGACTCTACAGATACTTGAGGAATATCTGCAGGATTTTCCAGGTTGTGTCATCGTTGTGTCCCATGACCGTTATTTCACAGACAAGATAGTAGACCATCTGCTTGTCTTCCACGGTAATGGTGAGGTGCAGGATTTTCCTGGAAATTACACGCAGTATCGTGAATATCAGAAACTGTTGCCGAAGGACTCTTTCTCTTCCAAGTCCGTTGCCCGTGCAGAACAGACAGACCCGAAACAGGCTTCGCAGAAGCAGAGTGGCGGACGACGTGACGGAGGGGAGAACAAACGGCGCATGTCGTTTAAGGAAAAACGTGAGTTTGAGCAACTTGATAAGGATATAGAGCGACTCACAAAAGAAAAGAGCGACATTGAAAGTGCATTGTCTTCCGGCTCTGCAAGTGTCGAAGAGATTACGGAAATGTCGAAGAGGCTCCCGGTAGTCAATGAGGATCTGGATGAAAAAGAGCTACGATGGCTCGAATTGAGTGAACTTCTATAGGAAGCACACATGATGTTTGTTTTCTCATGGTTTCCGTATTTCACATTGTGTGGCTGAGACATTGTGAGTGGAATCATGACGAGAAGACGAAACAGACAAGCCCTATATGGGGTATATGGAAAGAAATTATTAAAATGAAAATCCGTTAGCGGGTTATGAATAAATTTAAAGTAGCATTATTCGACCTCGATGGTACCCTTATGGATACTGAGGGACAGTACACTGTTTTCTGGGGAAAAATGGGCGCAAAGTATCGCCCTGATGTCCCGAATCTTGAGCAAGTTATTAAAGGTACAACGCTCAAGCAGATTTTTGAGCGGTATTTTCCTGACAAGAAGTGGCAGGAGGAAATAACCGCTGCCCTTGATGAATGGGAAAAGCAGATGACGTATGAGTTCTTCCCTGGCGCACTTGATTTTATCCATGATATAAGAAGACATGGAGTGCGCTGTGCTGTCGTTACCAGTTCCAATATAAAGAAGATGGAGGTTGTCGCGGCAAAAGTTCCCGAATTTCACACAGTCTTTGACCGTATCCTCACCTCAGAGGATTTTGCTGCGTCAAAGCCAAATCCAGACTGCTATCTGAAAGGTGCCGCTGTATTCGGCTGTCAGAAAGAGGAATGTGTCGTATTTGAGGATGCCTTTACAGGATTACAGGCAGGAATGTCTGCCGGTATCTATACTATAGGACTGACAACAGGCAATAGCCGCGCCCTTATACAGGACAAGTGCAATTATGTCCTTGATACTTTTGAAGGGCTTACATACGATAGGGTAGTGACAATAATCAACGAATAATCTACTTTACTAACCATTAAACTTAATTATGGCAAAGAAAAAAGTAGAAACTGCCGAGGCAAATGCAGCCTCGGAACCGCAGAGCGTGATAGACACAGAGAAGAAAAAGACTCCTGTCAAGCGCGCTTCACGTAAGAAAGTGACAAAAGATGTGGAGGAGACTCCTACGGAAGAGAATACTGTCACAGAACCAAAGCCTAAGCGAGCAACTCGCAAAAAGCCAGCAAAGAAGGTTGAAAACCAGAGCGTAGAGCAACAGGTAGAGGTGACTCCAACAGAGAATCCTTCAGAAAATACTGAAGTGGAGACACCTGTAAAGCCTGTGGATACGGCCTCACAGGATAGTGTGGAGAAGAAGCAGGAACCGAAACCGTTGCCTCCTTGTCCGACATTGCTTATAAGAGATGTAGTGGAACTCGTCAATGCGCCGCAGCGTCAACTGCTTCTTACCGACCAGCAGATACAGCAACTGACAGTAGAGGAGGCCGAGAAGCGTTTCCGCTGGATAGAAGGCACACTTGCACTCGTACTGAACTATGATGTAGTGCTCTCTGATACGAATATCTGGATAGAGCTCCTGACAGGGCACACCTCTTCACATTCAGACCCACGCTTCAACGCACGCTTGCAGTTTGAGAGACAACTGGAGTTTATCTCTAAACTTTCAAAATTCCGTGGCGCACGTTTCTCCATGATGTCTGAGACCTATGAGGAGATTGACCGTTTTGCTACGCAGATGGAACCTCCTGCTGTCGATGCTGACATGAAAGATGAGAATGTATGCAGGAATATCGCAGCACGTCTTGCCAAGCGGCTTATACTCTCCCAGCAGCGTGAGAACCGTCTTAGGATAGAGGGCATAGGAGCGGAAAGCCATCATAGTGCTTTCGCTGATCCTGCAATCATTCGCCGTTGTGTAGAGCTTTTTGCTCAAGGCAAGAAGGTCTTGCTTCTGACAAATGATGCTTCCGTGGCTATCCGTTCGATGGGCATGTGTGACGATTTGCAGCGGACAAATGAAATTGATGATGAGACATGGGACAATGTTTATGCGCCAATCCGGCCGATGGTGATGACGTTTGACGACTTGAAAATCCTTGATGCCTATACACGTCAGTATCATTTCCTGCAAAGTGCGGCGGGAAAACTGTGGATGGAAGATGTGCCGCAGCAGATGGAGAAGCGTACCGTAGCTCCATTGACATTGTGGGTAGAGGGATTCCGCCCAGGTGACCGTCATTCGGAAAAGCAGGGCAACAGGCAAAAGCAGGGCAACGGTAATGACCAAAAGGGACGTGGAAATGCCGGCCAGAAGCAGAAACAAAATGCTCAGGACCAGAAGAAAGACACTGTGAAGCAACAGCAGAACAAACCTGAACCAGTAAAAGAACAGGTAGACACCAAGAAGGTAGAGACTGTTGCAGAAGCCGCTGTACAAGAGGAAACTCCGCAGGTTGCAGAGGAACAGCAGGAGAAGAAGCCTAAGCATCGTGGCGGACGTCGTGGCGGACGCAAACCTAAGACACAGACTCCTGCACCAGAGACTCTGGAAAAGCAGTGATATGCAATATTTGAATAATAAGTAAGCAGGGAAAATTACTTATGGGACGTAATAAATATTCTCAACATGAGATAGACATTATCGGAATGCTTCTTAAAAAGAAGTGTTCCGGTACCCGTTTCCAGCAAAAGGCTATACGCCATCAGTTGCGTGTGAATTTCGAGTTCAACATCTCTGATTTCAATGAGCAGGGAAAAGCTTTTGGCTATGAAGAGTTGCAGGCTGCCATAAGGCGTGGTGCAATACATATTCTTGATGATGCAACGATTGCCGACATGAAGGCCAAGCGTCAGAGAGACCGTGAGCGTGACGCCGCACTTGCTGCTGAGCAGGCTGTTGACAGCGGAGAGTGCACAGACTGGCAAGACGCTTTGCGTGAATGGGAAGAATGGGAGCAGTCGAACAAGGAATAATTCCATAATAAAGGAACGATGATAGAACTTACATT
>JAFTQG010000053.1 GCA_017462915.1 Prevotella sp. | reverse complement strand
CTCAGGATGCTCTTCGGGCAGATGCACGTACTCGTCCATATTGAACGTTATCACATTCTGGAATGAAATCTCTCCTGCCTCATATTTCTTTATGAGTTCCTTGTAGAGCCCGAGGGGCGAAGAACCTGTCGGGCAACCGAGCTTGAATGGTTTTTCAGGTGTAGGATTGGCCTCCTTTATGCGGTTTGCCACATAGTTTGCCGCCCATCTGGACATGGCTTCATAGTTCGGTTCGATAATTACTCTCATTGTTGTTGTATTTGTTGGTTAATATTGTCTATAGAGATTTACAACTGTCTTCTGGCACACCGCCTTCAGGATTCTGACGTTTGGCTCCGTTGTCCGTGTGCGGAGTGCAGATTACGGTTGCTTCTGCAAAAATAATAATATTTTCGGAAAACTTTCAGAGTTTTCCGGTTTTTTATTTGAAAATAGAGCATTTTTCTTCCGTTTTCAGCCTTTCTGCCGTCCATTGTGTCATGATTTCTGTTGGCAGACATGTCTGCAGGCGTAGTCAAGGGTGACCTTTTGCATCGTGAAGGGTCACCTTTTATATGCTGAAGGGTGACCCTTTGTACAGTGAAAGGTGACCTTTGGCTGGGTATGTGTGGATGTGGGCGGTGTGAAGTGTTGTGTTGTGTCGTAATAGGTTGATTATCTTGTGTTTGGAGTGGTGGTATTGTTTTTGCAATGTGTGCTTTGCGGGATACGGTTGAAAAGATGCCTTCCACTATGTAGGGACATGCCGTGGCGCATCCTCCACGGCGTGAAACGCTGGATAGGGCAGTGGGCTTATACTTGTTTTGGCTTAGATGTTTGTGCGTTTCACGCACGGCAGACGCACCACGGGACGTCCCTACTTTGTGGCGAGGTGTGCTGCAAGGAGCAATGGGATGCAGGGAAATGGGGCGTATATAGGCTTTGATGTTGAAAAATACATGAAAACAAGCGTGGCACCCTTCACGGCTGTTGCCGTAGAGAGTGCCACACTTGTTTGATGGTTGTAGGGATTTGATGGTTGTGGGTCTTGGGTTTGGGGTTTTAGGTTAATTGCCGATAACCAACATCCGACAACCTGAAACCTATAACCCAATGCCGGGAAAAACTATTTTGCCACGCCGAAATCAGCCTGCTGATCCTGTACCTCCTGCAACATGCGCTGCTTCTCCTCCTCGGAAATCTGCTTTGTGGAGGCTTTTGATGACGATGATGTGCCGGAGGCCTTCACTGTCGTATTGCTGTCGATGTCTGTTCCGCGCACGAAAGCACAGTCGGCAGGCACGGACTCTATCTCGAGGTCGGCAGGAGTAGGGGAGTGTGTGCCAGGGAAGAGCACATCGGCATGTATCTTTATCTTACCCGGCGTGGTGGTGCTGCGGAGAAGTATCGGTGCGCTTCCCCATTCCACCTGGCGCGGATTGGCGCCGATGTCCGTGCCGTCTCCTATGATTTCGGCAGGGCCTTCGACAGAGAATTTTATCTGGTCCTTGGCAAGGCGGCGCACATTGCCGCTGTCGTCGGTCACTTCGCAGACGACGACGATGAAGTCCGAGCCGTCGGCTACGAGCTTGCGGTCACGCTCGTCGGCATACATGCGCAGCTTTGTGCTGCGGCGGGACGGCATCTTCTTCATGGTAGCTACGACCTTTCCGTCGATGATACCCTCGGCGAGGAGGTTCACCTTCTGCCAGTTGCGTCCCTTGTAGGAGTATTCACGCGCCTTCCAGAAGTCCCATACGTTCTTGAATACGACAGGGGCGTTGTACGGACGGTCGGCCTCTCCGTAGGTGTTTACAGGGAGAGTCCATGACATCTCGCCGTCGAAGATGGAGAGACGTACGCTGTCGCAGTTGGAGAAGACGACGACATCGTTGTCCGAGAACTGTGTCATCTCGTTGGCGATGTACACCGTCGGCTCGCCCTCCGTTGCAGGAATCTGCGAGTGGAACATGTGGTATGCCGTCTTTGGCTGGCGGAACGCGTCGTAGTTTCCTCCCCAGTAAGGGTCAGGATGGTATCCGCGCTGATGGTCGAACGGATGCCACTGACAGCCGCCGAGGAAGAGTCCTTTGGTGCGGTGCTGGTCGCGTGTGGACTCGGAGAGCGACAGCGCCTGCTTCAGCTGCGGTATCTCGCCCCATGAACGGCTGGCGCGGTTGAGGTTGTTGTGGGCATACCAGTCGTCGACAAGTTCGCCGTACTCGCGTGTGAGCATGTTCTTGTTGAGCTGCTGCGCCTTGAATTCCAGTCCTTCTGTCTTCTCGTCGTCGCCCGGCCATGCGTAGACCACATCGTAATTCTCGAGGACTCCGGCGCTGTGGAGGTCGGCAGCGGCGACAGGGCGATACGGGTAAGGATACTCGTCCTTGGTTATCTGCAATGCCTCGAGGGCGAAAGCCTCAGGGTAGCGTGTCTCGTTGAGGATAGGTTCCCACATTAGCACGCACGGATGGTTGCGGTCGCGGCGTATGATGTCGCGCGTATTCTGGTGCACTCTCTCAGCGAATTTCGGGTCCTTGTTCCAGTATTGCCATCCCGGTGTTGCCACGATGATGAATATTCCGAGTTCGTCGCAGGCATCCATGAACGCCGGGTCCTGCGGATAGTGTGCCACGCGGATGAGGTTGAAGCCGCAATCCTTCAGGCGCTGCACGTCGCGGCGCTGCTGGGAGTTAGGCACGGCGTTGCCCACATAGGCAAAGTCCTGATGGCGGTTGGCACCGACAAACTGGCGGTAGCGCTTGCCGTTGAGCCAGAATCCGTCCTTGCCCTTGAACTCGAAGCTGCGTATGCCGATCTTCGTCTTACGCTCCTCCACGGCCTTGTTGGCGATGACCTGCGTGTGCATGGTGTAGAGATACGGTGTCTCCGGCGACCACAGATGAGGTTTCCCTATACGTGAGCCCTGCTTCACCGTCATGCTTCCCTTGGCAGGGACAGTGACTTTTGTTTTCCAGGTCTTGACTTTCTTTCCGTCGGCGTCAAGCAACGTGTTGGCAACGGTCACCGTCTGCGTCTTGCCGAGCGAGTTCTCGACATCGGTATTGACATATACCTCCGCGCTTTTCTCGGAGATATTGGCATAGTGGACGAATATTCCGCCTCCTGCTACCTCACCTTTCTCCACGGCGTCCGTGATGTGTACGGCAGGCTGTTCGGTAAGCCATACATCGCGGTAGATGCCTCCATGGTAGCAGAAGTCGAGCGTCATCTGCTTCTTTCCGGGAGGGTACGACTTGTCGTCGGAGTTGTCTGTCATGACCGCCACGAGACATTCGTCTCCGGCCTTTACACCGGCGGCAGTGAGATCGATGGTTATCGGGAGGTATCCTCCGAGATGTTCCTTTACGAGACGGCCGTTGACATAGATGTCCTGCTTGCCCATGATGGCCTCAAACTGTAGTGTTATCTTGCCGTTGGCGTATATCGTGGCAGGCATCTTGAAGCGTTTCCTGTACCACGCCACGCCTTGATAGTTGCGGCATCCGCTGTCCTCTGCCGGCATGAGCTGTACGGTATGAGGTGTGGAGACCACCTCCCACTGGCTGTCATCGTAGTTGATAGCCTCTGCACCTTTCGCCTCTCCTCGGTGGAAACGCCAGTCGAGGTTGAAGTTCCACACTTGCTGCGCGGAGCAAGGGAGGAGGTTCATCGCTATGGCGATAAGTATTAATGATGCTTTTTTCTTCATTTAAGTGATGTTGTTTGTCATGAAAGATTCTTTACGGTATCGCGCCGTAATGCCCGTAACCTTGGGCGTTACGGCGCGTGGTGTGGCATGAAGCCGTTATCTCTGCTTGTCGTAGTCCTTCGTCTCTGTCGTTTCGGTCTTGCGCTCCTCTACAGGCCAGTTGTCTGTGCGGAACGAAGAGACAGGCAGACCGTCACAGAAGAGGTCGCCCTCGCACCAGTCTGTGAAGGCGTAGCGTACTGCGACAGGGTTCTTCACCTCGGGAGAGTAGACGGCAAGGAACTTCCTCTTGTGGAGCTCCACTGTGGCAGGATGGAACACGCGGTCCTCTCCTGCTATCTCGAAGAGATGACTTGTGAACGAGCTGTTTGCCCCATAGAGGTTCATCTTGTCACGCTCGAACTCGAGGATGGCCTTCCCGTCCTCCACGGTCATGCTCTTATAGCGTGCAGACTCGGCAGTGATGCCTTTCCATCCGTATGTCTTCACGAGGGCGAGCATGGCGAGACGCTCTCCCGCAACGCTCTTCTTAGGAGGGTGAATGCCCTTCTCTATGCCGGCATCCATGAGGACTGCCATGCCGGAGTTGGCAATCTGTGTCTCGGCTATATACTGCTGCTCGCGGAGCAGGGCAGAGTTCACGGTCCAGTTGATGCGGCTGTAGTCGTACGGAGCTATCTGGCAGTAGTAGAAAGGAAACTCGCCTATGCCCCATTTGTCGCGCCAGCAGCCTATCATCGTCTGCAACTGCTGTGCGTAGTCGGCATAGCGCGGCACATTGTCCTCGCCCTGATAGAATATCGCGCCCTTTATCCCGTAGCCGATTACAGGGTGGAGCATACCGTTGAAGAGCACGGTAGGCTGGCGGTTCTTTGACTTGATGTCCTCCGGCTTGTAAGGTATCTGGTAAGGAGACTTCTCTGTCACGAACGGCTTGACATACTCGCGTGCCATCCATGACTCGCAGGAGGAGCCGCCCCAGGCTGTGACGATAAGTCCGACAGGTACATTGAGCGTGCGTCGCAGCTCACGTCCGAAATAGTAGGCCGTGGCGGCGAAGTCGCGGATAGTCTGCGGCTCGGAGGTCTTCCATTGTCCTACCGTGGTGTCGGTAGGCTCCACTCGGCTGATGCGCTTTGCCTGATAGACATGGAGCAGAGGGTCTGTGGAGTGGAGGATGTCCGCCGGTCCGCCCTCGATAGGCTGTGACGGGAAACCCTTCATCGGCATTTCCATGTTCGACTGTCCGGCGCAGAGCCATACCTCGCCTATGAGGACATTGTCGAAAGTGAGTGTCTCGCCGTCGCTGACGGTCACGCTGTACGGGCCTCCTGCCTCAGGAGTGGACACCGAAAGCTGCCATCTGCCGTCGTTTCCGGCAGTGGTGCGGTACGTCTTCTTGTTCCATGAGGTCGTCACTTTCACGGCCTTGCCGCTGTCTGCGGTGCCCCACAGTTTTACGTTTGTCTCACGCTGCAATACCATCCCGTTGTCGAAGATGGACGGCATCCATACCTTTGCATGTGATACGGCTGCCATGCAGAGCGCAAGGAAGAGTGATGTTGTAAGTCTTTTCATCGGTTATGATTATTTGATAGTTATAGGTCCGAGCAGTCCGGCAGGGAGGAGATGCGGCTTGTCCATGCGGTATTTAGCGTTGGTCCATATGCCTTCATAAGGCGCTTTGCCCTCGTCCATGCCGCGGAGAGCGTTTGCCCAGGTGTTCACCACCTCTATCTCGATAGTGTTCACGCCTTTTTTCAGAGCCTTGCCGATATTCGCCTCGTAAGGCGCTGTCCATACTATGCCGCAGTCCTGGCCGTTGACCCATACATGGGCGATGTTCATCACCTTGCCGAGGTGTAGGATTTCATTGCCGGAAGGCTTCTTCTTCAGTTTCACGGTGGTGGTGTATTTGCCGTGGCCGGAGAAGTATCGGAGGTTTCCTTCCGTAAGTTCCGACCAGCTTTTCAGCGTGTCGAGAGTGACGGTAGCTCCGGCTTCCCTCAGTGTCAGTGTATAAGGATTGGTTAGAGCGATGGCGTTTCCTTCCGTTTTCCCTGTCGTTACGGTTTTCTCTACAGGTTGCTCTGGCAGGCAGGAAAGCATCTCCGAGACGCTGTTCTTTGGGTAGAGGACGAAGCAGGATCCGTTGGCAGGGAGTGAAATCATGTCCGATGACCATGGCATCACAGTATTTTCCACGGCATTATATATATAAGGTGTGCCGTCGGCCGTGTCGCGGAATGTGGCGTTGAATGTCACATCCTCGTTTTTCTGGTTAGAGATGAAGTATATCTCGCCACTGTCCGCGCTGCGGTGCGTGTATGCAATGTCAGTCGGGAGCTCTGCATCACGCTTCAGACCGTAGCAGGAGAAGTCGTCATCCGTGAATGTCTTGTCGACGATGGCTACACCGGCATTGCGCAGTTCCTCAATCTTCGCCTTCGCTTCCTTGCTTATCACGGCGGCAGGATTCATGGGGCGTGCGGCAGGAACTACCACAACGCGGTATTTCGCGCCACCAGGGAGCACCATGCAACCGTCCTTTGCCGTTGCGAGATTAAGCAGCGCGTCAGGGTTGAACGAATCATACTGGTATCCGCGGAGGCAGTTTACCCAGTCGCGTGTATCTATTATGCCGGCAGAATGGTTCACGCCGACAGGACTTATCTCCATCGGCTGTCCGACATTGGCGAGCCTTTTCGCCTCCGATGCGACACGCTCCTTGCCGAAAATGCCCGGCAACAGGCTTACCAACCGTTCAGGCAAGACGGAGCGGCGTGGCATTTCGTCGCCTGTATATACGGCGATGTCCTGCACAGGACGTCCCTGCTGGAGGAGTGCGGAGCAACGTGTGATATAGTCTACGAAAGGCTTTGCCTCAGGCATCCATGTCTGGTCGCGCTGGAAGAAGAGACCTATGCCGTCGAGAGTCATGCCCGGTTTCCTGTCCATCCATGGATTATGTGTATTGACATGGAAGAAAAGTCTGTTCATTCCGATGGCGAAATTGCGGTCGAGGAGTGTCTTTATAGACGCCGGATCCTCGTCCCAGACGCCGCGTATCTCCGTGAATCCCTCTGCCTGCACTATGTTCTTGCCGTAGATATGTGCACCGGAAATGGCGTCAGACATGTCGTTCGGCTTGTCATGTGTAGGGGAATTGAGCCAGTATTCGCCCATCGGGAGGTCGGCATATCTGTAGTGGTCGAGGCCGTCGGCAACCATTGTCGGCGCGATGCTCTCGGAAGAGAACTGCATTCCCATCTTGTGGGCGCGCTCCCTGACGGTGGCGAAGAAGACATCGTTTATCAGTTCGTTGATGGTAAGACGCACATCGCGCAGCACACGCTCACTCTCGCTTGCGCTGACGACAGGGATTCCAGCAAACAGAGGCATCCATGGACGGATGCTGTATCCGCGTCTTGCCTTGAACTCCTCCTCGAAATTCGATGACCAGTTCTGGCATCCGCATTCCCAGGAGTCGACATGCAGGTACTTTACGGTGTTGCTGTGCGGCAGAGCCATGAACTTTCCGAACCAGTTGTCGACAAGTTTGTTTACGGCAGCCTTGGAGAATTTGTCACACTCCAGTCCTCTTCCGCCGCCCGCAGTGGCATTGGTCTGTCCTGTAGAGCAGTGTCCCATGCGTATGATGCGGTAAGCTCCGTTGCAGTTCTCGGGCAGAGTTACCATGCCGTCCTTGTCCATCTCCAGCTGGATGATGTCATAAAGGGCAGGGCAGAAGTCGGCGGAAACCTGCTTGTCCGTGGTCTCTTCTGCCACGCGCCATGCGTAAGCAGCCTTTCCCTCCCACTGATGTACTCGCGGATTCTGGAAGAAACGCATTCCTTTAAGTCTCAGAGTAGGCTTCCACTTGGCGGCATCGAGGTCCTCGGAGCCCGGTTCTGTGCCGTCGGGAGTCCAGCTGAAGCGCAGTGTCAGCGAAGCTCTGCCGTCACCCTTCATGTATTCCGGCAGGGTAAACGTCGCTGCCGCTGCGGTATTCTGCCATCCTTGGCGTGCCGGAGTGAATGTAGTGATGTATGTAAAGTTCTTGCCGTCAAGGCTGTGCTCCACCTTCAGGCGCTGGTTCTGTATGTTTGTGCCAGACGGAGCAATCTCTACGGCGCGCACGACGGTGCCTGCCGGAAACTGGAAAGAGAACGAGCACGACTCATTTGCGCGTACAAGATTCTTGCCGTCCGACGTCACATTGTCCGACATCGTCATCTGCAGAGGCTTCACCTCGTCATCCTTGTGTCTCACAGGGACGGCAAAGGCAGCGATGTCCTTGTATCCCTCGCCGTCGTATGCGTCAAGTCTGAAAGTGTTAGTGACAGGCTTCTTGGAGATTCTGCCCTGTCTTCTCGCGCCTTTCCTGCCGGAAGCAGTAGCTTTGACCTCCACAATCTCCTCGGTCCATACGACCTTCTGCATGGATTCCTCAGGCGTGAACCACGGTCCGCCGGCAAGGGCGAAGCCGTCGCAGATATGCACGCCGAGCTCCAGTCCGAGCGAGTCGCACTGCTGCATGGAGTATTCCACCATGTCCCAGAACGTCGGTGTCAGCTGGTTTGCCTGTCCCTGATATTCCGGTCTCTTCTCCACGCCGTGGATAGGCATGAGGTATGTGCCCCTCAGTCCTACGTTTTTCATGTTCTCGAGGTCAGCCTTTATGGCCGGTTTCGTCACGGCACCGTACATCCAGTACCAGAAACAGAACGGTGAGTAGGTCCGTTGTGCGGCGCATGTCATGGCAGGCATTGCCGCGATGACTGTTGCCACGAGGGCAAGGAATAGATGTTTCTTCATGGTCGTATATTTATTGTTTTACGGCTTCCACCATCTGGTCGATGGCCTTGTTGAGCACAGAGTGCGGGCAGGCAAGGTTCATGCGCATATAACCTGTGCCGAGACTGCCGAACATGTCTCCGCTGTTGAGGGCGAGATGAGCCTTTGTGGCGAAGAAGCAGATGAGGTCCTCCTGCTTCTCCATGCCTTTTGTCTTCATGAGTTCGCGGCAGTCGAGGAACACGAGGAACGACGCTTCCGGCCTTATCGGTGTGATTCCAGGACATTCTTCGGCAAGTCTTGAGCAGAGCAGGTCGATGTTCTCCGCGACATAAGCCAGCATCTCCTTGCGCCATTCGTCACCCTCCTCGCTGTAACATGCCGCCACACAGTCGTATGCGAACACGTTTCCGGCATCCTGGTCGGTGCCCTGTATGAATCCGAAGTAACGCTTTCTTATCTCAGGGTTGAAGACTATGGCGTGTGAAGCCACTATGCCCGGCATGTTGAACACCTTTGTCGGGGCATGGAGGGTTATGCTGTTCATGCGCGCCTCCTCGCTTACCGTGGCGAAAGGTATATGCCTTCTGCCGTGCAGCACCATGTCGCAGTGGATTTCATCGCTCACGACGATGACGCCCTCCTCGGCACATATATGCGCCACGGTCTGCAGATCCTCCTTTGACCAGCATATTCCGGCAGGGTTGTGAGGGTTGCAGAGAATCATCATCCTGCATCCCTTGATGTCCTTGCGGAGCTGCTCGAAGTCCATCTCGAAGCTCGTTGCCGTCCTTCTCAGCGGCGACATGACAACCTCACGGCCAGTTGCCTGAGGGACAAGGCGGAAGGGATGGTAGACAGGCTGCTGGATAAGAATCTTGTCACCCTTATCCGTGAAGGTCTGGACAGCGAGGAGAATGCCGGAGACCACTCCCGGAATGTAGTTCACCATCTCAGGAGTGACATCCATGTCGTACTGCTTCTTGCACCATGAGCATATAGAGTCGTAGTACCTGTCGTGTGTGCAGGTGTAGCCGAGGATGCCCTGATGTACACGCTTCTCCAATGCCTTGATTACAAACGGCGGAGTGCGGAAGTCCATATCCGCCACCCACATTGGCAGGACGTCTGTATGTCCGCAGATTTCCCCTACATATTTCAGCTTGAAGCTGTCAGTCCCTTCACGCGGGACAATCTCGTCAAAGTCGTATTTCATGATATGTCTTGTTTTGGTTTCTGTTCTCGTTTTCAGTGTTTCCCGACAGGCATCAAGGCTCAGTCCCTTGCCGTCGGAGTCATGCAAAATATATTTCCGTCGGCCGTCAGCCCACAGCTGTCACGGCAGGAGGTCATGGTGTATGTTACGCATGGAGTTCCAGAGGCTGTACCGCGCCTCGGGATTCATCTCCTCAAGCCTGCGGAACATCTCCGTCATGCTCTGCCTCCTTGTCGCCTGCTCGTAAGGACAGGCCGTCTTCTGCCTCTCAAAGCCCTCTGTCTCCGCCACCGTCTTTATGAGATGTTCCGGCACAAGGCACAGCGGACGGATGACGGTCACGGGATAATGGTCCATCTCCAGCCTCGGAGGCATGGTCTGCATGGAACCTTCGAAAGTCATGTTCATGAGCAGAGTGACGAGGATATCGTCCTGATGGTGTCCCAAGGCAATCTTGTTGAAGCCGTTCTCCACGGCAAACTCGAAGAGGGTTTTCCTCCTCGTCCATGAGCAGAGGAAACACCGGGGCTTCCGTGTGCCGCTCCGTTCCTCGAAAGAAGTGTGGAGGATATGCAGCCTTACGCCGAGTTCTTCGCAGAATCTCTGTATATAGCTGCGGTCAGTCTCGTACGGGATGTTGTCCATCAAGACATGCGCCGCCTCCACTTCTATGCGCGGCTTGTATATCCTCTGCTGCACGGCGAGGAGCCTCACCAGTTCGAGGGAGTCCTTTCCGCCCGAGAGGGCTATGAGTATCCTGTCGCCGTCCTCAAGGAGACGGTATCCGGCGCAGCCCTTTCTGAACAGCCGCTGTATTTTCCTTTCCTCTGCAATCATTTCTTCAATATGCTTCTCGCCACGAACCATAGATGCATGGCGACGGTGGTGACCGTGCCGTAGTGCTCCCTCATGGTGCGGAAACGCTCGAGGAGCGACGCCCGATGGTTCTTTATGCTCATGCCTCCTGCAAGGTAACGGCAGAGGACACGCCGTGTGTTGTATGTCGTCATGCCGCGCCTCTCGCCTTCCTTCATGATACGTATGCACCAGTCCACGTCGCCGGAGATGCGGTAGCGCAGGTCATACGGCGTGACCTTCGCCAGCCGTGTGCTGGCATAGAACGCCTGATGACACACGAGCATACCGTTGCGGAACGACCGCCACGACAGGCTCTCGGGAGCCTGCAGACGGCGGTGTCTCAGGAAATTGCCGTCCTCGTCCACGATGTCCGTCTCTCCGTACACCACGCTGTGCCCTTCGGGAAAGTCCCCGAGGGCATCGTCTGTCAGCATGTCGCCGGCGTTAAGGAAGCAGAGATATTCTCCGGAAGCCCTCCCTATGCCCTTGTTCATGGCATCGTAGAGCCCCTTGTCCGGTTCGCTGTGTATCTCTACGGAGTGGCCGTTGCCCTTCATGTCGCTCAGAGCTTTGTACTTCTCTGCGATTGCCACGGTGCTGTCAGTGCTTGCGCCGTCGATGATGATGTGTTCGATGTCTGCATACGGCTGTCTGAGGACACTGTCGAGAGTCCTCTGCAGCACGCCCTCCGCGTTGTATGTGCAGGTGATGAGAGTAATCTTCACTTGTGAATTGCCGATAGTTTGATAGCTGTTGCGGTCCGTCTGTATGCAGGGAGGCGTAGGGAAAACGTCCGTGCCGTGTTTCCGTCATGCAGACTTACCGAGCACAAAGTTAATAATTTTTTTTTGATTGCGAGCCATTTTTGCAAAGTTTTTGCCTTCCGCGCATATTTAGTATGTGTTGAGGCTGTAGGTGATATGTGTTGAGACTGTAGGCGTAGGCGGATATTCCCCTGTGCGGAATGTTGCTGACGGAATCCTCGTGTTTCATTTTGTAAGTAAAACATCCTGCCGGCTTGACAAACGAAACATAATCGGCGTGTTTCTCTTAACTGAAAGATTAACGCATGTTAAATCGCGGTGTTGCTGGTGAAAGGTGACCGTTTGCCTGCCGGAAGGTCACCTTTTGCCAAGTCGAGGGTGACCCTTCATGTTGCAAAAGGTCACCTTTCATTTTGTCGACCAATTCGGATAATGCCAATATATTTGTACTATACCGATTCTAATTCTGGTAAGATTACAGGGCTATCATCATGCTTGTTCTGAAGGAACATACAATAGTAGACAGGAAGATAGGTTACTCCTTTTTTCTTGAATATCCAAGAAAAAATCCACTTATTCCATATTACAACGCTATTTTTATCCTACTTATTCTGTTTTTAGGAATGTAAAAATGCCTACTTATTCCGTTTTTTCCTGCTCGTGCGCTCGTGCGTGTTCCATTACGAGTTTGAGTTTATCCATCCTTTCTCCGACGGGAACGGCCGTACAGGGCGTCTGTGGCAGTCTCTGATACTCGGTCGTCTCAATCCTATATTTGAACATCTTCCTGTTGAGAATATGGTGTTTTCCAATCAGATAGAGTATTACGAAGCTATCGCCGCTTCTAATGCCAAGGGAGACTCTGCACCGTTTATAGATTTCATGCTTGAAGAAATCTTCGAGACTCTGAAAAGCCATGTGAAGACAGGAGTGCCCAATAAAGTGCCCAATAAAACACTTGACAAGAATGATATGCTTATCCTGAAAATATTGCAGGAGGACGGACATCTTTCGAGAGTTGCACTGATGGAAAAGACAGGACTTTCTGATGGCGGAATCAAGAAAATACTTGCACAGCTGAAAGCCTGTGCCGCCATCGAGCGTGTAGGCAGCAACAAGACAGGATATTGGCGGGTGTTGTACAGTTCGTAATGTCTTGTGGCTCATGAAAATCCTGTTGCTCGAAATCCTGCATGAGTGCGGTTCTTATCTTGGCTGTTATCCAGCATTGGCGATTTCAACCGCTATACATGGCAACGCAGAGGGAGACTTTCACTCCTTCAGCAAGATTAATCCCAAATCGGTCATTAGACCGACATACAGTAATATTCTGTTATTGTTATATGGTCTTTTCGTTCGTTTCGCCTTTCTCTTCGCTGTCTTGCTTCCCGTTCCGTCTCGACATAGCCCGCTATGCCTTCGACGAAATGG
>JAFTQG010000052.1 GCA_017462915.1 Prevotella sp. | reverse complement strand
GGTTTGGTAGTTTAGTGGTTTGGTGGTTTAGTGGTTTGGTGGTTTAGTGGTTTGGTGGTTTAGTGGTTTGGTGGTTTAGTGGTTTGGTGGTTTAGTGGTTTGGTGGTTTAGTTGTTTGAGTCTCGCTCGAAGTTCCTTTTGATTAAGTAATCTTGACTTTTCTCTCGCTCGACAGTCTAAAAGCAAGCTTTCTTACTATTCTCGCTTACTCGAAAAGTTCGGCATAGCACAAGCAAGCTTGGCTCTGCTCTCGCTTAATCGGAACCTTGGTTGTTTGATACTATTTGTCTATTCCGGCTATCTCCGCTATTCCGGCTATCTCCGTACAACCGTATAACCGCACAACCGCATGTATCCGAAATCTTGACAAAAGGAAATCTTGGTTTTCTTACATCCTGCGTGTCTTGGCATGGCGAAACGTCACTTTTCCATGTCTCCCCTGTCACTTCTCTGACTGAAAGGTGACCCTTCACAACACAAACAGTAACCTTTCAGCACGAAAACTGCCACTTTTCACCATGCGAAAAGGTGGCTTCAGCAACGCCAAAGCCACCTTTCACCCATATCTGAAGATACAAGAAGTGAAGTCACATTACTTATCATATTGTATTACAGCGCATTACTCTTTCGCAAAATTTTGCAGAATTTACACACCAAGCCTCCCGCCCATGTTTTTACGCGAGTTTTACAGCGTCAAGGCTGGTCGGGTTTTCTTATTTCGACGTACATGAAAAATAAAAGAATACACCCTTCTAACTTGACAGAAGGTATACTATCTTGGTGTGTGCTTTGCTTATTATACAGTCAAGGCAGTCCAGAACTCTTAGCAACAAGAGAGCCTCAACAAGATAATAAGCCAAAGTACCCACACCTTTTCTTTATATGTAACTGAGAAAATAATGAAATCGCTTCTTCTGGGTATTGAGTGGCACAAGAATTAGAATAATGATTGAATGTGTATCACTTTCTCTTAAGCCTCTTCTCTGTATGAAACATCTAAAATATTTCTTGATAATAGCATTCATGCCTTTATTGGTTGGTTGTGATATGTTAGGAATTGAAATAACAACTATTAAGGGGCATTGGCAATCAAATAAATATGAGAATGGGGAGTATACTATTCTCGAATTAGGAGATGGAACATTTGATATTATGCAAATGGTAACAGACTCAACTTATTCAGAACGGACAAATGGTACATGGATAAATAAAGGAGATACTATCACGTTATTTGCAAATAGACAAAAGCCTGTTTTTTTTAATTGTAAAACAGTTGTCAATGGATAAAATGACCATTCAGCAGGGCCTGGGCAAAAAATGTTTTATAATGTCGAGAATTTATAAGAATCCTAGTGATAAATTCCATGAGGTTCTTTCCCTAAAAAAAAGGCTTTGGTACTGGGTTTATATGGCTATATTAATGATACCACTATTAGGACTATATTGCTGGCTCATTGATCTTGTTAAATTGGTCAAAAAATGGATTCTAAAAATCTTACGCCGATAATTATATATATTGCTGTCCGGTAAAAACGGCACAAGCTTATATATAGTAAAAGTACAACAAGTTACATCAATTTAACAATAAGGGACTTACCTTTTCGTGCTGTGTAAAATTGGTAGTGCTGAGCATGAAAAAAGACTTTAGAAGACATTTCTGCAAGCTAATTTCATGCTATACGGGCTAAAAATCGTATGTTTTCTATCATGCCAGAGTTTTAACGGACAGCAATAAAAAAACGGTTTGAGCCCGATGGATGTTTGTTCCATCGGGCTCAAACCGTTATCAAATACAGGCAGGAAAAATACATGCCTTGCCTATAAAAATATCATGCAAAAAGGTATTTTGTATGTCATCATTCGAAGCGCAGGATGACAGAACCAGTATACTGTGACTGGTCTGCCCAGAAGGCTTGTGCGGAAGGGCCGTTGAGGTCTGTCGTATTGACCTTGTTGCGGACAGAAGGGATGACCTTCAGCAAAGCGATGCCTGTCTCCGGGAGTATGTAAAGGATATGGTCGCGACCGTCACGAGGTGTGTATACTCCGATATAGTCCACGGCGCAGCCACGGGCTTCGGGCTTAGCCTTCGCCGCTGGAGCGAAACCTCCGAGAGGTTCGAGAGTGATATTGCCGTCGGCTGTGCGGATAGTCATCCACGAGCAGTTGGCGAAATATCCCTTAAACTCAGGATACTCGAATGTCTCTCCTGGGACAGGGTCGTTATAGTCGTTCTTCCAGTATCCGTACTGCGGACCGTGGAGACGGTTCTGCCATACGCGATACGGACCGTCGCCGACCCACTCCTTTGACAGCACCTTGCTCTCAGGGTATGCAAAGGAGATGCCCATCTCGTCTACCACGCCTCCGAAGGTGTAGGCATAATCCAACTTTACAGAGCCGTCGGCAAGGAAAGTCCATTCGGCAGACTCCAGCGAACCGTGCTTATATGTAGCCTTGACTGTGCCTTTATCGGCATCTACGGTGAAGCCTGTGAAAGCTCCCTGATCCATATATGTCGTGTACTGTGTCTTTTTCTTCTCTGCCTCCTTGTCATCGTGGTTATAGAAGCCGTCCTGTGAGCGGTCGGAACGCTTGGCACAGATAAACGACGGGCCGACGATACCGAAATTGCCTGCCTTGACAAGAGAGCCGTTCTTCTTCGAGAACTGATATTCCTTACCAGCGGCAGTGACAGTAAGGCTGTAGTCGGTCTCGCTTACGGACACAGTCGCAGGCTTTACGTCATTGTGTGTGGCATCGGTCTTCGCCATGCTTGACTTCATGGACCATGTGTACAGTTCCTTGCCGAAATTGTCTATCACGGTGACTTCCAAGACATCGACATTGTCACGACGCGGCAAAGGGAGAACGCCCTGTGCATGAGGTGCGACGTCTGGACCGGCAAGCGTGCCAGAAGCGACGGTCACGGCTTTCCTGTTCTTGTCGCCTGGCTTAGGCATGTTCTTGTAGGCATACTTGAACTTGCAGTCTTTGAGGTTAAGGAAGTCATACTGGTTGTCAAGATTGAGCACGGCGTTGTCAAACGCTGTCTCAAGATTAGTGATCTGTACCGGGCACCATATCTCCTTGATGGTATAGTAAGAGCCTTCCTTCTCGAAGTGAGGACCGAGGATACCGTCTGCACCATAGTTGCCGACATTGTCTATGAAACCGTCCATATCTACACGCTTGACACCTTGGTCGGCGAAGTCCCACAGATAGCCGCCGGCACAGCGCGGAGCCTTGCGCATCATCACCCAGTAGTCATACAGACCGGCACCGTGGCCGCCGTCATAGAGACCATGGAGGAACTCGGTAGGCATGACAATCTCCGGTTCGCGGAGCAACGCCTGTGTCTCGCCCCACGAGCGGTAATGCTTTGTCTCCAGTCCGTGCTCGTTAGCCCAAGGGTATACGACAACACGCTTCTGGAGGTCAAACTGGTGGAAGACCGGATCCAATTCCATATTGAAACCGCCTTCGTTGCCATTGCTCCAGAAGATGACAGAAGGATGGTTATGGTCGCGCTTTACCATAGCCTCGACAAGTTTCGAGCCGTTGATGGTGTTATGATACCAGTGCCATCCCGGCTGTTCGTCCATGACATAGAGACCGAGGGAGTCACATGCATCATAAAATTCAGGATCGGCAGGAGCGTGGGAGAGTCGCACGGCATTCATGTTCATGGACTTTATCAGTTCAACATCCTCTATATTCTTTGCCGGAGAGAGCGTGCGGCCACTCTCCGGACGGAAGGAATTGCGGTTGACACCCTTCATCATAACCTTCTGTCCGTTGATATAAACACCGTCATGCTCACGCACCTCTACTGTGCGGAAGCCGAATTTCTGCTTTTCCTTGTGAAGGAAGACATTGCCACGGGAGAGAGTGAAGACTGCTTCATAACGGTTTGGAGTCTCTGCAGACCAAGGCTTTATGTCTTTTACCTGAATATCAAACTCGGCAAAGTCTGAGGAGCGTGTCGTCTCTGAAGCGGCAGCGACAAACTTTCCTGTCTTCACTTCCCTTATCTCCACGCTGACCATACTGTTTTCAAGTGCATGGTTGAGATAAGCCTTGCAGATGAAACGTCCATCATGGCGTGCATCTATCGCCACACGCTCGATATTGTGGGCTGGCTTTGCCACAAGATATACAGGACGGATGATGCCGCCGAAATTCCAGTAATCGGCACGGCGCTCGGCCATATTGACAGCATCCTCCTCAGATTCCTTGTTTACAGTGACCTCTATACGGTTCTTTTTCTTTCCGAAGAACACACGGTCGGAGACATCATAATAGAAAGGAGAGAATCCTCCCTTATGCTTTGAACCAGCCTTCCTGCCGTTGATTTCGCAGTAAGTGTCGGTCATTGACGCCTCGAAGCAAAGGAGTATCTGCTTTCCCTCCCAGCTTTCCGGCAACTGAAATTCGTACTTGTACTTACCTGTCTCGCTGGCAATGCCTGCAGGATGTGGCTTTCCGTAGAATTTCATACCATACTGATAGGTGCCGAAGCCCTGCAGTTCCCAGCAGGACGGCACACCTATCTTTGTCCATTTCCCGCTGTTTCTGCCGTCTGTGCACATGAAGTCCCATTGCTTCATGTCGTCACAGCCGTGGCCGGAGATATAGATACGCTGTGTCTCTATGTTCTGTGCCGAACAGGGAGCGAGACAGAAAGCGGAGAATAACAGTAACAGTGATGTCAGTCGTCTCATATTTTTACAGTTTAGTAGTTTGGAGATTTTGTAGTTATCATATTTATTACAAGTATCATAGCCGTTATAGTCGTTATAGTCGTTATAGTTATCATAGTCATTACTGTTGCGAAGCCTAAACGACCAAACAACAAAATAACCAAACGACTAAACAACCAATCAACCGCTACCGCTTCAGATGTGTCTTCATCATATCATGAGGTTCAATAGTTACCTTGTCTTCGTCAAGCATGGAGCGGTCAAGATTGAACACATCTATGAAGAAATCGTAGTTTGCCTTGCGCTTGTTCGGACCGAAATCATGACGTTCCTTAGGCAGATGGACATTGCGCACGGCATCTTTCTTACCATAGAAATCCCAGATACGCTGCAGATAAGGATACTCCAAATCTGGCACGGAAGCCGTCCAGTCGCCGCCGTCACTGACGACAAGGACAGGATTAGGTGCAAACATCGCAAGTATCTCAGGATTACACGTGCCCCCCGCAGAGAGCTGTATCGGCTTCCCGCTTTCACATGGACAACCGCCGTCAAAATGTGACGCAAGGTTAACCGTAGGGGCTGCCGCCGTGAAACGACTGTCAAGGGCTGTAAGAAGCACAGTATGCGTTCCGCCACCAGAACCGCCATTGGCCCCGATGCGTGTCATATCAATCTGCTTGCCACGGTTTTCTATCATCCAGTCGAGAAGCACAAGACCGTTCAGTGCCTGGACAACATGTGCGCGGTCTGTCTGATGTTTCGGATATTCAGCCTCAGACTCGCCCCAGGCATACAGATCAAAGTCCACACAGATGGCACCCATACGTGCCAGAGTGCCCAGCCTCTGTTGCTGGTCTTTACGGTAACGACCATCATAGAAATGTCCTCCAGGGCATATTATCAGCGCATGTTTGCCCTTTGATGTCGGTGTATATATGCTTCCGAAGACATGCTCGCCAGGAAGGGTCTCTATACATATATTCTGCACGGTATATCCGTCATACTTGCGGACTTTTGACAGAATGGCTTTCTTGCCCTTCACGCAGGAATCAAGGTACTCGTCTATCTGTAGACGCTGACGCAACTCGCGGCGCAAGGTATCACGGCGAGCCTCCCACTCTGCCTTGTTGCTGTACAGGGACGACAGCCATGTCAGCATCTTCTGTCCATCCTCGGTATGGCGGCGGGCATATTCGTAAGGCTTTATCTTGTAGCTGTTACCAGACTGCTTCCACCAGTTAAAGTCAAAATACTTGCAGATATTGTCGAGTGTCTCCTCTATAGAGTAAGGACGGATACGGAAATCGGCATGTGGAAGACGCTTGCCGACAGTGTCGACATTGTACTTGAAACGGACATTGAAGCGTTGTTCAACATCTTTCATCACATCGCTCAGCGCGCGTTCTGCCTGTGCATTACATGTCAAGACAGAGGATGCACAAAGGAAAAGAGCCGAGATTATCTTTTTATTCATATTTGGTTGTGGGTTATGGGTTGTAGGTTATGGGTTGTAGGTTATGATAGCCGGAATAGAAGAAATAGCCGAAATAGATAAAAAATCAAATAGCTATACAACTATTCATTCGGGTCTATATACTTGCATGTCATACCAGCCGGTACGGAATAATCGGCAACAATCTTGCCATCGGCATTGCGATGCCATTCGATGGAGACCTTACCCCAAGGTGTCTCTGTACTTGCTTTCACCCACTGCATATCCTTCACAGGCTGCGGACGGAAGATGACTTCCTTGCCGTTGATGTTTATTCCTGCAAGAGATGTGAAATGGAAACCGTCGATATGACCCATCATGAAATGATTCATGGAAGAGCCATGAGCAGGGTCCCACTGTTCTGTGAGAGTCGTCATGCCTTGCTTAATCTGGAATCCGTATCCAGGCACATCATAATGGTTGAGCATCTTGTACAGAAGTTCCTGCTGGTTCTCCTCGCAAAGCACCTCAAAGAGATACCTGTTGCCTATATCACCCGTAGTAAGACGGTCGTTATGACGATGGATGTCGGCGATAAGCGAGTCCAGCACAGCCTGTCTGTCTGCCTCAGGGCAAAGGTGCAGGTCAAGAGCTATGGCGAGTGCCGTCTGCGACTTATGCAAAGGATTCTTGCCATTGTCACCATTATAAAACTCTTTCTGCCACGCTTCCTTTATCTCTGCACTTCGCTTGGCAAGCATGGCCTCATCGGCAGTCTTGCCGAGCAATGCCGCAGTCTTGCGCATCATGTCTGTCCAGCGATAGTGGTGAGCGGTAGCAACGAGCGGAACGGAAGTGTTACGCGAGAAACCCGAACGGAAATCGCCGTAGTCATACCAGTCGCCAAGCCCCTGATTAAGGATACCGCAGGAGTCTATCGTACTGAGGTAGTTGACGTAAGCGAGCATCTGGTCATAATACTCTTTCAGCAGCGAGTCGTCATCATAATACTGCTTATACATCCAAGGCATCATGATGAATGTGCCGCCCCACTCTGGTGACTCGGCAAAGGCATCCATTCCCGGTCCCTGGAAAACGACATACTCCGGGGCAGTGGTAGGTATTGCACCGTTGGCGTGCTGCGCATCAGCTATGTTGCGCATAGTCTGACGAGCGAAGCCTGTAAGGTCATAGTTCATGAACAGCCCTATGCCGTTGAGCCAGTCCTGCTCCAGCCATCCAAGCTTTTCCCTATGCGGACAATCGGTGAAGACGCTCTGCATGTTGGAGCGTACCGCACGGTCGATAAGTTCATGTGTTTTGTTTACAAGAGGATTACTGCATTCGAAAGTAGAGACCTTGCGCGCCGAGTTATAAACGAAGCATGAGTTTATCTGCTTTATCACAGGAAGCCCCTGCGGATTTGGTTCGCCATCCATTACGGCTCCCTCCACCTGTATATACCGGAAGCCATAATACGAGAAGCGCGGACGGTAATGCTCTGGTTCCTTGCTGCCTTTCAGTGTATAGCTGTAATAATGCTGACGTCCTGTCTGACGCTGATTACATGCACCCTCAGGAGTAAGGGTCTCGGAGACATACAGCCTCACCTCCTGCCCTGCCTTCCCCTGTACGGAAATCTCCGGCACTCCAGCAAGATTCTGTCCCATATCAAGGACGAAAGTCCCTTCCGGCAGTTCGTGCTTGGTAAGTTTCACGGCACTCGCACGTTCTTCGGCTGAGAGATATTTTACACTCTTCGGTGCAAAGCGTTCCATGACCTTGACAGGCGGAGCCATCCTTTCACGCAGGATACCCTTAGGACCTTCCTGTATGACGACAGCCTTCCATGTCCTGCCTATACGTGCATCATAGTCCTCACCGCCATAAAGACTGTTGAATGTGAGTTCGGAAGGCGACCATTGCCATGTCTTGTCCGTGAGAATATCATCCTCCGTGCCATCTGTATATATAAGGTGCAGGCGGAGCTTCAGTGTCGGAGGGCCGAAACTTATCTTCAGTTTGGTGTAACGTCCTCCCTGCTCGTTATAGAATCCGTTGCCCAAAAGCACCTCTATCCTTGTCTTCTTCTTGAAGTCACGGTCAGAGAGGTCATACTTATTATAAAACACCGACTTGTCATAATCACTCCAGAGTGGCGTGAACTCATAGTCGTCAATGCGGTTGCCATCGATTCGCACCTCGCTGAATCCCAGTCCGCAGACATACATCGTAGCCTGCTTGACCTTCTTCTTCACAGGGAATGTCTTCGCAACATATATGGACCGGCGGGACAGAGGATTTGCAGCTTCCCATAAAGGAAGCGATTCCTTCATGGCTTTTCCTGTATATATCCTTCCTTCGGGAGTATGCGCGTCAGCCTTCGTTATGGCTCCCACCCATTGTGCTCCCGAGAAGACATCCTGCGCCTCGACACTGCAAGTGCAGGCAAGCAGTGCGAAGAATACCACTGTCCGCATCAATGACGGAAACAATAGAAACGCTGTTGATAAACGATGTGTCATGATATGTGTTTTCTGTATTACATTATTTATATTCCGAGATCCGCATCAGCGGGCTGAAACATGATGATACACGCCATTACCAAAGGTGTATGGCAGAAGGATGGCGCAAAGGTACTGCTTTTCGCAGGCGATTCCAAATGATATATGGATACACTTGAGAGTACGTAGTGGCTGGTGGTTTGGTCGTTTGGTTGTTTGGTCGTTTGGTTGTTTGGTCGTTTGGTCGTTTGGTTGTTTAGTTGTTTAGTTGTTTAGTTAATAGTTATCTATACTTTAAATATAAATAGGTAAACCGCATAACCATCTAACCGCATAACCGTACAACCGTACAACCGCCTATTACAACTTGCACGTGATCTTCTTTATCCCGTCAGCGGAAGCCTTCTTCACTCCATCGACGAAGACCATCAGACCTTTGCCCTGATGATAGCGCTGACCGTCCTTGTCGTAGAGAATGGTGATGTCATGTCCGTGGTAACGCACATTGTCAAGGCAGAAGTAAGTCCATTTTCCCTCTGGGATGAGAGGATTCACCGTTATGCTGTTGTCCGCCTGTGGCTGCAGACCGCAGATGCCAGTGATAAGGAGGTCGTTGAAGGTAGAATGGTTATAATAGCGCGAACGCTCCTGATCGCCCTTCAGCCAGTAGCCTGTCACCTCGTCCTGATATTCGCCGATATACGGTTTTCCGCGCATGTGCTGTGCCTGCACGTACTTCTCCATCTGTGCGAAGAACGCATCTTTCATGCCTTCTGCAGAGGAGGCCTGTCCGTCATTAAGGTAGTTGATGAGACCTGTAAGTGTCTGAGAGGAGGCGAAAGGCCATATCGCACCGTCCCACTCACACTTGCCTACGCCGTGTGTGCGGAAGCCCGGATGACGGCGCTCTGCCGTTGTCAGACCGTAAGGGGCATTGAAGCCCTGCTCGTCGATGACCTGTTGCCATGCCATGCCATACTTGCCGTTGTCCATAGGCATCTTGACATACCAAGGCATGTATCCTATCGCCTCGCGGACACCGGCGAGAGAGTCGCCCGTATGTGTCTCGAAGAAATTGTCCTTCACGCTCCAGAGATTGTCAAGGATGAGTTTCCGCAGAGCCTCGGCACGCGCATTATACTCGTCAGCGAGAGCCTTGTCGCCTGCGAGAGCAGCGATATTGGCGAGGGCGATGTCGTTGCCGTACATGTAAGCATTGACGGAAGGGCGCATGAACTGTTGTGTGCGCGAACCGGAGATGGTCTCCTCCATAGCGTCGCGGACATCACTCTGCCAGAAGAGGCCGTTGATGCCTTTTGCGTTGCGTGTCCTTATCTTGCCATATCCAGATTTCTTGACAGGGAAAGGCATATCGTCGCGGAACTGGTTCCAGTGATACCAGTCCTCCACTTCCCATTTCACAGAAGGAAGGACAGACACTGCCCAGTCCTTGCGGCCGTCTACGAGATAGCGCTGCCAGATGCTGTAAGGTATCCATGAGGAGTATGCTGTGAGCTTCGCCATAGGCTTGCCGTCATTGCCCTTGTACCAGGTGTTTATGATCTGGTCAAGATACTCAGGATTGCGTATCCACCGTGACTCATGGATATGGTGTCCCACGCCGGAGGAGATGAGCTTCCACTTGTCGGCATAGTTGCGCTGCACGAGAAACTCCGTCATCGCCCAGCCTACAGGAGTCTTCTCTATATGCTTGCGGAGAGTCCACCAGCGATACCAGAACATCTCCTCAAAAGACTTCTGCGAGCACTCGAACGCCGGGCAGTTGGCACGCATCCACTGCCATGCCTCACTGTTCGGGATGGCCTGGACGATATTCTCGTCCTCCATGGAGTTGAAATAATCGACATAGCCCTTATAGTCATTATAGTCGAGCACGGCAGGAGTGCCGTTTGCTGCGGTGCTTCCGTCATCCGCCATGGCAGAGGTCTTGAAGTCTGCTATGCGGTATACCGCGAGCTTGTCCTGCTCACCGGCATCAGGCAGTATGCCGTCCCAGTCGGCAGGAGTGTCTACCGTAGGATATGTGCGCTGCACACCTGTGCGGAACATCACGCGCTCCACGCTCTCCACAGGGGCGAAGAGCATGCGTGTCGCCGTCTTCTTGCCGTCGACATATACTGTCGACATGCGCTTCTCGACATCAATCTCGGCACGGATATGGTAAACCTTTCCCGGTTCGTAACTGATACATTTGCCGTAGCGTGCGCCGCCCTTGCTGCGGAGCTCTCCGCCGTCGGTCAGTTCAAGGCGTGCGCAGGCGGTGCCCTGCTTGTCAAGGAACTCTATCTGGAGCCATCCGTGGTCGTTCTGCGAAGCCTGGAGGTCAAACTCCACGGCGAGCTTCCCTGTTGCTGGTATCTTCCTCTCCACACGGCAGTAGTCAAACTTGTCCTTATCCGAGAGAGTCAGCCAGCGGCCGTCCAGCCCTACAGGAGCCTCTATCGGCGAGTAGATATTCCATGCCGTAAGGTCGGCAAGAGTCTTGCATTTCGTGAAATCGTCATCAGCATGTGCCGTAGCATCGATCCTTACAGGGACAGGGACGCGGGCCACCCACATGTCCTCCTTGTTCATGGAGTATGTCAGCCACATGTCGCCGTCGGCAGGTTCGCCGTTGCCTTCCTGTATGCCGCGGACATACTGCGGACCGAAAGACTTGTAGTTGCCGCCGTAGCGCATCGGCGGAATCTCGCCGGTGATGAGGTTGAGTGTAGTATATTCGAGACCGTCAGCAGAGAGGGAGATGGCCAGCGGCCAGCGGAACTCGGAAGGATTGTAAACCGTGGCATAAGTGCCGTCAGAGAGACGCTGTCCCCATATCTTTGCATTGCTGTTGACAAAGCCCTTGGCCCTCTCTACAGGCTGCGACCATGTGTTGCCACCGTCAGAAGAGACGCTCGTCAGCGCATGCTTCCAGAGCGCCACGAGCCTGCCGTCTGGGAGGGTATAGTCGTTGTATGCCTTGTAAGGCTTGTCGAGAGGTATGAGCTTGTCGCCTCTGTCTGCCTCCTCCACCCACTGCATACGGATGCGCGGATTGGCATAGATTTCCTCCACGGCCTTGCGCAGATGCTTGTCGCCCTTGCGGTAATTGGGGAAGTCGGTGTTCTTCTCGTTGAAGTCATGGTTGTAATAAATGAAGTATATCTTGCCCATGGTGCCGTCTTCCTTTATCTCGCGGATGACACGTCCTATACCGTTTCCGTCGTTGTTATGGTCCTTCTTTGAAAGGCAGACACCGTAAGAACCGAGGGCATACAGGCGATTCTCGGAAGAGACATACCATCCCATGCGCTGGTGCATGACGGCCTTCAGATTATGAGCAGCACCCTCGACACCCTTCTTCGTGAAGCCCTCCGGCACATCGTATTCCGGGAAAAGCATCTCCGGCACTGACCAGACATAGCCGTCCTTGGAACTTTGCACAAGGGTGTGTGACGGCGGCACCTGCTCGTCCTTCGGGTCACAGAGATAATGGACATAGAACTTTCCCTTCCAGTATGCCATCATCGGCTGATGGTTGTATGTCCAGCCGAAGCCGTTCTCTGCGGAAGGATGCTCGCGGTTAGCACGCAGTATCTGGATGTTGTGCACACCCACGACCGGCGAGAGCTGGCCGTCATGATGATTCGGGTTGCTCAGCTGGGTGCCCGTATAGTATACCTGCGCCGAGGCGTTCTGGACACAGAATACGGAACACATACACAATGCCGCCTTCAGCAGGGAGGCGGTAATCGGAGACTTGATGTTACTCATTTTATTATCTGTTAGTTTGATATTTTACATTCATAAGGTCATGATGTTTGGCAAAGGTACAAATTATTTTTCAAGATTAAGCGGACATGAATATAAAAATATGTTAAGGCACACGCTAAACACCACGTTTTGTGTGTTTATGGGCCGACTTGTTGTCTGTGCAGGCGTTTACTTTTATCGCAAAATGGCACCACATGCCCCGTTCTGGACATATGATGCCATTGTTTTTTGCCATCCTGCTTCAACCTCTCGCAGATTGTGCAGATAACGCAGATATTTTTCTTCTTATCCAATCTGTGAGAATTTCATAATCTACACGCAGAAGCCGCCGATATGCCCTTCAAATTGGCATAATGACTATAATCTGCTGAATCTGTGCAGTCTGCGTGCGTGGGTCTACCAATTCGATGTATCCTCCACAACCTTCTGGCTTAGTAGTCTGTATTCATACAGAAACCCATCATCCATAGGCGGATTGCTGACCTTCGTCTTTATGACTTTCAGTATATATGCCTTGCCTTTCTCGTAAGTGAAGCCCTCTATTAGACTGAATGGGACACATTGCCAGCCCGTAGTGCCTTCTTCACGTATCAGCATACCCTCGCCATACGGGCCGAACGCACCATAATATGTATCCGTTTTGTCTGACACATAGACGGTAACCACTGTAGAAGACTCTTCGTCATCACTGCTACAAGAGAACAGAAAACAGAGAGAGCATAAAAGAGAGAAAAGTAAAATGAGTTTTTGTTTCATGACTGAATAGATGGTTTAATAATTATAGATTGAGTAAGAGTCCTGATAAGACTGTCTGAAGATGCCATAGCCTTCTTCCTCATAGAAATAGTAGGTATTAGGAAGAGAATATGAACTAACACCAGCTGGTGCAATAAAATAGCAAGGCGTTACTGTTCTATTCTCACTGTCTCCTGCCCGCTGGGAAGAATAATAGTAATCAGTGACTATTAATCGGGGATACTGCAATACGGTTGGTTTTCCATTACCATCAAGGAAACTGACAGTATTAGAATATGTTATGTCTTCGCGATCACCGCTCGAATTGTATTCAACAACTTGTATGTTATTTACCGCTTTTGTAGGACCATATAGGAAATAAAGTCCCGCTATATCTCCTTCTGAAAGCTGTGCTCTATTTTTGTAAATATATCCACCACCATAGTTGTCATTTTTCGTCATTGTATATTGACCATTTTTAGTAAAGTCAGCCGAGCCGTACATCATCACAGAATTAAAGTCAAAATCACCGATATTAAATCCTTCAAAACCTTGTCCTTCATAAGTATCAAAGTTATGTTTTGCTATATCTTTAATATTTTCAAAGTATATAGTCACATACTGGTTCCTATCGGTTCTTGACTGCTCGTGAAAATATCCCAAACTATGCATGGTTTCATGCATAGCGACTCCTACAGGCTGATAACGAGCCAGATATATAATATTTCCATTATCCTGCATACCAATAGGCGAGCTATTGCTATTCTCTGACAAATGGAATTCTATATGTCTTGCAGGGCAAGATGCTGATTCTACAAATTTTATACCTGTATGCGCACTAAGATTGCTCAGCGCCGTTCTGATAGTAGATTGGTCGTAAGAATCAAAGTCTGCCGAGATCTTGTAATAAATGGTTTTATTAGGCCAGTAGCGTACACGAGCCTTTACTGCGGCAGAACGCGCCTTACGGGAGTTCAATTGTTCTACCTGTTCTTTTGAGAAAATCAAATCTCCCAAGAAGTATGTACTGTCAACATCCATGTAAATTGTCAATCCACTTGAAAGATGCACTTCCTCCGGTGTTCCCTTGGGAGAATATCCCAAATAGCAGAGTGCCTCTCCTTCATTGGCATTTGTGTCAACCAAATCGTTGTCGCAAGCTATAAACAGCATAGCCGAGACGAATAAAAAAAGAATCTTTTTCATGACTAATTATAATTATTTATACTACAGTAAATGTACAGTGCCTCAATACTAAAGGCTTCTTCCAGTAAGGCTATTCTACATTCAATTCTCCCACGTACAAGTTATAACCTATTGTGAATTCTATTGTAAATTCTCCAGTGCCGAGAGTACTGATATCTATAACGGATTCTCCATCTGCATTGAAAACTTTATCACCAGATAATAATTCTGCACCATCTTTGTCATATATAATAAAAGTGTACGCTATATCAGGAGAATCACATGACAGTTCAAGTTCTGATGCAGTATCATCATACACAACATATAGCACGTCAGCTAATGCTATTGGAGTACGCCATACCACTTGACCCGTTGTACACCTGGGGATACGACTAACAGCTACGTCTTTCTTTTCCGCCACACTATGCATACAAGTAAGCAGCATGAGAAATGTAAGAAGAGATTTTAAGTTTTTCATTGTTTCTATTTAAATTAATACTGAAAGTTTTAATTTTGCAAAATTACTAAAAAAATAATGACCCACCAAGAAAAAGCCGTTCCACATCGTTCCACATGCGAACAAACCCAATCCGTTTTACCGCCAACATCTTGATAATCTGTACTATATAATACCATACCATCTTTTAATATAAAGCGTAATGCGAAAGAACAAGCACAAGCAGTGAAACAACCTGAAACGAAGAAAATACGCATTTTGAGTGCAGGATATTAAGATTTTTTGTAACTTTGTAGTCAAATACATATTTACTCTTTATATCTTGATGAAAAATACAATTAAATATATCACACTTATAATTGCAATTATATGCCTCGCTTCATGCCGTGACAGCAAGATGCTGAAACAAATAGACGAGATAAAGGCCATGGGAGATACTGCTCCTGAAAAAGCAATGCACGCGCTTGACTCTCTACGCATACAGATCTCCAAAGGCAATGAATATACACGGATGAAAGGAATGTTGCTCGAACTACGGCTAAGAGACAAGAGCTATATGATTCCCGTGTCCGATGATTCTGCCAGAACCGTAATGGACTATTTCACCAAAAACGGGACGGAGCTGGACAAACAGGAAGCATACTATTACGCCGGCAGTGTATACCGTGACCTGAACGATACGCCAAAAGCACTCGAATACTTCTTAAAATCAGAAGACACAGCGCTGAAAAGCAAGATTCGCGACTCGCTTCTTCTAAGAAATACATATTCAAACCTGGAGTTTCTACTATTTCATGTCCAAGACTATAATGAGACCCTGAAGATGGCGAAAAAGGAATATAAAATCTCAGGCGAGATAGGCAAGACAAATTTCAGGACGACCATGCACGTAGGCGAAGCCTATCTCCGCGTAGACAGCATAGAGGAAGCCAACAATTATTTCATGATGGCAGAAGAGCTTCTGTCGCCATCCAATGCAGAAGATTGTTACTCCCTATTGTACGACTTCTCATTTGTAAAGAACAAAAAAATGGCAGATAAACTTTACAAATGTATCAAGAAAAGCAATTTCCTGCCAAGTCCATCTGGTGAGTTCGCCTTAGCCCAATACTTTGAGCTAATCGGCAATGCAGATTCAGCCATAGTTGTTTACGATAGAATATTGCAGAGCGATTATGGTGTATTCAACTCCTATGACGCCGCCAGATTTCTATTCAGTATCTACGAACAAAAAGGAGATCATGACAACAGCAGGAAATATGCAAACATCTCCATGCAGCTAAGTGATTCCGTCAATTTCGGGAAACGGCAGGAACTTGCAGCGACAGTCAAAAACCAGTTCAAATATTACAAGAATGTCGAGGAAGAGAACAGAATCAAAAAGGAGAATACCAAATACCAAAACTGGACATGGGCTTTGATAGCCATCGTCTTGCTGATCTCGCTGACATTCGCCCTGATATACTTTTACAACAAGAACAAGCATCTGAAAGAGATCCTAAGATTCAATGACAAGCTGGGAGAGCTACAGACGGAAAAAGAGCAAATGGCCGGTAAAGCCGCGAAGACCGAAGCTGATTACAAGAGAATCAAGAAATCGCTGGACGTGTCAAATGTCAGACTTGCTGAGGTCACCAAAGAGATAGAGAGGACGGAACAGGAACTGAAAACTAAAGAAAAGCTCCTTTCCGAGAAACTGGAGCAGAACAAACGATACCTAAGCCTCCTGCACAAAGCAGATCTTGAAGATAAGGCAGAGGATGTCATTCAGACCATAAGGAGCGCATCTGAAGGAAAATACCGCCTGTCATCGGCAGACTGGCAACGGCTTTACCACGCTGTAGACAAACTGCAGCCTGACCTGATGAACAAGATGATGCTTCACATTGGAAAGTTCACAGAACAACAGCAGCAGGTCTGCTACCTTCTCAGCATCGGACTGACAAACGCCCAAATAGAAAACCTGACTGACATTCCACATGTCACGGTCTGGCGTTGGGTGAAGAGATTCAACTGGATTTACAACACTGATGAAACTGCCGCTCCAAACCGTAATGCGTGAACAGATCTACGCAGAAAGGCAAGCGCAACTACAAGGCAACCAGTCTATTGCCTTATAATGACAGGCCTGTCAGACTGTATTGAGTTCTTCCTGCCGTCTTTATTCTCAACTTCGTTAAGCGATCATTTGTTCTCCGAGAACTTTTCAGCAGGAAAGTAATAATACAAAAACATCGGGAAAGCATTGAGTATAGCTACCTCGTCATTAGGAATCACATATTTTTGCAGTTGTGCCTCAAAGACAGCTTCCTGCTTTACGTCATCTTTATCCAAAGGCCATGACAACGATTCCTTTGTCAAATCATTAGCCTTGAACACATTCTGCCGGACAATGTGCATCCAGTTCTGGATATCTTTCAGGAATGCATATCCTTTGTAATGACAAAACCTTTTCGCTTCCTTCTTGAACTTTTTTCCCACACTTTCATCTCTTTTAATAGTATAGGAATGGAAATCATTGTCTGGCAATTCCCTGGTATACTGAATACTCTCAATCATCGGATAGCTGATAAACAATCTTCCGTACTCAGTTTCCTCATTAAAGTATTCCAACAGTTCCTTTATCTGAGTATTTTTCACCTCCAAATCATCTCGATAGAAGTCGTAGTCGAAGAAAAGATAGACGGACTCAAAGTCAGCACTTTTATATTTGAACAGTTCGTTATGGGGATCCGTCTTTGCTAATTCCGTTTTAAGCACATCCACCACATCGGCAAAACCATCAAACTCATCCTTGAGACGTTTATAGAACGTATATATACTGCTGCAGAAAGAGCATAACACCTGATCATTGCTTTTCGGGAAAAACAACGATTTTATCCCCTCATACAGAGGAGGTTCATATGAAGCACCTTCAAAAATAAACAGTATCATGACTCGAAAGCTTTACCTCTGAACATTTTTTCGATATTATTACCCATTCGCAGCTCCTTGTCTGTACATGCGTTCAGTGGTTTGACAACATTGTCCTTGATGATGAAGTAACAGTCTGGACGTAACAAATCATTTGACATCAGGTAAGTGTTGTGCGAAGAGGTAAAGACTTGGCAGTCCAAGTCAAACAGACGCTTACATACCTCATATGAAAGTTCATAATGATAGAAGGCGTCAAACTCATCAATGAAAACAAATGAAGCCTCTTTCTTCATCCTGTGAATCCAGAAATACAGCAACATTAAAGAAAGAGTTCCTGTTGAGGCAATGTCGTCAAACATCACCTTCTCACCGCCATACTCCACCAGAAGTTTCTTGTCATTCTTCTCATGCTTAGCAAATGTGAATTCTTGACCGCTTACCGTCTTAAGGAAACTCGCGAAATCGTCTACCAGATTCTTCTTGATAATATATTCATCCAGTATGTACACATTGCTCTCCATGCCTATAAATTCACGGATATCAAGGTTTCTGAACCAAAGCATTCCGTTTACGAAATCACGCAATTTCAGCAAGTAATGGTCGGTTCGTAAAGGATAAGACGTAAGAAGAACATTCACTATTGAGACATTATTCGCATTCAGAGTCAAGCCCTCCTTGAACATAGCGTCCATAGGGAAGGAAACGGTATCAACAAACAGTTCTCTACCCTTATGGTCAAACACTATTTTGCCGTCAACTGACAGAGATTCATTAATGAGTTTTCCGTCTCGAGACTTAGCATATGCATACTCCACTACCTGCTCGCCCAATTTGAATGTATAATCAAATTCTACAAGGCCATTCGGACGACCAGCATAAATGAAATTCTTATAATAATCAGGCTTCTTGAATTTTTGAGTCAAATGGTTCACAATGTCAAACAAAGCCATACTCAGATTCGTTTTTCCCGAACCATTAGGTCCATAGATGATACCGTTCTTAACAAAACCATCCTTAATGGCTTTCTGATTGAAGGAATAATTACTGGGATTTGATAATTCCCATTCAATTCTATCTTTAAACCCTCGATAGTTCTTAACGGCAAATTTCGTAAGCATAATAATCTGTTTTTAAATATGACCGTACTTTGTTTACAAAAGTATATACAATTTCCTGTTCCGTAAAATTTTTACGGAACAATCCTTCTCGTGTTACGTATTTTTAACAAGAATGACCCTGAAATTGCTATTAAGGGAACTAATACAGTGCGTATTTAACCCAAATCGGTCATTAGATTTCACTTCGTTTCGTTTTTATCTCCGTTGTATTGCAACCATTTCGTCGAAGGCATAGCGGGCTATGTCGAGACGGAACGGGAAGCAAGACAGCGAAGAGAAAGGCGAAACGAACGAAAAGACCATATAACAATAACAGAATATTACTGTATGTC
>JAFTQG010000051.1 GCA_017462915.1 Prevotella sp. | reverse complement strand
TTAACAGCTTACGCGAACTGGGCCAGGCAGCAACATGGATTCATGCGGATATTGATAATTATCTTGATGTTATCTACAGGCGACATTTCCTTCATAAACGCTACGAAAAAGAAGACACTTTTGCTTGACGCAGTTTGTCAAAATAAGATGCGTAATGAAAAACGCTGACCGCAAAAAGGACATAAAAAAACACGCATCAAATGATGTGTGAAAATCGCATGTAGATAATAATAGGCATACTTTCCCTATGGAACGACTACAAACAATTTATCCAGTATGAAGTCGGGCGATTCGCAGGCACAAATCAATAATGCATTTCGCAGTGTCTTCAATTTAATCGATTAACAAAACCTATGTACCATGTCAACGTAATTCGACAATTGACATGGTACGATAGGAATTCGCAGTATCGATTAGAGACAATACTCCTTTAGGCGCTCTTAGCACACGCACGACAAACATCGCAGATACCGCAGGCCCAGTCTCCTTTAGAGAAGTCAAAGCAACTATAGAATATGTCGGGCTCAATTGTCCGTAGACATATGTATTCTACAGCGATAGTTGATGATCGTCAAGTGCTAAAACACAAACTAAAACTATGCATTAGGCTGAAATTTGTAATTGTAATTTGTTATATTGTTATAAAAACTACATCTTAAAGGAGAATATCCGGTAATCAGAAAGAAACGATGGAAGGAATACTTCTGGTCACGATCGTATTGCCTTATCACAACTGGTGGAGCAAGCATAGACGTTGTCAGAAAGTATATAGAAAATCAAGGGCTAAAATGATCTTGGGAGAATGGATTAGATGGCATATAACTGTGAGGCTGGTTAAATAAAGAAGAGTATATCGAGGTTCGCGGTTTGATACAGATCGTAACTTTTGATGATGAGGTTGACGACTTTGTATGTTTCCATGATCAGCTTTGACAAACACGGAAACATCGAGTATTTAGCTTTGTACAATGCGATGTGGTGAAGGCTGATGTCTGTCGTCAGGAATAACCTTATTCAAAAAAGAAGACGTTGTTGTGATAACGGATTATACGGCATGGAAAGGGGGAGGACGGTTAATGATAGAAAGCTCTGAAAATCCTATGCCGACTACGTCTATACTCATGCGCGGCGCGGAGAAATATGCAGTCAATATGAAAATGTTGCCAGAGAATGCACATGAATTTCTTATGAAGTCTTTCGGGTGTGCCCGAAAGGTATACAATCTGTATGTTGACTTCCTGTACTCAGAGCTTGAGCGGCGAGGATATAAAGGCAACGACGTTTTACCAAAGCTGAAACTTCCGGAGGTGACGGCATTCAAGGAAAAATTCGAGTATCTCAAAGAAGTAGACTCACTTGCACTATGCAATGCAAAGATCCATTTTGAAGCTGCCGTGAAGAGGTACAATGAGGTGTGTGACCATGTCACATACCGTCAGGGGGCCATAAGACGCAGCAACGCTGGCAATGGGGAGCTTACATTTCGTGATCTGGAAGGCATACCAAGATTCCGTTCAAAGGCACGTGGCGATTTCTCATACACAACCAACTGTCAGTATGGCACAGCGAAAGACGGAACAACGACAGCGACAATTCGTCTGAGTGATACCGGAATCCGGATTCCCAAACTGAAGACAGAAATTCCGTTGATCATTCATCGCCCGCTACCGGCGAATGCGCGTATCACCAATGCGACGGCAAGTATGGATGCTACCGGACAGATGTTTGTTTCGGTAGGATATGAGTATCCGCTTGACATGGACATGAAACTTCGTCGTGGTGTAGAAGCAGGCGATATGAGTATCGTGGACAATCTCACGTTCATCGGGCTTGACTATTCTCAGGATCACTTCTATGTGGACAGTGAGGGGCAGAAAGCCAATGCACCTCATGCCTATATGAAGTCTCTTGAGAAACTGCAAAGGCTTGAAAAGAAGCTTTCCCGCATGGTGAAAGGCTCCAAAAATTATGAGCGGATGAGACAGCGTATTGCTAAACTTCACGTCCATATTGCCAACCAGCGTAAGGACTTCACCAACAAGGAAGCCCGAAAGCTGGCAGACAGATACGATGTTGTTGTGGTGGAAGACATCAATCTTCATGCCATGGGACAGACACTGCATCTTGGCAAGAAGTTAAACGACAACGGGTTCGGGATGTTTCGTACAACGCTGGACAGAATGCTTCGTAAGAAAGGAAGCGTGCTGGTCAGGACGGACAGATGGTATCCCAGCACAAAAACCTGCCATCACTGTGGATGTGTCAACCACGACGTGAAGCTTGGAATCAAAGAATGGACTTGCCCTGTATGTGGAGCTGTATTGGACAGAGATGTCAATGCGGCAATCAACATACGTGAAAAGGGAAAGGAAGTCTTTGTACAGTATTTTCTGCAAGAACTACAGGAGGAACAATCTTCCCGGGCCAGAGCAGCAAAATTATCTGAAGCACGCAAGCACAAAAAGGGAAACCAGGCAGTGCAAAATGCTCTTGCCTGACTGCAGCCTACCCGTGTCTCTTATTCCTGAATGACACAACCGGTTTGGAACGCCGGGGGTCGGCTGTCTGCTTGTCGGGAAACTGACAAGCATAGCAATTATAGAGTATGCCGTCAGGCATACGAAGCCCCCACCTCGCGTGAGCAGGTGGTGGGTAGTTCACTGTAATCATCGTTCAGTATCTCCCTGAGCAATATGCTCAAATCTCGTATGCTTAGAACAGACTGCAGATCCATGCCGCCAGCGCGGAAGCGGCAGGGAATATGACAAAAAGCTTCAGCAGCTGGCTCCTGATGTTAAACCCGTACTT
>JAFTQG010000050.1 GCA_017462915.1 Prevotella sp. | reverse complement strand
TCTTATAGGACAATTTCGGGCTTATGCATTTTCCTGATTATCAGCTTGTTGCGCGGGTCAGTCGCTACTGATTATCAGTCTGTTGTACGGGTCAGTCGTTGCTGATATCTTACATCGGCACTGACACATAGAGTCTATGCAAAAAACAGGTACAATTATCGGAATATAATGACAATATGATACATTCGTATATATATATATATAAGTAAGTCACCAAAATTAATGTATAGTATAAAACTTGGTTATTTTTGAGATGTTTTAGTCTTGGAACGAAAGAGCATAGCGGGCTATGTGACTGAGTGACAAGGCGGAAACAGCCAAAAAGAACAAGGGTTATACATACAAGATATAACTATTTGCTTTATTATAGATATTATCGTTTAATTTTGGCGACTTACTTATAACTTTTTTTATCTTGCAAAAGAGATACTTTACATCTATTTTGCCAGCAGAAAAAAACACTGTTCCTTACACTATACATTTGCCTTGTGACTTGAAAAGCTTATACAAATATCCTCCCATAGGCATTGTTCATGTTAATTATTAACAATTACCCCCCCCGATATTAACTTGTGTTAACAAGAATGCTATACATATCGATATTTAAGTAATTTTGCACCCTCGAAAAAAAACATACGCATGTAAAGAGGCAGACATAGCCTGCGCGGAGACGTCATGACAATCCGCAGGGCACGCGAGACTCAGGACTATGCCGTATCGACAAAACAACAGGTATTATCATTCAATTCTGTGTAATCATTTTTTATAGTTTATGGACTTTAATTTATTTTTTAAGCATTGTGGTCATGTTTCCAGATACATGATGCTGTGCCTGTACCTCTGCCTAAATGTAGCCGAGGCGGCATCACAGGAGACAAGGAAACCAGTATGGCAGCAGACCGACCCTGCTGGAGACTATTATCTGAACGGTCGCCGTGCACTTGCCGGCGACGGATGCGAAGTGAATATGCTCGTAAACACTTTAGATGTCGGTGCGTGGGCAAAGGATCTTGAAAACCTGGTAGACGAGGACTTAAGCAATACGGCATCATTCCCCGAAGGTGTAACAGTAGATGTCGGTGTGGCACCCGTTGTGAGCATCCGCGACATGAAGAACCATTATGCAGCAGGTACTGTTGCGGGATTTGTCATTGCAAGTGCCGAGGGCAGCCTTCTCTCTCTTAACGTAATCCAGGCCTATGCGATACAGTTCTATCGCGATGGAGAGAAGTTAGGTAAACCGGTGCCTGTCACAGAAGGACAGAATGCCGGTGCACTCAGTCTTTCGCTGATAAAGATTCCCGGCTCTGATGACGTGACGACAACACTCTCGGCAAAGGCTCCGGAAGAGTTTGACGAGGTGTGTCTCATGCCTGCCGGAGTAGAAAAGCTCGGACTGATTGCAAACACGAGAGTGAAATATGCCTTTGTAGGAAAGGCAAAGCAGTATAACCTCGTAAACTCTGCAGAGGGCATACAGGCTTTCAACAAGGACTTCGGGACAGACCTTGTCCTCGAGGCGGAAAGCTCGGATATAATTAACACCGACAACCTCATAGACAGCGACCTTACCAACGGCTCAAATTTCGCGACAGTGGTAGTCGGAGGCGGAAGCGCGACTGTCAAGGCCATGCCGAGAGACTATGTTGCCGGAAACAACGACAATGCGCCTTTCAAGGCGGGCACAGTCTTCGGATTCCATTTTGCCGATGCAACAGACATCCTGAACATCGGAGGAAAGACCATAAGCCTGTATCTCGGAAAGGAAAAAGTGGAAGGAATCCTCGGCAGCGAAAAGGAGAAAGAGGTCTGGAGTGACAAGATAACCGTATCAGGCGAAGTCCTCAAACTCTCGCTTACGGGAGGCAAGAGCGGCGACATCGAGATCCGTGTCAACCAAGACTGCTACGGTGCGAAGCTGGAGGAAGGAGGCGCAGGTTTGGGAGGCATGAAAGTACAGTATGCATACGTACGCACTCCTGATGCTGTCAGTCACCGATGTGACATGCGACTCTCCGCCGATGCACACATCTGCGATACCGAGACGACATACAAGGTGACAACAGCGGCAGGTATGGATGTCACTTACGCCATCACATCACAGCCTGCCGGAGCCAGTGCCGTCATAGACCAAGAGGGGAATATCACGGGGATGACAGTCAACGGCGACTATGTTGTAACCGCGACATCCACCAAAGACTGCCACTGCACGGAGACAGTGACCATACACCGCGGCATGGACGACATAGAGGTTTCCATTGACGATAAACCTCTCTATAATGTCTCTGACAAGGTTTACACACTGTCGACAGAGACGCACGGAGTATCCGGAGCACTCATAAACCTCGATAAGCTGAGCGACCCGGACAACATACTCAATGCGCAGACAGGCGACTATGCCCAATACACCGGCGGACTGGGTCTCGCTGAAAACGTGATGATTGCCGGCATAAGGACAAAGGACGGCAATGCTATAAAGGAGACCTTGCCGGGCAAGAAACTGAAGCGCGTCGGCTTTATGGTAGAGACACGCTCGGAAGGACTGGGACTTGACGCTCTGAAATTCTTCTGCATACGCGGCTTCAGGAATGGGGAGGAAGTCTTCAACAAGCCAGTGGAAGAGTCCAACGCCGTATCGTTAGGGCTCATCGGAAGTTCAAAGGCTGAGAAGATGCGCTATTCTGTCATCGTGCCTGACGATGCAGAAGACATCGATGAATTCCAGCTGTGGAAAGAGGGTGTGCTCAATCTCACAATATCAAAGCTCAACATATTCTACGCCTTCGTAGCCGAGGAGGATAATCCTGCCACACCGCTTGCAGGCGTGAAAGTCATATCTTCAGAGACTGGGGCATCGCTCAACATCGAGAGGATGAAGAACGTCAATGTACTGAGCGTCGCCAATGTCACACATCCGCTGACAAACCTCATAGACAATGACCTTGATACTCCGCTGACACTTGCAAAGACCGTATCCGCAGGCGGAGCGATATATGCCGTCAATCTTGGACGCACCTACAAGAGAAACACACAGGTAGGCTTCGTTCTTGACAACAAGACCTACACGGCCTCGATAGGTGCCGGCAAATGGATGAAGATAACCACATACCTCAACGGCGAGAAGCAGGAAGAGCAAAAAGACTGGAATGTGCTTGGCGTAAGCGTGATAGGAGCCGGAGACAAGCGCCTTGTTATAATGAATACAGAAAAAGACTTTGATGAAGCCGGCATAGAGTTCTCTGGAGTACTTGATGCCTTGAATTTCATAGAAGTATATGGACTATTTGTCCGTGACGACACCGACGGCGACGGTGTACCCGACAATATTGACGAGAACTCCTGCCAAGAAGATTTGATACTCAATGAGGAGATCATCGACGAGATGAAGAAGGGCAAAGACTATGACAAAGCCCGGTTGCTGCTTCACAGGACATTCAACAGGGGCGAGAATATCGGCGACAATCTTTGGAGCTCTATCGTACTGCCCGTGAATCTTACAGGCTTGCAGATACGCAACGCCTTCGGTAATGACACACGCCTTGCAGAGGTGAAGGGAATGGAGGGCGACATGCTTGTCTTCCAGAAAATCAATATCCCTGCAAACGACGACAATCCTGTCATAAAGGCCGGCGTATTCTATATAATAGAGACGGTGCGCAAACCAGACTACACAAAGACTGCCGATGACGGATGGGACAAGTTTTCTGACGGGACACCATACAACAGTGGAGACATCTACTATATAGACGGAGTAAGCTACAGTATGGGAGACGAGGATGAGCCTTCTGCCGAATACCGCAACAGCACGGCCACGCATAGCGTGCAGTTCTTCGGGACATACAATTATGATCAGACGCTTCCTGCCGGCATCTATGCGTTCAGCGGAGGAAAGCTGTGGAAGATAACAAACAGCGCTAAGATGAAAGGCTTCCGTTTCTATATTAAGGAACTTTTCGGAGGAGGCGAGCTTAACCATCTCCCGTTCAAGGTCATTGCAGGTGACGGAGGCACGACATACATATCAGGTACGGCGGTTGACAAGATGCCGTTGCATGGCATGGTATATAATACGGCTGGACACTGTGTCGGCACGACTGGAAAGCTGTTCGACCTTCCTAATGGCGTATATATTGTGAACGGAAAGAGAATACTGATAAAATAAGGAAAAGGAAATGAAAAGGAAAAAATATATAAAGCCTGTCATCGAGGTCATAAAGACAGAACCTGCTGACATCATCTGCCTGTCTTATGCCATAAAGGATGATGTTGAGGGAGAAGACCCTGGATATATCATTCCACCGACTATCGCCGGAGAGACAGAGTGGTCTGAAAATGAAAGCGGAGGAGGAGGTATCTGGGGCGACCTCGACTGACGCCACATCACATCCTGAAAGGTAAAAGATGACGTCTTTTTATTAACCTGAAAAAATCCGGATTGCCAGCAATAAGTCTGGCAATCCGGATTTTCCTTTCATGGCATATATGGCTTCTTGAACCGCCCTGTCCTTGCTTGGCATGGCAAGAGCAGAATGTCCGTTTCAACTCTGCACATAGAACTTAATGGGATGTACTATTGGTTAGACACATATATGCGTCCATTGCGGTAAGTGAGGACGACCTTGCGGAGACGATTCTTGGCATGATCGAAAATCTTCACACTGTCAAACGGACGGCCGTTGATGCGGCATTCAAAGTGGCAGTGCTCCGTCGTGGCACGCCCAGTGCGCCCCACGATGCCTATCTGCTGACCAGCCTTCACCCAGTCGCCTACCTTCACACTGTTCTTCGACTGATGGCTGTAGAGCGTCTCCATACCATTACCGTGGCGCAGGATGATGCAGAGCCCGTAGCCGTAATGTCTGCCGGAAAGCACCACCTGACCGTCAAAGGCGGCATATATCGGGTCTCCTGCCTTCGTCTTTATGTCCGTACCGGCATGACGGCGCTTGCCGCCGAAAGAGCTGATGACGCGGCCGCCCTTCATTGGATAAGCCCACTCGTCATCCTTGAGACTGGCAAAGTTGATGGCGAACTCCTTTGCCGTGCGCTGTGAGAACTTCACCTTGTCCTCAAGCTGTATAGCCTGAAACTCATCGATGTCCAGCGTCTCGTCGTCCTGATGTTTTGCCATATACTGGGCGTTCTTGGCATACTTCTGACTTGCAGAGGTCTCCTGCTGCACCTTGACATGCTGCGTCTGCGTCATGTTTCCACGCTGTGGCGGACGGCGTCCTGCCTGCTTCTTCAAGGTCTGTTCCTTCTCCTCCGTCAATACCTTTATGAGCACACCCTCGCTCTGTTTCTCGAAGAGGAGGGTCTGACGGCGCAGGCGATGGCTACGCAACTCGAACAGTGTCTCGGGATTGAGGCGTGCGCCGTTGACCATGACGGCAAACTCGCAGTATGTCTTGTCGTTGCGCGTGCCTATGATAGCTATCGTCTGACCTGCCTTCACACGGTCGCCGACCTTCACAAGATTCTGTGCATTGTTGCCGTAGACTGTCTCCAGACCGTTGTCATGGCGCACCACGATGGTATTGCCCGTCTGCTTTGTATTGCGTGAGAAGCGCACGACGCCCGAGAACATAGACTTCACGGCGTCTCCCTCGCTGCTGCTTATGGATATATGGTAGTTGGAGCGCATACCGTCGACCTTGCCCACAGGGAGCGGGAAAGAATAGTCTGCCTCCCTCATCTGCCCGAAGTCTACGGTAAAGGCTGAGGAGCGCTCGAACAGTCCAGGAGTCTCACAACTGATGGATTGCTGCTCGCGTGGGGTGAATGCGTTCTGTGCCTGCATAGCCGTTACGGCACACATGGTACAGAATATCAGCGACAGGATGGTTTTCTTTTTCATAGTCTATAGTTCGTTTTAGTCAGAAGCGACGGTATCTCCGTCGTGTAAAAGTCATTGTACAGTCCGGTCAGAAAGTATGCGGACAGATAGTCAAATAAGGTAAAAACGCCGTGAGGCACTGCCCGAGGATACCGTTCCGGGCGCAGATTATGTTCATCAACGCAGCACGATGCCCGAAAGCATCCTGCCCGTTGCAGCACCGTCGCGACGCGCACTGAAAAAGCGGTCGTCGGTCATGGTGTCTATCGGAGACACCTCTATATTCTCGGGAAGCACACCGAGAGACATGAGCTGTCTCCTGTTGCATTCCTTTATGTCAATATGCCATTTGTCCTTCCTCACAGACATCTCCTCCATAGGGAAGCCTGCCTTGAGGAAAGCGTCATAGACCTCATCGCCCACCTCAAAGGATTCCATGGAGATGCCCGGTCCTATGGCGCAGCGAAGACGCTCGGGCTCTGTGCCGAAAGCAAGCCTCATCTGCTCCACTGCCGACACCACGACACGCGCAACCGTACCGCGCCAGCCGGCATGGATAGCCGCCGCGCAATGATGCTCTGGGTCGTAGCAAAGCACAGGGATGCAGTCTGCCGTGGAGATGCCTATACATGCGTCCTTGACATCATATATCACAGCATCCACTCCATCAAGGAGCATCGTGCGTATGTCCTCAGGGAGGGAGAAAAATTCCTCTGCTATCTGCCGCACGACGATGCCGTGGACCTGATGAGGACGTGCGAAACGCTCTGACGGCACACCGACTGCAGGGCACAGCAGGTCCTTGTCACGGCCGCAGGTGCGTGTCGTGGTGAAAGCGGTTGCCTTGTCAGAGAGTCTGTACGTTATCATTCTTGTTTCCTTTTCCTACAATGGAAGCTATTCGACATCCTCTATCTCGTAGTCGTCAAGCTCCTCTATATCAAACTCATCGTCATCTTCCTCCTCCTCGATGAAGATGACATCGTCCTCACCCTCGGCGAGCATCTCCTGCTTGAAGCGCGACATGTCCTTGTCGCGGTGTACAAGAGTGTCGTCCTTCGTGATGTCGAGGAGCTTGTTGCTCTCAGAGTTGAGCTCTGCCCAGAGGATATCTTTCAGTTCGTCGATGCCCTTTCCTGTCACGGAAGATATGAAGACGACCTTCACCTCCTCACCGTCGGAGGATAGAGCCGAGGCGAGTTCCTCGCGGAGCATGTCGCAAAGCTCGTCGTCGAGGAGGTCGCACTTGGTCACGGCGAGCACGCGATGCTTGTCGAGCATCTCCGGATTGAAGTTGCGGAGCTCATTGAGAAGCAGTTCGTACTCCTTCTTTATGTCCTCCGTATCTCCTGGAACCATGAAAAGCAGGAGGGAGTTGCGCTCGATATGGCGCAGGAAACGCAGTCCGAGTCCCTTGCCTTCCGATGCTCCCTCGATGATTCCCGGGATGTCTGCCATGACAAACGACTGATGGTCGCGGTAAGAGACGATGCCGAGGGAAGGCTCAAGGGTAGTAAACGGATAATTGGCTATCTTCGGGCGTGCCGACGACACGGCGGAGAGCAGTGTCGACTTGCCGGCGTTAGGCAGACCTACCAGTCCCACATCGGCAAGGAGCTTCAGCTCCATGATTATAGTCATCTCCTGCATCGGTTCACCGGGCTGTGCGTAGCGCGGTGCCTGATTGGTGGCGGAACGGAACTGGAAATTGCCCAGTCCGCCACGTCCGCCTTTCAGGAGCACTACCTCCTGTCCGTCATACATGACGTCACAGACAAACTTTCCTGTCTCGGCATCGTAGACGACGGTGCCGCAAGGGACATCGATATAGATGTTCTTGCCGTTGGTGCCGTGACATTTGTCGCGGCCGCCGTTGCCTCCGTGCTCGGCAAAGAAGTGACGCTGGTACTTCAGATGGAGCAGAGTCCAGTAGTTATGGTTGCCTCGCAGTATGATGCTGCCGCCATTTCCTCCGTCGCCTCCGTCAGGACCGCCGTTGGGATTGTACTGTACGTGGCGCAGGTGCATAGAGCCGCGTCCGCCCTTTCCCGAGCGGCACTGTATCTTGACATAATCGACGAAGTTCGATTCCATATATTATTATAATAATGTATACCGTTATAAAGAGAAAACACCGACACCACGAAGTCAGCAAGCCTTGATGGCCTTGCTTATCTCCGCATAGATGTCGTCAATCGAGCCTACACCGTTTATCTTGGCATACTTGCCCTGCTTGATGTAGAAATCCTTCAGCGGAAGGGTCTGTGAGTAGTATGTCTCCAGACGCTTCTTGGCTGTCTCCTCGTTGTCGTCGGCGCGTCCGCTGGTCTTGCCGCGTGCTATGATGCGCGCAATGAGTTCGGCATCGTCGACCTCCAGTCCTATTACGGTGGAGACCTCTGTGCCACGCTCCTTGAGCATCACGTCGAGAGCCTCCGCCTGTGCTATAGTGCGCGGGAAGCCGTCGAAGATTACGCCCTTGATGTCCTTGCCCTTGCCGTCGAGCACCGACGCGAGGATGTCTATGATGAGAGAGTCAGGCACAAGTTTGCCGTCATTGATATATTCCGCAGCGGTCTTGCCAAGCTCCGTGCCGGCCTTTATCTCTGCCCTGAGCACATCGCCTGTGGAGATATGCTCCACGCCAAACTCCTCGATAATCTTGTCACTCTGTGTGCCCTTGCCTGAACCCGGGGCACCGAAAATTACTATGTTCTTCATCTTTTACCTTATTTGTTTTACGTGCCGTCATGCCGTGAGAGACATGTCCGGCCTGTCTTTATCCTATTCTTTTCCAGACCTTCACGGCCTGTCAACGTATCATTCCACGATGGTATATATATCCCTGAGGTTCCTGCCCCTCTGGTCGTAGTCGAGCCCGTAGCCGACGATGAAGTCATCGGGTATCTCGAATGCACAGTAGTCTACCTTGATATCCTCCGTCAGTTTCGACGGCTTGAAAAACAGCGTGCATATCCTTACCGATGCCGGATGCCTGTTGGCGAGCGAGTCCATCATCTGCACCATCGTCTTGCCCGACTCCACAATATCCTCCACAATGACTATGTCGCGGCCGTGGAGGTCCTCGTTGATGCCTATCACCTCATGGACCTTGCCTGTCGACATGGTACCCTGATAGGACGCCAGCTTCACGAAACTTATCTCGCTGTCTACCGATATCTCCTTCATGAGGTCGCTGGCAAACATGAACGAGCCGTTGAGCACGGCAAGAAACAGCGGGGTCTTGCCCTCATAGTCCTTGTTTATCTCTCGCGCTACCTCACGGATGCGTGCAAGGATGTCTGCCTCCGGCAACGAGAGGCGGAAATATTTGTCCTTCAGTTTTATTTCCTTCATCAGTCTCTGTCGAGTATATTTCTAATGTTGCAAAATCAAAATTTGCTACAAAATTAATAAAAAAACGGCAAACAGGGCAGATTATTTACATTAATTTTGTATTTTTGCACAGTATGAAGACATATTTTGACTAAATCATGAAGATATTTACAAGCAAGCAGATACACGAACTGGACGCCTACACCATAGAGCATGAGCCTATATCATCCATAGACCTCATGGAGCGCGCCGCCAAGGCTCTGACGATGGCTATCACAAGACGATGGGGCCGAGAGACGCCCGTCACCGTCTTCGCCGGACCGGGAAACAACGGCGGCGATGCCCTCGCCGTGGCAAGGATGCTGGCAGAGAGGCAGTACAGCGTCACGACATACCTCTTCAACATAAAGGACAGCCTCAGCGAAGACTGCCACACGAACAAGACAAGGCTGCAGGACTCCAAACACCTGAAGCAGTTTCAGGAGGTAAAGGACGAGTTTGACCCGCCGGCTCTCACGGAGGAGACTCTCGTCATCGACGGACTTTTCGGCTCCGGGCTCAACAAGCCGCTCGGAGGAGGCTTCGCGTCGCTGGTAAACTACATCAACAATTCGGGCAGCACCGTGGTGAGCATCGACCTCCCCTCCGGACTTATGGCGGAGGACAACACATACAACATCCACTCGAACATCATCCGCGCCAGCCTCACGCTGACGCTCCAGATGAAGAAGCTGTGCATGTATTTCGCCGACTGCCAGCAGTTTCTCGGAGAGACAGAGGTGCTCGACATCGGGCTCTCCGAGGAGTGGACGGAGAAGACCTACTCGCCGTTCACCGTCCTGAAGCGCGGAAATCTCCTGCCGCTGATAAGAAAACGCCACGACTTCGCACACAAGGGCACCATGGGCCACGCCCTCGTCATCGCCGGCTCCTACGGCATGGCAGGCGCGGCAGTGCTTGCCGTGAAGGCGTGCCTGCGCTCCGGCGTGGGAAAGGTGACGGCGCATATCCCTGACCGCAACTACGACATCATGCAGATATCCGTCCCTGAGGCGATAGTGCATATAGACAAGGACGAATACTGCTTCTCCGAACCGGTCGATACGGCCAGCTACAACGCCATGGCGATAGGTCCCGGCATAGGGCAGCGCGACACCACGGCCGTGGCACTCATATCGCAGGTACGGCGCACGACGATTCCTGCCGTCCTCGATGCCGACGCCCTGAACATCCTCGGCAGCCGCAAGGCGTGGCTGCAGCAGCTGCCGCAGGGTGTGGTGCTCACGCCTCACCCCAAGGAGTTCGACCGTCTGGACGGCTCGGACAACAACAGCGACTACGAACGCTTCGCCAAAGCGCGTGAGATGGCACAGCGCCTGCAGGCATACATCCTCCTGAAAGGCCACTACTCCATGCTCTGCCAGCCCGACGGCTCCGTGATATTCAACACCACAGGCAACAGCGGCATGGCCACCGCAGGCAGCGGCGATGTCCTGACAGGCATCATCGTCGGCCTCATGGCGCGCGGATACACGCAGGCGGAGGCCGCCGTCACGGGCATGTATCTCCACGGTCTCGCCGGCGACATCGCCGCAAAGGACAAGGGCTACGAGAGCCTTGTGGCGACAGACATCATCGAGGCTCTGCCCAAGGCGTTCCTCTCTCTCGCATAGGGCGTTGTCCATCTGTTTCAAGTCTCAGGCATCACACCCTTACCGGGAACGGTAACGCACGCATAAAGCATGTCACGGCAGGCCTTGACTTCACGCACCAATGACACTCATTGACAGAAAGAATTCTTGCAGACTCTCCGTAAGACAGTCAGAATCCTTAGCATACCACAGAATGACATAAAAGAGAAAAAAGAATGGACAAAGGCCAAATCTTATTATATCAAACGCCAGATGGGGAATCCAAGATAGAGGTTAGATTGGAGAACGATAACGTATGGCTCTCTGCCGTTCAGATGGCGGAACTATTTCAACGCAACAAATCAACTATCTCCCGTCATATCAAAAATGTGTTGGATGAAGGAGAGTTGGACGAGAAGACAACTGTTGCATTTTTTGCAACAGTTCAAAATGAAGGTGCCCGAACGGTTGAGCGAAAGATTGCCTTCTACAACCTTGACATGATTATCAGCGTAGGCTACAGGGTACACTCCTACCGTGGCGTACAATTCCGCATTTGGGCCACCAAGGTCTTGAAAGAGTATATCATAAAAGGATTTGCATTGAACGACGACCTGTTGAAACGTGCTGGTGGAGGCAATTATTTTGACGAACTGCTTGCCCGCATCCGGGACATCCGTTCCAGCGAGAAAGTTTTCTACCGTAAAATACTTGAAATATATGCTCTCAGCATAGACTATGACCCAAAAGTGGAAATGACACAGAAGTTCTTTAAGACGGTGCAAAACAAGATACACTATTCTGTTCATGGACATACGGCAGCCGAGATTATCTATGAGCGGGCCGATGCGGATAAAGACTTCATGGGACTTACCACATGGTCGGGAGCCATGCCCACTAAACCTGAGGCTGAGATTGCCAAGAACTATCTGACGAAAGAAGAGATAGCGTCATTGAACCGTATCGTCAGCCTTTATCTCGATTTTGCAGAAATGCAGGCAGAAGAGCATCGCCCTATGTACATGAAAGACTGGATAAATATTCTTGACGACTTCCTCCGCATTTCCCGAAAGGATATCCTCACTCATGCAGGCACTGTTTCTGCTAAATTGGCAAAGGAGAAAGCCGACACAGAATACGACAAATTTAAGGAGCGTACCAAGAACGCCCTGTCACCTGTGGAAATCCACTTCCTCGAAAACTTTGAACGAGAGCAGAAACGCCTCTTGGGAGGTGAGGAAGGCAATAGGACCACGATTTGAAATGTTTACAACAATATAACACGAGTTCGGGATAAGAAAGTAATGTAAAAAACTGACAATCCCATATAGTTTTTTTAGTAAGCCAACAAAATTAATGTATGTCACAAAACAACTACGTTTTGTACATACAAGATTTTACAACCCATTTCATTACAGATTGTATCGGTTAATTTTGTTGACTTACGTATCTTTATATTGAAAACGCACTTACATACAAGCAAAACAAAAGGTCACCTTTCTCCGCAGAGAAGGTGACCTTTTGCCATGTCAAGGGTGACACTTGATATTATAAAAGGTCACCTTTCACCCCGCGAAACCACACCATACATAACATGTTGATTATCAAGTAATACGACAAACCATTATCTCATGTAGAGTAAGAAACGGAAAAAGCCCCGACTGCCAGCTATAGGCAATCGGGGCTTTCATCGTTATCAGAATCGCATTTCGCGGCTAAAACCCTATACGGGGACGTGCCGCAACAGGCTTCAGGACAGGCTTGGGGATGTCGGTGGCCTTTATCTCTGTCAGCGAAAACTCGTCGTCGGCGCCCTCGGTGGTGACCCTCACAGCCATCGCCGGGAGCACCTCGGTCTCGATAAGGTTGATGACATGGCGGGCATTGCCGAAATTGCGCTCACGCTGGCAATAGTCTGCCTTCAGCCTTTCCGCCAAGGCGACACGCGCATCCTCGCTCAGCGTATATTGCTTGCGTGTGATGTATTTCTCCGCAATGTCTACAAGCTCCGCCTCCGTGAAGTCGTCGAAGATGTAGATGTTCGACTCCGGTATGCGCGACTTGAGGCCGGGATTCATGTCAAACATCCGCTCCATCTCCTTGGGATAGCCTGCGAGAATGAGCATCCAGTCGCGGTTTCTCTCGTCGGCAAGGGCGGTGAGGAGTGTCTCTATGACAAATTTCCCCGGGTCGCGCTGGTCGTTGGGCTGATAGAGCTGGTAGGCCTCGTCTATGAGGAGTATGCCGCCCCTCGCCTTCTCTATGGCGGCAAGCGTATTCTCCGACTCCGAACTGTAGTTCTGTCCGAGCAGTGTGGCACGCTCACGCACGACGACATGTCCCCTGGAGAGCATCCCTGCACGACGCAGCATCACGCCCATCATCTTCGCGACAGTGGTCTTTCCTGTCCCGGGAGAACCGAGGAACATGGCGTGCAACGGCATTGCGGAGACTGGAAGATTCTTGTCGGCGCGCATTTTGTTGAAGCGCACGACACGTTCGTAGACCGACAGCTTCTCCTTTACAGACCGCAGACCTGTAAGATGGTCAAGCGACAGCAGGAGACTGGCATCCTCCTTCTCCTCGGAGGCTTCCTCCTCGTCGTCCTCTTCTTCGTCTTCACAAGGCTCTTCCGCATCTTCTTCCTCCGCGTCTTCACTGTCCGGCGGGGCTGTCTCCGCCTGCGGCTCCTTTATGTGAATGCCTTTGGAAGCACAAATCTCAGAGGCGATGAACTCGTCAAGGAGCTTGTCAAAGTCGTCTCGCTCATCGTCATCTTCCTTCTCCTCCGACAGAAAGGCGGCAAGACGCTTCTCTGCTCCTTCCAGCGTATAGCCGGCCATGGGTTCGAGCGCATCGCCGTCAAACGTCCCTTCTACACAGGAGCCGTCGGTGGTGAAGGCAAAACCTGCCACGGACTCGCCCATGCACAGGAGTTCGGCATAGTAAACGCCGTGCCTGTCCTCGTTTGTGTAGAACGGTGCGTCTACCGTATAGTGCGCTCCGCCAAGCATCAGGGCCTTTGGCTCGGCAAACCATGCCGTGACTTTCTCCCCGTCGGGATAGTGGATGTGCAGCTCCAGTTCGGGAAGTATCAGCGGACGGACGTCGATAAAGACCGGAGTGATACAGAACTGGACACGGTAGTCCTCATTGTCCATGTAGGAAACGGATTTGTAAAGCCGCTCGTCCCACTCCGTACGGACACCGCCCTCCGAGGCAGCATACCAGAAAGCAGGATGTCCGAACGTCTCCATACTGTAAAGGTGTATCGTCTCCTCGCCGAGAAACTCATTGGCGGCTTTGTCACGGGCGACAATCTTGTAGGTGTGCCCTGGGTCAAACCGGACTTCTTCCATAGGGAAATCGACATAGACAGACTTCATCACCTGACTCTTGTCCATGCTGACACGCACCTGACGCTCAGCCACTTCACAGCGCATAGTCATGTCTACCAGCGTGACCGTCACCTGTCTGCGGACGCCACGCGGGCATCCATCGTCGGAAATATTATTGTGAAACATCAATCTTGTCGCGATACCGGCAAAGTCCGGTCGCACAAGAAAGTCATGACGTTTGCCGAAAGCAAACCGTGGGATAAAACATAAATCTGAAATCTCGTCTGAGTTGTAGGCGTAAAACCGCATCTCAGCCAACTGTAATGAATACCTTCTCTTCATATCATATAGCTTTAGAGTGAGAGCCAAACGACCCTCACAGGTTAAACAATTCATTTTTTCAGCAGGAGGCCTTCCTCCTTTGCTGACACCAACATGTCAAAGAACACTCCATTCCCTTGCCGCAAGACGCACAGGCACGCACAAGACGCACCACGCCTGACAAGGCATTTCCCGAGTAAGGAATTGTTGGAGAAACAGCTATTCGCACCTCATCCGCGCATCGCCCGGAGGAGCGACACCGCCAACCTTGCTGTTGTTTGAATGAATTTGCTTCATAGCTGAAAATGAATTGTTTTAACTATATGATATTAATTTTACGCCGTGACGGACAGTATCCATCACGGCGCAAAATTAATCATTTTTCCCGAATCTGCAAAGAAAATCGAAGAAATTTGCATAAATAATCGGGAAAAATACATAAAGTGTAAAGTCAACGGCATCTGCAATGCAATAGTGAAAGCAGAACGAGATACCAAATTCAAGGCGACCAACACTCCCGAACAGCTTGCCGAACTTAGACAACTCATAGACCATTCTATAGAAAATTGGACTTCGGTGTTGGCAAATCATCGGACCGAACAATCGGAACTTATTGGCGAGCATGAATCCAATATGCGCAAAATCCTCAGACTGAATGGAGGGCGTTTGATACTCGGACTTCAGGATGAAGGTCTTGGTGATACTCTTGCTCGTTTATACGTTGGGATTATGGCTGGTTGTATATTATGCAACATAAACTATTAGGGGCGGTATTCCGCCCCTAATACATCTGTCCATATCAGCTTTTATGGATGCCTGTAAATCCGTTATTCCTCCAAGTAACTCTGCCTTTCTCAATCAAGATAACCAAGTAGTATGTCTTTTTTACGCTGTGAACATAAATTCAATATCTGTTGGGCTTCGTATATAATTGCTTCGTATTCTTGAACCTTTTCGACAATGAATCTTTGTGTTTCTCCATCAATGATAGGAATACGGTATCTCATAATATGGTCTTTGTTCCCTCGCGGCATTTTCATGCCTTTTATATCTTTCATAACGTAATCAAAGAACTGCTGCCGACACAACGTATTATAGAGGTATTCAGGAAGCACGCTGTTATTTTTTTGACGAATCACAAGAACATCGGGACTACAACCACCATCATGGTCTGCAAGCCATATTTTCTTCAGATAAGGTCGTATGTTGGAAAGTAGAATATCTCCCTTACGATACTCTACTACAGTGTCTGTCGTAGGAACGCTATCATACACCACTACACCTTCGCAGTTTTGCAACAGATTATCGGTAGTCACGTAATTATCTGCATCAATGGAAGCATATGAGATGCGTTTTGTAGCGTATGCACAGATTTCGCTAATCGGAATTACCCCCCCCATTTTAGATTTATTAACAACTTCAAGTCTATCAAAGATGTCACTTATCTTCTTCCGATACGTCTCTATTGTCATACGACTTGTGTTGTATTCTCTATCAACCGTATCGCATTCTTTTACGATTTGCTGTTGGATGGAAAGAGGCGGAAGAGGTATCTTAAGCCCTTCTATATCTGATTTGTTAATGCTTGGATATTGACCTTTGGGCATTCTATCTATAATTTGGTTCATCAGTTCATCCAAATTCATAAAAATGAGATAAAGATATTTGTTCATCAATACTTTCTCGTTTTTTGAACGCAACACAGCAAATCCCGTCGAATAAACAGCATTAGGTATTTCTTTATCTATATACGCAAATGCTTTCAAATTAGGTCTTACTGTTGATATGAGTACGCTACCATCAAAAGCATATCTACGAGCCCTACTTGGAGCTTCGTTACCAATTATCTCATTGTCCAGTGATATCTCACCAGTTCCATTGCTTACAGATGCTATATCAATATAGATGAATTTTTTGTCAGGTTCAAGTTTCGGATTACGCTCAGTCTCATTTATATTAACCAAATCAACTAGTAAGTGAACTGGGAAGTTACTACTGAAAGTTGAGACAGTCTTTGCAGATGTAGCAATAGTTTTGTCAAATTCTGCACGTGAGAAATCCATCATATCCTTCAGCCAATATGTCTTGGCATATTTTTCGAGACTTTCAGGCAAAGAAGTCGTTGTTCCTCCTCCAATAAAAGAGTTACGTATAGCAGATGCTAAAGTGCCACGTGCAAACCTATCATCGGGATTGTATAGCATACCACCCGGCTTATTTATGACAATGCCCTCTGCACCCTTGCGGTTGCTCCAGTCATATCCAAGAAAAGTCTTTTGCTCTTTATTGTCCGCAGGAGATGTTATCACGAGCGTTCGTTGTTCTCTCGCTAATGAGAAATAGTATAGTTTGTCACGTTCCACACCAAGTGCGAACTCAAAGAACTTTTCTTTGCGTATTTGTTTCTCTTCTTCTGCCGTACATTTCTTGGGCAAAGAGATAGGCATTTGTGCAAAGGCATCAGTGTAAACTTTAAGATAGCTATTGCCACATAGTTTTTCCCAATCCATCTCTTTACGAGTGAAGCGAAGGTACTCTTCTTCTTGGATATGCTGATGTTGCAAATAATCCGCAAGTATTTGCTTGTCAACAAAGTCCGATAGAATCTCACCTCTCATTATGGCATCAATACTATCTTTAGTTAGCTCCGCAATGCGAGGTGGCTCGTTGTAACGTTCAAGGAAAAGCGTGACAGTATTGGTTCCTGTTGCTCCAAAGGTCTTGCTTCCGAAACTTACAATCGCTCGAATATAGAAATTTTGCAATAACTCCTCACGTGCAGCCATATAGGTTGCGGACGAATTGCTGAGTATAGACGCCGGGAGTACGACAGCTGCAAGTCCACGAGGACGCAGAAGCTGTGATATGCGTTCTATAAAAAGTGTCTCTATTTCTTTGCCATCGTTCGTGACAATATCAAGTATGCGGAATGTATTGTTACGCAGTTTGAGATGTTGTTTGAATCCACTAACAGAGTAAGGTGGATTGGCGACGAGAATATCAAAAGAGCCTCTTTCTATGCCTTTGTCTGCATAGTTTTCCAATCCATCGCCAAAGACAATGTTCGCTCCTCCAGCACCATTCATGAAGAGAGAAATCTTGGAGACACGAGCAAGACGATAGTCCTTTTCTACGCCATAAATGTGCTTTTCCACCCAAGAGTTGTCCATGTCATTTCGAACCTTGTCTATCGCTTCTACTGCTTCGGTCAAAAAATGACCAGCACCGCAAGCATAGTCAATGACATTGGGCAGCCCATTGTCAGATATGTAGGTTTGTAAAGGTAGACTGTCCCATATAAAACGAGTAATGGGCATAGGAGTGAAAAACTGTCCTTCGTTTTGCTTGAATCCCTTGTTGAGCAGTTGTTCAAAGAGGTCGCCAAGGAATTGGTGTTTGCTTGGATATACGATGCGATAAGGCTGGAACAACTGGACTACCTCGACAAGGATTTTGCCGTTCTGAAAGAACAATTCTTCGTTATGAACATCTTTAAATGCGAAATCATTATTGGAATAGAATTTCAAAATACGAATCGTCTTGTTGAGTTCTTCTATTGCCTGTTTACGCTTGTGGCCAGTATATTGCACAAACAATCGCTCAGCATAGTCAGCTTCGACATAAAAGATTTTCTCTTTCATGAATTCCTCCATGCCCTGTGTGTGCAATCTTTGCAGACGGTCTTGCAGGCTTTCGTATGTATCTGTACCTTGCTTATACTGAAACTCTACCTCCTCAAAATCTTGCTTCTTGATTTCATCCACAAGTTTACAAATAAAGAGTGCCACTAATCTATTGAAGGCATTTTCCTTATCGGACACATTGTTATGACGCAATATTTCCTCGAAGCGATTTACAATTCTATCTTCAGGAGTAAAATCACGTAATTTCTGTTTGCGCAATGGCGGAATACCAATATTGTATGCTTGGCTTTCCTCATCAAAAATAAGATTGTCTATCCATGCCTTATTGTATGTTTCGCACCATACTTCAAAACGTTCTGAATCGTTTTTGGCGTTACGATAGATTAGGACATCTCTGTCCTTCTTGGCCATAGCCTCAATGTTCTTATCATCCAAACATGAGATGACCTGTGATTTTACCAATATCTCGCCATTTTTCAAATCGGATGCGTATAGAGCCAACCACCGAGTTGCATTTTCTTGCTGCCAATAACTGAATAACTGCCCACCATATTCCTCAGTATTTTTTACCTCTTTATTGTATTCTGCTCCAGCGGTCTTACATTCGATAATAATCAGAACGTTTCCTTTCTCGTCCTTAACAACGATGTCAGCCTTGCCTCCTTTGGCATCACGTCCAAGTTGCCATTTTGGCTCCAATTCAATATGCTCAGGGCGATATCCTTTTTCCAACAAACGACAGACACATTCAAAGACCACAAAATTCTCGTTATGTGAGAAATTGCTTGTAGTCTTGTCATTAACAACCAATCCTTCCGCTTCTGGATATACCAGCTTGTCATTGTCAAAATCCACATGAATACTACACGAAGAATATTTTTTTGTGAAAAAGTTGCCTACAGAAACTTTTTCAAATCCTATTGAAAGGAGGAGTTCTTTAAAATTATCTTTTGTAATCATTTTCTATTTTACGAAATTTTCTAATGTGACCTCATACCCAAACAACAGCGTATTGCCATTTCTGTTGGTAAATATATGTGAGTTTATTTTTTACTTCTCCTATATTTTTGATTGCTTGCATTGGGATGTTCAGGATTGGTCATTTCGAGATACCCTGCATCGACAAGTGACATAATGTATGTTTGGATATTCTTGCTATGATATATCACACCTGCTCTTTCAAGAATTTCTTTGCTGCTACGTGGTACGCTACAGAAATTTACTACATCCCTCTGTTTATTTGTTATTTTAGGACGTTTAGTGTCAGAGTCGCTGCCAAAAGTGTCAGAGTTGGCATCTAAGTCGGTGTCAGAGTATCCAAGTTTAGTGTCAGAGTCATTGTCACAAGTGTCAGAGTCGGTACATAAGTTAGTGTCAGGGTGTCCAAGTTTTGTATCTAAGTTGCCATTAAATTGGTTACTTTCTTTGCTATCTTTGTTACCTACTGGCCTATTTATAGTAATCACGAACTCATTTGTCCTGTCATTATTGGTGAACGAGACATTCACATTCTCAGACAAGGCACGAAGCATACCACTACCTGCTCCAGTGTAGGGAAGCAAATGGATGGCATTTGTGAAAAGGAACATATTGCGCGGCATGGAAGTTCCCACAACAATATCATCTACAGAAAGCCCATTAGGGAGAATTCCAGGGCTGTGTATCTCCACCCTGTCGTCAAAGATGAATATGCGGATAGGGGCTGTCGCATTCAGCGAGCGATGCACTAAAGCATTTACGGTGAACTCAACGAGGCTGGTGTAAGGAATTTCCAACACTCCTTGCGAGTTAAACTCTTTTCCTACTTGTATGTGACGCAGGTTTCGGGTAAAGAAGTCCATGATAGTCTCAAACTGATGAAGCAGATTGCCCTCAATATCGGCATCATTCACCTTATCACGAAATTGTGTTCCACCAAGATTGTTACCCACAAAGCAAATACACTTTGCTGTCATTACCGGAAGCCAACGCTGGGTATACTTGCCAAACAGTAGCATTGCTGCCACTGTGATTTTCCCATCAGGACGAATGAAGCGTAGGTTACGTAGCAGTTTCTCTCCATTATGCCCACTGGCGATAGCAGAGCAGACTGTATCTAAAGAGGCTTCGTGTAAAGCATCGCCCATGAGCCCTTTTCTCACTAATACTTTTTCAAACTTATTGCTCAGGAAGGTTTTGATGGTATTCTCGTCCAGATCCTTAATGGTGGCATCACGGACTCCTGCTTCATCAGGCGAGAAACTGCCGCAGTCGGTCATCATCTCGGCAAGCTCGGCATTATCGAACACCTTGCGCTTGTCGGCACCGTTCTTTACCCACACAATACCACGATTGTCATGATAGGGTTTGTTCACTCCTTCCTTGATGTGAGCCACAACAAGACTGCCGCCATCTACGGAAATGGTTTCCACATCAACACGAATGGCAGGAACAACATTCTCTGATGCGATGTTGCCAAGTGTATTCGTCGTTTCCTGTACTTCCTGATACGACAAAGGATTGACGCTGCCAGTTTTGTCCTTTACACCAACAACCAGTGTTCCACCACGTGCATTGCTGAATGCCACCAGTTCGCAACCAATATCATAGTTGTCAAGGAGCCGCTCTTTGAACTGCACCTTACTGATCTCGCCAAGTTTTATCTGTTGGAGAATATCTATTTCCTTCATTTCTTCAAATGTTGTTGGTTGAGCAGTCTACCTGCATCAATATTCAAAGCCTCTGCTATACAGGAGGTTTCTTGCGTCAGGCTGCATGGTATTCGTCACCCATTTGGAGACAGTAGCCCTGTCTTTTCCTGATTGTTCTGCCAGCCACTTACTATTTTTTTGTTCTTCTGCCAGCACAATCTTCAGCCTGTTAATCATTTCTCTTTCCATAAAAGACACCTTTTCGATGTAAAATTACAAATAAACCATGAGAATCACGAAGAAATACGCAAAAAAAAGAGCATCTTTTTATAAATAATTGGCAATAATTGGCAATAACATCAATATCATTTCTTGTTTATAGCAGAATATGTGGAAAGGATGGGATTCTATATCTCCCATCCAAATGAGGTAATAACAATTATTACTGTCCGCTAAACATGCTGAAAGCCTCACTCCTTTTGATTTTAATAGGGGGCAAGCCCCTTTCTTCCCAACAAGAACGGCTGTCCTTTATTGTTAGGCAGAAGATGCTTATCCACAATTAGGCCTACAATTCTTATCCCCTTTTAACTTAAGAATTCTCTATTGCTACAAGATTAGCCTTACCTTACCATCCAAATAGCCCACAAACAAAAATATCCGGCAATCGAATAACGATTGCCGGATATTTTATTGAGATAAGAAATATTAATCCTTAACGATGGTACGCTTTTCCTTGATACGTGCCTTCTTACCTGTAAGAGCACGGAGGTAGTACAGCTTAGCACGGCGAACCTTACCACGCTTGTTGACCTCGATAGAATCGATGTTCGGTGACTCGATTGGGAAGATACGCTCTACACCAACTGTTCCTGACATCTTGCGTACTGTGAAACGCTTCTTCTCGCCATGGCCGGAGATCTTGATGACTACGCCACGGTAGAGCTGGATACGCTCCTTTGAACCCTCGATAATTTTGTAAGCGACAGTAACAGTATCACCTGCTCTGAATTCCGGGAACTGCTTGCCGGTTGCAAATGCTTCTTCAGCAACTTTAATCAAATCCATTGTTTCTTGATTTTATTAAATTTGTTTTATCGGACGAACCTAACGTAGCTGAATTCATGTGATGTACGGTGGTGTCTTGAGTAATATATATCACTTTCTGACAATACAGGTTGCATCACCTCTGCCATAGGTTAGGCCGAAAGCTTTTTTGTTTCTTTGACTTGTAAGGATTAAGCCTCAGTTGTCTCTGCTGTTGTCTCCTCTACTGGAGCCTCTACAGTCTCTGCTGTCTCAGCCTTTGGAGCTGCTTTCTTGCCTGCACGGCGAGTCTTCTTAGCAGCCTTTGGAGCCTTTGCCATGTTCTCGTCGAAATCGACAAGCTCGATAAAGCAGATAGAAGCGGCATCTCCCTGACGGACACCAAGCTTGATGATACGTGTGTATCCGCCTGGACGGTCACCGACCTTTGGTGCGACTACCTTGAAGAGCTCTGTGACAGCGTACTTGTTCTGAAGGTATGAGAAGACAACACGACGTGAGTTTGTTGTATCTTCCTTTGAGCGTGTCACGAGTGGCTCAACATATTTCTTGAGGGCCTTAGCCTTTGCTACAGTCGTAGTGATTCTTTTGTGCATGATCAACGAAATCGCCATATTTGCAAGCATAGCGGAACGATGAGATGCAGTACGACTGAGATGATTGAATTTCTTATTGTGTCTCATTTTGTTTGTTTTCTTTTTAACCAGTCGGCAAATGTCTGCTTATTCCCCTACCTTGCACACGGATGTGGCGAGGCAACGGGAATCATAAGCGGGACATTAGTCCTGATTAAGTTTGTATTTTGTAATATCGGTTCCAAACGACAGATTCAGACTCTCGAGCAAATCATCAAGCTCTGAAAGCGATTTCTTACCGAAGTTGCGGAACTTGAGGAGGTCGGTCTTATTGAACTGAACAAGGTCGCCGAGGGTTTCCACATCAGCAGCCTTAAGACAGTTGAGGGCACGAACGGAGAGGTTCATGTCAACAAGACGTGTCTTCAGGAGCTGGCGCATGTGGAGGACTTCCTCATCGAACTCTTCATTACCCTCCATCTCTGGGTTCTCCAGAGTGATCTTCTCGTCGGAGAAGAGGAGAAAATGATGAATCAGAATCTTTGCCGCCTCTTTAAGAGCATCTTTCGGGTGTATGGAGCCGTCCGTAGACACTTCTATGACGAGCTTGTCGTAGTCAGTCTTCTGCTCTACGCGGTAAGGCTCGACACTGTAGCGTACGTTACGGATTGGGGTGTAGATAGAATCGATTGGGAGCACATTGACATCTGTACAGAACTGACGGTTCTCGTCAGCAGGGACATAGCCACGTCCCTTATTGATTGTGATATCAATCTGCATTGATGCTTTCGCATCCAAATGACAAATCACCAAATCAGGATTTAACACTTCAAATCCAGTCAGATACTTGTCTATATCGCCAGCCTTGAACTCTGTTGTGTTCTCAACTGTGATAGAGACTTTCTCATTCTCGAATTCATCTACTATTTGCTTGAATCTGACCTGCTTGAGATTCAAGATAATGTTGGTGACATCTTCCTTTACGCCTGGAACAGAAGAGAACTCGTGTTCCACACCATCAATCTTGATGGTATTGATAGCATAGCCATCAAGCGATGAAAGGAGAATGCGGCGCAATGAGTTACCGATGGTAACACCAAAGCCTGGCTCAAGAGGACGAAATTCGAACTTGCCGACTTTGTCATTGGCCTCCAGCATTACAACTTTATCGGGTTTTTGAAATGCTAATATCGCCATTAATTTAATGATTATTTAGAGTACAACTCAACGATTAACTGCTCCTTGATGTTCTCAGGAATGTCTGCACGGTCTGGACGGTGGAGGAACTTGCCGGACTTTGTCTGCTGATCCCACTCTATCCAAGGGAACTGGCTGTGGTTGCGGCCAGCGAGAGAATCCTCGATAACCTCGAGAGACTTTGACTTCTCACGTACGCCAATCACCATGCCTGCCTTTACGGAGAAAGACGGAATGTTCACGACAGAACCGTCAACTGTGATGTGCTTGTGACCTACGAGCTGACGTGCTGCACGACGTGTAGGAGCGATGCCGAGACGATAGACAACATTGTCAAGACGGCTCTCAAGGAGCTGGAGGAGAACCTCACCGGTGATGCCGTCAGCCTTGGCGGCCTTCTCGAACAAGTTACGGAACTGGCGCTCGAGCACACCGTATGTGTACTTGGCCTTTTGCTTCTCTGCCAACATGACACCATACTCAGACATCTTGCGACGACGGTTGTTGCCATGCTGTCCAGGAGCGAAGTTTCTCTTGGACAAAACTTTCTCTGAGCCGAGGATTGCTTCACCGAATCGACGGTCAATTCTTGATTTCGGACCTGTATATCTAGCCATAATTGCTATTTATATAAATAATATGTGAAAATAATTCGGATTATACGCGACGACGCTTTGGAGGGCGGCATCCGTTATGTGGAAGTGGAGTAACGTCAACAATCTCTGTCACTGCAATGCCACAAGAGTGGCAAGCGCGGATAGCAGACTCACGACCGTTGCCTGGACCCTTGACGAAAGCCTTCACCTTACGTAGACCGAGGTCATAAGCGACCTTCGCACAATCCTCTGCTGCCATCTGGGCTGCATAAGGAGTGTTCTTCTTTGAGCCGCGGAAACCCATCTTACCTGCTGAAGACCAAGAGATGACCTGACCCTCGCCGTTTGTAAGAGAGACGATAATATTGTTGAAAGAGCTATGTACGTGAAGCTGACCTACAGCGTCAATGCGCACGTTTCTTTTCTTTGTTGCTGTTTTCTTTGCCATGACTTTACAATCTTTTAAGCGTTATTACTTAGTGGCCTTCTTCTTGTTAGCAACAGTCTTCTTCTTACCCTTACGTGTACGAGCATTGTTCTTTGTGCTCTGTCCACGAACCGGGAGACCGTTACGGTGACGGACACCACGATAGCAACCAATATCCATCAGTCGCTTGATATTCAACTGGATCTCTGAAAGGAGATCACCTTCCACCTTGAATTCAGCGCCGATAATTTCACGGATCTTAGCTGCATCGTCGTCTGACCACTCGTTAACCTTAAGGTCACGGCTGACACCTGCTTTATCCAATATCTTTGCTGAACTACTTCGGCCTATACCATAGATATAGGTCAATGCGATTTCGCCACGCTTGTTCTGGGGCAAATCTACTCCAACAATTCTTATTGCCATTGTTTGTTATAAAATGAATAAATAATAGACATAATGGGTATATACCCGAAAATCCGAATTGCAAAGTTACAAAAAACTTTTGCAATTCTGAATTTTCAGAGTGTTATATCCAAAGTTTTTTAACTTCTACGTCTTGATTTTAACGTACATTAAAACCTTTAACCCTGACGAGTCTTGAACTTAGGGTTCTTCTTGTTGATTACAAAAAGACGGCCCTTACGACGTACGATCTTGCAGTCAGGAGTACGCTTCTTCAAAGATGCTCTTGTCTTCATTTCTCTAATTTATTTGAGGTTCCTTTATTTATATCTGAATGATATCCTTCCCTTAGTAAGGTCATACGGGGACATCTCCACCTTCACCTTATCTCCTGGAAGAATCTTTATGTAATGCATTCTCATCTTGCCAGAGATGTGTGCGATGATTTCCACACCATTCTCAAGTTCCACACGGAACATTGCATTTGACAGCGACTCTATGATTCTGCCGTCCTGCTCGATAGCCGATTGTTTTGCCATATCAGTAAATTTCGCCTTCTAAACGTTCTATTTCTTCAAATGATGATAATATCTCAGACTTGCCGTGGCGCACCACAATCGTGTGCTCAAAATGAGCAGCGGGTTTATGGTCAAGCGTCACTATACTCCATTTGTCGGGCATCAGTCCTATCCTGTTGTCGCCCATTGTAATCATCGGCTCGATGGCTATGCACATCCCGTTTTTCAGAGTTGCGCCATTGCCACGCCTGCCATAGTTAGGGACTGGCGGATCCTCATGCATATCCTTTCCTATGCCGTGTCCTGTCAGTTCTCTTACTACTCCGTAGCCTTCCGCCTCACAATGGCTCTGGACAGCATATCCGATGTCTCCGACCTTCTTTCCTGCTGTTGCGGTTTCAATGGCCTTATACAAGGAGTCTTTCGTCGTGCGCAGAAGTTTCCGTATTTCTTCCGACACTTCTCCGACACAGAATGTATAGGCTGAGTCACCGCAGAAGCCGTTGAGAAGCGTTCCGCAATCGATGGAGACGATATCTCCATCTTTCAGAGTCTGTTTCTCTGACGGCACCCCATGCACCACGCAGTCGTTGACTGATGTGCATATAGAGGCTGGGAAAGGCTGGCCATAGGGATTAGGATAATTCAGGAATGTCGGTATTGCCCCGTGGTCCCTGATATACTCCTCCGCGATTCTGTCCAGCTGAAGCGTCGTGATTCCCGGCTTTATATGGCGGAACAACTCCGCGAGGGTCTGACCAACGAGTTGGTTAGCCTCTCGCATAAGTTGTATTTCTTCCTCAGTCTTGAGAAATATCCTCATATCTCAGATTAATATGCAGCAACGCCACCGTTTCGTGTACGTCCGCTCTTCAGCAGTCCGTCATAGTGACGCATCATCAAATGTGACTCTATCTGCTGGAGTGTGTCGATGACAACGCCGACAAGAATCAAGAGTGATGTTCCACCGAAGAACTGTGCGAATGCCTGCTGCACATTAAGAAGTCCTGCAAGGGCTGGCATGACAGCAATGAATGCAATGAAGATAGAGCCCGGAAGTGTTATACGTGATATAACGGTATCTATGTACTCTGCTGTATCATGACCCGGCTTCACGCCTGGTATGAATCCATTGTTGCGCTTCATATCCTCTGCCATCTGTGTAGGATTGAGTGTGATGGCTGTATAGAAATATGTGAACGCGATAATGAGAACTACATAGATGAGGTTATAGAGGAAACTTCCGTTATCCATAAGCTGTCGAAGGCCTGCCGAAGCGCCGTCTGCCGTGAAGCCCACCACTGTAAGCGGGATAAACATCAATGCCTGGGCAAAGATGATAGGCATCACGTTGGCAGCGAAAAGCTTCAGAGGGATATACTGACGTGCGCCGCCAATCTGGCGTGCTGTGCCGCGACCTTCCACACGCTTGGCGTACTGTACAGGTATCTGACGGGTAGCCTGTGTGAGGACTATTGCGGCGCAAACTACAGCATACAGTATGAGAATCTCGACTATAAGCATCACGATACCGCCTCCTGAGATGGCTGTAAAACGAGAGGTGATTTCCTGTACAAAAGCCTGTGGCAGACGGGCGATGATACCGAGCATGATGATAATGGACACGCCATTGCCTATGCCTTTGTCGGTAATACGCTCACCGAGCCAAAGGATGAACATGGAACCTGCTGCAAGGATAATCGTAGCAGGAATCATGAACACCTGCCAGGAGATTCCTGACGCCAGTGCTTCTCCTGCCTGTGTCCTTATGTTCACGAGGTAGCAAGGAGCCTGGAACAGAAGTATGGCAACCGTGAGGACACGAGTATACCAACTGATTTTCTTACGGCCACTCTCACCTTCACGCTGCATCTTCTGGAAATAAGGCACAGCGACTGCGAGAAGCTGCATTACGATTGAGGCTGAGATATACGGCATAATACCAAGCGCAAAGATTGACGCATTGGAAAATGCACCACCAGAGAACATGTCAAGAAGCGACATAAGTCCACCGCTTGTCTGTGACTGGAGCTTCTCAAGCTGTCCAGGGTTAATGCCCGGAAGCACTATGAACGACCCAAAACGATATATTGCGGTGAACAGCAGGACGATGAGGAGCCGCTGACGCAGATCCTCAATCTTCCAACAGTTCTTCAGTGTCTCAATGATTTTTTTCATTATTCAATAATTGTTGTGTTACCACCTTGTGCCTTGATAGCCTCTTCTGCAGTCTTCGAGAATGCATGAGCCTCCACATCGACCTTTACAGTAAGCTGACCCATGCCAAGAATCTTGACAAGTTCCTTACCGTTAGTCAGGCCGGCTGCAACGAGCTCGTCAATGCCGATCTTAGAAACGTTCTGCTTCTCTGCAATCTTCTGTATGGTAGAGAGATTGACTGCAAGATATTCCTTGTGGTTGATGTTCTTGAAGCCGAACTTAGGCAGACGACGCTGCAGAGGCATCTGACCACCCTCAAAACCGATCTTGCGCTTGTAACCTGAGCGAGACTTAGCACCCTTGTGGCCACGAGTAGATGTACCGCCGAGGCCTGAACCTGGACCACGACCGATACGACGACGTGAATGAGTAGAGCCTGCAGCTGGGGTCAAATTATTTAATTTCATAATCGTGTCTATTTAAAAGATAATTACATTAATTATTCAACAACGGTTACCAGATGGTGAACCTTACGAATCATGCCACGGAGAACAGGAGTATCCTCACGCTCTACAACCTGAGAGATTTTGTGAAGACCAAGGGCCTGCAGTGTGCGCTTCTGGTCTATAGGAGCGCCGATTCTACTTTTAGTCTGTTTGATCTTTATTGTTGCCATAATTATCCTCCTTATCCCTTAAATACTTTTTCAATACTGATTCCACGCTCGCTTGCGATTGTGCGGGCATCACGCATAAGGCTGAGAGCCTTGATTGTAGCCTTCACGAGGTTGTGAGGGTTTGAGCTGCCCTTTGACTTTGCGAGGACATCTGTCACACCTGCGCTCTCGAGAACAGGACGCATGGCACCACCGGCCACAAGACCTGTACCGGCTGCTGCCGGCTTCAGGAACACCTGGGCGCCGCCGAAGCGCACTTCTATCTCATGTGGAATGGTACCGTTGATTACAGGAACCTTTACGAGGTTCTTCTTTGCGGCCTCTGTACCCTTTGTGATGGCAGCGGTAACTTCACCGGCCTTACCGAGACCGCAGCCTATCTGGCCCTTACCGTCACCCACAACAACGATGGCAGCGAATGTGAAGGTTCTACCACCTTTTGTTACCTTAGTAACACGGTTAATGGCTACGAGCTTGTCCTTGAGCTCTGACTCGCCACTTACTTTTACTTTATCAATTGCCATAATTGTTCATTAGAAATTAAGTCCACCATTACGAGCTGCATCAGCGAGCTCCTTTACGCGACCGTGGTAAAGATATCCGTTACGGTCGAAAACTACCGATGTGATGCCTGCGGCCTTGGCCTTCTCTGCCACGAGTGCGCCGACCTTTGCAGCCTGCTCCTTCTTAGGCATAGTCTCGAGTCCGAGGGAAGAAGCCGAAGCAAGAGTGCAGCCTGTGAGGTCGTTGATCACCTGTGCATAGATCTGCTTGTTGCTGCGGAAGACGCTGAGACGTGGACGCTCTGCTGTACCGCTTACATTCTTGCGAATTCTATATTTGATTTTGATTCGTCTTTCTACTTTCTTTGTTGTCATAATCGTTAATGTTTAATGATTATTACTTAGCCGAAGCACTCTTGCCAGACTTGCGACGGATAACCTCACCCTGGAAGAGAATACCCTTACCCTTGTAAGGCTCTGGCTTACGGAATGAGCGAATCTTTGCGCAGATAAGGCCGAGAAGTGCCTTGTCGCAGCTTTCAATCATGATGAGAGGGTTCTGGTTACGCTCAGACTTTGTCTCTACCTTAACCTCAGCAGGGAGCTGGAGGAAGATAGGGTGAGTGTAGCCGAGCGCGAACTCGATGAGGTTACCCTGGTTGGATACACGGTAGCCGACACCGACGAGCTCAAGAGTCTTCTTGTAGCCTTCGCTTACACCTACGACCATGTTGTTGACAAGTGAACGGTACAGGCCGTGGAAAGCGTTGCGCTGCTTGTAGTTTACCGGGCTGTTCTCGTCTACTGTGAAAGTGATGTGGCCGTCCTCTACCTTAACGATTATGGATGAGTCAACCTTCTGTGACATTTCTCCCTTCGGGCCCTTGACAGTTACGACACCGTCATTAAGGGTTACAGTTACGCCGGCAGGGATAGCTATTGGCAATTTACCTATTCTTGACATTGCTGTTCCTCCTTAATTAATAGACATAGCAAAGAACCTCGCCGCCAATCTTGAGCTCGGCAGCCTCTTTGTCTGTCATGACGCCCTTGGATGTGGACAGGATTGCGATACCCAGTCCGTTAATAACTCGTGGCATGTCCTTGTAACCTGTGTACTTACGGAGACCTGGTGTAGAGACACGCTTAAGGCACTTGATTGCGTTTGCCTTTGTTGTAGGATTCCATTTCAAAGCGACTTTGATGGAGCCCTGAGGACCGTCCTCCACGAACTTGTAGTTGAGGATGTAGCCCTTCTCGAAGAGAATCTTTGTGATCTCTTTCTTCAGATTTGACGCAGGCACCTCAACGACACGGTGATGAGCCATGATTGCGTTTCTGAGTCTTGTCAGATAATCTGCTATTGGATCTGTCATGATAAAAATGAAGTTTAATTAATCGGGACTGCCCCGACAATATTAAAATGGTGAAAGGTTTAATTGATCGGGACTTTCCCGACAATATTAAATTTTATCCTTTCCGGCAGTCGCGGCATGGCTTCTGCCGGAAGGAGGAAGCAAGTCCGCCCTCCGTCACTGATGGAGGAGAGGCGTGACTTTTCTGTATGTACGATATATTACCAGCTTGCCTTCTTCACGCCAGGGATGAGACCTGCAGAAGCCATCTCACGGAACTGGATACGGGAAATGCCGAACTGGCGGATATAACCCTTCGGACGGCCGGTGATCTTGCAACGGTTGTGGAGTCGAATAGGGTTGGCGTTCTTTGGTATGCTCTGGAGCTTGCGGGCAGCTTCGTATGCCTCTGCGAGATCATCAGTGGTAGCGATGATCTTCTTGAGTGCTGCACGCTTCTCCGCGTAGCGAGCTACCAGACGAGCACGCTTTACCTCACGTGCCTTCATTGATTCTTTTGCCATATCTCTTAATCGTTTTTAGCGTTCTTGAATGGGAGACCGAATGCCTTCAGGAGTGCGTATCCCTCTTCGTCAGTCTTTGCTGTGGTGACGAATGTGATGTTCATACCCTGGATGCGGTCAACATTGTCAATATTGATTTCAGGGAAGATGATCTGCTCCTGGATACCCAGCGTGTAGTTGCCGCGTCCGTCGAGCTTTGACTCGATACCCTTGAAGTCGCGGATACGAGGGAGTGCTATGCGCACGAGCTTCTCGAGGAACTCGTACATGCGCTCACGGCGGAGAGTGACCATGACGCCGATAGGCATCTTCTTACGGAGCTTGAAGTTCGCGATATCCTTCTTTGAATATGTAGCGACTGCCTTCTGTCCTGTGATGGTTGTTATCTCGTTGATTGCCACCTCGATGAGCTTCTTGTCCTGGGTTGCGTCACCAAGTCCCTGGTTTACTACAATCTTTGTCAACTGAGGAATCTCCATTGACGAAGAGTAGTTGAACTGCTTCTGGAGTGCTGGAGCGATTGTCTCAGCATAAACCTTCTTTAACTGTGCTGTATCCATTACTTGATTTCCTCCCCTGACTTTTTAGCGATGCGGATGACGTTCTTGCCTTCATGCTTGATGGAGACGCGTGTAGCCTTGCCGCTCTTCGGATCGATGAGACTCAGATTTGAGATATGAATAGGAGCTTCCTGCTCGACGATGCCGCCCTGAGGGTTCTTTGCACTTGGCTTCTGGCTCTTCTTGACCATGTTCACGCCTTCTACGATGGCGCGCTGCTCTGCCACGAGAACCTTGAGGACCTTGCCTTTCTTGCCCTTGTCCTTGCCGGCAAGAACGATGACATTATCGTCTTTTCTTATATGTAACTTTGTCATTTTCCTGTAACTTTTAATTATTAGAGAACCTCAGGTGCCAGAGAAACGACCTTCATATTCACCGCACGGAGCTCACGGGCTACAGGGCCGAAGATACGGCTGCCGCGGAGCTCGCCAGCGTTGTTGAGCAGTACGCATGCGTTGTCATCGAAACGGATGTACGAGCCATCTGCACGGCGAATCTCCTTCTTTGTGCGTACGATCAAAGCCTTTGATACTGCACCTTTCTTCAAATCACTTGATGGGATGACGTTCTTGACAGCTACGACGATGACGTCACCCACGCTTGCGTAACGGCGCCTGGTACCACCAAGGACACGGATGCAGAGAGCCTCGCGTGCACCGCTGTTATCACATACTGTAAGTCTTGATTCTGCCTGTATCATATTTACTTAGCTTTTTCAGTTATTGAAACTAATCTCCAGCGCTTTGTCTTGCTGAGAGGACGTGTCTCCATGATTAGCACTGTATCGCCCACATGAGCCTCGTTGTTCTCATCGTGTGCATGGTATTTCTTTGTCTTCTGGACAAATTTACCGTATATAGGATGCTTCTCCTTGAACTTAGCAGCAACGACAATGGACTTCTCCATCTTGTCGCTGATAACAACACCCTGTCTTGTCTTTCTTAAATTTCTTGTTTCCATCGTGGATAATTGTTATTTGTTAAGTTCCCTTTGACGGAGTACTGTCTTCATGCGTGCTATGTCACGACGAGCGCCCTTAATCTGAGATGGATTCTCGAGTTGAGTGATAGCGTGGTTGAGCTTCATCTGCTGAAGAGCAGCCTCTGCTGTCTCGAGCTTCTCGACCAATTCCTTGGTCTCGAGTTCATTGATTTCTTTTATCTTCATAATTATGCGTTCTTGTCGTAGTCACGACGGATAATAAACTTACACTTTACTGGCAACTTCTGTGCTCCGAGGCGGAGTGCTTCCTTTGCCACTGCGAAAGGCACGCCTTCTACCTCGAAGAGGATACGGCCCGGTGTCACCGGAGCAACCCATCCTGCCACGTCACCCTTACCTTTACCCATTCGGACGTCGGCCGGCTTGCGTGTGATAGGTTTGTCTGGGAAGATGCGGATCCATACCTGGCCTTCACGGTTCATATAACGGTTTATCGCCACACGGGCTGCCTCTATCTGGCGGCTGTCGATCCATTTTGGCTCAAGGGTCTTGATGCCGAAGGAACCGAAAGCGAGCTGAGTGCCGCGGTGAGCGTTGCCCTTATTGCCACGACCGTCTTGCGGTCTTCTGTATTTTACTCTTTTTGGCTGTAACATGGTAGACTCTACTTTTAACGGTTATTGTTTCTCTTGCGGTTACCGCCTCTGCCTGAGCGTGGACTGTTGGAACGGCCGTTGCTCTGCTTCTCCTGTGTGAAGTTGACGGTAACGTCCTTCTTGCAATAGACCTCGCCACGGCAGATCCATACCTTGATGCCGAGAATACCCACCTTGGTGAGTGCCTCTGCCTGACAGTAGTCTATGTCTGCGCGGAATGTGTGGAGTGGAGTACGTCCTTCCTTGAGCATCTCCTTGCGTGCCATTTCAGCACCGTTGAGACGTCCGCAGATCTGGACCTTGATGCCTTCTGCTCCTGCGCGCATGGCGTTGGCGATAGCCATCTTGATGGCGCGGCGGTATGCTACCTTGCCCTCTATCTGGCGAGCGAGGTTGTTTGCCACGATTGTCGCGTCAAGGTCTGGCTTCTTGACTTCGAAGATGTTGATCTGGATGTCCTTGTCGTAAAGCTTCTTGAGCTCTTCCTTCAACTTGTCGACATCCTGGCCACCCTTACCAATGACAATACCCGGACGGGCTGTGCAAATAGTGATGGTGACGAACTTCAATGTACGCTCGATGATGATGCGAGAGACGCTGGCCTTTGCGAGACGCTCGTTAAGATACTTGCGGATCTTCCTGTCCTCCACGAGGTTGTCTCCGAAGTTCTTGCCACCGAACCAATTTGAATCCCATCCACGGACGATGCCGAGGCGGTTAGCGATTGGATTAACTTTCTGTCCCATACTTAATTAATTGTCATTAGTTTTTGCATCTACGAACAGTGTCACGTGGTTGGAGCGTTTGCGGATACGGTAGCCGCGGCCCTGTGGTGCTGGGCGCATGCGCTTCATTGTGACACCTTCATCAACGAAGATCCTGGAGATGTAGAGTTCTCCCTCTTCAGCCTTACGATCATTCTTTATCTCCCAGTTTGCAATAGCGGAACGGAGAAGCTTCTCGACGTCGGCAGATGCCGCCTTCTTGGAGAATCTCAGCACGCCGAGCGCACGGTTCACCTCCATGCCACGCACCATGTCAACGACGTAGCGCATCTTGCGTGGTGAAGAAGGACAGCCGTTGAGCTTTGCAAAGTACAAATTCTTCTGGGCTTCTTTTCTTGCTTTAGCAGCGTTATGTTTTCTTGCTCCCATTTTGTTTCTTATGGTTTTGGATTGTCATGCCTGCTTACTTGCGGTTGCCTGCGTGACCGCCGAAGCGGCGTGTTGGCGCAAACTCACCAAGCTTGTGGCCTACCATATTCTCGGTGATGTAAACAGGGATAAATTTGTTACCGTTATGAACAGCCACTGTATGACCCACGAAATCAGGTGAGATCATCGAGGCTCTAGCCCAAGTCTTGACAACATTCTTCTTGCCGCTCTCATTCATGGCGAGAATCTTCTTCTCAAGAGAAACGTTGATGTATGGACCTTTTTTTAATGAACGACTCATAATTTACTCAGTTTGCTAATTAATTACTTCTTGTTAGCTCTCTCAATGATGTACTTGTTGGAAAGCTTCTTAGGTGCACGTGTCTTCAAGCCCTTAGCATAGAGACCCTTGCGTGAGCGTGGATGGCCACCTGACTGGCGTCCCTCGCCACCACCCATCGGGTGATCAACAGGGTTCATGACAACACCGCGGTTGTGAGGACGACGGCCGAGCCAGCGTGAGCGGCCTGCCTTTCCTGACTGCTCGAGAGCGTGGTCAGAGTTGCCCACAGAACCTACTGTAGCCTTGCACGCAGAGAGTATCTGGCGTGTCTCTCCAGAAGGGAGCTTGATAACACAGTAACGACCCTCACGGGATGTCAACTGAGCAAAGTTACCAGCCGAACGGACGAGCAGGGCACCCTGTCCCGGGCGGAGCTCGATGTTGTGAATCACTGTACCTACTGGTATGTTGGCCAGAGGGAGAGTGTTTCCAACCTCAGGAGCAGCTTCCGCGCCTGACATCAGGGTCGTGCCGACCTGAAGTCCGTTAGGAGCGATAATGTAACGTTTTTCACCATCAGCATAGTAGAGAAGTGCTATGCGAGCCGAGCGGTTTGGATCGTACTCGATAGACTTTACCACTGCTGGAACACCATCTTTCTCTCGCTTGAAGTCGATGATACGATACTTCCGCTTGTGACCGCCGCCCATGTAGCGGACTGTCATCTTACCGGTGTTGTTTCGACCGCCGGTGCTACGCTTACCGTAAACGAGAGACTTCTCTGGCACGGATGCAGTAATATCCTCGAACGTGCCAATAACCTTGTGTCTTTGACCAGGAGTAACTGGTTTTAATTTACGTACTGCCATTTTATTTAGATATTGCTATAAAAATCAATAGTCTCGCCCTCCTTGAGAGTGACGATAGCCTTCTTGAATGCGTTCTTCTGGCCCTTTACGAGACCTGCGCGGGTATAGCGTGCGGAACGCTTGCCTGCATAGCGCATTGTGTTCACATCCTCTACTGTGACATTGTACAGTGTCTCGACCTCCTTCTTTATCTCAAGCTTGTTAGCCTCAGGACGCACAATGAAACCGTAGCGGTTAGGCTTTTTCTCAGAAATCTTGGTCATCTTCTCGGTGACCAGTGGTTTAATAATGAATGCCATACTTTAGTGTCTCCTTTACTTTACTTGTTCAAGATATTGTCGATTGTCGCGAAGGATGACTCGGCTACCACGAGGACATCAGCGTTGAGGATGCCGTAAGCGTGGATGTTTGCCGCAGCCTGCACCTTCATCTTCTGTACGTTGCGTGCAGAGAGGTAGATGTTCTTGTTCTCGGCAGGCAGGACGAAGAGTATCTTCTTTCCCTCTACGCCGAGGTTCTTTGCGATTGCCAGCATGTCCTTTGTCTTAGGAGTCTCGATGTTGAAGTCCTCGACAACGACGATGGCGTTCTCCTGTGCCTTGTATGAGAGTGCGCTCTTGCGTGCAAGAATTTTTGTCTTGAGGTTGAGCTTTGTGCGGTAGTCGCGTGGACGAGGACCGAAGACGCGTGCACCGCCTACAAGTACCGGCGAGTTGATGTCACCGCGACGTGCGCCGCCGCCACCCTTCTGACGTCCGAGCTTGCGTGTTGAGCCAGAGAGCTCTGAACGCTCCTTTGCCTTCGCTGTTCCCTGACGCTGATTGCCGAGATACTGCTTGACATCAAGGTAAAGAACATGATCGTTTGGCTCAATTCCGAAGATAGATTCGTTTAACGTAACCTTTCTTCCGGTCTCCTGACCTTTTATATCTAATACGTTAACTTCCATTATTTCTGAATTAAGACTGTTGAACCATTATAACCAGCTACAGAGCCCTTGACAATGATAAGGTTCTGCTCCGGTATTACCTTTAACACTCTGAGGTTCTGGGTTGTCACACGCTCGTTGCCCATGTGGCCGCCCATTCGCATACCCTTGAACACCTTTGCAGGGTAAGAGCAGGCACCGATTGAACCTGGCTTGCGGAGACGGTCGTCCTGACCGTGTGTAGCCTGACCTACACCGCCGAAACCGTGGCGCTTCACAACGCCCTGGAAACCTTTACCCTTTGATGTGCCTACAACGTCTACGAAAGAGGCGTCGTTGAACAGCTCAACAGTGATTGTGTCTCCGAGATTGTAATCCTCTTCAAATTTGAACTCGGCCAAGTGCTTCTTCGGTGTTGTACCAGCCTTCTTGAAGACGCCCATCATAGGCTTGCTTGTACGGGACTCCTTAGCCTCCGCAAAGCCAAGCTGTACAGCCTGGTAGCCATCTTTCTCGACAGTCTTCACCTGAGTGACAACACAAGGACCAGCTTCGATAACAGTGCACGGTACATTCTTACCGTCGGCACTGAAAACGGATGTCATTCCGATTTTTCTTCCAATTAATCCTGGCATTTCAATTTAAAATTTAATAATAATGTGTATTTTTTTCGTTTTTAATATCCAACTTTTCAGTTGTTTTCTCCGACAAGGTGTATATACACGCAGAAACAGAACCACCAAAAGGACTTATTTTCAAAAGTCCTAAGGCGTTCATTTCCAGCGGGTTGATAGCATAAGCCAGCGCAATCCACACCTTTTATGATGCAAAGATACGAAATATTTTTGTTTTATGCAAATATTTTCTGATATTTTTTCATGCCGGAGAAACAGGCAGGCTGCAAGCAACGCTTCGCCCTTCCATGAGACAACGAAATGACACCTGTTTAGGGGCAAACAACATACATGCACACCAGTCCCTATATAATTATAATATTGTACGCGTGTACATTATTATATATAAATGCCAACGACTGCCATCTCGACTGGCATCGTCCACGGAGGCCGCTGTATATCACTGTGTATCACGCTTATATAAAACACGATGAAAGGTGACGTTTCACAAAGCGAAACGCCACCTTTCATCGTGTCAACCGTGACGCTTTGCCATGCGAAGAGTCACACTCCGCATGGCATGATGACGCAATACACCACGTTCCTGCATATCAGCAATAGGCAAGCCCCCGTACTCTGTCCGTATACATAACTTTCTATAAAAAATTTGGTCATATCGGAGAAAACATGTATCTTTGTAGGGATTTAAGCGGACGCAGTAGACTACGGGATACGAGGAAACGGCTTCGGCAGGTTTTCCAGACATGTATCCCAAGCGCAGCCGCAATACTTTTGGGACAACACTTATGACACAGGAAGACATTACTCTCATGCAGCACGCCATGACTCTCGCCCGACGTGGCGAGGGATGGGTAAGCCCAAATCCGTTGGTGGGGGCTGTCATCGTGTGTGACGGTGAGGTGATTGCCGAGGGATGGCACGCGCGCTACGGAGACTTGCACGCCGAGAGAAACGCGTTCCGCGATGCCGACAGCCGCGGTATAGACTGTCGTGGCGCAACGATATACGTCACTCTCGAGCCTTGCTGCCACCATGGACATCAGCCGCCTTGCACGGAGGCCATCATAGAGCACGGCATCAGGCGCGTCGTCATGGGTCTCCCTGACCCTAATCCGCTTGTCGCAGGCAAGGGTGTAAGACTGTTGCAGGAGGCCGGCATAGAGGTGGACTGCCTCTCTCCTGACCTGCCGCTTTACAAGGAACTGCTGTATCAGAACCGTATCTTCCAGAAATTCATAACGACACGTATGCCGTGGGTGACCGCGAAATGGGCGATGACGCTGGACGGCAAGATAGCGTCCCGTACGGGCGACAGCAAATGGGTGTCGTCTCCTGAGTCCCGCCAGCGTGTACACCTCATGCGCCGCCGTCACAAGGCTATCATGTGCGGCATCGGGACAGTGCTTGCCGATGATCCGATGCTCAACGTGCGGTTGCCGGAGGATGTCGTCCCTGCCGACGATATACGCCAGCCGATACGCATAATTGCCGACAGACATCTGCGTATCCCGCTTGACTCGCAGCTGGCACGTACAGCGCACGACATTCCGCTGGTAATCGCTGCCTCCACCGATACTGACAAGAAGAAAGAGGAGGCTCTCGTCGAGGCTGGAGCACAGGTATGGCACTGCGGTTCTGCCCGTGAGATAATGGAGCGTGCAGGAAAGGAGAATATCGACTCCATCCTCGTGGAAGGCGGAGGAATACTCAACGAATCGCTGTTCTGCGAAGGGCTCGTGGATGAGGTTACGGCATTCATCGCACCGAAAATCATTGGCGGCAGCGAGGCCTTATCGCCAGTGGAGGGCAAGGGATTCGGTCTCATGGCCGACGCTGTCCAGCTGAAGGATGTGTCTGTCGAGCAGATAGGCAACGACATTATGGTAAGCGGATTGAGAGGATAAATGATTGCATAACCGCACAACCCCATAACCGCCTGACCGAAAAACCTCACAACCGCATAACAGAAACAACCGCCTAACCGCGCAACCGTCTAACCGAAACAACCAAACGACCAAACCACTAAACAACCAAACGACCAAACCACTAAACAACCAAAATGTTCACCGGAATAACAGAAGACATAGGTACCGTACGCGCCCTACGCCGTGGAGCGAAGAGTTTCACGCTGGAGATAGAGGCAACGACAGCCCTTGAGGGGACAGTCGTGGGCGACAGCATCGCCACAAACGGCGTCTGCCTTACCGTTACGGGGATTGACAGCGGTGTCTTCACCGCCGATGTGATGCCGGAGACCGTAAGCCGCACGTCGCTCAGCCAACTGAAATCCGGAAGCCGTGTCAACCTTGAGCGTGCGCTGACCCTGCAAAAGCCGCTCGGAGGACATATCGTCTCGGGACATATCGACGGCACCGGACGTGTCGCACGTCTCTATATAGACGACAATGCGCTGTGGATGTGGATAGAATGCCGTGACGACATCATGCGGTATATTGTCGAGAAAGGCAGCATAACGATACAGGGTGTCAGCCTTACCGTGGCAAAGGTGGAGCGGAATGCCTTTGCCGTCTCGCTTATCCCTCACACACAGACTGCCACGACACTACACGAGGCACGTGTCGGCGACCTCGTCAATCTTGAGAATGATATTATAGCGAAATATGTAGAGCGTCTGATGAACGTGCCGTCCGACAGCGATGACACAAGAATCGAGCTCTATCGTAACTTCATGATGCAATGAAAGACTTCGAATTCAACACCGTCGAGGAAGCCCTCGACGCCATACGCCAGGGACAGTGTGTCCTTGTCATAGACGACCCTGACCGCGAGAACGAGGGAGACCTTATCTGCGCGGCGCAGTTTGCCACCACGGAGAACGTGAACCTTATGGCTTCGCTTGCCAAGGGACTTATCTGTATGCCTATGAGCAAGAGGCTTTGCGAGCGGCTCAACCTCCCGCAGATGGTTACTCACAACGGTGACAATCATCAGACGGCATTCACCGTATCCGTAGACCATATCACGACATCGACGGGCATCAGTGCTGTGGAGCGTGGCATAACGGCCCGCGCCGTGGCAGACCCCAACACAAAGCCAACGGACTTCCGTCGCCCGGGACACATGTTCCCTCTGCAGGCGCGTGAAGGCGGCGTGCTGGTGCGCACGGGACATACCGAAGCGACCGTCGATCTCTGCCGCCTTGCCGGTCTGGAGGAGGCCGGTCTCTGTTGCGAGATTATGCGTGAGGACGGCACAATGATGCGTACCACCGAACTGAAACAGTTGGCCCGCGAGCATAAGCTGGTGTGCATCACCGTGAAGTCTCTCGTGGAATACCGACGCCGTACAGAGAAACTCATAGAGAGGGTGACTGACGCCGAACTGCCGACGAAGTACGGCACATTCCGCGCTTACGGTTACTCAAACAAGGTGACGGGAGAGCATCATGTGGCTCTTGTCAAGGGCGATGTGACAACTCCAGAGCCTGTGCTCTGCCGCGTGCACTCAGAGTGCCTCACAGGTGACGCTTTCGGCAGTCTCCGCTGTGACTGCGGCGAGCAGTTGGCGGAGGCCATGCGACGCATAGAGGAGCGCGGACGCGGCGTATTGCTGTACCTCCGTCAGGAAGGACGCGGCATAGGTCTGCTGAACAAACTGAAGGCATACAAGCTGCAAGACCAAGGAATGGATACTGTAGAGGCGAATATCGCGCTCGGCTTTGCCGCTGACCTCCGCGAATACGGCACGGGAGCAAGCATACTCGCCGACCTCGGCATACACGAGCTTATCCTTATGACCAACAATCCGCTGAAGATTTCCGGCCTTGACGCCTTCGGTCTGAAGGTCGTGGGACGCGAACCGATAGAGATGACGTGTAATGAGAAGGACGAGTTCTACATGTATACGAAGTTTGCAAAGATGGGACATCTCCTGCATGTAAAGAATCCAAAAAAGAAATAAATACATTATGAAAAGATTAGAAGGACAGCTGGTCGCACAGGGCCAGAAGATTGGCATTATCGCCTCCCGTTTCAATGACTTCATTGTCTCTCACCTCATCTCCGGTGCAGAGGACTGTTTCGTGCGCCACGGCGGCAACACAGACGACCTCACCCTCGCTTTGGTGCCTGGAGCTTTCGAGATTCCGATGATGGCACAGCAGATGGCGGAGAGCGGCAAGTATGATGCCGTAGTGTGTCTCGGTGCAGTTATCCGCGGCGCAACCCCTCATTTTGACATGGTTGCCAACGAATCGGCAAAGGGAATCGCCACGGCTGCGATGAAGAGCGGTGTGCCTGTACTCAACGGCATACTTACCACCGACAGCATAGAGCAGGCCATCGAGCGTGCCGGAACAAAGGCCGGAAACAAGGGAGCAGACGCCATGATTTCTGCTATCGAGATGATTAACCTGAAAAAGCTGATGTAATTACTGGCAGAAAACAGCACATCAACAGGTCATACCACATAACTCACAACTCATAACTCAGATGTAATCACTGGCGTAAGCCGGTATATCAGCAGGCGAATGCAGACAATAGACATTACACAGCTACAGGCTATAGGCTACGGCGGGATGTCAACGGTCTATAGATATAGTGATGCCTTGGCGGTGAAAGTATTCCGTCAAGGCATTGCTCGTGACGTCGTCACGCATGAATACGACATGGCACGCAAGGCTTATGCCCTCGGTATGCCTACCCCACAGCCACACGAAGTAATAGAGACGCAGAGCGGACAGCATGGTATAGTCTACGGACTGTGCAACGGCATGACGCTAAGTCAGGCCATAACCGCCCACCCTGAGCGGCTTGAAGACTACGCCGTAAGTCTTGCAGAGCTCTACAGACGGTTGCATTCCACGACCGTCACTGAAGATGCCGCTGTCCCTAACGCCCACGAATCAGAGGCGGAGGCCATCAGACGCGTCACCCCGCTGTTCGGGAAAGACGGCACGGACGCTCTGGAAAGGATACTCGACACCATACCGCAAGGTGACTGTCTGATTCACGGCGACCTGCATCCCGGAAACATAATGATAGAGGATGACAGGATGTTTCTTATAGACATGAGCGAGATGGGCTATGGCAACCCGCTCATAGACATCGCCCATGTCCACGCCTTGATGACCTCCGGGCTCATCGACATCCAACGTTTCATCGGCTTTCCCGACAAGTATGCCGCACCGTTATGGGACTCTCTGCTACGCCATTACTACAGCGACAAGAGTGAGAGCGAGCTGCAAGCCATAAGGAAACGTCTTGATACGCTGTCTCTGATACGCTGCTTCACATGGCTTGCGCCGTCGGAAGGGTTGCCAGAGGAGGTTATAACGCGATTCCAAGGGCATTTCAGACGATTGGTAAAGATACAGACAGCAACCGATAGTAATATATCCTAAATGGCAGATGAGCACCGTTTTCATCCTACTTTTTGGCCTAATTGTAAAATGGTAGGCAGGAAATGGTGTAAACTTTTTGCATATTAGCCCCTACTCTCTGCATATTATACCCTACTTTCTGCATATTAGGCCTTACTTTCTGCATATTAGGCCACAAACAAAAACAATACGGCAGACCGTCGGCAACAACAAACATGCAACTGCCAAAGACGACAAAAGGCTGGGAACCGCAACGGTTCTCAGCCTTTATTCTATAATGTATCTGTCCGGCTATCCTTGCGATAGCCCTGACACTACACCTTGATTTCCACCTCAACACCTGAAGGGAGCTCAAGCTTCATCAGAGCGTCTACAGTCTTTGCTGTTGAGCTGTAGATGTCGATAAGACGCTTGTAGTCTGAGAGCTGGAACTGCTCACGAGCCTTCTTGTTGACGAATGTTGAACGGTTCACGGTGAAGATGCGCTTGTGTGTAGGGAGTGGAATAGGACCACTGACAACAGCGCCTGTAGCCTTAACGGCCTTGACGATCTTCTCTGCTGACTTGTCTACGAGCATGTGGTCGTAGCTCTTCAGCTTGATACGGATTTTCTGACTCATTGTTCTTGTTTTAATAGTTATAATATTGATAGGAGTGAAAGGGTATTCCGTAAAGAGTCATTTGCTCACGGAATCCCTTTTCACATTATAGCTTTGCCGTTTATGCCGCCGTCATTAAACGAGGTCGGCACGACCGTTGCACTCTTCGAGGATAGTCTTTGCGATAGAGCTTGATACAGGCTCGTGGTGGTCATACTCCATAGAAGAAGTAGCACGGCCGGAAGTGATGGTACGGAGAGCTGTCACATAGCCGAACATCTCTGCCAGCGGAACCATTGCCTTCACGATGCGTGCACCGCTACGGGCCTCCTCCCTACCCTGTACCATGCCACGGCGCTTGTTAAGGTCGCCGATGACGTCACCCATGTTCTCCTCAGGAGTAACGACCTCTACCTTCATGATAGGCTCCATGAGGCAAGGACCTGCCTTAGGACATGCGTTCTTGAAGGCGTTGCGTGCTGCGAGCTCGAATGACAACTGGTCAGAGTCGACTGGGTGGAAGCTACCGTCGATGAGGGTAACCTTGATACCTGTTACAGGGAAGCCGCCGAGGACACCAGCCTTGAGGCAGTCCTCGAAGCCCTTCTGTACAGAAGGTATGAACTCCTTAGGCACGTTACCGCCCTTGACCTCGTTGATGAACTGCAGATCGCCCTCTGTGTAGTCCTCATCCTTAGGACCGATGTTGACGATGATGTCAGCGAACTTACCACGGCCACCGGACTGCTTCTTGTAAACCTCACGGAGGTTAACCTCGCGTGTGATTGCCTCCTTGTAGTTAACCTGTGGCTTGCCCTGGTTACACTCTACCTTGAACTCACGCTTCAGACGGTCGATGATGATGTCGAGGTGAAGCTCACCCATACCGGAGATGACAGTCTGACCAGACTGCTCGTCTGTACGTACGGTGAATGTAGGGTCCTCCTCGGCAAGCTTGGCGAGACCGTTGTCGAGCTTGGCGATGTCAGCCTGAGACTTTGGTTCAACGGCGATAGAGATAACGGTGTCAGGGAATGTCATGGACTCCAGTACGATTGGGTGTTCCTCGTCACAGAGGGTATCACCTGTACGGATATCCTTGAAGCCTACGCCTGAGCCGATATCACCTGCTGCAATCTCCTCTACAGGGTTCTGCTTGTTGGAGTGCATCTGGAAGAGGCGGCTTACGCGCTCCTTCTTTCCGGAACGTGGGTTGTATACGTATGAGCCTGCTGCGACAACGCCTGAGTAGACGCGGAAGAACACGAGACGGCCTACATAAGGGTCTGTAGCGATCTTGAATGCAAGAGCCGATGTCGGTTCTGTCTCAGAAGGCTTGCGGTCTTCCTCTTCCTCTGTGTCAGGGTTTGTACCTACGATGTTCTCTGTATCCACTGGTGAAGGGAGGAGAGCACATACATAGTCGAGCATTGTCTGCACGCCCTTGTTCTTGAATGAAGAGCCACAGAGCATAGGAACGCACTGGAGCGCGAGAGTACCCTTACGGATAGCGGCGAGAATCTCTTCCTCTGTGATAGTGGAAGGATCTTCGAAATACTTCTCCATGAGAGCCTCGTCAAACTCAGCTGCTGACTCAAGGAGCTTGTCACGCCATTCGTTGCACTCGTCAACCATATCTGCAGGGATGTCCTCTATATCATAGTCTGCACCCATTGTCTCGTCATGCCAGAAGATAGCCTTCATCTTGACGAGGTCAACGAGACCCTTGAAGTTCTCTTCTGCACCGATAGGGCAGCAGAGGCTGACAGGGTTGGCACCGAGGACTTCCTTCATCTGCTTCACTACGTCATAGTAGTTGGCACCTGAACGGTCCATCTTGTTGACATATCCGATACGTGGCACATTGTACTTGTCGGCCTGGCGCCATACAGTCTCAGACTGTGGCTCCACGCCGCCTACTGCACAGTATGTAGCGACTGCACCGTCGAGAACACGGAGTGAACGCTCCACCTCGGCGGTAAAGTCAACGTGTCCCGGAGTGTCGATGAGGTTGATCTTGTACTGCTTGTTCTGGTAGTTCCAGAAACATGTTGTAGCAGCTGATGTGATGGTGATACCACGCTCCTGCTCCTGTGCCATCCAGTCCATGGTAGCACTGCCGTCGTGTGTCTCGCCGATCTTGTGAGTCTTACCTGTATAGAAAAGGATACGCTCTGATGTCGTTGTCTTACCGGCATCGATGTGGGCCATGATGCCGATGTTACGGGTAAAATGCAAATCGTGTTTTGCCATTTTTCTTTTTCCTCCTTAGATATTAGAAACTGAAATGAGCGAATGCACGGTTAGCCTCGGCCATACGATGCATATCCTCCTTACGCTTGAAGGCGCCGCCCTGGTTGTTGTATGCGTCCATGATCTCTGCAGCGAGCTTGTCTGCCATACCCTTGCCGCCACGCTTGCGTGCGAAGGCAATCATATTCTTCATGGATACAGACTCGCGACGGTCAGGACGGATTTCTGTAGGAACCTGGAAAGTGGCGCCACCGATACGGCGGCTCTTCACCTCTACGTGAGGAGTTACGTTGTCGAGAGCCTGCTTCCATATCTCGAGAGCCGACTTCTCTTCGTTCTGCATCTTCTCGCCTACAGTCTTGAGGGCGTTGTAGAAGATCTCGTAAGAGAGGTTCTTCTTGCCGTCATACATGAGGTGGTTCACGAACTTTGACACTTTCTGGTCATTGTACACTGGATCCGGAAGGATCACGCGCTTCTTTGGTTTTGCTTTTCTCATTTTTGTTTGTCGATTAATCTTGCGTGGGGCTGTTCTTCTTGTTCTTCAACGTCCTCTCCCGGACATTTACTCAACCTTCATTTTATAGTCTCCAGCAAAACGTTTTGTAATCTTTTTTCTTTTCCTTATTGATGTCTTGTGCTATATCGGTAACCTGATTACTTCTTAGCCTTAGGACGCTTTGCACCGTACTTTGAGCGGCGCTGTGTGCGGTTTGCCACGCCTGCTGTATCAAGCGTACCGCGCACGATGTGGTAACGTACACCCGGAAGGTCCTTCACACGACCGCCGCGGACGAGCACGATAGAGTGCTCCTGGAGGTTGTGTCCCTCTCCTGGGATGTAGGAGTTGACCTCCTTCTGGTTTGTCAAACGAACACGGGCAACCTTACGCATTGCCGAATTAGGCTTCTTAGGTGTTGTTGTGTAGACACGCACACATACGCCGCGGCGCTGTGGGCACGCCTCCAGCGCTGGAGACTTGCTCTTGTCTACGAGCACCTTTCTGCCTTTTCTAACTAATTGCTGAATTGTAGGCATAATTTTTTGTTTTTTTTGATTTATATATTATTGTATTTACTTATATACATAGCTATACACCGACTCCAATAAAGCCGATTCGAGGTGCAAAGTTACATATTTTCCATAAAATAACATAATTATATATATCCATATCATAAGAGGAAGATTATTATTTAACTTAATATAACTTTTAGGAGTATAATTTAGCACAAAAGATGGTGCTCCACACACTTTCACAAGACCATATCGGCGCTGTAAAGCACGGATAATTTTCCTTCAGGAAGCCTCCGTACAGCCTGTAAGCAGGCAAAGGGCACGGCTGGGAATCCCGGCAGCAGGGAGCGGTTAGACGGTTAGACGGTTGTAAGGTCAGGCGGTTATAAGGTTGTACGGTGACGATGACACGGCGAGGAAGTCCGGCAGCTGGGAGGCACGATGCAAGGGGTGACCCTTTACCGTGCGAAGGGTCACGGTTGACAATATGAAAGGTGACCCTTTATCAGATAAAGGGTCACCTTTCGCAACGTCAGCAATCCAATTTCTCCGCGACATCCGTGTCGCAATGACATTGCGTCTTCCATCAAAGGAAAGGGAATGGTGTCCGTTTCCGTCGCCAATCATTATCCCAGAGCGTATGTGACGACAGCAGGAAGAGCCTTACACATTATTATATTATATATAAGTACAGGACATATCATACATAAGTCCCTATCACATAACATACAAATCCCTATTACATAACATATAAGTTCCAATCACATAATACATACGTCCTATGTCATGTATCTGTCCGTCATGTTCATGCGGCACATCACGGGCAAGGGGTCCGGGAGCCACAGCGGGCAGGAGGCCGGTTCTCCGCAATCACGTCACAGCATTACGGCATATACAGGAAACACGAAGAAGTCCCCAGCCGTTCATCCGGCCGGGGACTTCCATCATCTTTCAGTTCATTTCTTCCTGTATCCGCATTTAGGGCACACACCGTCTTCATCAAGCGTTATGCCGCAAAGCGGGCAGCGTTCTATGTCCTTATGGGCACTGTACTCCTGACAGGCAGCGTTTACGCCGCTGGTGAATGTCAGTTTCGCTATGTTGAGTTTGTCTTTAAGAAGGTCATAGACGATCTTTATCATACCCTCAACGGTCATGGTCTCCTTGGTTACCACGAGGCGGCAGTCCGGGTAAGCCTGTGCAAGCTCCGTCTTGAAGGCGGCACCCTTCATCGTATTCTGCGGGTGGCCGTTCCTTATGCCCTGCTTCTCATAAACATCAAGGATGGCCGGCAGGAGCGGGTCGTCCTGACGAAGAATCAGCGCATGGTCAAAGTTCTTCAGCACGTCCCACGCCGTCTTCTGTATTTCGTTACACGGGTAGACCATGTTAACCCCCTCATTGACAGTATCCTCCACCTCGATGGTCAATACTCCTGTATGTCCATGCAGGTATTGCGCTTCGCCCTTGAAGCCATAGAAACGGTGAGCATACTGCAGGTCGAATGTCGTGATGCTTCTCATGATAAGTTCTCCTTTCTGATTAGATTAGTAAATAAATGATTATTTTTGATATGTGTTTCCGCATGGCATCCCAGCCTTCCGGCATGAATTTACCGGGAGATTGCCGGAAGGCCGTAACCTGCGGCTCACAGTCCTTCCTTAGAAATTGTCCACATGAATCTCGAAATAAGCCTGCGGATGGTCGCATACAGGGCATACTTCCGGAGCTTTCTCGCCGACCACGATATGTCCGCAGTTGCGGCATTCCCAGACTTTAACCTCGCTGCGTGCGAACACCTGCGCCATTTCAATGTTATTCAGCAGTGAGCGATAGCGCTCCTCGTGTCTTTTCTCTATTGCCGCCACGAGTCTGAACTTCGCCGCCAGTTCGTGGAAACCTTCTTCTTCCGCGGTTTTCGCGAAGCCGTCATACATGTCTGTCCATTCATAGTTCTCGCCTTCTGCCGCTGCGGCGAGGTTTGACGCAGTGTCTCCGATGCCGTTCAGTTCCTTGAACCATATCTTCGCATGTTCCTTCTCGTTGTCTGCCGTCTGCTGGAACAGGGCGGCTATCTGCTCGAATCCCTCCTTCTTCGCCTTTGACGCGAAATAAGTATACTTGTTGCGTGCCTGGCTTTCTCCTGCGAAAGCAGCTTCCAGATTCTTCTCGGTCTTTGTTCCTGTGTACTTTGTTGTCATGATGTCTTGATGTTTTTAGTTTATTTATAATGTTGTTACCCTATTTCAAGGATAATGCAAGCCGAATGCAATCAAACATGTTTGAAATTGCAGAGGCGTCGCTTTATCTTTTGCAAAGATATTGATAAAAGTCGGAAAATGCCTTGCCCATTTCGGAAAATAAATGGTAAATCCTGGAAATGAAATGTTAATTGTCTGTAATTTTCCCGAATTTACCATTCCTCTTCCGTTTTTTACCGCGCATAATCTGCTGAGGAAGTGTAACTTTGCGGATATAAGCAAGCCTGCAAAATCAAACGATACCATATATAATGAAGCAAACGTCAAAATACACATTAATTTTGCCGGCTTGCTCTACTGACAAAACCAACAAAACCAATCAAGAATATGGAACAGCCGAAACTGGATACAATATACAGCATGGTGTGCAGCGCTCCCGACGGGATGGCGCTCAGCATCGACTATATGCCTGAGACATTCCTGCACGACAGCATGGACAACGACTCGCCGCATGTGCACACATACTACGAGATACTATGGTTCCGTGAAGGCGGCGGCACACATACCGTGGACTTCAATGAGTATCCGATAGCCGACAATACGCTTTTCTTCCTTTCGCCGGGGCAGGTTCATTTCTTTGACAATGCCATGGCGCATAAAGGCATACAGATAAGGTTGTGCACTGATTTCCTGAAAGAGGAGCATACGGACGAGGATGTATACATCAAGTACAACCTCTTCAACGCCTTCAATTTACAGCCCTGCTGCACTGTCAACGAGGATACGGCACAACGCCTTCTGTCTGTGCTGCACAAGCTGGAGGAGGAGCTGGCCGATGACAATCGCATCGGGCATGGAGACATGTTGCGCTCGCTCACCAAGATATTCCTTATCCTTATACATCGTCATTGCTGCAAGGAGACAGACATTCCTGTCATCGAGAGGAAATCCGCACATCGCCTCTTCATGCAGTTCCGTAAATCTCTGGAATTGAACTACAGGCATCTGCATACCGTGCAGGACTACGCCGACAGGCTGAACGTCTCGGCAAAGACCCTCAGCAACAGCGTCATAGAGAGTTCAGGGAAGACACCTCTGTCGTTCATCAACGACCGCATCACACTGGAAGCGAAAAGGCTTGTACGCTTTTCCAATATGATGATGAAGGAGATTGCCGACTATCTTGGCTTTGAAGACCCGTCTTACTTCGTGAAATTCTTCAAGCGCCAGACGGGCTTTATTCCATCTTCTTTCAGAGGACATGAAGGGACGACAGACACTTCCGCAAGCAGTATCTGCAGGAAATGACAAGCCTGCCGCTTTCCTCGGCACATCGCCTGTTTGTCATCAACCAGCTATACCATCCAAGCCGGATACAGCATACGGACAAGAGAAAGAACGCGGCAGACTCTCCGCCCGTCATTCCTCCACGGCAATGTGCCGTCGGGAATAACGGGAAGAGAGCCCGCCGCTCAAAGAGACTCCTCGCAGGATACCGTCTCCGGTCACTCGCCACAGCCGTCTCCGCATGAAACGTCAAGGCTTTCCCAGGTATCCTGCCGAGGCATTTTTCAGATAATGTTATCCTGATTTCTGTACTAATACCTATATATCATATATACTTCATTTCTTCAAATCCTCCGGCAATTCAGGCATCGCGCCGTTCTGTGTGCAGACAAAGGCACTGACATTGACCGCTATACGGTGGGCGTCAGGGACCGACTTGCCCGAGAGTATCGAGCTGACAAACGCCCCTGTGAACGAGTCGCCTGCACCTACCGTGTCGGCAACCGTGACCTTCGGAGTCTCGAGATACGACATCGCGCCGCGCGAGAAGACATAACTGCCGTTCACTCCGCAGGTGAGCACCAGCATATCGAGGTCATACTTGCCGAGGATAAGCCAGCACTTGTTCTCGAAATCAAGTCCCGGATACCCGAACATCCTGCCTATCAGGACAAGTTCCTCGTCGTTTATCTTCAGCACATTGCAACGCATCAGCGACTCTCGGATGACATCCTTCGAGTAGAAGTTCTGCCGCAGGTTGATGTCGAAGATACGCAGGCAATCCTTCGGCGTGGCGTCAAGAAACCTGTATATCGTCTGCCGGGAAGCCTCATTGCGTTGTGCCAGCGAACCGAAGCATACGGCACGGCACCTCCGCGCCATATCCTCAAGGCGTGGAGTAAACGGGATATTGTCCCATGCCACGCCCTCCTTGATGTCGTATGCCGGCACACCGGACTCGTCGAGAGCGACCTGCACGGTGCCTGTCGGATACTCTACCTGCGGCATCTCATACTTCAGTCCCTTGGCATCAAACTCGGCAAGCGTCTCCCTGCCCAGCGCGTCAGTGCCCACAGCACTCACCGCGTATGCGTCATAGCCGAACTGCGATGCGTGATAAGCGAAATTTGCAGGTGCACCGCCCAACTTGCGGCCCTCCGGGAGGCAGTCCCAAAGCGCCTCGCCCAGACCTACTATTATTCTTTTCTCTTCCATAGTCTTTCAGTTTTTCTTGATTTTAGGTATATAAGTAAAAAGATAAGCTACTCCTATCGCCATCACCGCCACGGCTCCCACCTGCCCTACGGCGTCGCCGGCGAGACCCATGAGCAACGGGAACACCGTGCCTCCGAAGAGTCCCATAATCATCAGACCGCTGATTTCGTTCTGCCTCTGCTCGTCAGAGAGCAGGGCCTGCGAGAAGATGAGCGAGAAGATATTTGAGTTGCCGTAACCCACAAGGGCGATGGCAATGTAGAGAACGGCCTTCGAGTCTCCCACGGCAAGCCCCAACATGGACAATGCCATCATGACGACACTGACGATGAAGAACACCCTGCTGCTCACTATGCGCAGGAAAAACGAACCTGTGAGACTGCCTACGGTACGGAAAATGAAGTACAGCGATGTCGCGAAGGCGGCGTCATTGAGCGACATCCCGACACGCTCCATCAGCAGTTTCGGCGCCGTGGTGTTCGTTCCTACATCTATTCCCACATGACACATTATGCCGAGAAACGAGAGCAGGACGATATTGCGTGACAGCAGTCTCACACAGTCGCCGACAGACGACGCCCTGCCCTTCAGCTCCGGCTCGTCGATAGGTGTCGAGGCAAGAAGCAATGAGGTCACTATGCCTATCACCATGTACACGGGGAAGAGCACACGCCATCCCAGTCCGAATGTCGGGATTGTAGCCATGGCTCCCCACATCGCGATATACGGCGCGAGAAACGAGGCTATCGCCTTGACAAACTGTCCGAAGGTGAGCGTCGAAGCGAGGTTTCCGCCCCGTATCACCGACGACACCAGCGGATTGAGCGATGTCTGCATCAGCGTGTTGCCTATGCCGAGCAGGGAGAACGAGACGAGCATCAGCAGGAACGAATCGCCAAATATCGGCAGGAGAAGTGCCGCCACCGTGACCGCCAACGAGAGCAGTACAGTATTCTTGCGGCCTATCCTGTCCATGAGCATCCCCGTAGGCACGGAGAATATCAGGAACCAGAAAAACACCAGTGAGGGAAGCACATTGGCAGTGGTATCGCTCAGTTGCAGGTCTTCCTTTACATAGTTGGAGGCAATGCCGACAAGGTCGACGAATCCCATGGCGAAGAAACAGAGCATCACGGGAACGATTGCCATTTTATTTGTCTTGCTCATAACTGTCATTTTTTAAGTCTGTAAACTGTTGCTTTCGCCTTTCCCTTTACCGTGAGCCTGTCGTATGGCTCGGAAGGGAATACGAGATTTGTCATTGCCATCTTACCCTCGCCGTCGAAAATCTCCACACTGCAACGGTCGATGAATATGCGCAGGGTCTTCACCTGTCCGTAGGTCGGCGAGGTGACTATGCAGGGGAAGGCATCGCTGAACGACACATCGCCACTGCGACGGCGGTCGAAGTCGATGGTCTGCTCCACAGCATCGTAGGTTATCACAGCCTTCTCTCCCTTGCCGTTGCGGAGGGTGAGCTGCGCATCGCCTTTCAGAGTGACGACTATCTCGCACGCCTCGACAGGCGATTTCACACGAGCGCCGCGCACGGAGTCCATCTCCTTTGCAGGCATCACGCTGCAATAGGTCTCGCCGCCATGCTCAAACAGGCCGTAGTCGCGCATGATGGAGTTTGCCGAGCGAAACTGCTTCGTAGGCACCTGATTGGCATACTGCCAGTTGCTCATCCATGCGACACCGACATGACGCCCGTCAGGAGCGTTGTCAAAGGTCACGGTGGCATAGTGGTCCTTACCGTAGTCCATCCACTTTGTCTCACCCGGCTCATCCTCACAGGTGAAGGTCTTGCCGTCAAACTGTCCTATGAAATACTGTGTCGCCGAACCTCCGAACGGGCCGCCAGGATTGATATTGCATACGAGCATCCACTTTTCCTTGTCCGTGCCCCTCACCTTCATCTTCATCAGGTCCGGGCATTCCCAGACACCGCCGTGGCATCCGTACTCCGCACCGAAGTCGCTCTCGTGCTTCCACTCTTTCAGATCAGACGACGAGTAGATTCTCATCTGCTGTCCGGCGGCGAGTATCATGTTCCAGTGTCCGACCTCCTCGTTCCAGAACACATGAGGATCGCGGAAGTCAGGCACGTTGGTTGTTATCACAGGATTGTCCGCATACTTTGTGAAAGTCTTGCCACCGTCGGTGCTATAAGCCATCGACTGCACCTGCCGTGCTCCTGCCGAGGTGTAGAAAGCCACTACGGCATCCTTGCCGAAACCAGCAGTATTCTCCTTGTCTACCACACAGCAGCCGCTGAATATGGCACCCAACGCGTCAGGTTCTATGGCCGTCGGCTCGGCAGTCCAATGGACAAGGTCCTTGCTTGTCGAGTGTCCCCAGTTCATGTTCTCCCACTGCGAGCCATACGGATTGTATTGATAGAACAGGTGCCACGTGCCATCCTTGTAGAACAATCCGTTAGGGTCGTTCATCCATCCGTAGGCAGGAGTGTGATGATACATAGGGCGAAACTTCTCCCTGTTCTTCGTGTCGAAAGAGTCCGAGTAAGCCATTCTCTTCCAGCAGGTGAAGTCATTGATGGCGCCAGTGGAACGGGTATTGCCGTTGAAGGTTATATCGAAGAGTTCACCCTTCCCTACCTCATACGGCACGAAATAGTCCACCTTATCCACAGCAAGACGACAGTTGAAAGTCTTCACGAGCCTGTTGTCCTTCACCACTCTGATGTGGGCACTTTCCTCCTTCTCCTCTACCGGCAACAGCAGGTATCTCTTCTGCGAGTCAAGCCTCATCATGGCGTGCCTTTCACCGAGAATCTGCTGGTTTACCTGCGCCTGTACTCCTGCCGTTGCCAAAAGACTTACGAGGCATACGATTATTTTGTTCATATATCTATTGTCATTATAGGTTTATCTCCAGTTATTTCACTTTATTTATCCTTGAAAAACAATCTCTTTACCTTGAAGAAACCAAAGACCTACTGACTAACAAACATTTACCATATACCATTCTAACTGTTGCAAAAAAACTATTTCCTAAGATATTTCTTGCCGTTCTTGACAACGATGCCACGGCTGAGAGGAGAGACCTTGCTGCCGGAAAGATTCCAACAGTCTCCGTCAACCTTGTCTGCCACAACAGTTCCGATAGCAGTTGTCCCACCGTCCTTGGCAACAAGCGTGACGGATGTGAAATTGAACGGCGCACCGTTTTCCTTGTTACACTGTATCATGAGACGGTCAGTGGAGGCAAGTCTTTCGTCCATATTGATATTCTCGATATTCAGCTCAGCATACTCGTCGGTCATTGTCATCGTCGCAGCGTCTGCGATATGTCCTGTCTCATCCCATGAGGTCTTGACATTGATGACATAATCGGTACGTCCTGCTTCCGAGTAGAATCTTATAGCCTTGTATCGGGTCCAGTCGACACCGTCAAATGCGGTCTTCGCCAATTCCAGTGTCGTCCACTCGTCCATCCAGAAATAACCGGTCCAGACTGTTCCCTGCATGACATCTTCCTTGCCGTCGCCATACCATGCTTTTGTAAGAGTAAATCCACTTCCACACACTTCCATGCCTGTATCCCTTAGCTTGTCAAGCATTCCCTGTGTGACAAATATCTCCACGCTGGTATTGTCATTGTACAGACGATGTCCGTAACGTGTGCCGGGAAGCATCAAGCCGTCACTGTGCAGCTCTATTATGTCTTCCTTTGTGACACTGAATTCAAGTACAATCTTCTGTCCGACCTTCATGTCGGCAAATTTATCAGCGGATATATTAAGTGTATTGTCCCACTCCACTGCATGTGAACCTTCCCATAAATCTGTTGCAGAAGCCATGATTGCAACAAAGAGACCGATTGCTGAAATTATAAATCTTTTCATGATGATATTACTCCTTATTATTTATTTGTAGTTTAATATTGTGTTATTTTCAGGTTGCTCACCTTGACAGAGCCACCATAGTTGTTTATGCTCCAACAGTTCTTCTGTATTCCGTATATGCGGTTGGTGTAGCAGCATACGTCATTGATATACATCACACAGATGGAGTTATCAGTATAGATTGTCACATTATATATGTTGTCTGAAGGACGGTCGAATACATATCCGTCTATACCAGCCACAAAGCCAGTTCCTTCTTTACCTTCCTGCTCAAAGTTCACCTTGCGGGCATTCTCGTTCTCAGGGTTCACGACCATTGTATAGTATTTATCAGAGTCGCTTCCACGTACAAGCGATATGCCGAACTTGTCCCAGTTGTTGCTTGTCTCGACAGTAAAGGAAATCTTGTTATGATAGCCTAATCTTGAGAACAGAAGGTAGGCATCGTCACCCGAGAGCTCATAAACGGAACCGTCTGCCGTCACGCCATGACTTTCCATTATCTTAATGTCTGCCGCTGTAGAGTACTTGTCGCTTATTCCCGGCACTTCGCCAAGTGTAAGCGTACCGTCCTCGTGCTGTATCAGGCGGTGAACCACGAGGTTGCCAGCCCATTCAGGCTCTGCAGGATAAGCGCCTACGGCTGTGTTGTCATTACCTGCACGTGTAGGACACCATCCCCAGATGTAACGGTTAGTGCCGTCGCTTGCCGTCTTTCCTGCATAAAAACCACGGCTGTCGAGGAATCCCTCGTGGCTATCGGGCCACTGTCCGGCATCGTCGCGTGTGCAGGCCTTCAGTTCTTCAAGCGTCCTGCCCTTGAAATACTGCACGCGGCGCACGGCAGCATGCATCTCACTATAAACGAGATACCACCAGTCGCCCATCTTGAATACATCAGGACACTCGTAGAAACGGTCCCACATCATCGTCATGAATACTCCTGCGTGATTCCAGCTCAGAAGGTCTGAAGACGTAAACTCTGCAAGGACACCCTTTGAACCTCTCACCGTAGATACGAGCATGTGGAAGAGGCCGTCATCACCCTTGAAAACAAACGGGTCACGGAAATCGTTCTTCCCATAGCCATAAGCGTCACCCTTCAGGTAGAAGTTGCGGTTCTTTGTCCATGTCTTGAAATCACTTGACGTGGCAACCATCACCACCTGACCATTATCTGCGGATGTAGGCTGGTATTTATTTCCTGTATAGAATGTATAATACAGTCCGTCTGCATCATTATATACAGTAGAGCCAGTTCCTATGGCAGCATCCTGCTCCGCGAGCCCGCCACACGGTATCAGTTCGCCTAAGGAAGTATAATTTGCCACATCGGCAGTGCTCACGCCCCATATAGGGTGGTATGTGCCTGCGGGGTTCGGTCTGTAGTCCTGTAGATACAGTATCTTGAAATCCTTTGCCACCGGGTCATAGAACGGCATCGGGTCGCCCACGTAGCCGCTGTATGGTTTGTAATACGTAGACTGCAACTGCTCGTCGGTGGAGGAAAAGAAAGCCGTTGTTCCCATCCAGTCTTTCTGTTCGGTCATGTTATCATCATTATTGCTGCAAGAGTATAATGGTGTCGCCAATACCGCAGTCAAAGCCAATGAATATATCATCTGTTTCATAGTTTTATTCCTTTTTCCGGTTATTTATTCATAAGATAGTTGAAAGCGTTGAGGGTCATCTTCGCCACGTTGGTGTGATAGAACTCCGTAACATCATCAACACTGTACCAGTCGTAACAGCCTGAACCTATGCAGAGAATGCCTCCGCGTGTGCCGTTTGCAGGGAACTCCCATGCTACGATAGCGCCGTCACCGCCATATCCGAGGTCTATGCCACCAGTCTGCTGTCGCCATGACTCCGTAGTAGGATAGCCACCCCAGTCACTGCCGATGTGCCACTGTGCTGTACTGTTAGTGATCCTGTATCCGGCATCACAGGTGAATATCTCCTCAGGGTTAGTACCCATCTCAAGGTTCTGGTAAAGCGCATGGTTTGTATGTCCTGTGATGAAGAAGCTCCAAGGATTGCCTGCCGTCTCTGCCTCATACTCGTTCTGTCCCCAGCAGTTGTTCGGGCAAGCATCGTTTGCCACAGCGCCTATCTCTGCCGGCATATTGGTTGCATAGCGTGTGAAAAGGAACGAACCGCCATTGTTATAATAATCTTTCAACTTCACGGCTGCATCTACAGCCTCTGGTGCGGCATTCTCGAAAGCGGCCTTACCGTCTACTCCACCATCCTTATGGAAGTGCCACCATATAACCTTGCATTCCGAGAGGTCGATATTGCCAGCCTTGATATCGGCAAATGAAGCATAGAGCGAGTTCGGGATGTTGGAAAGCATCCATCTGCAAGCGGTCTGCTCCTCGATATTCAGCTGGTCCATAGAGGATGCAAGTCCCACGTAAAGAGCTGCGGGCTTACCTATCGGGGTCACTGTCACGGTATATACACTCTTTGCGGAATTGTTTGTCACTGTATACTCGACAGGTTGCGTGAAGTCCGTAGGCACTCCTGACAGCGGTGATATAGTGGCGTCCTCACTGTAAGTGATTGTCGGCACGAGCGTTTTAAGGTCCAATGTATTTGGAACAGACACCGTTATGGTCTTGCTTTCTTCGTTTATGACACCAGTATAAGTGTCATTGAGCTTGAACGAAAGTATCTTGGCCTCATCGCGTTTGACAGTGACAGTCCAGTTTTGATAAACATCTCCATTAACAACATGTATTACCTGTGGATAAGAGAGATTAAGCACATCACCCTGTCTGATGTTGCTCTCTGCTCCGGCACTAAGTCCCAACTTCGTTATAGTCATGGACTCCGTATTGTATGTTTCCGGCACTCTTACCCTGACAGTCTTTGTTGCGACATCTATTGCACCTTCATATTCGTCTGCCACGAATGCCGTCACCATGCAATCGCCATCCAGTCTGAGATCTGATACGTTATCGTCTGTACATGCCGCCATCATTATCATGGCGAGTACGGCCGCTGTTATGATTGAAATAGTCTTTTTCATGATTACCATTCTCCTATGTTTTGTATATAGTGACCATTCGATGCCGCAATCTGTGCGAAAGGTATCGGAAGGTACTCATTCTTATTCTTTGTAAAATGTGCACTGCTGTAGATAGAACATTTGCCAGCCTCTTCTGCATAATATTTGTTGAGCACGCTCTCTGCCTCGCCCCAACGCACAAGGTCGAAGAAGCGTTCGCTCTCCATTCCCAGTTCCAGACGGCGTTCCATCTTTACGATTTTAAGAGCCTCAGCCTGGTTGTATGAGCCTGAATACATGCCGATATTCATCCTTACACCGTAGCTGAGTTCATAGTCAGAGATAGAACCGAGACTTTGCTTTGCACGTGTACGTATCTTATTCACGATGCTTATAGCCTCATCAAGTCTGCCGTCATTAAGCTGTGCGAGAGCCTCTGCACGCTCAAGCATAACGTCTGCATAGCGGAACACTATGCGGTTCATCGGAGTTCCCCACCATGAGCCTTTTATAAGATAGCCGCAGTCTGGATCTACATTATATTTCAACGTCACATTGTATCCATAGAGACCATTTGAGCGGCTCCATGTGCTTGACTCGTCCATCATGTATTTCTTGTTGAACTCATACGGCAGCCCCGGTATTCCAACAGTGAGGAACAAACGCGGGTCGGCATAGTCGCTTGCCTTGTCGTAGTCGTTCTGGTTGAATGTGTCAAGATACGGCAGTCCGTCATTATTGGTGCGGAAAGCATTCACCAAGTTCTGGCTCGGCTTATAGAAGTCGCATCCGCCATCGGTAACACCCGGTATGTTCGGCACGATAAGTCCGTAGCTCCAGTTCAGGTTTCCGTTTGTCGTACCGTCATTCATGGAATACTGCATTGCCCAGATGCTCTCCACGCCGTTCTCATATTGTGGCTCCGGACGGAAGTTGTTGCGGAAATCGCTCTCAAGGTCGAAACCGGCCGCGCTGTATATGCTCGGGTCACTGTACTCAACGACTTTCTTCAAGTCGTCGGTGGAGATAGAGGTGATTTCGTTGGTCGCCTCGTTGTCCTGATGATATGCCTTATAAAGGTATACCTTGGTAAGGAAAGCTGCAGCTGCGGCTTTTGACGGACGTCCCACCTCGCTCTGCTTCACAGGAAGGTTTCTGTATGCAGTCTCAAGGTCATTTATTATCTGCTGCCATCCCTCGTCATTGGAATACTCTCTGTTGGAGAGGTTGTTATATTCCTCAGAAGTAAGATTCTCATTCATGGCAAACGGGATATTCTTGTAAAGACGCTTCAGCAGGAAATGTCCGTAAGCACGCAAGAACTTCATCTCACCCAGACGCTGCGCCTTCAGAGGATATGTACTTTCATCGGTCTGGTTAAGCAAGGCTATCGCCGTATTCACACGTGAGATACAGTTGTACAGACGTTGCCACATGTCACTGATGTTCCAGTTTGTGGTAAGAATGCCCTGCGATATCTCCAGCTGATGGAATACATCACCGTCACCGATACCGTTTCCTCCCTTGTATGCATCGTCAGAGCGTACATCGAAATTCCACATTGAGAAAGAAGAGTTGATGTCTTCGGCAGAAATCCATACGGCGTATGCCGATAGTACGAGGTTGTCAACATATTTCGGGTCCTTCACCTGACCGTCATCCAGAGTCCCCTGAGGGACTTGGTCGTCAAGGAAATCAGAACAGCCACTGCATAAAGCCATTGTTGCCGCAAGGAACAAATATATAATCTTTTTCATTGTCTTCACTGTTTTAGAATGTTACATTGATACCGAATGTGATGTTTACCGGGATAGGATATCCAAAATTAGGATTCTCCGGATCAACTCCTGTAAAGTCGCCACTTTTTATCGTAAGCAGGTTCTGTGCACTGAGATACATACGCAGACGCTCCATATACAGCTTCGATGCTATGCTCTTAGGCAGGTTATATCCGAACTGTATTGTGCGCAGCTTCAGATAGGAACCGTTCTCCACCCAATATGTCGAGACACGCTTCTCGTTATTATTGTCATTAAACGTCAATGCAGGGATATTTGAATTCTGGTTTGTCAGACTCCATGCATCAAGCAGACGCTGTCCTTTGTTCAGGTTAGTGACATTAGTGCCTGTAAGGATGTCGGTATTCTTCTTCAGGTCGGAGATGACATCAACACCCTGCACTCCCTGCCAGAACATCGTGAAGTCGAAATTCTTGTATTCAAGATAGATATTGAAACCGTATGTAAATGCTGGCGTCGGGTCATAAATCCATTCCTGGTCTGCCTCGGTTATCTTGCCGTCATTATCAATATCCTTCCAGCGTATGCGTCCAAGTCCGGCACCTTCCTGTATGGCATGGTTATCAATATCTTCTTGGCTCCTGAATATACCGTCAGCAACATATCCGACCTGCGCACCCATAGGATGACCTATGACACTCTTCACACCATTGCCTCCAAATGTTCCGTTCGCTGCTACAGTCTCCGGAAGTTTAGTGATTTTGTTGCGGTATGTAGAGATATTTCCCGTGATATCATATTTAAGGCCAAAGTTTGTCTTGTTTCTGTAGCCGATATTGAACTCCACACCTCTGTTTTCCATCTCACCAGCGTTTATCCACTGTGTACTACCCTCGCCCATGGCTGCAATGCCAGCCATCTGCACGAGTATGTCTTTTGTCTTCTTGAAGTACCAGTCTAAGCTGCCATATAATGAACTGTTGAAGAAAGAGAAATCAAGACCGAGGTTTGTCTGTGTTGTCGTCTCCCATTTTATGTTGTCATTGCCAATCTGATTGCGCTTGAAACCCGACTGCAATGTCTGTCCGCCGTTCGTGCCGGCGATGTCGTATGATGTTCCGTAGCTCTGACCGCCACTCTCATTTACTCCATAGTTGCTTACATATACCGTGTAGCGTGCTATATTGGATATTTCCTGATTACCAGTCTGTCCCCAAGATGCACGAATCTTGATATCGTCTATCCAATGTACATTCTTCAAGAACTTTTCCTGATTTATGCGCCATCCGACAGAAGCAGACGGGAATGTTGCATAACGGTTGCTCTTTCCAAAGCGTGAGCTACCGTCGTGACGAATGGTGAAAGAAGCCATATACTTATCATCATACGTATAGTTCAGCTTTCCGAAATAAGAGACAAGCGAGTAACCAGAGCCACCGCCATAGCTCTGTGCAGTACCTGTACCGGCATCCGGCCACATGTAATCAGGATTAAGTATTATGAAATCTTCCTTATATGCAGAGAAATTCGTATCATTCTGTCTGTTGAGCTCCACACCTGCCATTGCATCTCCGCGGTGCTTGCCCACACAGAAGTTGTATGTGGCGATAGCGTTCCACATCCATTTTGTCCAATGCTCCTGCTTGGCTTCGACGGCATTCTTGTCGTTTGCCATTGTTCCGTTAGGAATAGGATAGGTGAATATGCGCTGCTCCTTCTGAGAATAGTCCAGTCCGAATGTCGAACGGAGGTTAAAGCCCTTGAAGAGGTTAAGGTTCACAAACGCGTCACCGAACATACGCCAATAGGTATAGCGGTTGTCCTTGTTGCGGTCAAGGCGCGCCACGGGATTCTCACGGTCAGGATAGCCTTTCACCGGCTCTGCAAACTCACCTTTTGTATTATAGACCGGCAGCGAAGGATTGAATTCAAGTACATTGCCGAGGAATCCTCCAGGAGCCTGCACCTCACTTGTGCGATTCAGCGTGAAATGCTCGCCGATGGTAAGTTTGTCGCCTATCAGCTTATAATCAGTATTGATGCGTGCCGAGAAACGCTCAAAGTCGGAAGTCTTTATGATACCGAGGTTCTTATAGTAACCGAGTGAGAAATAAGAGCTTCCCTTCTGAGAACCGTTGCTTACAGCTACATTATACTGCTGTACGATTCCCGTGCGTGTCGTCTCGTCAAACCAATCTGTATCGGAAGCCGGAACAGTCCCTGCATCATCAAGATACTTGGACATGGATATGCCGTTGAGCACAGGATAGCCCTGCGTGTTATATCCCCAGTCGAACTTATACCCGAGACCGTTTGAATTCGGGTCTTGACCGTCATTCAGCAATGCCTGCCACAACACCTGACCGTATTGCTTGGCATTGAGAACATCCATCTTATGAGCATACATGGAAGCTGATACAGAAGCGTCCACGTCTACTCTCAGTTTCCCTTCCTTACCCTTTTTGGTGGTGATGATGATTACTCCATTAGCGGCACGTGAGCCATAGATTGATGCCGAGGCAGCATCCTTCAATACCTGAAGACTCTCAATATCATTACCATTAAGCTCGTGCATACCTGCTTTAGTAGGTACGCCGTCGATGATATAGAGAGGATCGTTGTCATTGAGAGTGCCTATACCACGGATGCGCACTGTCGCCGAGCCTGACGGAGAACCATCGGCAGTGATATTCATACCCGGCACACGTCCCTGAAGAGCCTTCATAGGGTTGTTCTCGTTCTGCTTTGCCAGCTCGTCGACGCTGACCACAGATATTGCACCTGTCAAGTCAGCCTTTCGCTGTGTAGTGTAGCCTGTCACGACCAGTTCATTAAGCATACTTGCTGTTTCGCCAAGGACAACTCTGATATCCCTGCCTGCCTTCACTGTCTGTGTTTCATAACCGATGTAAGAAACGACAAGAACAGCCTCTTCATTGCAAGACATCTTGAAATGTCCGTCAATGTCCGTGACAGTACCGTTACCGACACCTTTCTCCATAACCGTGGCGCCGACAATGGCCTCTCCTGTCTGGTCGACCACAGTTCCGCTGACCTCGAGCTTTTGCGCATATATTATGGTACACGCCATAAGCATAAGCGCACTTGCGATTAATCTTTTAAGATGTTTCATTTGGTTTGTTTTAGTTATTAGTTTAATAATCTGCCGTAAAGGTACAGCGAAACTGTCGATGGAATCGTAAAAAAATCGTTCACAGACTGTAAATATTGTTACAATGTATCATATTTTACAGACTATGAACGATTTTTTTGCTTTTTTATCTTGTTTATTATCTTGATGGATATTTCTCTATTGCATTTTTCTTCCTTATTTCAAAAGGAATGCCATATACAGCGGCAAAGTTATAAATGGTCCCGACATACCTATATTATAATCTCCAAGTTTAATTGCCTTATGGACATGATATTTATCAGGATGGGCAAGTATTGTTTTGGTACTCTTGACATTGCCGCTTGTCGCCTTCACCTCCACCAGTGTGCATTCGCCATTATAGCGCATCACGAAATCCACCTCCAAACCGCTGTCCTTGCGGAAATAATACAGTTTGCGGCCCATCTTTCCAAATATGTCGGCAATGAGATTCTCAAAGATTGCCCCTTTATAGCCGAAAAGATTTCCACCAAGTATATCGGCTGTCGTTCCTTGCTCCAACATACTCACAAACAATCCTGTATCTGCCATGTAGACCTTAAACTGTTCAGCTATTGCATTGCCATCCAACGGAAGCTCTGGAATCTCAAGATTATAGCATCTATGGATTATCCCAGCATCCTCTATCCATCTCAGACTGCCCTGATAGTCACGTCCTCGACCATTTTCCCTGACCTTGGCATAAGCAAATTTCTTGTTTTCACGGCTCAGTTGCTTGGGAATGGATTCAAAACACTCCCTTATGCGCGACTTGTCGGGCTGAGGGGCATATTTCAGCATGTCTGATTTATATTCCTCAATTATCGACTTTTGCACATTGAGCACTTCTTGGATGTTGTGTGTTTCTTTGAATACAGTGACAGCCCGTGGCATTCCACCGACAACCACATATTGCAGCAACAACTGATTTATTCGCTTGTGCATGACATCTGGGACAGGCGTGAACGATACCAGACACTCTTCCAATTTCTTGATAACAGCCTCCTGAATACCATTTGCCCAAAGCCATTCTTCAAAGTCCATAGGGTACATGTCTACTATCGTTTCATATCCCACAGGCACAGGAGCAAATCTGTCAGCATCTGCATCTTGTGACTTATATCCACAGACTCCGAGCAATGAGCCCGTGCATATTACATCAAAGCGACCATCGGTCTTGAAGAATTTCAACGATGTACGTGCACGAGGACAGTCTTGTATCTCATCAAATACCAAACAAGTGTCGCCAGGCACCAAACGTGCAGACGGCACGAGGGTCGATATGTTAATCACAAGATTATCTATCTCAAGCGAGCCATCGAAGATAGTCTTGTATTCGGGATTCTGAAAGAAGTCAAGATAGACTACATTTTTGTAGTTCTTATATGCAAAGTCAAGCACTGAGGATGTTTTTCCGCATTGTCGACAACCCTTTATAACTAGAGGCATCTTATCCCTATTCTTCTTCCATTCCAAAAGCTGTTTTTCTATCTTCCTCCTAAACATTTGATACTTAATCTGTTAATATATTTTTACACGTTTTCCGAACGACTTTTTGCCGATTTATGCACGTTTTTCAAGCGACTTTTTGTCAAATCATGCACGTTTTCCAAACGACTTTCTACCGCAAAGTTAATATTTTTTTCTGCAATAAAGAATAAAAACAGGAAAAAAAATGACAAGAATAAAATTTATTTTAGTAGTAGACAAACAAAATTAAACGATACTACATTTCATGGAGATAACACTTAAACCCAAATCGGTCATTAGACCGACATAAGGTAATGTTCTGTTACTGTTATACGGTCTTTTCATTCGTTTCGCCTTTCTCTTCGCTGCCTTGCTTCCCGTCCCGTCTCGACATAGCCCGCTATGCCTTCGACGAAATGGTTGCAATACAACGGAGATAAAAATAAAACGAAGTGAAAACTAATGGCCGATGTGTGTTAAATCCAATATGATTAAAGTGTAGCCATCTTATATAGTATCGTTTAACACAATCCGATATTAAATTTAGAGCTTATTTATTCGTTCCCCTAAACTCCCCGGGACTTATGCCGAACTCGTCCTTGAAGCATTTGGCGAAATAGGAAGGGGCTGTGAATCCGACATCGTAGGCAATCTCCGAGACGGAACGGTCTGTTGACTCAAGGAGCTGCTTACCGCGCGCCACACGCGCCTTGCGGAGAAGTTCCACGGGAGTCATGCCCGTCAAGGCCTTTATCTTGCGGTAGAGCTGCACGCGGCTCATGCCCATCTCCTCGCCTATGCGTTCAACATTGAAGTCGGCATCCTGAAGATTCTGCTGCAATATCGAGCGGAAACGGTCAAGGAAAGTGTTCGGTACCGGCACTGCCTGCTTGTCATTCCCAGACGTTTCGGGCGAGGGGATGCTTGCCATGGGCGACACGACCTCCTTTGCCACCTCTTCATTTACCATGACCTTGGCTATATAAAAGCGGTATGTCAGTACGCACAGGGTGACGATAATGACAAGAACCACGATGAAACCGATGATTATCTTCTGCTGAAGATTGACTTGAGTGAAATACTCATCCACCTTGGCATGTATCGTCTTGATGTCGTTGCCGACACGCTCCATCTCACGATGCTGTGTCAGCAGGAGGTCGGCATTGGACTTGTCGACCACCGAAGAATGCAGCTTGTTGTAACGCTCATATTTCTCTCCGTTGAGAATCTTGCGTGCAAGGCGCATCACCTCAAGACCTTGTGTAGGATAGATATACGTTGCCTCGAACACGCCCTTCTGCACTTGCTCTATACCGCCTCCTGGAACAGGAAGGGCATCCACACCGTAATATTTTATGTTTCTGAGTCCATGCTTCAGCGCAACATTTCTTGCGCCAAGGGCAAGGCGGTCGTTATGGCCGAATATGCAGTCGATATCCCTGTCATGCTTCAACACCTCCGCCATCGCCTTGCTGCCGCTCTCCTCCGTCCAGTCGCCGAGTTCGGAGGAAATCAGCCTTATCTGCGGATACTCAGCAATAGCATCGGCAAAGCCGCGATGCCTTTCTTTCGCCGGCGAAGAACCTTTAAGACCTGTAATCTCAACCAAAGTGCCCTTGCCCTTCATGTCGCGGGCAATGAGCTTGCCCATGGTATTGCCTATGGCATAGTTGTCGGCACTGATATAAGCCGTGTATTTGTCGCTGTTCGTACGGCGGTCAAAGAGGATGACAGGTATGCCACTGTCGTATGCCTTGTCTATTACAGGTGTAAGACTGGCAGCGGAATTCGGGGCGACGATAAGCAGATCCACCTTCTCTTCTATGAAATGGTTTATCTGCTCTATCTGCCGTTCGTCACTGTCATCGGCAGAAAGAAACTCGAGTTCGACGGCATTGTCCACATATCCGCCGATTATAAGTTCGCCGTTCTGCTTGTGACGCCAGATGTCCTCACTGCATTGGGACACACCTATGCGCCATGGTTTCCTGCTCTCGGAACAGGAAACCATGAGCAGTACGAGCAAGGCCGTTACTGTAAAGGGCGTTATTCTATTCATTGCATAAGGGGCGGTTTTACGGTTGTACGGTTTGGCGGTTAAGCGGTTTTTGTCCGTTAAGGTCAAGGCCAATGTTAGGGTTAAGGTTAGGGTTAGGGTTGCTCCCTTACAGTAGGCGGCACTCGAAGCCTGCGGCATCAATGGCTTTCAGCACAGATTCCGCAGTACATGTGCCCCATACATGCACCTCGCCGCGGTCAAGCATGATATCCGCACGCTCCACACCGGCGACAGCCTGCACGGCACCTGCCACACTGGCACGGCAGTGTGAACATGTCATGCCGTCAACCTTTATCTTGAATACCGGCGGTACAGCAGCCGTCTCTGCTGTCTCATGACTGTGATGGCTGTGTCCGCGACGGAAAATGAAGGCATTGGCAAGGAGCACAAGGAGTATCACGCCGGAAGCTATCTCCACGAAACCGGGGCCTCCTTCCTCACAGCAGCCGTCTGCCATCATGCCCATAGGCGACAGCGCAAACCACTCGCGTGGCATGAGATAGTCCATAGCAAGGCCGCAGACGACCGAACCGAAGATTATCGATGCGAGGTATATGCAGAGTGTCTTGCGTCCCATAATCTTGCGCACGACAAGGATTGAGGCGGCGTTGCTTGCCGGACCTGCCATCAGCATGACAAGGGCTGTGCCTGGAGAGAGGCCTTTCATCATCAGCGAGACGGCGATAGGGATGCTTCCCGTGGCGCAGAGATACATAGGAATAGCCACAAGCAGCACAAGAGCCATGCTCACAAGGGTATTTCCCGAGAACATCTCAAAAAACTGTGTAGGCACTGCCACTGTGATGAAGGCCGCGATGAGGAGACCGATAAACAGCCATTTGCCTACGTCCTGAAGCATCTCCACGAAACCGTAGTTAAGGGCAGACTTCATGCGTGACGTAAACGAGGCGTCGTGGTCGTGCTCATGGCTGTGACAGCAACCGTCCTTACACTCCGTCATCGGTGTCTCTTCTGTAGCCTCAGCACCCTTTTTCTCACTGTCACCGTCAAGCCTGTTGACAAGAGCTCCTCCGAAAAACGATGTCACAAGGGCAGCAATAGGACGGATGACGGCAAACGCCGGGCCAAGCACGGAGTATGTTGCCATGATGCTGTCGACACCTGTCTGCGGAGTGGCTATGAGGAATGATGTTGCCGCACCTTTCGATGCTCCCTCGCGACGTAATGCCGCCGTTGTGGGAATCACGCCGCACGAGCACAACGGGAGCGGTATTCCAAGGAGTGCCGCCTTTACCACCGACTTCCAGTCGTTGGAGGCAAGATGACGTGAGAACATGCTGCGCGGCACGAAAGCCTGTAACAGCCCGGCAATGAAGAAGCCCAAAAGGAGATATGGTGCCATCTCGCAAAGGAGATGCCAGAACGACTGCACGTAGTCTGAGAGTATTTCCTGAATCATGATATTCTATGTTTTTTTCTGTTTTAATACTGGTTTTATAACTGTTTTTCTGTTCGTTACGGGGACGGAAGGTATAGCGCCGTGACCTCCATATTCCCGTTTTCTGTTGCAAAATTATATAAAATGTTTTGCAATTCAGTTGCAAACAATGTTTTTTTTCAAAAAATCTTCAAGATTACTTATAACCATGCCGAGAGTTTCAAGAAAAAGCATTACCTTTGCATAAGTTAAGCTACGCCGGAGCAAGCTCCATTGCGTTCGGTTTGCATTGACTTTTGCAGAGAAAACAATGAAAGAAATCAATCCCCGGGACACTACCCGTGCATACGCGTTTGAGGCATGGATGGACGCTCCGATGCCAATGGTGACATTTGTAAAGACACTTGACGTGTCACGTCTCGTAAGACTCAGCAGGAAAGGCGGCTTCCGGCACGCCCTTTCATGCCTTTTATGCAGGAAAGCGGTGCACAACGACAGCCACAGAGACATGTATACAGGCTTCAATATGCTGATGTGCTGGTGTATAGGCAAGGCGGCAAGCCGGATAAAGGAGTTCTACCTGTTGCCCGTCGGCAGAAAGCTGATGCAATACGAGAGCATCGCCGTGAACACCATCGTGCTCAACAGAGACGGCGAGGTCAGTTCGTGCGACATCCCTTTCTCAGAAGACCTTGCGACATTCTCCGCCGACTACCTGCGCCTGACAAGGAATGTGGCTGAGACATGCACAAGCCATGACATCACGGACAGCATGGTCATCGGCACATCATGCATGGCATTCGCCGACATAGACATGGCCGTAGGCATGTACAGCGGTGTCTACAACAACCCCTTCCTGATATGGGGAAGATACCGCAAAGGCCTCTTCAGGACACGCCTGACTGTGTCCTTCCAGTTTCATCATACACAGATGGACGGCGCACACGCCGCCCGGTTTCTTGATAACCTGCAACATGAGATACGCCATCTCTCCGTCTGAAATAACTCAAAAGCCGTCTGGCAACAATGCAAAAGCCATCTGACAGCAACACAAAAGGGCCGGCCTCTTGAATGAAGCCGACCCTTTTTATGTTATAATCGTCTGTGTCCCCGCGCCTTGTCCCTATCAAAGGAGGCGCACCTTAGAGACTATGCCCTGTGCGAGAGCGAGGAACGCCTGACCTGTAGGTGAGGCGACATCCATTGCCGCAGGGACACCGTCATCGCCCTTCTCACAGATACTCTGCACGATAGGTATCTGTGCAAGAAGCGGAAGGCCAAGCTGCTCGGCAAGATGCCTGCATCCGTCCTTTCCGAAGATGTAATACTTGTTCTCGGGCAGTTCGGCAGGCGTGAAATATGCCATATTCTCTACAAGTCCGAGGATAGGGACATTGACCTTGTCGTTCTGGTACATGTCGATGCCCTTGCGTGCGTCTGCCAGTGCCACCTGCTGCGGAGTGGAGACAATCACAGCACCTGTGATGTTCAGTATCTGCAGCAGAGACAGATGGATATCGCTCGTGCCGGGAGGAGTATCGAGGATAAGATAGTCTATGTCCGCCCAGTTTGAGTCGCAGATAAGCTGCTTCAGTGCCGAGCATGCCATGCCGCCACGCCACAGCGTCGCAGTCTCCGGAGACACGAAGAAGCCTATTGAGAGCAGCTTTACGCCAAATTTCTCTATAGGTTCTATGAGCTGTCTGCCGTCTACCTCCACTGCATACGGGCGCGCATCCTCACACCCGAACATCTTCGGTATGGAAGGACCGAAGATATCTGTATCAAGCAGTCCCACCTTATATCCGAGGCGCGCCATGGCAACAGCGATATTCACAGAGACGGTAGACTTGCCCACACCGCCTTTTCCTGAGCTTACCGCTATGATTTTCATATCGGTAAGATACTTATCCTCCTTCGGACACGGCTTCGTCTGGTACTCTGTCTTTATCGTCACCTCCACCTCCTTGCCTACATGGTAGTGGATAGCCGCCTCGGCAGCCTTCACCGTAGACTTGAGAAACGGGTCTGTCTCTCTCGGGAAGAGGAGGGTGAACGACACCTTCATGCCGTCTATGCGGATGTCATCGACAAGCATCTCGCTTTCAATGAGATTCTTCTTCGTGCCTGCATAGGTCACGGTGGCGAGGGCGTCGGTGATAAGTTTAGGATACAATGTCATAAGTAATGTTCGTTTTTTATGCTCTTTTCTCGTTTCTTTCCGCCTTTGGAGAAAGGATTAAAGCACTGTCTCGGCGAGACGCTTTGCCTTGTCGCGCAGACAGTCCGTGCCGTTCTCAAGGTCACCGTATGTGAGTACCACGCCCATACGACGGCCCTTGTGCGCCTCAGGCTTGCCGAAGATGCGGATACGTGCATTCTCCTCAGAGAGGACATCCTTGAGATTGTACTCCGGTACATGCTCATAATCCTTGTCGGCAAGCACCACTGCCGATGCTCCGGCGTGTTCCAGCTTGATGTCATGGATAGGGAGACCGAGGACGGCACGCAGATGCAGCTCAAACTCGGAGAGGTTTGTCGTATGGCCAAGGGTCACCATACCTGTGTCATGCGGACGTGGGGAGAGCTCTGAGAACACCACACCTGTCTCGGTGAGGAAGAACTCCACGCCCCAGATACCTGCTCCTGTGAGCGATGCAGTGACCTTTGCCGCCATCTCCTGGGCGTCCTTCAGGTCCTTGTCTGAAATCTGATACGGCTGCCATGACTCACGGTAGTCGCCGCCTTTCTGCACATGTCCTATCGGAGGGCAGAAGAGTGTAGGACCGTTTTTCTGTGTCACGGTGAGCAGTGTGAACTCAGATGTGAAATGTATGAACTCCTCTATGATGACTTCCTGCACATCGCCACGTGCTCCTGCCATAGCGGCATCAAAGGCAGGACGCAGTTCCTCGGCACATTTTACAGTAGACTGGCCGTGGCCGGAGGATGACATAAGAGGCTTGATGACACACGGGAAACCTATCTCGCGGCTTGCCGCCTCAAGCTCCTCGAAGGTCTTTGCGTAGAAATACTTGGCCGTGCGCAGGCCGAGCTCCTTTGCCGCAAGGTCTCGGATAGCCTGACGGTTCATGGTATAGTTGACGGCACGTGCCGACGGCACTACCTGTATGCCCTGCTTCTCAAAGTTGAAGAGACGCTCGGTACGTATGGCCTCTATCTCCGGGACTATTATATCAGGACGATGCTTCTCGACAACCTCCGCCAACTTGTCGCCGTCAAGCATGGAGAACACCTCACGCTCGTCAGCGACCTGCATAGCAGGGGCATTGTCATACTTATCACATGCCACAACATATACGCCTTTGCGCTTTGCAGCAATAACAAACTCCTTACCCAGTTCTCCTGAGCCAAGCAAAAGAATCTTCATCGGAATGAAATGTTGATTGTTGTTAGTGGACTGTTATTTCTTGACATTTACGCACTTGTTCTCGCAAGATTTCTCGCACTGTTTTGCACAATCGGCCGATTTCTTCTCGCAAACCTGCTTGCACTGCTTCTGGCAATCAGCAGACTTTTTCTCACAAACCTGCTTGCATTGCTTCTGACAATCAGCAGACTTCTTCTCGCAAACCTGCTTGCACTGCTTCTGGCAATCAGCAGACTTCTTCTCACAAACCTGCTTGCACTGCTTCTGACAATCAGCAGACTTCTTGTCACAAGACTTCTTGCACTGCTTCTGACAGTCTATCTGCATATTACATACTGCCGCTGTGTCTACCTTGACATCCTGGGCGTTTACTGTGACGGCGCACATCAGCACCGCAATAATCATCAATAGTTTTTTCATGTTATGACTCCTTTTATATGAATGATGTATGCTAAGTTACTAATTCCCTACAATGTGTCCAAAATATTTTCGCAAAAGTTTATTAAACTAAGTAAGTCAACAAAATTAATGTATGATATAAAGCGCAGCTATTTTTGAGATGTTTTCGTCTTGAAACGAAGGAACATAGCGGGCTATGTGACTGAGAGACAAGGCGGAAACAGCCAAAAAGAACAAACTTTATACATACAAGATTTAAGTAATTACTTTATTATGATAACGTGAGTTCGACGAATTATAAGTGCTTGAAAATTTGGTGATTAGCGAAAATTGTTGTAACTTTATAGTGCTCAAATACAAAGAATTACAAACAATAATCGCTATGATCACCGAGGACAAAGTTACAGAATTATTTTG
>JAFTQG010000049.1 GCA_017462915.1 Prevotella sp. | reverse complement strand
CTCATATTCACTGGGAGGATCATTATATCTAATTTTCCATCTTGTCCCGTTAAGATCTGACACAGAGATTCTCACTTGCGCCATGCCGACACTTGTCATTGCAAGGAACAATAATAGCATTAATAAGTTTTTCGTTTGCATCTGTATGGTGATTTAAGGTCATGAAATAGATTTTACTATTGAGTTCAAATTGCAGTTTTCGATAGATAGTGACTTTAGAGAATTTCGTAGCTGTATAACAGAAGGCGAAATCTTTGTCTGTTTATGCAAAGTTACATGAAAATGTCAGTTTATGCAAATAATTTGTGTTTCATTGTGTTTCTGTAATATGTTAAATGTTTCGATATTTATGTTTTGGAGTGGTTATTTTATTGACATACAGAGGTATATGATGGTATACCGAACAGGGTGGAATTATGTTATGGTTATAACACTTTGTTTCTGTAGAGAAACACAAAGAAACACAAATTATTTGCAAATTCAATAAAAATAGTTATCTTTGCACGTGAAATCTAATGCTAACATACGATGAAACATACTTTTGTTTATATAATCATTCTAATTTGCGCAACTGCTCTGTTTTCTTGTTCCTCTGAGACGGAGAAAAAACTGGAACGGATAAAGGCCGTCGGCAATGATAATCCGGAGATGGCTTTGGCTATGCTTGATTCGCTGGATATTCAGATAAGAGATGAGTCTGAATATATAAAGATGAAATATGACTTGCTGAAGATTCGTCTGAATGACAAAGCCTATCATGCCCCAATATCGGATATAACCATAAAGAAGTGTATATCTTATTTTGAGTCTGCCGGTTCGGATTTGGAGAAACAGGAGGTGTATTACTATGCAGGCAGTGTCTACCGCGACTTGCACGATACACCCAAAGCATTGTCATATTTTCTGAAATCAACAGAGCAGGCTATGAAAATGGAAGGCTGTGACTCTGTCATGCTTGCCAATACCTACTCGAATCTGAATTGTCTTTACTATGATGTGCAGGACTATGCCAATGCTCTCGCTATGGCGAAGAAAGAACTTGATGTCTGCAAGCGTGTTGGTAAGGACATCACATTACCTCTGTTGCATATAGGAACTGCCTGTATTGCGAATGATAAATATAAAGAGGCGAATATCGCATTAGATGACGCCTTTACAGAACTCTCGAAATCAGGATATGACAAAGACCAAGAATCTTTGCTCTATCTGCTAAGAGATTATTCAAGATCGGGAAATATTGAGAAAGCGAACCGATGCCATGAATTGCTGGATGCCGGGCTTGTAGGTACCAGGCCCGATATGTATAATATGACGATGTTGAACTATTTCAGTGCTGTCAATCAGACAGATTCAGCTATATATTATTGTAAAAAGGTCTTGACTCCAGTGTCGTCCATAAACTACAGATATGATGCGGCGAAAAGTTTATTTGCATTATATTATGACAGAGGTGACATCGCAAATGCCTGTCGTTACGGAATCCGCTATATGCATCTCAGTGATTCCATCGACTTCGGCAAGCGTCAGGAGATGATGGCAACAGTAAATAACCAGTTCCAGTATCATCTGGATAAGGAAAAGGAGGAGAAACTGAAATTGGACAGTCTGCGGTATAAGTTTTTGGCAGGAATGTCTTTCATATCGGGCCTGTTTGCTGTCAGTCTGATTCTTATGATATACATATATAAAAGGAACAGGCATTTGAAGAAAGCCCTGCGTCTGGTGTCTGAGATGGAACGTGTTTCTGGCGAGGCAGCAAATCTTCGTAGCGAAATAGAGATAAAAGAGAAGGAGTTGCAGGAATATGAAGAGAATCTGGCTAAATCCAGAAATGATCTTGAAAGCGCAAGAAGCGAGTTGAATCGTGTGAATCGGGAATTGGACGAGTATAGCATGGAGCTGAAGAATAAGGAGCGGCAGCTTTCGGACAAGATGGAGCAGAACAAGACATTTCTCAGCCTTCTGCATAAGTCGGAATTGGAGGGGAAAGCAGAAGATATTGTATATGCCATCCGCCAGTCTGCCACAGGCAAGAAGGATATGAGCTCCGCAGAGTGGAAGCAACTGTACCAGGCGGTAGATGAGTTGTATCCTATGCTGAAAGAGCAGATAGTAAAGGAGTTGGGACATTTCACGGAGCAGCAGTTACAAGTGTGCTATCTCATGCGCATAGGATTGTCTAAGGCGCAGATTCAGAGCATGACAAACCTTTCAAGGGTCACAGTATGGCGGTGGGTAAAGAAATTCAGCTGGATTTTCGGTCAGGAGAAAAACAGCACAAACTAAGCGATGCAGAATTTATATGTATACCGCACAGTTTGTCCGTTTGCTTGTTTGTATGACAAGATTTGCCTTTTGCCCGCAGATGGCAGATAGAATGGGCTGCACTGTAGAGACGGTTGGTAATGAGATGAGAATCTGTTTCATTTTTTTTCAAAAATAAAAAAACAAGAACACATTTGCTTGTATTTCAAATATTTTGTGTACTTTTGTATCCAATTCTGTACATTTAGTACAATTCACGTATTTTTAAGCGCAACTCATGGCACTATGGCTTGGAAGAAGATACATATTCAACGTGAGAATGGGGAATGGGTTGATGCTCAGGCTCCAGAGGTTGTTTCTGCGAGTAGGAGCACTGACATTCCGGCTTTTTATGCCGACTGGTTTTTCCACAGACTGGAGGTCGGATATTCTGCATGGCGCAATCCTTTCAACGGAGTAAATAGCTATATTTCTTATAAAAACACACGCTTTATCGTGTTTTGGTCTAAGAACCCGAAACCATTGTTGCAACATTTGGACAAATTGAAATCTTATACACCAAAAATAGAGTGTTATATTCAGTACACGCTGAATGATTATGTGACCGAAGGGTTGGAAAAAGGCGTGCCGCCATTGGATGAGCGTATTAATACTTTCAAGAATCTTGTCGAGAAATTAGGTGTGGGAAGAGTTATTTGGAGATTTGATCCCTTAATCCTTACTGACAGGATATCACAAGATGACTTGCTTTGCAAAATAGATTATATCGGTGACAGACTGCTTGGCTATACAGAGAAACTTGTATTTAGTTTTGCTGACATCGTTTCTTATAGGAAAGTGAAAATCAACTTGGAACGAAACGGCATAAACTACCATGAGTGGACAGAGGAGGAAATGATTGAATTTGCAAGAAAACTGTCGGAACTCAACAAGAAATGGGGATATGAACTGGCGACTTGTGGAGAAATGCCAGCATACAGCAGATTTAGGATTTATCCTAATCATTGTGTAGATGATAATCTGATGATACGTTTCGCTTGGAAAGACAGTGCTTTGATGAAAGTACTTGGCGTAGAGGTGAAAACAATTGACAAAGGTTTGTTTGGAAATCCTGAAATCCCGACAAATGCCATTATGCTTGACGCATGGCACTATGCTGTCAAAAAGAAAGACAATGCGGACAAGGGACAGCGTGAACTGTGTGGTTGTAGCATAAGCAAGGACATCGGTCAATACGGTACTTGTGCGCATCTTTGCGAATATTGCTATGCGAACACGAGTAAGGAAACGGCTTGCAGTAATTACCGCGCTGCGAAAGAAAGTGGATTGAAATTAGAGACTATCACTGGAAAATAAACATATTATGGCTGGATACTACTTTAACCCGCCGCCAATAACGGCGTTAACAACTTCGCAACAAGCAGCGTTGGATGACCCAGCGCAGATTGCGTTGTCTGGTGGACCTGGAACGGGAAAATCGGTAGTCTCGTTTTGGAGGCACATCTCAAACTATATGAGTGAGCCTGTTAAGGAAAGCTTGTTGCTGACTTACACTACAACATTAAAGGAATATTTGAAAGCTTGTTGTAAAAGTAAAAATGCCAAAGCTGCAGACAAAGTTGCGACTTCTCTAAAAAGCAAATACAACATTAAACATACTCGTTTTGCGGAAATTATCATAGACGAGGCGCAGGATTTGGAGGAAGATTATTATGATGGAATAGTGTCGAAAGTATCGTACGGTGCAGACGATTCTCAAATTCTGTATCCAGATCATAGTTGCACACAGTCGCAATTGAGAGATATCTTCCCTCAAAATGTGGAACATGTACTAAGCAAAAATTTCAGAAGTACTCAAAGGATTATGAGATTTGCGAAAGCGGCTTTTCCGAACGCTGTGATTCCAAGAGAAATTATTGATGGCTTGGCAAGTAATGTTGGGGAACTGCCTGTGTTTATGGTTTCAAATGGCAGTAAATATGACCGGACGAATGAAAAACAGGATGAAGCTATAATTGAAATCATAGAATCGTTCCGTTCTGATACGCATAATATTGCGATTCTTGTTCCATGGAAGAGTGATGTTCAGATTTTTGAAAGTGTTCTTGAAGGGACTATTGATGATTTCTCTCTTTATTACGAAGACAAAGAAAGATTTCCAGAAGGTTGCGCTACCATCAAAAATGTGCATATAACGACCTTTAAATCATCAAAAGGACTGGAGTTTGACACTGTGATAATCCCCAATTTCCATAAGTTCGATGAAATCCTTGGCCAATTTAACATTGAATGGAATGATTATTATGTTGCTTGCACCAGAGCAAAAAGCAATTTATATCTGATTAGCAATTACGATATGCCGAACCTAAATTCGGTAGTTGATAAAACAACATTATAATATGAGAACCTACTATTTCCCTATAAAGTCTGAGTGTCTCGCACACTATTTTGGTTGTGCTTGTCTTAAGCCGAGTAAGTATTTTACGAACAAGCCACAGGACATCCAGAATTCATTTGAGAATTTCTTGCTTATAACAACAAGCAAGGGGTGCATTGAATGTAACTGTTGCTTAGAGATTGTCTTGACAAATGAAGAAGAAGCGGAACTAATACCAGCGGGTGGAACGTGGTACTTATCTGAATACTCTTTGCCTATTACTCGCGTAAAAAAAATTTATTTCACAGAAGAACAGCAGAAAAACAAGACCCTAACTAACATTAGAATGGGAACGGCATTCGTTCCTAATTCAATTGTTGGTGTTGCCTGCAGTTTTGAGGATGCCACGGTAAAGGAAGTTAAGGTACCGGCGGATTGTTATGTCAAAGACCAGACAAAAGAAATAGAACTGTATGATCGTATCCTTGGTGCTCTGATTATAATGAGATTAGCAAGGGAAAAGTATATGAACTTCTCTGAGACATACATTGAGACGCTTGCTGTTTTTAACAAATTGATTGCCGATGCACTTGCTAAGGCTGGAAAAAGTTCCAATGACCAATACTCTGGACTGTTCACGCAATCAAAAAGCTACGCTTGTTTGTTACCTTATTTGAATAAGCTGGTAAATGTTGAGGATGTAAAACAGATGGCAAAAAACGAGAGTCAGATTGTATTCCAAAATAAAATCACAAGAAAGATAGAATTGGATAGTCTTGATAAAAAGGCGTATATCTTAGCTGTATTAGCAAGTTATGGAGTTGGAACTGAATCAAAAAGAGATAAAGTTGACGGATTGATTCTTTCTAATTTTGAAGGCATTAAAAGTGCACAATTAGTTGCATTATGCTTTGGATACAATCGTGGCTACAATGTGTTCAGCAGCTTCTATAGCACATCAGAAGACAACAGAATTGATGTGAAATTTCAACTTGACTCGCAATTGGACTATTACACAATTGAAAGTGTATATCAGTTTGTCTTCAACAAGAAGGTTTCTGAAAATTTCTATTATTTAGACTCTTGGTGCAACAAGAAACCTACCCCAAGCGTAACAAAGAATGCAGATTATTGCGTATTGGATACAATCGTGATAGGTAAAAAAAAACCGAAGGTTGGCTCCGAAGAGTGGTGGATTTCTTTTTCTCAATTTTATCAAAGAATTGATATTGGTTCTCTTTTGCAAACGTCTTTATCAATTATGTTTAAAAAAATTGCAGACCATGTTCTTCAAGAATGTAATGAAGAAAAAGAAGAAGAAATCGCAGAGATAAAATCTCAATATGAGAGGGAAAATAGTCATTTGGTGGAATTGCAGAAGATGAAGGAAAGTCTTTCCTTGAATCAAGGAGAAAACTTCACAAACGAAGAAAGAACCGTTGGAGAAAGTCGTGAAGACATAATAAAAGAAGTTTTTGATTATTTCGATAAGGATGACAAAGAATTGAATGCGACTCTAAAGTCTTTAGGAATAAAATCAAAAGGCTTGAAGATGAAGAAGAACGAAAAAATATTCAAAATTCTGATGGCAAAAGAGCAAAACATATTTGACAAAAAATAATATGAGTTTCTTCAATAACGCGTATACAGAGGCTTCAAGTGTAGAATCGCTTGAAGCCTATCTTCAAAATCATTCTGATGAGTTGTATGATATATATTCATCAAGGTATGATGCCCTGTCTGAAGTATCTAATGATATTGACAAATTTGTACAATTAAAGTTCAAGTATTACTCTCAGCTTGATTTCTCGAACACCCAAAACAGATCGTTTCTGCTGATTATGCTTGACTTGGCAGAACGTCTTAACTTGCAAGGTGCGATGACTTGTCTCGCAAGGCTAGTGTCAGATAAGGGAATCGAAATAACAAGCAGGATGCGGGCAGGCTTGTCCTTTGTTTACCCGAAACCTAGTACTGCTGATGATTTAATAGAAAAATTTGATGAGATCTGCTGTTTGCTTCACATTGCGATTAAAGAGGAAGAAGACAGTAACATTCCCTCGTTAGTAACCTTCATTAATTACTATAGTGCAGTTGTAGGTTCATTGCATCCAACGAAGGCTTTGATAGTGAGGGACAGATTTCTTGAAGCTGTAGAGCAAAACAAATATCCTTTCTTGAATGATGTTAAGGATATCTGTAAGATTAATGTTAATCATGAGCAAGCATACGAACAATTACAGGAAGTAATAGATCGCCTGAAATGTCAAGATCTATGTGCTTTGCCGTTTGTGCCCGATGAACCTTGTCTTATAGAAGAAGGTACGGAGTATGCGAATTGGATAAATTCTGGCAATAAATGCTTTGGTACAATTAGACAACATGCTGTTAACCATGCTTCTGATAGCATTGATAATGGTCGTGGCGTTAATCCTATAACAGAAGAACAAGGGTTATATAATTATCTGAGAAACTATGGTAATATGCATAAAGCTAAGATGTTGTCTGCTTTGTCAGAGCCCTTTCCGCAGCAATTCGACCAACCATTGACAATAATTGATTGGGGATGTGGACAAGGACTGGCATCAATGCTGTTCTGTGAGAAATATTATAAAGAAAATATTAATCAAATCATTTTGGTCGAGCCATCGGAATTGGCGATTAAACGAGCCTCGCTTCATTGTAAAGCCGTTAATCAAGAATGCTCTGTAAGAACGGTATGCAAGAAACTTGATGATGTTGAGCTAAATGATATCAGCATCACAAGAAACAATGTGGTAGTGAATCTTTTCTCGAACATACTTGACATAGACGATTATTCTACGTCGCATATCTTATCGTTGATGGATGGACTAACGAAAGCAGAAAACTATTATGTCTGTGTATCCCCACATATCAACGATATAAAAACGAATAAGATTGATAAGTTCAGACGTTATTTTCAGTCCATGCCTGGGTATGTAGAATTCCATAACATTAACAACACAAAACAGGGTGATTTTTGGATGTGCAACAACGTTTTTAAATCAGGAGTCATTAATCATGGGGAGCAATATGGCTGCGCTCCATACCACGATGAAAATGGCTGTACAAAAAAATGGACAAGAGTGCTGAGAGTCTTCAAGGTGACAAACTGCAACTGATAAAACGTAACGGTTCTGCGGATATATTGTAGACATTGTGAAAACTTATTTTATGGATGGAATGTGGGCAGAATAAGCTAATGAGATGAGAATCCCTTCTAACTTGACAGAATGCTTTTACAAAAATATTTCGTAATATTGCACTTGCTGGTTGACTCTACACATTGACTCTACAATCTGTCATGTATGTAAGATTTAGCCAAAATTATTTGTTCATTTGAAGAAAAAGTCGTAATTTTGCATTCCATTAGAAAGGGAAACATACCCGAAAGGCGACTGTAGGCCATTCTAAAACCTGTTCTTGCGTGGCAGTTTATGCGAGGATTCCGTTGCATTTACTCCACACAGGACAATGGATTTCTTTCTGGATAGCGGATATTCAGAGAGGGACAGACACCGGGGCTGACTGGATTTGACAGCAAGTTGAAGCGGTGTGTAAGCATGTGGAGCGGTGGTGGTAGGCTCCTTAATCTCTGCTGCCGAACATTTATCTGGCGAAACACGTTACGCTCTCGCTGCCTAAACGAAGTACAGTAGTTTACTGGCCTAATCCTGACAACAGTTGTCGGGACGAGACATCGCTCAGAAGCTCTTGTTCCGAGGCGTCTGGTATAGCGGTGTAGGAAAATCGGGAATAGTCCGGAGGTTGTCTCTGCCGAAGGATGAAGCTTTTAGAGGCTAAGGTGACGGTTGGTGGTCCAGGTCTTGCCGGCACTCGAAAATGAAGTCTGGAATAAACATGTAGAAAGCATATTGGTTCCTTGTGTGGACGGGAGTTCGATTCTCCCCAGCTCCACATTATTGTATATGATATCATCATTTGTTCAAGTCGTGACGGCTTGCTGCGATATTATATGGGAAACACGGATTTTATCAAGACAGATTTAGCAGAAAAATGTCCCCGCAGACTTTTCTACAGCACCAATACTGCCGATGTGGCTATACGCTATATCTTGCGGAAGGTCACTGTTTAGCTTGCAGAGGGTCACTTTTTACCACACGAAAGGTGACCCTCTGCAAGCTAAACCGTGACCTTTTCCTTTGTTGTCTGTAAAGTGTTAAACAGCAAGATGTTATGATGTGTGAATTGTTTCTTGCCATATTGGTTTACAGCGCCTGCTCCTTTGAGTTTCGGAGAAGACGCTTGGCAGTATCTGCCAGTGTGTTTCTTTGCAGGATAGATACATGGGCTGTGTGGAAAGAAATATACCTGTACGGGTATAAATTATAGAAAAAACAATAAAATTATACCCGATATGATGTAATTTGCGAAATAATTGCTATCTTTGCACCCAAAAGGGTATAAAAGACATGACAGCACTTGTAAGATATGTGAAAGATATGCGTCGTCAGTACGGACTGACGCAAGTGGATTTATCAGAGAAATCGGGCGTTGGGCTTCGCTTTATACGTGAAATGGAGCAGGGAAAGGCGACGCTCAGACTCGATAAAGTGAATCAGGTATTGGCACTGTTCGGTGCTGAAATGGCTCCTGTAAAGCGTAGTGAGATATGAAGCAAACAGATGCTGCCAGTCATTGTAGTGTAAATCATTAATGACTGGCAGCATCTGTTATAAGTCTTTGTTTAGAAATCCATATTCACACCTATGGCAAACACGGCATTTGTGCGCTCATAGACATCTTTCTTCGCAAGTTCCATGCCGGCGATATTTTTTGTTGTCTCTACTGTCCTGTCCTTGTAGAAATTATGCATGTATCCGAGGTCTACACTGATTTTCTCGGAAGCCTTGAGCCTTACGCCGAGGGCAAGCATGTTGCTGCTGCAGTTGAAGCTCATGTCCTGCATGTATTCATCGGAGAGTCCGTAGCTCGTGTTCTGCCATCCGCCACTTACGGTGAGCCATTTTGTCGCGTCCCATTCCGCGCCGAGCAGAAATTCCACTGTGCCACGGTCTATGAGTTCCTCTTCGTTGTTGAATTTCTTGGCGTTGCAGTCGTCATAGAAATGGAAGCCTCCGTTGATGCGGACGGCGCTTATCGGGGAATACTGTGCGCCGAAAGTGATTGTGGTAGGTATATCGTCGCGCACTTTCTCGTTCTTCTTGTCGTTGAATTTGTCAAGGGTCGGCTGGGAGCGTGCGAAATCATTCATGGTAGAAGTGTTCTTCAATGACATCTTTGTGCGGAACTCGTATTTTGCCGCTATGTTCCAATGGTCATTGATACGCCAGTCGATGCCTATCACAGGAGTCCAGCCTATGCAGCTTTGGTCTGTTGTCATGTCAATCTCGCCGGTGCCGGTAGGGTCTCCCATGGCCTGCATTATTCCGCCGAGAACGGCTTGTGGCAACTGCGTGCCGTCTGCAGCGTACAGGGCTATGTCCTTGACATATCCGGTGTATGTCGCCGTTCCGATTACGCTGCGCAGGCCTGCGGAGACAGCGAGATGGTCGTTGATTTTATAACCAGCCCCGAGTTGTATGCCGAGGTAATATTGGCGGCCTTTCATGAAAGAATTGAGTGAATAGCCTGCAGCAGGGATGTCTTTCATTTGAGCAAACGACGGCAGGAGCGAGAAGATGCTTTCGATGCTTCCTATGCCATCATCAAACTCACATTTGCCGCCTCCGCCGGAGAATGCGAACGACGCCATGGCAGTCCAACGCTCCCAGACGTATGCCGCCTGGAAGCTCGGGACGATAGGTGCTGAGGCCTGTCCGTGGAATTTCCGTGTGCTCTCGCCGAGATGGTTGATGTTCTGCGCGAGGGTAGGGAATGTCGTTGTGATGTTGCGCTCCTGCTCAGGATGCTGCAATGTAAATCCGAGATGGAATCCGAGTGGCATAAATGATATGCCTGCCGGGTTAGTGTATATGCCGTCGATGTCTATCACGGCATCGCGTGCAGGATTGCGCAGGAAGGATGCACTCTGGTTGGAGTTTGTGACAAGGCCTCCGGCAATGGCCTGAGAAGCTGTGACGAGACACAGCGAGAATGACAAAATGTGTTTCTTGAACATGTTGGTGATAATGTTTTTTCTATTCTGCATGTTCACCGCATTATGGAAAGCACTGGCAAGTGTCACGCTTTCATCGGTGAATTCACGTTTGCAAAATTAAGGCTTATTATCTCTATGTCCAAAAAACTGCTATAAAAACATACGGTTAGATATGTATTTCGCCTAAAATGTACTATCGGAGGGCGCAGAATGTTCTATCCGATAAGTCCGTTTCTGTATTCTTGTGGTGTGAATCCGATGTTCTTCTTGAACAGACGGATGAAGTACGAGGCATCTTTGAATCCGGCATCCCTGCATATCTCCAGTACGCTCTTGTCTGTGCCGAGGAGGAGAGTCTGTGCGTACTGTATCTTTTTCTTTATCACATATTGCAAAGGAGTTATGCCCATGCCCTGCCGGAATGCCCTGACAAGATAGGATTCCGTGAGGCAAGCCTTGTCGGCAAGCTGCTTGACGGTGATGGTCTCGCCGATATGCTCCATGATGTAGCCGAGCAGATGTCCTATTCTTTCGTCTTTGACGATGAGGCGCGCCTCGGCATGTTTCACGAAGTACGACATGAGTATCTCCACGAATCCGTGCAGCTGCATCTTCTCGTAGTTCTCCATCTGCATGTATGCCTTGATGTACGAGTGATATGAAGGATGATTGTCGAAGGCCTCTGCTGTTAGGGTAGGCAGGTTGAGCTGTGGATACAGGTCGCAGTAGTTCTCGAAAAGGAGTTGTGTGGCGTGGTTGCCGTGCACGGTCGTAGGGAACGTGTATGTGTCGAATATGTCCGCCTTGTTTCTGTTGTTGACAAGAAAGAACAGGTAATAGAATTCGAATCCCGGGTCACACTCGTATGAATGCGGCATGTAGTTGGGTATGAGATACATGTTGCCGGGCACGACTTCCATGTCTTTCTCCGGCAGGTGAAGTATGGCTTTCCCTTTCCTTATATAATATATGCGGAGGAAAGGCGACGAGATGTCATGGTTTTTCCAATGGTGGATGGTTCGTGCAAAGCCGAGATTGAGCACGAGAAAGTCCGAAATGCTTATCTCTGTCTTGGGCTTTGCCATGTCTTTCGGGATGTAACGGGGCTCGATGTTCATGTGTCTTTTGCAGTATGGTGGCTAATAGTCTTCTGTATGGTGATGTTTGCCACAAAGTCTTGGAAAGAAATACAGGGCAAGCCGATACACGGCCTGCCCTGTATTTCTGTTTCCTGCATGAAAAAAGGTTGCTTATTCGGCAAGTGCAGCCCTTACTTTCGCCTCGATTTCCTCGCATAGCTCAGGATTGTCGAGCAAGAGCTGCTTTACGGCGTCACGGCCCTGTGCAAGCCTTGTCTCTTCATAGCTGAACCATGAGCCGGACTTCTTGATGATGTTCTTGTCTACGGCGATGTCAAGTATCTCGCCAACCTTGGATATTCCCTGTCCGAAGAGAATCTCGAACTCTGCCTTGCGGAAAGGAGGCGCGACCTTGTTCTTCACGACCTTCACCTTGGTGAGCTTGCCGAGAACCTCGTCTCCGTCCTTTATCGCTGTGGAAGGGCGGATGTCGAGACGTACACTGGCATAGAATTTCAGGGCATTGCCGCCTGTTGTAGTCTCTGGATTGCCGAACATTATGCCGATTTTCTCACGCAGCTGGTTGATGAAGATACACGTTGTATTGGTCTTTGATATCGTTGATGTCAGCTTACGGAGAGCCTGCGACATAAGGCGTGCCTGCAAGCCCACCTTGTTGTCGCCCATATCACCCTCTATCTCGGCCTTTGGAGTCAGCGCGGCGACAGAGTCTATCACCACGATGTCCACGGCAGCGGAGGAGATGAGCTGGTCGGCAATCTGCAAAGCCTGCTCGCCGTTGTCCGGCTGTGATATGAGGAGGTTGTCCACATCCACTCCGAGATTGGCGGCATAGAAGCGGTCAAAGGCGTGCTCCGCATCGATGATTGCCGCCATGCCGCCCTGTTTCTGTGCCTCGGCGATGGCATGTATGGCAAGAGTTGTCTTGCCTGAAGACTCCGGACCGTAAATCTCTATGATACGTCCTTTTGGGTATCCGCCCACGCCGAGGGCTATGTCAAGGCTCAGCGAACCGGTAGGGATGACGTCAACTTTCTCGACCTGCTGCTCGCCGAGTTTCATGATCGAGCCTTTGCCGAAATCCTTCTCTATCTTGGCCATAGCAGCCTTCAACGCCTGCAGTTTGGCGGCTTTAGGGTCGTTGACCTGCTCTTCCATTTCTTTTTTTGCCATATTGATTTATGTGTTTTTAGTTCGTACTCATGTACTTTCAGCTGTATTCCGGCAAAACGCAAGTAAGCACGGCTGTGCTCATTTGCTTGCCGAAAACGTCGCCTTCTTCTTTGCAAAGTTACGAAAATTAATGGTTATTGCAAATCTTATGACGGAAAAATGTGTTAAAATGCAAGAAGTTTGCCTTTTTCGTGACGATTATTTGGCAAGTTCATAAAAAATGTGTACATTTGCAACTGCAATACCTATATGTGTATCTGCTTGTCGAAAATGAAATTAAAAGAACTGAATCTTGTTAACTGTAGACAGGATCTGAGAGATATCCCGCCAGGAAAGACACTTATCAATACGGTAAATGCGTATTCATATATATGTGCACTGAAAGATGAAGCCTTTGCCAAGGCTCTTGTCAGTGGAGACTATCTTGTGCCGGACGGTGTCAGCATTGTCATGGCTACACGCTTTGTCGGCAATCCGCGTCCTCCACAACAACGTGTGCCGGGATGGGACGTCTTCATGTGTGAGATGAACCGCCTGAATTCCTTGCCCGCGCCAGCCTCGGGCAAGCGCAAGAGAGCCATGTTCCTCGGCTCTTCAGAACAGGTCCTGTCCGCCATCCGCATGAGAGCGGCAAAGGATTTTCCCAATCTCGATGTCGTGACCTACAGCCCTCCGTTCAAGGAAGAGTTCTCTGCAGAGGACAGCGCAGCCATGGTCGCAGCGGTTAACGAGGCCAAGCCCGACCTGCTTTTCATAGGAATGACAGCTCCGAAGCAGGAAAAGTGGGTGAGGGCACACTGGGAAGAACTGGAGATAGACTGCCATGTAGGTACTATCGGCGCCGTTTTCGACTTTTTTGCAGGCACCAGCAAGCGGGCACCGCTTGTCATGCAGAAGTATGGCCTTGAATGGTTGCACCGCTTGTGCTCCGACCCACGCCGCATGTGGCGTCGCTATATCATAGGAAATACAAAATTCATCATAGCTGTACTGAGAGAGAAAATCTTCCCCGGCAGGCAGCATGAAGCGTCTTACCCCTCCCATGCACTGTGACTCCAGAAGGCTCCGGCGGACTTGCTGATACACCGCCGTATGAGGAAAATGACTTGTAGGAATAGTGCATTAGTAAAGTGAAATAGAACATTAGTAAACATATAAAACGTTTTTCAATAAAGTATGAATAAGATAATAAAGGCTTTCGCCCTTGTTCTCGTTTTCGTCGGTCTGTGGTCTTGTTCCGCGCCTAAGGACATAGCATATTTTCAGGATAAGAAGCCTGGCTCCTCTGAAGCCGTTGCCGCTTATAAATCCATCCCTTTTAAGCTGCGTCCGGGTGACCGTGTCAGCATATACGTGAAATCGCGTAATGAGGAACTGACAAAGCAGTTTAATATCAATGACAATACCATGCAGAACATGGGTGGCCAGGGCAACAACAAGCAAGGATACCTTATTGATGAAAACGGCAAGGTGGACTTCCCTGTGCTCGGCAAGATACAGGCGGCAGGCATGAACCGTCAGCAGCTTACCGACTCCCTTACCAATGTGCTCCGCACGACAAAGCTCGTCGATGACGCGATAGTAAAGGTGGAGTATACGGGGCTCTATGTCACGATTCTCGGGCAAGGTGGTGGCCGCCGTGTCAATATCGAGCGCGACAACATGACCTTCTTCGAGCTTCTCGGCGAGGTGGGCGACCTTGATATAGACGCTCTCCGCAAGAACGTGCTTGTCATACGTGAAGAGGACGGTGTGCGCAGCCAGTATGAGCTGGACCTCACAATGATGAAAAACGTGTACGACTCCCCGGCATACTATGTGCATCAGAACGACATAGTGTACATAGAGCCTAACGATAAGTCAAAGAGAAACTCTACAGTCAACGGCAACCTCTTCCAGAGCTGGGGCTTCTGGACCGGCTCTTTCGGCCTCATATTGTCGATACTGGCCTTGACAGATGTAATAAAATAAGTGTTGTTGCCATACGAGGAAAATCTTGGAAAGGAATCCTATAATTAGAGCAGAATATGGAAAAGAAACTTACAGCGAGGCAGAAACAAATGCTGAAGCAGCAGGAAGACAGCAACTCCCTCAGCATTGTCGATGTGATAGGACTTTGTCTGAGCAACTGGTACTGGTTCGTGTTGTGCCTTGTCTCCACATTCCTTGTGGCGGCGTTGTATCTGCGCGTCACGCCACCGGTCTTTACCCGCTCCACCTCAATCATCGTAAAGGACGATGCCAACGGCCGCGAGCTTGACAATGTATTCAGCAGATACCGCTCTTCACGCTCACAGACGACAACATCTCTTAATAACGAGATGATAGCTCTCCGCAAGCCGGCATTGATGGCAAGGGTCGTGGAGAGGCTGAATCTTGACGTACAGTATGAAATCCGCGGACATCTGCGCAATACAACCATCTATGGCTCAAGCCTGCCTGTTGAAGTGCAGTTCTTCAATAAGGAGGCATTGGACAACCTGCAGTTCGATATGCATGTGAAGGATAGGAACACCGTGCAGGTCAAATACGAGGATGGCGGGAAGACCAAGAAGTTTGATGTACGCATGAACCGTATCTCAAAGATGCCTTTCGGATACATCATCATCCGTCCTACAACGGCTTTCGACTCACGTGCCGATGATGATATCACCGTGACAAAGACAAGCATCGAGGCCGCTACGGGGTATTTCCTCTCCGGACTTGTCGTTGCCAATACCAATGACGAGTCATCGGTAATCGACCTGTCGCTCTCTGATGTGAACATCGAGCGTGCTGATGATGCCCTTAATACATTGATTGCCATATACAACGAGATGTGGGTAGAGAACCGCAACCAAGTGGTCGTGGCTACCAAGAAGTTCATCGACGAACGTCTGAAGGCTATAGAAGTAGAGCTTGGCGATGTAGAGGACGAGATGACATCGTACCAGGTATCTAACCGCACCATAGACTATTCCTCGGAAGGCGCGACATACATGGAGCGTTCCAACCAGTATGAGAGCGAAGGTGACAATATAGACAACGAACTGACCCTGACACGCTATTTCCGTGACTATATAAACAAGACGACCGACCCGTCACAGGCTATACCGCTCAGCGCAGGCATCAACAACCCGGCCTTGGCACAGCAGGTCAACCAGTATAACGCCTTGGTACTCCAGCGCACCAACCTCATCTCTGCATCCTCGGAGGCCAACCCTCTTGTCTCTGACCTTGACAAGCAGCTTGCCGTGTTGCGTCATGGCATAGTCGTCACGGTAGACAACCATGTCGGCACTCTTAATACACAGATGAATCTTCTGCACAAGACCACGGAGAAAAACAATGTACGCATCGGCGCTACCCCTGGCAAGCAGAAACTTTATGTCGATATAGAGCGTCGTCTGAAGATAAAGGAGCAGTTGTACACATATCTCCTGCAGACACGTGAGCAGAACGAGCTGAATCAGGCTTTCGCCGCATACAATACCCGTGTGCTCCAGCCGGCAGGAGGCTCCAACAGACAGGCGTATCCTAATGTCAGGAACGTCATCCTCATAGCCTTGGGCATCGGCCTGCTGTTCCCGTTGATGTTCATCGTCGTGCGCGAATGGATGAACAGCAAGGTGCGCGGACGCAGGGATATAGAGAAGCTGTCGGCGCCGTTTATCGGAGAGCTCCCTCAGGTAGATTTCAATGAGGCAAACGATACCTCGCTGTGGGAACGGATGCTCAATAACATCAATCTCCTGTGGATGTGGCGTGCATTGAAACGTATGTATAAGCGCAACTCACACACGTATGTCAAGGAGGAGCATATCAACCGTGTCGTGGTGAAGCATGGCTCGCGTAATGTCATCAATGAGGCCTTCCGCGTGCTACGTACCAATGTGGAGTTTGTCATAGGCAATAACCCTGACACGAAAGTCATCATGACAACATCCATGAATCCCGGTTCGGGCAAGACCTTTGTCTCATACAACCTTGCGCTATGCATGTCGCTGAAGAAGAAGAAAGTCATAGCCCTTGACCTTGACTTGCGTCGCCGCAACCTCTCTTCTTATGTCGGCAAGCCGGAGAAGGGTATCTCCGATTACATCAACGGCACAGTGACCGACTGGCACGACATCCTCGTAAAGTCAGAGACCTCCGACTGGCTGTATGTCCTCCCGGTAGGAACCCTGCCTCCAAACCCTGCGGAGATTCTTGCCTATGACCGCTTCGGAGAACTGATAAAGGAACTGCGCGAGGAGTTCGACTATGTATTCTTCGACTGTCCTCCTGTGGAGATTGTCGCCGATACATCGATTATAGCGAAATATGCCGACATCTCCCTGTTCATTATCCGTGTCGGTCTCATGGAACTGGAGTTCCTGCATATCATAGACGAATACTATAACGAACAGAAATTCAATAATCTGGGCATCATCCTCAACGGCACGCTGACCGCCAATTCCCGTTACGGTTACCGTCGTTACGGTTACAGATACGGCTATGGTTACGGCTACGGTTACGGAGGCTATGGTTACGGTTCGGCATATTCGAGCCACTATGGTAATGAGGAAAAGTGACAGTGCGCGCAAGCGGACTTATGACATATTCATGACAGAAAGCATCAGGCTACAGTTCACAGGTTGTGACTGTAGCCTGATTTTTTTTACGTGCGGCAGAAAATACGGTTATACATGCGGTCGTGCGGTTGTATATGGTTCTACGGTTGTGCGTCTATTGCTGTCACTCCGGCTATAAAGGCTATTCCCGCTATTCCCCAAACATGCAATATATCTCCAAGAACACCACACGGCAAAACCACTAAACCGCCAAAGGTAACCTTTCGTACGGCAAACCGTTACCTTTTACAGGCAGAAGTGTCACCTTTTACAAGGTAAAGTGTCACCCTTTTACTGACAGCTCCTTGTACCCAAAAAGGGTGAAAACATCTTGGGTGTCAGTCTGATGCTGTTCTTTTGTCCTTAAGGTTAAGGCTATCGTTAAGGTTATCGTTAAGGTTATGGTTAAGGTCGTTATCGTTAAGGTTAATATTAATCCTCCACAGGAACCATGAATGCCGAAGGGATATATGCTGTAGCGTATTGTATGATACCCTCCAAGGTCACTACGACACGGGTCTGGCTGTGTATCCTCGCCACCCTGCCCACGATGCCCTTGAACACGCCGTGGACGATACGCACCTTGCCGCCTTTGCGGAAATGGCACTCCTCGGCTGTGACCGAATACGCCTTGGGAGTGTCTATCTCGGCAAGGCGCATGAAATTCAGCATCTCGTGGCTTTGTATGATCATCCTCTTGTCTGTCCCCGAAAGCGTCTTTGAGGTGTGGTCGTATGCAAAATCAAGGAACGGCAGTGCCTCGTCTTCATTGGAACGGTGTGTGAAACGGAAAGCGTCAGCCTCCCTGCCGTAGAAGAATACATATCCGGGGAGACACGCCACCCGCTCTTTTTTCCTTTTCCCGTTCTTTATCTGGACCTTCGTCTCGTGTGGGGTATAAGCGAAATATGGGAGTGACAATGTGTCGTCCGTCTCGTTAGGGTTTTCATCCGCGTCTTTACATGCCTCTCTCGTGATATGTTCCACGGCCTTGTCGGCACGTCCGTAAGTCACCCTCATCACAAACCACTGGCAGTCTGCCTTAGGCTGGAACTCCGGAGACAGGAGTTCTGCCACGGCCTTCCTGTGGCGGTCGCTGAGATTATTGATGGTATCGTGCTCTTGTGTATGAGTTTTCATGGTTTAGTATTAAGTTTCTCTTCTTCAAAGATAATGCAAACCGAGCGCAATCAAGCTCGCTTGAAATTGCCGAGATGTAGCTTATCTCCTGCAAAGTTAATGAAAAAAAACAATAAAACTCGCTAAAACCATAGATTTCTTGGATATTTTCGCCACTTTTGCCATATTTGCATTATTTGTGTGCAATTATTTGAAAATATTCAGAAAAGAATCACGAAAAGCCTTTGCCCGTTAACTTTTTTTTTGTACCTTTGTGTCGTTATCTTAACTATGTACGTGCCTGTGTGCGCGAACTGTTTGGAAAACACATCTGATGGAGACATTGTCCTATATTAATGTTCCTCAACTCCCCCCCCCCTTGTGGGATTTCACGTGTAAGACTTGCCTTTTATACGACTGCCGAATCGGCCTTTTGCCGGTAAAGGGGTGTCCCTAAGAAATGCCTTGGCATAGCGTTGCCAAGGTGTATGCCGTAGCAGGATGCACGGCTTGACTGTCACCACACACTATAAAAGAAATTCATGACTTTTTCCGTTAAATACAGCCGCTTCCTTCTTGCTGTAGTCTTTGCACTTGTGTCGATAATGGACATGAGCGCACAGGACGGCAGTGCCGTAAACACTCCTTCCACAGCATATACTGTGGAAGAGTTGCTATCCAAAGGCGTGACAGGGGAGAATGTTTATGTGACAGGTAGAGTGAGTCGTGTATTGAGTGCAAATGTTGCAGCAGACGGCTGGATAACATATTATATTTCAAGTGATGGGAATAAGAAGTCTCTGCAATTACGCCTTGTGCGCAACTATAAAGGGGAAAACCAAGAAAAATGGACAGATATATCAGAGGTGGGTCTTAAAGATAAAGTCGTAGTGTATGGCAGACTTGAAGAAATGGCTTCAGCAAATGAAGGAGTGCTTGCATTTGACAATTATCTCGTGGAGCATGTCAGGTTCGTTCCTGTCCTGATGAATTGTGAGACAGTGGATTTTACAGACGTTTATTACGGTGAAAGTAGCGATGTCGGGCAGAAGTCTTGCTCCGGAATGTCTTTTGAGATGACCTTCTCCAAAGGGACGAATACATCATATACGCCGGCATATTATATCAGTGACAGCAGCGTGCATCTCTATAAGGGAAACACCGTGACGATAAAAAGCATGACATCAAATCTTATATCAAGAGTAGAGGTGGCATATACCAGCAATACATATCGTGACGGAAGCATTAAAGTCAGTTCTGGCACAACATCTTATAATGCTGAGAATGTCCTGATATGGCAGTTGGGAGAACCGCTATCTGAGGCTACACTCACTGCAGGTGAAACCTCGAAATTCACATCAATAACCGTTTATTACGACATAGACCACAACGACAATCTCTACACCCGTGATGTCACTCCGGGAAGGGTGGGGACAATATGTCTGCCTTACGCCGTAGAGGAAGGCGACTTTTCCGGGGCAAGGTTTTATGAGACGGACTATATAAAAGACGAGAAGCTCTATTTCTCTGAGGTAAAGCGACTTGAGGCAGGTATGCCTTACGTCTTCTTTGCTGACGCGGATGCCTCGAAGGTTATTGCCGCTTACTCAGGAGAAGCGGTCGAGGAACCGAAAAGCAAGAATGGACTTTACGGCACATTCACGCAAATGAGTATCCGCGAGACGGACAATATCGTGGTCTTGTCCAATAACAGTCTTGTGCTGTGTGGCGACGGCAGCTCTCTTTCTCCCAACCGTGCATACCTCAAGATAGGCGAGATATCACTCACACCGACACATGCAGACAGCGCAAAGCGCGTCAGTTTTAGTCTCAACGGCGAAGCGACAGGGATAGATGCCGTCGATACAACGGCAAAGACCTCATCTACTGCCGTATACAACCTTGCCGGCCAGCGCATAGTCCCCTCTTCATATAAAGGTATACAGATAAGGAACGGACGGAAATATATAGGACGTTCTGTATCTCAGTAACAAGATATATTGGATTCACGTCAGTAACCATGGCATTAAGTAAGTCGCCAAAATTAAATGATAATATCTATGATAAAGCAGATACTTGCATCTTGTATGTATAAACCTTGTTCTTTTTGGCTGTTTCCGCCTTGTCCGTCAGTCACATAGCCCGCTATGCTCCTTCGTTCCAAGACGAAAACATCTCAAGAAACAACCAAGTTTTATACTATACATTAATTTTGGTGACTTACTTATGAAAAAGATATACATACAACCGCTTGTCTCTGTCGTACAGTCAGAAGCCTGCGAGGCATCGCTCATGGCTGGCAGTCAGTCCCGTTATCTGGACCTTCCTACAGGCAAACCTGTTACCGGCGTCTCCGGCGATGCCAAGTCAGGAATCTTCGATTCCGAAGGCTTTGATGATTTCACGTATGACATTAGCGAGTAGCATAATTCTATTAAGCGAGAGCAGCCTGAACTTTTTTGAGTTTTGTTCATATTATGGATGCTCTTAAGACTATTAATATAGGAATATGATAGAATACGATATTCAAAATATAGATAATCAAGTAAACGAAATACTTAATGGAACAAAAGACATTTCTCGATTTAATCAATCAGAGCATGCAGGAGTCTGCTCGGCTGGTCCGCTCCTCATTGGGGCGCTCCTCGTATGTGATATCGTCCGAGGAGGCTTTAAGGCAAGTCAAAATGCTGGAGACAGCCAAGCGGCTTCAGCAAACTGGGAGATAGACGAAAAGCAAGAGCAAGCTATTCAGGACTGGGCAGAGCAAAAAGGGGTATGGATTCCAAAAGCGGAAGAATGGCTAAACGAACAATATGGTCCAGAATTGGCTCATGGAGCAGAAGCTAAGGTATATTGCAAGAAAGGAGATACACATGTTGTCAAACTTCGTACATCCATCTATTCAACCTTAGGACGTGCTCTCGAAGCTATAGCTCTTCACAATTATCTCTTTCCTGAAACCATTATGCGCATCATTGGATTTACTCGTGACGCAGACGGATTGTTTCGTGTCATTTTAACACAGCCGTATATTAAATGCATGAGGCTTGCAACAAAGGAGGAAATAGATGAGATGATATAACAAAAGGGCTTTCGCGACAATGGTGATATATCTGGAGTTAACTACATTTCCAATCGTCTGAATCTTGAAGATATGCATCCTGCCAACGTTTTTGTTGAGAGCCTTACACGTAAACCTATATGTATAGATTGTATAGTTAAGTTCAGGAAATGATAGAGAGAGGCAAAATATAATAATGTAAGTAAGTCACAAAAATTAATGTATAGTATAAAGCTTGGTTGTTTCTTGAGATGTTTTTGTTTTGGAGCACAGGATTATAATGGGCTGTATGACAAAACAAAAAGTCCAACAAGAAAATCAAGGCCTATACAAACAAGATTCAAGAACTTACTTTAATAACCATAGTATCTTGTTATTTCGTTTTCTTATAATGAAAAAGATATACATACAACCGCTTGTCTCTGCCGTATAGTCAGAAGCCTGCGAGGCATCGCTCATGGCTGGCAGTCAGTCCCGTTATCTGGACCTTCCTACAGGCAAACCTGTTACAGGCGTCTCCGGCGATGCCAAGTCAGGAATCTTCGATTCCGAAGGCTTTGATGATTTCACGTATGACATTAGCGAGTAGCACAATTCTGTTAAACAGGAGCAGGGTACGCTCGCTTACTATGTTGAGTGTGAGAATGGTCGGACGAAATCCAACTTAGATACAAGTCTATTTACGTTGATATGGCAGATTCAAAGACAATGATGCGCCCGAGAATATTTTGGATAGATGTTGTAAAATTTCTTGCTATCTTTATGATTATCCATGCACATGTTTTATGGATTATTAGTCAAGAAGTGAAGGATGCTGGTACATTCTCAATGGAGTTTATGTATGGTAACAGTATAGTAGCCAGTTTGGGAGTCCCTTTATTCATGATGGTAAGTGGGGCTTTGCTTTTTGAGAAACATTTCAGGACATGGTCGGATATATTCACTTTTTATAGAAAAAATCTTCTGCCTCTTTTTGTTACGGCAGAAATTTGGATAGTGGGCTATTGCCTGGTTACACAGGGGCCTTTCTCCATGCAGGAGCTCTTGCTTTGTATGGCATTAGCCCATAAGCCTGAGGTGCATCTGTGGTACGTTAGAGTTATTGTCATGTATTATTTGGCTGTGCCGTTTCTCAATATGTTGCGTTTGAGATATAAATGTATTTTTATTTTTCTACTATTAGCTGTTACGTCGTTTACGTTTGTCTATAATGGCTGGCTGATATTGACAGGAGATGCATGCCCGACAAGTCCGAGCCGTTCATATTTCTGCTATATTGTATACATGACTATAGGATGGTGGATTCGCAAGGTGGAAATAACAAGAGAAAGACTGATTTTGGCTTTCTTTTTAATGATGCTTAGCGGTATTATTCTCTTTTTATCATTAATGGAGACTGATTATTTTTTATGGTATGATAATCCGCTGCTTGCTGTTGCATCTATAAGTCTGTTCTATATCATCAAGACCTTACCAACAGCAACGGTCAATAAAAATATAAACAAATGGATTTCTGAGATATCCAAGATGTCGTATGGTATCTATCTGTCTCATTTCCTGTTGGTTTATATCGTTGGTGTGTTGATGGAGTTCTGTGGATGCAATGAACTTTGTATTTATGTATCTTTGGTTGTGCTTGTCATTGTCAATGTGGCATTGATAACTATGATGAAGAGAATATTGCCAAGGATATCAAGAATCTTTTTCAGATATTAAATAAAAGCGTGAGATGTATCAATATTAAACAGATTGTTTTTCTCCCGTAAAGAGGTAGTTTACATCTCGAAAACAGGCTCTTTCTGATGTGAAAAAAGGTGGATTAGATAACCATAACCTTAACGATAATCCTAACTAAAGGTATAAAAATGGGAATGTCGTTTAGTTGTTTGGTGGTTTAGTTGTTTGATACTGTTAATCTATTCCGGCTATCTCCGTCCAACCGTCAACCGCATAACCGTCTAACCGCACGTATCCGTCCACCCCTGTGACACGTGACAGATGTGACAGATGTTTGCTGGAGTTATATGTATTATATTTAAATATACATCCTTTTAAGTATATGTATTTATTGTTGAAAAATATCTCTATATAGAAAAAAGTGTCACATCTGTCACGTGTCACGTATGTTCAGACTCTTACAGATTTCCTTCCCCACAAGTTCTCATGGCGTTTTAGTAATGGCAAATATCTGGAATACAATGTTCTACAGGACTTGGATGATAATTTTTCCGTCTGTTTACGCATAATTTCACGCCCTGCAACATGTGACACTTTCAGTCAGAGTGTAAAATACGCATGTCTCATCATCGACACGAGACAGATGCGTGACACTATATTATAATAATGTAAAAGAAAACAAATATGAATCCAAATGAAATCATAAGTCACATAGAACCAAAGAAAAAATGGCTTGATGTTGACTTGAAAGGTCTGTGGCGCTATCGAGATTTGTATATCATGTATATAAAGCGCGATATCGTCACACAATACAAGCAGACCATCCTCGGTCCGCTATGGTATATCATACAGCCACTGATGACGACAGTGATGTATATGCTTGTCTTCGGCGGACTTGCCGGCATCTCTACCGATGGCATACCACAACCTTTGTTTTATATGGCAGGCATCACGCTTTGGAACTATTTCTCCACTTGCTTCACAGCTTGTAGCGATGTCTTCGGAGCTAATGCCAGCGTCTTCGGAAAAGTATACTTTCCAAGACTGGTCGTGCCGTTAAGTTCCTGCACCAGCAATCTTATACGAATGCTGATACAGCTCAGCATATTCGTCGTGATATACATATACTATGTCATCAGCGGAAAGTTCAGCGCAGGCATATCATGGTCACTGGTCCTCTTCCCTGTATACATCATTATGGTCGGGCTGCACTCCATGTCGTGGGGACTTCTCTTTTCCTCCTGGACGACAAAGTACAGAGACCTGAAATTCCTCATACAGTTCGGCATTCAGCTTTTCATGTATGCCACTCCTGTCATATATCCGTTGAGCTTTGCACCGGAGCAATATAGATGGATAATAAACCTGAATCCCCTCACTCCGATATTCGAGGCATTCAAGTACAGCTGCCTCGGTGTCGGAACCTTTGATGCTTCCGGCCTGATGTACAGTTTCATCGTGCTTTGCGTCACAATGTTCTTTGCAGTCATCATCTTCAACCGTACCGAGCAGCGGTTCATGGATACGGTGTAATAGCAACGATAACGATAACCTTAACCATAACATTAGCACTGCTGGTAACATAAAACTAAAAATATGACAGCACGTAACTTCAGAAATTATAAAGTTTGGAATGATGCTGTAAATTACGCAACATATGTATATAAGGTTACTGGTCAGATGCCATGGTTTGAGAAAAAAGGAATATGTGACCAGTTACAACGTGCAGTAGTTTCGATAAGTAGTAATATAGCAGAAGGTTCAGCAAAACCTACAGACATTGAGTTTGCAAGATATCTTGATCATTCATTAGGTTCTGCTTTTGAGGTTGAAACGCAACTGTTAATATCAAAGAATATTGGATATATATCAGAAGATGTATATACAGATTTAATGCATAAAGTAAATGATATAGAGAAACAGATACACGGACTTATTAATGTATTGAGAAAGAAACAATAAGATACCATCTCCTAACTCCAGTTAAGGTTATCCTTAAAGTTAAAGTTAAGGTTAGGGTTAAGGTTAATGTTAAATGAAAATGGACAAGAACATAGCAATAGAATTCAATAATGTAGGCAAGCAATACCGCTTGGGACGTGTCGGCACAGGAACACTGAGCCATGACCTCAACCGTTGGTGGCAGACCAGCATACTGGGCAAGGAAGACCCATATCTCAAGATAGGAGAAGTAAACGACCGCTCCACCAAAGGACACAGTGATTATGTCTGGGCACTGAAAGACATCGACTTCAAAGTCGAGATGGGCGATGTCGTAGGCATCATTGGAAAGAACGGAGCAGGGAAGTCCACTCTTCTGAAGCTCCTTTCACACATCACTGCTCCGTCTACAGGCGACATCCGCTACCGCGGACGCATAGCCTCGTTGCTTGAGGTTGGAACAGGCTTCCATCCAGAGATGACAGCCCGTGAGAATATATACATGAACGGCAGCATAATGGGCATGACGCGCCATGAGATAACAAGAAAACTTGACGAGATAGTTGATTTCGCAGGAATAGAACGCTACCTTGACACTCCAGTCAAGCGCTTCTCAAGTGGCATGACCGTCCGCCTCGGTTTCGCCGTGGCAGCATTCCTTGAGCCAGAAATCCTTGTCGTCGACGAAGTCCTCGCCGTGGGAGATGCCGAGTTTCAGAAGAAAGCCATAGGCAAGATGAAAGATGTCTCCTCGACAGGTGGCAGGACAGTCCTTTTTGTGAGTCATAATATGGCAAGCATAAGAGCGCTTTGCAATAATGGGGTTGTGCTGGATAATGGGAAAATTAATCATATTGGTGAAATAAACGGGTGTATTGAAAAATACATGAAAATGAGTTTGCCTGTAGATGATAATTGTTCAATAGCAGACATGAAGCGCCCTCGAACTTACAATGGTGATATTTTCATTACGGATATAAAATACCTTAATGAAAATGATCAAGAAATAGAACCACATTGTGGTCAATATATAAAGTTTAGGGTATATTATACTGTGAATGTAGATAATGCGAAAGCACGTCTTTCCATAGCAATTCGCGATTTGTATGATAATCCTATGCTGTCTTTTCCTACTGATTTGACGCTGGAAGCTATTAACTTACAAAAGGGGGCTGGATATGCTGATTTGATAATTGATAAATTGCCATTAACAGCAGGTGAATACAAAATAGCATTTGATGCGAAAAATATGGGATTGGAGTCTGATCATATTGATTCTGCTAAGAAATTGACAGTAATTGATGATGATTATTTTGGACTTGGACGCTCTCTTCCTAATCATCAATTAGGGAAAATAATTCTTTGCCAGCATAAGTGGCAGTTCTAATGTTAAACAATGGCAAATAAGAATATTCAAGAGATATCTGATAATTATTTGTGCTCTGCATGTGGTGCATGTTACGCAATATGTAATCATGATGCAATTTTATTCAAATGGTCTTCTATAGGTCGGAAGTTTGCACAAGTGGATAATGACAAGTGTGTTGAGTGCGGACTATGTAAAAAGGTTTGTCCTTCTATTGACTCGTTAAGTCTTCATGAAAGATTTCCCAATATATATGTAGGTAATATTCTCAATACTTATTCCGGTCGTGCAACTGATGACTTAATATTTCGTAATGCACAAAGTGGAGGCGTTTGTACGTCGATCATTAAATATTTGTTTGATACAAAGAGAATTGATTATGCTATTATGTGTAAAATGACAGCAGGTATTTCACCTGATGTTTCTGCTGTTGTTATTAATAGTCCTGCCGATCTGTACTCCTGCCAAAAATCATGCTACACATTCGTTGATGTGTTGTCTGTTCTAAAAAAAACAGAAGATAAAGAATCAATAGCAATAGTAGGAATCCCTTGTCATATTGAAGGAGCCTCTCTTCTTTCGGAACAATTCAAAAAATTCTCTAATATTAAATATAAGATAGGGCTAATATGCGACAGAATAGAGTGTAAAGGGATGCAAGATGCCCTTGTCTCTTTGGCAAGAGGTAAGAAAAAGATATTACAATGGAGAAAGAAGGATTTTTGTCACAAAAACATTTATTATACTTATAAAAATGCGCCGTGTGTTATTCTTGATGAAAATGAAAAAATAAGGGGGGTATTTCCCAATCAATTCCGTTTTGCTCTCAAGGACATGTTTACTTCACCTCGATGTAGATTGTGTTATGATAAGTTGAACATTCATGCTGATATTGTATTGGGAGATCCTTGGGGTATGACCAATATCGATTGGCAACATGGAGAATCTTTGGTTATCACTCGTACTCAGACAGGAGAATCACTTATTCGTGATTTGCTGCGTGATAATTATGTCCGACTTCATAAAAGAATAGATTATTCAGAGGTATTAAAAGGTCAACATATATACCAAAAAACACAAGAAAGAGAAGAATATATGGCAGTATATAATTCTGTCATAGGATATGATAAAAGTTTTCTCGCAATCAATACGAATAAAATAGCATCAACAAACAAAATGAAAGAGTTTTCTGATTTTATAGAGCGTGAAAAGCGAACTGAATCGGAAAATAAAAAAGAAGCACAATGCATTATTAAAGCTATTGAAAGTAAGGAACAACCAGTGAAAGTCTTCTTAAGAAGAATTAAATGGTTTGTTAAAAACCACATAAAGAGTTATATACAAAGATGAAGATAGTACTTGATGGTGTCGAGACTAACAACAAAGGGGCTGAATTGATGTTTTATGCTATTCTACAAGAAATAGAACGGAGATACCCGGATGCTACAGTCTATATAAATGCGCAGAGAGTTAAACAAGGATTCTCTTATCTTAAAACTTCTTTGAAATTAAAAGACAAGCCTATTAGAAAGATAGAGAAATGGATAATTAAATTTCATCTCTGGAGAGCAACGAGAAAACTTTTCGGAGATGATGTGTTTCAAGATATTCACAGGATACCAGGTTCTTCTTTTTATATAGACGATAGCGGATTTTTCTACTCTGACCAATGGAATTTGCCTATAAGTGCAATAAATCACAGGAAGAAACTTTTAATGTCACATAAACGTTGGGGTAGTAAGGTCGTTTTCTTGCCGCAGGCATTCGGCCCGATTACTCAAGATAATATCAAGCAAGGTATAAGAGATTTAAATAAATATGCTGATGTTGTAATGCCACGAGAAAAAACATCTTATAATTACCTTGTCAATTCTGGTCTGATAGACAAGGCTAAATTGAGATTATTCCCAGACTTCACCTGTCTTGTCAAGGGAGAAATACCGACTGGTTACGAGCATCTTCATAATGGAGTCTGTATTATCCCTAATGTAAGGATGTTAGATAAAAGTGATTTGTCATTTGATAAGTATAACAAATTTATTCATAATATAATAAGAACCTCGATCAAGAATGGTGCAACACCTTACCTTCTAAACCACGAGGGACCTGATGATGGAGAATTGGCACGTAAGTTTCAATCCATTTCACCTATTCCAATTGACGTTGTTGACAATCTGAATGCTCTTGAGGTCAAAGGACTGATTTCAACCGCTAGATTGGTTATAACATCCAGATTCCATGGAGTCGCATCATCATTAAATTCGTGTGTCCCTTGTTTATCAACAAGTTGGAGTCATAAATACGAAGAAATTTTCAATGATTACAACCAAAAAGATTGTGTGCTCCCTGTAGAAGATTCAGAGGCAGTTTCGTCTGTATTGGAAAAATTCTTGGATGATACATTCAATAAAAAAATAAGAGCAGATTTAAGTGCCCTGATTCCAGAAAAAGAAAAAATATCAAGACAAATGTGGAGTGTTGTTTGGTCTCTTTAAGTTAGGAGCATGGATTCTCCTTTTATTATCTCGAATAGTACACTAGCAAAAAAGACATATGTCACAATATAATTACTAGATAATAATCCCTCATAAAAATATCCCTGACCTTCTTCAGCGTTGTTTGGATTCCATTCGACCATTTTCACCACAAATTTCCATATTTCTCATCTACGTCATTTCATTATCTTTTAAAAAACTATAATAATGAAAGTCCTTTTTATTACACATTGTACAGGTATGGCGGGTGCTAATCGGTCAATGCTTCAACTTATAATAGAGTTGCGAAATGAGTATGATGTGGATCCATTTGTGCTATTACCTTATGATAATTCAGATAGTCGTACTCTTAGACACTACCTTGTGGATGAGAATATAGAGTTTATAGAAGTTGCTATTCCATATTTTAAATCTACATATATAACTCGTGAGTATCGATTAGACTTTGTTCATCATTTTCATGATTTTTACAGACTTTCTGAAAGATTAAAGGAAATGAACTTTGATTTAATACACTCAAATAGTAGTGTAATAGACTTTGGAGGGTATCTGAGCCATTGGTTGGGTATAAAACACATTTGGCACCTACGTGATTTCGGCGATTTGGATTATGGTCTTCATTCTATATGGGGTAAGGCATACGAAAAAGCAACGTATGCAAACGGAGATGCATATATAGCCATATCAGATGCTGTAAAGAAGCATTTTGAGAAAATTATTCCATCAAAGAAAATACATACGATATACAATGGTATATGTCCAAAAGATGATGTTCCACGGGCGCCCCATAATAATGAAATGGTGCAGTTTCTTTGTGCAGGAGTGATTTGTGAGGCTAAAAATCAGATGGAGATAGTCAAGGCTGTTGATATTCTTGTTAACAAGCATAAAATGACAAAATTTCATCTCACTATAGTTGGAATAGGTGGAGGTCAGTATTTGGATAATATGAGAAATTACGCAAAGAGTCATGAAATAGAAAATTATATAACCTTTGCCGAACCTGTTGATGGTATAGAGCAACTTGCTTCCACCATGGATGTTGGAATTATGTCATCTTGCTGTGAGGCATTCGGACGCGTAACGGTAGAGTATATGCTTCAGCGTCTTGCTGTTATAGCGAATGACAATGGAGCCAACAAAGAGATTGTCAACGATGGGATAACGGGGCTTTTATATCCTCACGGTAGTGTTGTATCTTTAGCAGACAACATGGAGAGATTGATTAAAGATAGAACTCTGTTATCTATGTTGGGAAATAATGGGCGTAATGATGCATTGAAAAGGTTTCTATCAAGAAGAAATACAAAAGCAATATATGACTTATATATAGAAGAATTGGGGAAACCAAAATCTTCTTCAATTTCAAATAAACTACTTCTGTCAAAAGGAGTCATGGCCATTCTACATATTAAAGATGTATTGGCTGAGTTAAGAAAAACTATTTTTTGAGTCATTAGAATTGAACATAAATATGTCTCGAGATATGCAACTGAAACTCTCAATAATAACAATTAATTTCAACAACTTTGAAGGTCTGAAGAGAACTGCAGAATCTATTATCAACCAGACATGGAAAGATTTCGAGTGGATTATCATTGACGGAGGTTCCACCGATGGCAGTAAAGAGTATATCATTGACCTTAATGATAATCTTAGCCATAGCGGATGGAATCCCATTACATATTGGTGCTCCGAATCTGATAATGGCATTTATAATGCTATGAATAAGGGTATCGTCAAGGCAAATGGTGACTATCTCAATTTCATGAATTCTGGAGACTGTTTTTATGAAAATGGTACGTTGGAGAAAGTCAATGCTTGTTTTTTAGGGGGGGAGGCCGATATCTATTATGGAGATATAATAATCATAGATAGATCAGTAATAGTGGAGTACAGGAAATTTCATGAACCATTGGACCTTTTCGATGTGTTTTATAATAAACTTGGACACCAAGCACAATATATCAGGACTTTGCTTTTAAAGAATAATTCTTTTGATGAAGACTATAAAATTGCTGGAGATCATGCAAAGAATATTGAATTTTTAATGCAAGGGTATTCTTTCAAGCATTTGCCTTTCTATGCTGCAAAATTTGATAATAACGGGATTAGTTCAAGATATAATGTAAATACAGCCATCGAATTAAAAAGAATAGAATCGGAATATTTCCCAAATAGTGTATTGTTAGTATTGTCAAGATTATATAAATATGAAAATGGACATATATATCAACGGGTAAATAACATCTTGAACAAAGGGGGAATATTATCTTTAATGCTAAGGTTATTCCTTAAAATAGCTGGAACAAAAAGAAAAGAATAAACAGGTATTATCTATTAATTCCAGGGATAATATCATCTGTGACATTTCTCATTTTCATGTAGTGTTTGGGAGATTATGGAAAACAATAATATAGAGTGGTGTATCTGAACAAGTTCTTAACATTGATAAAAGGTGCAGTGATACGGCGTATCGACAGATATTACCGTATCCCAAATGCACGTAAACGGTTTTGTGAGATAAATATTCTTAACTCACTAAACTCGATAAAGTATATTATTGAAAATAAATGTTCTCTAAGTCGCTTTGGTGATGGAGAATTTGATATTATATTTGGTAAAAACGGAAATACATTTCAGGTAGCCGATAAAAATCTGGCAGAAAGGTTGAAACAGGTCTTGATGTCAAATGATGTTCCGTATCATGTTGTAGCCATACCTTTACCTCTGAAAAATATACATAATCTTCGTAGTACCTCTGCTGAGTTCTGGGGATATTATACATTGAGATATGGTAAAGAATTATTGAAATATATTGAGAAATCAAACAGACCGATTTTTCTTGATACTCAATTATCCAGATTCTATATTATGTATAAAGAAAAAAAACATTGCAAAGTACAGCTTGCTTTGTTGAGACAAATCTGGGATAATAAAGACATTGTAATAGTAGAAGGATGCAAAAGTAGGACAGGAGTAGGTAATGACCTTTACGCCAATGCTAAAAGTATAAAAAGGATTCTTGGGATGCCGACTGATGCTTGGGCGAAATATGACGAGATGCTAAGTGCTATAAAAAAGAATGTCTCAAAAGACCATCTTGTACTTTTAAGTTATGGTATGACGGCTACAGTATTAGCGTATGATTTGGCAAAGTTGGGATATTGGGCTATAGACATAGGCCATCTTGATATAGAGTATGAATGGTTTCAATCGGGAGCAAAGGAAAATACAGCCATTTCTGGAAAGTTCACCAACGAGGCGGAGAGTCAAGGTGGACATATCGTGGAGGATTGTAATGATGAGGAATATTTAAAGCAGATTGTATATAGAATTGACAGATGAATAAGAAAAATGTATGTCTCACAATACACAGTCTTGCATCCAGTGGAGGAGAGGAACGGATGTGTACGGTATTAGCGAACGCTTTGATACACAGAGACTATAATGTTATTGTCGTGACGTTAAACCAATGTGAAAAGGAAAAGACAACCTTTAAATTGGAGAAAAGTATCAAGCGCTATACATGTGTAAAAAATAATATTGAACGTAAATTATTCAGTTATAGTTTTTTAAAAAAGATACCACTCATAAGGTATAAGCATATTTTGGATAAACACAAAGTAGATGTGATTATAGATGTTGATATTCATCAGTCACTGGTTACTACTAAAGTTACAAAAGGAACAGCCATCAAAGTAATTTCTTGGGATCATTTCAATTACGAACGTTTTGCTATTCGCTGGAGCCATGATATTATGCTTGATTGTTTTAATAGTGGTGAAGTGGACAAACTTGTTGTTTTGACAGAAACAGACAAGAAGAACTTCATAGAGAAAGAGCATTTGCCGAAACACTTTGTTGAGTGCATATATAATCCATCACCGCTACAATCAGATGGTTTTATTTCACACAAAGAGAAGAAAGTGCTGTCTGTTGGACGCTTGACAGAGCAAAAAGGTTTTGATCTGTTATTGAAAGCATGGAACTTGGTTGAGAAGGAAATTGGAGACTGGCAATTGGAAATCGTTGGTTCTGGAGTGGACGAAGGTAAACTTAAAGAAATGATAAAGGAACTGCATTTGAGCAATGTTACCATCTCTCCATTTACGGATGATATAAAATCTAAATATGCGAATGCCTCAATCTATTGTTTACCATCTCGCACAGAGGGCTTCGGACTTGTGGTTGTAGAAGCGGCAACCATGAGTGTTCCAAGTGTTGCATTTGCTTGTGGAGGTCCTGAAGAGATAATCTGTGATGGTGAAAATGGTTTCCTTGTAGAAAGTGAAAATCACAGAATGATGGCGGAAAAGATGATTGTGCTAATGCGAAACAAGAAATTGCGTGAACAAATGAGTAATAATTGCTATGAATGGGCGAAAAAATTCCAAATAGAGAATATTATTGAAAATTGGACACGGCTCATAGAGGCATTATAATATGAAGATTTCAATCATAATACCTATATATAATACTGGGGAGAAAGTGCGTGAATGTCTTGATAGTATTAAAGAACAAACATTTACGGACTTTGAATGCTTGATGATTGATGACGGAAGCGAAAGTACTACGGCTAATATTTGTGATGGATATGCGCATGATGATGAGCGATTTATAGCGATTCATAAAGAAAACGGTGGTGTCAGCTCTGCCAGAAATATGGGAATCGATAGAGCAAGGGGCGAGTGGATTTGTTTCGTGGATAGTGATGACCGTATAAAATCAGAACATTTATCCTCTTTAATAAAGGCTACATCGGCCAATATAGATATCGTGTTATGTGGATATGAAGATGTACTTGCAGATAATGTTGTTATACATTCTTATGATGAAGCCGAATATGAAAATAAAGAAAGGCTCCGAGAGTTCTTTTCGGAATCCGATGTGCTTTCATATATGATTCCTTGGGATAGAATATATCGAAAGGAAATAATAAAGAAATATAATGTTCGTTTTGACAAAAGACTCTCTATATCAGAAGATCGGTTATTTTGTTATCATTATATTATTTATGCACGAGGCATAGCTACTATATCTTTTGTCGGATATATTCATGATGCAAGAAACGAGCAATCTTTAAGTAGACGGAAACATTCTCTTTCAACTTACATGTATAGATATAAGGTGATGTCAGAAGCAAAGAAAAAGATTGCAGTAGCACTACAGATGGAAAAACAAGATATAAGTAAACTTAATGCGTATAATGAGGACATCCTGCTACCTATAGTAGAGACGAGCGGGATGTTTAAACTTTTCTCTCTAATAAAGTTTGATTCAAAATTAATCATAAAATTTATTATAAAGAAAACATTGTGTAATTTCCTTGGATGTTTTCATTCGGGTGAATAATTGTTGCAAAGAATGATGAAAAAAGGACGTGAGAGTAATATGGAGTTGCTGAGAATTATCTCTATGCTCTGTATCGTCATATATCATATATTTATTTTCGGGCTTGAACCTGCTGCTCCAGACCAGCATCTTTATAAGGCTCTCCAAATTCCATGTCACATAGGTGTCCCATGCTTTGTGCTTATAAGTGGATATTTCGGAATCCATTTTTCTTTCAAGGGATTATTTCGACTCATGGGGATGGCATACACATATGCTATACTTGTTGAATTAATAGGTGTATTGGTATTTCATAATCCCACTAATATGCTCGCTGACGGTTTCCTTGTTATAGGGCATAACAGACACTGGTTTCTGACAACGTATCTATGGCTGTATTTACTGTCTCCGATGATTAATAAATACATTAAGGACATAAATAATCTTCAAAGAATGTATTTAGTGATGGTTCTGATGTTTATAAACTTCTACGCAGGGCATATTATGCAGCATGAGCCATCGTTGGTTGAGGGCAAGAACATTCTCAACTTCATGTTGCTGTACATTTTGGGCAATACGCTACATACATACCAGCAGAAAATAGACAAGATAAAGGCATGGAATCTCTTGTTGCTGTTCATGATGATAGCCGTATTCACGACATTTGTTGGTATGACCATTCCAAGTTATCAGCTTCCTTTCATAGGCAATATATGGTATCGTTTCTTTGGATATGATTCTATAGGAATGTATATCAATGCAATTTTGGTATTCATGTTCTTCTCAAAGCTGAGATTTCAGTCACGTATTGTAAACTATGTAGCGGGAAGCGTATTTTCAATGTGTCTGCTTAGTGTTTCATTTATATGGGCGTTTGTAAGGGATACTGCTGTGCATCTTGAGGGTATTTTGACAAATCCTGTTGTTGTAGTGTTCGTATGTGTTGCTGTCGCAGTCGGCTTCATGGCATTTTGTGTAATGGTAGACAAATGCATGACTCCAGTATGGAATAGATATAAGATGTTGGGAATTAGGCTTGACAGTAAATACAAAATATGAAATAGAAGAAACGATTTAGATGAAGACGCAAATTGTATATGTTCTTGTTGCAAGTGGGAATAATTTGTATCTGGAAGAATTGTGGGTTTCCCTATATTCTCTACGTATCTTTCATCCTGAAGCTACAGTCAGAGTGCTGGTTGATGATACTACTGACAGATATTTGAGAAGATTCCCAGAACTTTGCAACATGATAACGGAAATCGTCGTTGTGCCAGTCCCTGAAGGATATAATGCAAAACAGCGTTCTCGTATCATCAAGACTTCAGTGCGCAATGTTATTGATGGCGCATTTCTTTTCATAGATACAGATACTGTTATATGCAGGTCTTTGCAAGAAATAGACAAATTGGCTTGTGATATAGCTGCTGTGCCGGATGGTCATTTGCCACTAATAGACTGTATGTATCCTCCGACGAAGGGCGTGGAAGATATGTACGGAATATCGCTTTCCGAAGCAAAATTTTGGTATAATTCAGGTGTAATGTTCGTTGCTGACAACGAAAGGACACGAGAGTTCTATAAACGATGGTGTGAGAACTGGAAATTTTCCTGTTTCAAAAAAGGCAACAGCCAAGACCAACCAGCATTGCTTGCTACCGATAATCAATGTGGTTTTATGATAGAAGAAATGCCGGGCACATATAATGCTCAAGTTGCAATGTCGTTAAAATATTTTGCAGATGCGGCGATTCTGCATTGGTGGCACATGGACTTCATTGAAGACCAAAGTTATTCTCCTTATTTTAGTTTGCAAATATATAGAGAAGTGAAGGCTGAAGGTCGTATTACCCCACATATTGAGGAACTTATTCGAAACTGCAAACAAAGTTTTGTCTCGCCGACAATGCCTGTTGGACGGGAACATATATATTTTCTATTCTCTCCTGCTGGCAAGATTTTTAATCGCATTTACCGAGATGGAGGAATTGCAAGTTTCTTGATGAACAAACTTGCATGGTGGCTTGATAAAATTCATAATATGACGAGCAAATGATGATTTCTGTAATAATTCCGCTTTATAATAAGGAACAAATAATTTCTACAACCCTTGAGAGCGTACTTTCTCAAGACTATGATGACTTTGAAGTCATTGTAGTCAATGATGGCTCTACGGACAGGAGTGCGGAGATTATCAGAAAGATAAATGACCCTCGCATTCATCTTGTAGAACAAGAAAATGGTGGACCATCAAAAGCGAGAAATACAGGTGTCAAATATGCGAATGGCAAATGGATAGTTTTCCTTGACGCTGATGATGAATTGTTGCCCGGAACTATTCGGATATTTGCAGATTATATATTGAAAGAACCAATTGCTGACATGCTGATTGGGGAAGTTCGTTTTAATAATCACAATGTAATCTCCTATGGATGCAAATATAAAGATGGCTTTGTAAAAGAACCTTTTAAGGAGCACTATTTTGCAACTTTAACAGAGTGTACTGGATGTATGGCTTTCAGAAAAGAACTTTGTTCTCAATATCCGTTTGATGAAAGATTATGGCGATATGAAGATTTACAGCCTTTGTTTGATATGTACCGAAAGTGTAATTTGTTCGCTATTTCACAATTAGTGGTACAAATAAATGTTGATTTTGCGTCAGCGTCTCATTTTCGTAGGGATATAAAAGAAGATTTTCTTGGTCACTTGGACTTCAAAGGTAAATCTTTTTGGGAAACGATGTGCTTGTACAAATTATTTTTGGGAGAAAGGCCTTATTATCCTAATCAGTGCAAAGAGTTATATCCATTTTTATATCATAGATATGATTTGTTGGTTCTTAATAAGATTTTATCTAAATTTTGTGATTTAACAAGATGAATATATTTGAATTAAGGTTAATGTTACTGGGCAACCTTGACCGCTACAAGGAAAAGCGCAGGCGCAAGAAATTAGGTTTTTGCGGAAAGAATGTGACTATAGGCGTGCCATATATGTTGTCTGACTATTCTTTAGTATACATGCATGATGGCAGTGAAATCGGAGACGGATTATGTCTTGTTTCAAGGGGCGGAAGGCTTGTTATGAAGAAAATGGCATGCGCTGCAACGGGGTTAACCGTCATTACTGGAAATCATGGACGTGAAACAGGAATGTTTTTTCACGATTATGCAAGTAATAGTGAAAATGATATTGAAAAAGATGTCACAGTAGAAGAGGACGTTTGGCTTGGAACCAATGTAACACTGTTAAGTGGTGTTACTGTCGGGAGAGGTGCGACTATCGGAGCTGGGGCTGTTGTTAGAAGCAATGTTCCTCCTTACTCTATTGTTACGGGTAATCCTGCGAAAGTGGTTGGTTTTAGTTTTAAACCCGAGGAGATAGTAGAGCATGAAAGCCATTTGTATCCAGAGGGAGAGCGTATTCCTCTTTCGAAGTTAGAAAAGAACTACAATAAATATTTCCTCAACAGAATGATGGAAATCAGAAATTTCACAGGTTTATAATGAAAAACTTTCAGCAAGCCTTTCTTAAACCAGTATTTGGAAAAAAAGATTCTCAGGACGTGTCTTTCTGTATTAATGATACAGAATACACATATAGCCAGTTGTATGACTTAACAGAACAGGTCTATGACGTTGTCAAGGAATGTCCTGAAAATAATATTGGGCTATACGCTACAGATGATATCCGAACGTATGCTGCAATACTTGCACTTTGGGCGTGTGGCAAGGCGTATGTCCCTCTTAATCCGAATCAGCCCAAAGACCGACATGAAGAGGTGGTTAGCAGCGTAAACGCTCATTATATACTTTCCGCAGACAGCAAATATTATTTGTCACAAACCGATGTAAATATAATATCAATATCTGATGTTAAAGTTGATGGCTATGTAAGAAAGAATCATATAAAGGAAATTGATATTGATGATTCGGCATTGGCTTATATCATATTCACCTCAGGAAGTACAGGAACCCCAAAAGGTGTACAACTGACAAGAGGAAATGTCGCAGCGTTTATTGATTCTATGGACAATGTCGGATTGGATATTACATCACAAGATCGTTGCTTGCAACCATTTGATTTGACTTTTGATTTTTCGGTATCAGGTTATGTGATTCCGCTCGTAAAAGGGGCAAGCATTTATACCATACCACAGAAAGTCATAAAATTCACATATATAGCTGGCTTGCTGGAGGATTATAATTTGACGGTTTTACAGATGGTACCTTCTATGGTAAGAAATCTGCTTCCTTATATGGAAGAAGTCAAACTGGATAGTGTGCGTTATAATATATTTTGTGGAGAAGCTCTGACAGGCTATGTCCTTAAAGGATGGCATGATGCGAATGACGATATGGTCAGTTATAATATGTATGGCCCGACGGAAGATACCGTGTTTTGCACATATTATAGGATTGATAAAACAAATATTGACCAGTTCCTGTCAAATAATGACATTGTAAGTATAGGAAAGGCATTTTGCAATAGCCGTTTACTAATTCTTAATGAGAAGGACGAAATTATTAAAGATGAAAATGCAGAAGGAGAATTGTGTTTGTGCGGAAAACAACTAACTCCTGGCTATTGGGAAAACGATAGCGAGAATGCCGCAAGATTTAAACAGATTAGTGGAGAACGCTATTATCGTACTGGAGACATTTGCTATTATGGTACAGATGATAATCTGATGTTTGTAGGACGTAAAGACTTCCAAGTGAAGATTAATGGCTTCCGTGTCGAGTTGGGAGAAATTGAAAATCGTTATTCAACTATTTCGGGGGGGATATTTTCAGTAGTCTTACCTTATATGAATGAACAAGGAAATACGGAACTCGCAATAGTTATTGAAAGCCAAGAATATGATGTTAGGAATCATAAAGTCCAAATGGCAAGTGAACTTCCAGCGTATGAAGTTCCAAATAAATGGTTGTTTATGCCATCCATTCCTTTAAATTCAAATGGTAAAGTTGACAGGAAAACAATAAAGGAATATTTTGATTTATAAGAAACTTAATGATAATTATGGAAAGAAACGAAGTGTTAGAAAGACTGAAGCCAATTTTCAGGACTGTATTCAATGATGAATCTCTTGACGTAGATGAAACTATGGAGGCTGAAGATTTTGATAATTGGGATTCTGTTACTCAAATGCTCATAGTAGCAAGTGTAGAGAAAGAATTCAATGTTAATTTCAAGTTACGTGAAGTCGGAGAGTTAAATAGTGTCGCTGCCTTTATTGATGGTGTTGAAAAGAAGTTGCAATGACTCAGTCAAAGTGTATTGAACCAATCCTTTTTCTGACAGCATGTGTCAATCCAAATGGAATGGCTTATACAAAACTGAATAACCCGGAGGTTAGACAGTCGCAGTACATGTATGCTCTTGATTGGTATTTAAAAAACACGACATTCAAAATTCTTCTTGTGGAAAATTCCAATTGTGACTTCTCTTCTGAATATAAAGACCATATCAGAAGTGGGCGCTTGGAATTCTTGACATTCAACGGTAATGGTTATGCCCGTTCTAAAGGTAAAGGCTATGGAGAGGCTGTGATTCTTGATTATGGGATTAGGCACTCTAACCTGTTGAAGGTATTGCCTACAGAAGAAGTGTTTTTGATAAAAGTGACAGGAAGATTAATATGCAAGAATATTTCCACTTTATATGCAAGATACCATAACAAGAATATCGTATATGCTAATCTCAACAAAGATGACTGGAATGGTAATATAGCAAGTAGTCAGTTGGTGATGGCTCCAAAATCTTTTTGGGAACATTCATTTCTGCCCAAGAGAGAGAGAATTGACGATAGGATGTATTGTCATTTTGAGCATATTTTATACGATAGTATAATGGAATGGAGGAGGAGCGGAGGCCGTCATAGAGAGTTTTGGATAAGTCCTATGATGGAGGGCGTCAGCGGAACTTCTGCCCTTAAGATAGAGAATAAAGGTGGTATCGGTGTTGTATTAAGATATCGAATAATGTATATTCTCCGCCGATTTTTAGGTTATAGAGGATACGAGAATCCATTTTATCACGGACAACCTAAGTCGCCAATTATAGTGTAAAAGCATGACAACAAAATGTATGGAATCTCGTTTGGGCTATATTGACGGTCTGAAAGGTATAAGTGCTGTTAGCGTCGTCTTGGAACATCTACTCGTTACAATCTTTGGAATATCGTCGTTATCGTCATTCAGATTCCCTGTCATTCATAATTTGTGGGATGGTAATTTTGCAGTTTCTGTATTTATTATTCTAAGTGCTGTCCTCACCTGTCATGGCATAGAGCGGCATCGTGAATATTTGTTGGGATATTATCGATATATAGTGCTGAAAAGGTATTTTCGTCTTGTAGTCCCTGTAGGTACAATTATTATAATGATGTATTTGCTGAATTTAGCAGGACTGTTCTATGCAGAGGAGTTTGGTGCAAAGACGGGAAATGGTTGGCTTATGAATACGACCGAGACATTGGCACATTTGCCTGGAAATATCCTTTGTGCTCCTTTAGGTGGATGCTATACAATATTGAGGGTAGGGTGGATGTTAAAATATGTATTCTTGGGTACAATGTGGGTAATAATTCTTGATTTGTTACTTGCAGGTAAGAACTGGAAATCTAAACTGTTTCTTTTGACAATATGTACATATATTGCTTGGAAATGTGATTTTTATTATATTAATGTTGTCGCCGGTTATGCTCTGTACTCTGCAGCTCCAAACTTATATGGAATGAGTGCTTGGAAAAAGAGGGGGGTAAGTATAGCTGTAATTTCTGTATTCTGTTTTAGTGATTTTATATTTTTCGGAGATGAGTGGAATATGGTTCGTGCTATTTGTCTGGTCACGATATCGTGCACTGTACCATGGATGCAAATATTGCTGAGCATGAAGCAATTAAGATGGCTTGGAAGCATATCTATGAATATCTATCTTCTTCATTTACTTGTCATATATATGGTTACATGTCGTTTGGCGGATATGCTGCCAATGACATATTTTAATGTATTAATGATGTTTGTGGTAACTGTGCTGTTAACGATTGTAATTGCACAGCTTTACTCCTTTTATGTGGAGAGAAAATTAGTCTTGCTGACAGACAAAATATTGGAAAAACTCCAATAGACTGGATTTTCTTGAGCTTGAATGATATCTATATATTGGATATGAATACTTTTTAGGATGAGAATGAACGTTGTGGCTTATTCTTGGCAATTTCAGGAGATGTTTTTGTCAAAAGACATATTCTTGATTCCATATTATATAGCAAAGGAATCAGGAGGGGACTGTAAATATTTCTATACCCATAATTTGGGTAATACAGATATCCCTAAACAACATCGTGGGGTAACGATAGAGCGTACAAGAAGCAAGAACCAATGGATGGTGTTCTTGAAGGAAATCCTGCCTCATGCTAAAGATATTGATGTGCTTTTCCTTACAGGTAGCAGTGCTGTACACATGGCCGCCACGTTTTTATATAAGAGAAAGAATCCATCTGGCAATGTTGTCGTGTTTGGAGATATGGAGGAGCCACAGGCGCGTGAGCTTAACATGAACGGGTTTCACTATTCAGGAGGCTTGTCCGGTCTGATAAAAGGAAAGCTTACGGAGTTTTTCTGTCATAATGTCACTTATCTTGTAGCGAATACTGTTGCTTATAATCTGATGGCGGATTTGTTCCGGAGAAAGGGGTGGCATGGCCTGCTTCATTTCTACCCTTGTCTTGATGATGAGCTGTTTCTCTCGTATGGATTGACGAGGAGACCGTTTGCCGATAAGGAAAACATTATGGTCTGTGTAGGACGTATAGGATGTTGGCAAAAAAACACGGAGATGCTTCTGGATGCCCTGCGGAGGGTGGATCTGGGAGATTGGAAAATCTATATGCTGGGACCGATAACAAGTAGTTTTGACCTTAAGGAAGGCAATGGTTTCCAAAAGGAGATAGACAGATTTTTCCAGGATTGTCCGCAGCATCAGGGGAAGTTGGTGTTTACAGGCATGATTTATGAACAGAAACAGGTGTTTGAATACTATAACCGTGCGAAAGTATTGCTGATGACATCAAGGCATGAAAGTTGGGGTAATGTTTTTAGCGAGGCTGCCGCATTGGGTTGCTTTATTATAAGTACAGATGTCGGAGGAGCCACATTAACATCCAACAATTGGAAGTTTGGCTGCAAAATTGAAAATGAGAATTCAGTAGAATTGGCTACTGCCATCAAAGGAATTGTCAATGGAACAATTTACATGGACGAGAAAAAAGAAGTGAAATTTAATGACTTACGCTATACTTATATGGTAAATAAGATATTGTTACCGAGATTGGAATTTGTATCTGAAAAATAGCAATGAATAAGATTGTCAAGGCAGTCAAGCCATTTATATATAAAAATAACAGCAACTTTAAGTTGGCAGCCTATAAGGCATGGGTAGAGGCAGGAGGAAAGATCGCGGGCGAACGTTATTATGAGTTTCTTTACAAGAGCCTGTCATATCATCTCCATTTGCCTACTTTATATCAGAGCAAAAAGCAGGCACGACTTCGTTTCGTAGAAGCTGCTAGCTTACCGTTTGATACATTTCCTGATTACTTGTGTTATGAAGTTGTACCTTTATTTTGGGATTGTTGGCCAAGATATTTCGGAGATGTTTCTGCATGGATGAAAGGACATCGTGTTCGTACTGCCTTTTTCACGTCTTCACAGACGGCTGAACACATGAGGAATGTATGTCCAGATATACAAATATTTTATTTGCCGGAAGCGATAGAAACTGAGTTATATAAAGAAGGAAGACCGTTGTCGGAAAGAAAGTTTGATTATATGGAATTTGGCAGGTGTTGTGATTATGTTAACAGCTCGACTTTGCCGGATAGTGTAAGAATGCTTAGTAGTAGAAATGAACGTGAGGCATTGGCGACGAGAGAAATGCTTGTAGAAGCTCTTTCCGATTCTAAGATAACCGTCTGTTTGCCACGAAGTGTAAATCAACCAGAAATAGCAGAGGGTATTGAGACATTGACCCAACGGTATTGGGAATGTATGCTTTCACGGGTAATCATGATAGGCAAGGCTCCGAAAGAACTGATTGACATTTTAGGTTATGACCCTGTTGTTAAGTTAGATAGGAAACATTTTGCAAAACAAGTGGAGGATATACTGGAGCATATCTCAGAATATCAGGAATGGGTAGACAACAATCGCAAAATGGCTCTGAGATTCGGTGATTGGAGACTCAGAATAGAAGATGTTAAAAGCAAACTGATCTCGCTTGGCTACAAACTATAGTACAGATTATTTATGACACTATGGAAATATAAATCCGGTTGTTGCTGATGTGATGTATGCATACAAGTCTGTCCAAAAAACTGCTTAAACATGCAGGAGGATGAAGAATGTTTCTTTTCCATTATTTTTGGTAAGGAATTTATTGTGTATAGAAATAAGAATTGTGGTTTGAGTCGATTTACGTCGTTGTTCAAATTATTTTGTCTGGAGGACAGAATGGTTTTGAGTCATGATGAATATAAAAGAAACAGAATTACCTCTTCGATTATTGATGCCCAGAAGACGCTCGAAAAGTTAAGGAGTGATTCCTTGGACTGGTTAGAAAATGTATTATCCAAATGACAGTAGTGAAAATGAAGAAACATCGTATCAATTATATAGACAGAATGAAGGGCATGGCTATTTTTATTGTTGTATTAGCACATGTCTTCTTATTTTCCTTTGATATGGAAGATAGTCTTTGTTTTAGGTTTTGCGCATCATTCGAGATGCCTTTATTTATGTTTGTTTCAGGTTTTGTAGCTTACATTCATAGTGATGTTTATGGAAAAGAAGAAATTAACAGGAAACTGAGCCTGCGGATAATATCATATTTATGCCCGGCTTTTGCAATTACTTGGAGTCTTGCTTTATATAAATATGTGGTTCTTGCAATCCATGATTTGGACATTGTCGGTACATTGATTGAAGGTCTATGGTATTTGAAGGCTCTTGCTATTTTTATATGTATACAGTTTATATTGGTTAGATGCAGAAAGCTTACTCAAGAATTAGCTGTTATCATTTTAGCAGAATGCCTTTTCTTAATAGGATGGAAGATGTGCCCTTTCATATATAAATTATTTTGTTTAGAACATTGCTTTTTCTTTTTCCCGTTTTTTATAATGGGATATTATTTCAGAATGTATAAGTTGGAGAAAGTATTGACATCAAGAAATTGGTTGTTTTCCATTTCCATCATAGGTTTCGTCTGTCTCCTGAATGTCAATTTTGAATATCATGCTTTGAGATTTATTTCAGAAAGATTTGTACGCCCCATATTTGCTATATTGGCAATAACTTATATTTTTGCCAATCGCGAAGGAAGGGACAGTAAACTGGATCAATGGTTTAGTCACATAGGCAAGAAAACTTTGGACATTTACATTTATCATGGTATTTTCATTGTGGGGACATTTTCCATTTTTGATTTGAAGTTTATCTGCGATAATGAGGTGATTATGTCCAATCCTTTAAGTCTCTTAATATTGGCTACTCTAATCACATTTTTTCTTATGTATATTTCCATTGCAATTGGGGCATTGGTAAGGAAAAGCAATTTGCTGCGAAAAATAGTTTATGGAAAGTGAAAGATGCAGGTGTCATTTAATAAGAAAACCAAACTATGGTATCTAAGATAATACATTACTGTTGGTTCGGTAGGAATCCTCTGCCACCGCAGGCAGAGAAGTGTATAGCCTCGTGGCGGAAACACCTGCCTGACTATGAGATAAAGGAGTGGAATGAGGATAACTTTGATGTTGATATAATCCCATATACAGCAGAGGCGTACAAGGCTGGGAAATATGCTTTTGTGAGCGACTATGCCCGCTTTTGGATATTGTATAAATACGGAGGAATTTACTTTGATACTGATGTAGAAGTGATCCGTCCGTTGGATGATATTTTGGCAAAAGGGAACTTTATGGGGTATGAGACAGATCCCGAGATAAAGACGGGCAACGCAGGAAGCGTTGCTCCCGGCCTCGGCCTAGGGGTGAACCCCGGCCTCGGCCTGATGAAGAAAATGTTGGATATGTACGATGGCCGTCATTTTGTCTATGAGCAGGTGATGAAGAATCAGATTACCGTGGTGCATATCGCTACGCAGGGGCTTTGGGAATGTGGCTTGCGTCCTGTGCCTGGTATACAAAAGGTTGCTGATGTGTGGATTTATCCTTCGGAGTATTTCTGTCCGATAAAGGTAACGACCGGGCGTATGCATATTACAGAGAATACAAGGACTATACACCATTATGCCGGAACATGGGCAGACAGCAAGTTCTCGTTAAAGGCTATGGTGCGTAGCTGGATGCCAGAAAGCTGGTTGTTGGCTTTCAGTAATGTAAAGCGAAGAATATTGAAGAAATGAGACAGATAGCTATATTTTTCACACTGTTCTGGATTGTGTATTTCCCGACATGTATAGCTTACAACGACTTGCCGGGCTTCACGTATGTCGATGAGGTGATGACCGTCATTCTTATGGGATATACGTTTCTGAATAAAAACAACTGGTCGACAAACAGGAGGCCTTGGAGAGAGTATTACATATTCCTTGGTATCCTGATGTTTTACACGGTGTACGGACTGACGATAGGCCGTAATCCTGATGGTGTGTGGCTTGACTTTATACAGGAAATACGTCCGTACTCCGTGATATACTGTACATGGATACTGAATCCGCAGTTTACGGAAAAGCAGAAGCAGATAATGCTTGTTACAATGATTGCCACGCTGTTTTCCTGGATATATATCCATCCGGAGACGGTTACGGGAGCAGATGCAGAGTTCCCAGTTTTAGGCCAGTTGGCGATATGTACGGGTATGAGTTGGTATCTGTTTACAGAGGAGAATCAGAAAAACAAGTTCATAGCCCTTGCTCTTGTCTGTACAGGATTGTTCGCCCCGAAATTTAAGTTTATGGGTGAGGTCGTTGCGTTTGTGGCATTGCTGTTCTACATAAAGAAACAACTTGATTTCAAGTCGCCTAAGACGATATGGACGATATCCTTGCTGATGGCTGTTGTATTGTTTGTCACGTGGGAGCGTTTTGAAGTCTATTATGTATCTGGCTGGGATCAGAAAATGGCTCGTCCTGAGACTTATAAGACAGCTTGGTTCATATTGTGGGATTATTTCCCGTTTGGCTCAGGCATGGGCTCTTTTGCCTGCAATGGTGCTTGGAAACATTATTCTCCATTGTATCCAGAGTATGGCTTGGATCATATCTGGGGCTTGGACCGAGGAGGCGGATTTATATGTGATGCCTATTATCCGACACTTGCCCAGTTTGGCGTCGTAGGAGTGTTCTTCTTCTGTGTTTTCTGGAAACGCAGGCTCATAGCCTTCAGTCAGATAGAAAGTCTTAAATACTATAAGGTGGCAATGATGTCGTTCTTCTGCCTTGCCATGGAGCAGACGGCAGATTCCTCTCTATTGTCAGGTAAAGGCATGGGATACTGTATGCTGATAGCCTTGTGTCTAAATGCCAATTACAATATGGAAGAGGAAGAAGACGGTGATGAAGACGATGACGAGGAATGTGTCACTGAAGAACGTGATATCCACCCGGAGAAGCTGGCCAGCTGATAGCTGGGAAGGCTGTTTTGCAGAAAACTTAATTATCAAAATCTAATATACTAAACAAAAACACATGCGGACTAAAGTCCGAAATAACTATGTTAAGAATACTTATTAATTCATATACCTGCTGCCCTGGAATGGGCAGTGAGCAAGGCATGGGCTGGAACTGGATCCTGTCCATCGCAAGGCATTGCGAGTGTCATGTCATTACAGAAGGAGAATATCGTCCGAAGATAGAGGCATGGATGGCTGATAGCGCAAATGCAGAACTGGCAAACAGGATACGGTTCTATTATAATGAAGTGACCGAAGAGATACGCAAGAGATGTTGGAATCAAGGTGACTGGCGTTTCTATTTCAGCTATTGGCGCTGGCAACGCAAAACGGCGGACATAGCGCGGGATATAATAAGGAAACAGCATTCAAAGGGGCAGGATATTGATATTATCCATCAGTTGAATATGATAGGTTTCCGCGAGCCGGGATGCCTTGCCGCTGTATCCAAGGAGTACGACATACCATTGGTATGGGGACCGATAGGAGGCATGAAACAATTCCCTATGGCTTATGCCAATGGCTGGAAGGTCGCTCTCTTTCATTTTGTCAAGAATGTCATCAACGTAACGCAGATGGCTCTCTACCCTCGTGTCCGCAAGACCATTTCACAGTCTTCTGTGCTTATAAGCTCTATACCAGACAGCAAGAAGGCGATAAAGAGGTTTTATGGAAGAGAGTCGGTGCTTATCCCCGAGACAGGATGTGACTTGCACAGCACAGACGATTATACAGCAACGGAGTCCCGTTTTAATGGAGAGACTCTGAATGTCATCTGGGTCGGTAAGTTTGCTTACCGCAAACACCTTGACATAGCTCTGAATGCTATTCTTAATACAAAAAATCCTCACATCAAGATGCGCATTTACGGTACCGGTAATGACAGACAGGTGGCTGAGACAAAGGCTTTCATCAAGGACAATGGTTTGCAGGACAGGATAGAGATGGTTGGACATATCCCTGCTGCAGAAGTCCATAAGGCCATGTTTGAATCGGATATTTTCATGTTCACCTCAGTCGATGAGGATACGTCTACTGTCGTATTGGAAGCTATCAGCACAGGTCTTCCTGTATTGTGCTTCGATGCCTGTGGTATGGCTGCTGTCGTTGACAAAAGGGTAGGAAAGAAGATACCGTTGACTAATCCAAAACAGTCCGCAATACATTTTGCAGACGAACTGAACCGTATGTATCATGACAGAAGCATCTTGGCAGGATATTCCAGAAACTGTCCTGTGAAAGCTATGGAACAGTCTTGGAAACGGAAATCCGACAGAATCCTCTCGCTGTACGAGAAAGCTATAAGGGATAATAAGCATTAACAGTATGGGACTTTTCAATATATTACAGAAGGTAAGTCTCGCACCTTCATGGTTGTGGGACAGGCTGTGGGCACCAGTATGGAAACGGTGCATGAAACATTGCGGTAAAGGAGTCCTCCTACACCCGATGTCAAGCGATATCAGAGGATTATGGAATCTTTCCGTTGGCGACGGTACATCAATACCAAAAGGCAGTACCATCTATTGCACTGATGCACCGCTTACCATAGGTCGTAAAGTGATATTCGGCCCTCGCCCTACAATAATCACGGGCGACCACCGTACGGACATAATAGGCAAGTATATCATAGATGTCACAGTACAGGAGAAACTGCCAGAGAACGATCAGCCTGTTGTCATTGAGGACGATGTATGGTGTGGAGCGAATGTCACAATATTGAAAGGTGTGACTATCGGTCGCGGTTCTGTGGTCGCGGCAGGAGCTGTCGTCACCAAATCTTTCCCTCCGTACTCTATTATAGGAGGAGTGCCAGCTCGCTTGCTGAAGCGTCGTTTCAGCGATGAAGAGATCGTAAGGCATGAAACGGCACTGAAAATTATGAACCAGAATAAACCCCAGTGACCCTTATGAAGAAAGTTCTTGTTGTAGGTTCGGCACGTCAGTCTGCCGGAGGTGTTGCGTCGGTGATAAAACTGATGGAAAAGATGCCGACATGGGAGAAATACTCTTGTCGCTGGATTGGTACGCAAATACAGCGTAGCTATATGTGGAAACTGTGGTATGCTGTGCGGTCGTGGTTTGTTGCACTATTTGTTATATGGAAATATGATATCGTGCATTTTCACACAGTACCGGACAGGATATGCCTTGTCATCCAGATGCCGATATTCCTGCTTGCATTGTTGGGAAGGAAGAGCATTATCATGCATATACACATGGGCAACCAGTTGAGGAATCATACAGACAACAGCCTCTTCCTTTGGTGTCTCAGAAAATCGGACCTGATAATTCTGCTTGCCAAAAAGTGGGAACGGCTTTTCAAGGAAGAGTATTCGGGTATAAAGACCAAGACAGCCGTCCTCTATAATGCCTGCGAGGCAGTGCCTCCCGTGGATTTCTCTGAGAAGACAAAGACAATCATCATGGCAGCCTATTTCAATGACAATAAGGCTCCAGACCTTCTGTTCAAGGCTTGGCAGACATTGAAGATGAAATATCCCGAATGGGAGATAATGATGCTCGGCAACGGTGAGGTGGAGAGGTTTATGAGAATGTCTGATGACATGTCCCTGTACGATGTTGTGACGTTTACAGGATATGTTACAGGGAAGGAAAAGGAAGATTATTTCCGCAAAGCCTCGATATATTGCATGTGCTCTTATGAAGAAGGATTCCCGATGGTCGTCTTGGAGTCATGGGCCTATGGCATCTGCGTTGTCACTACACCTGTGGGCGGTCTTCCCGATGTCATAGAGGATGGCAGAAACTGCCTGACATTCGATTTCGGTGATTGGCAGGCTCTTGCCGAGCGACTTGAATATCTCATATTAAACGAGGAGAAACGTCAGCAAATGGCACGGTATTCACGTGAATTTGTCATGGAGAGGTTCTCCTTGCAGAGTATAGACAAAGAACTGCAACGGATATATAAAATGTTTGATTAAGGCATGGAAAGCATCTTCTGAATCTGCGTGCTGTAAATGTGTCACGTAGATTCAGAAGGTTAGAACCAATGGGCCAATTTGATAATCAATAAAAAATGGTTGTTACGACAGATATTCTTTTTCAGTTATTGCAGGTCGCTGACGGCAGACGTTCTCGGCTGGATGAGCCTCCTACAGCCTTGCAGTGGGAGAGACTGTTTGAGCAATCTAAGGAGCAGGCTATTGTCGGAATCTGTGCAGACGGCATCGAGAGGTTGCCAGATGAGCAACGGCCGCCAAGAAAGTTGCTGTTGCAATGGGGATTCATAACCGCCAGGATAGAGCAGAGAAACACATATCTGAATGGGCAGACGATAAGGATATTCAGAAAACTAAATGAAGATGGGTTCGATGCTTGCCTGCTGAAAGGACAAGGTGTTGCGGCGTATTATCCTAATCCCCTTCGGCGTCAAAGTGGAGATATTGATGTCTGGGCAATGCCGAAAGGCATGTTTGCAACAGGCAATATGGATTTTGACAGATGCCGTAAGGCTATTGTCGAGTATGCTCATGAGTGTTCTGCCGATGCAGAGATATGCCTGCATAACATAGTCTTTCCTGTCATCAGGGATATACCGATGGAATTGCATTTCCTGCCATTCTATTTCAACAGTTATTTTGCTACACGCCGTGTCAAGAAATATCTGCGTAGACAGGCCGCTCATCAGTTCTCAAATGTCACTTCGTTAGGAGTGCCTTGTCCGACAGATGAGTTCAATATGGTATTCCTGCTGGCACATATTTTCCGTCATTTCCTTCAAGAAGGCATTGGTCTGAGACAGATAATGGATTATTATTATCTTACAAACAAATGGATACATGACGGCAAACTTGACGACAGAAAGACAATGGACAGGCTACGGCATGATCTGAAGACTTTAGGATTATATAGATTCTGCGGCGCGGTAATGTGGGTGTTGCAAAAGGTTTTTGGCCTCGAACACGAACGGATGATTGTAAAGCCAGACAAAGTATTAGGAGAACTGTTGCTTGGGAAAATCATCAGCGGTGGAAATTTCGGACATTATATGACAGACAATCCGTTTGCCTGTAAACCAGATGACGGTCATGTCATGAGATTGTACAAGCGGACGATGTCTGGAATGCAACAGTTCAGACACTATCCGTCAGAATGTATATGGAATCTTGTCAGGATAGTGGAGATGTTCTTTATTCTGCGGTTTGACAAAATCAAGAACAATCGCGAATGATATCTGCAATATGGTAGATTAACCCAAATCGGTCATTAGACCGACATACAGTAATATTCTGTTATTGTTATATGGTCTTTTCGTTCGTTTCGCCTTTCTCTTCGCTGTCTTGCTTCCCGTTCCGTCTCGACATAGCCCACTATGCCTTCGACGAAATGGTTGCAATACAACGGAGATAAAAACGAAACGAAGTGAAATCTAATGACCGATTTGGGATTGACTTTCTCCGCTCTTACTAATCAAATATTTTCCTTTTACAGTTAGACGCGATAGTCCCCGTTATCACAAACAGGATAACGGGGACTATCGCGTCTATAGATGATATTCAGATAGATATTTTGTTTTTAGTGGACACCAATAATATTAGACCTAATATTTTATGATTTTCAGGCTTGTTTTTTTTCTTTTCAGGAACAACTGCAATATTGTCCAGCCGGCAAGATATGCCACAGACGCTACGCAGAAAATAAGTTGGTAGCTTTGTGTCCACTCAAGGATGAGTCCTACGGCAGAAGCCGCAATGATACCACCCACAGCTCCACAGAATCCAACAGCGGCAGTCATCGTGCCAACCTGCTCTTTCGGGAAATTGTCTGACACGACAGTGTAGATGTTTGCCGCCCAAGCCTGATGCGAGAAACATGCAAGAGAAATGATTGCAACTGCTACAGTCAGTCCGTTACAATAAGGGATTGCCATAACAGGAAGCACTGTGGAAGCACAGATAAGCAGACTCAACGCACGGGCTCTCTTGACGTCCATGCCCCGCTTTATCATAAACGATGACAACCAGCCGCCGAAGATGCTGCCCACATCGGAAATGATATAGATAACCATCAGAGGAACGACTGTGGCTGTGAGGTCGAGGTCAAATGTTTTTTTGAGGAAATCCGGTGTCCAGAAGAGAAAAAACCACCAAGGCCAATCGGCGATAAAGCGGCAGATGCATATACCGATAGCCACTTTTCTTCTTTCCTTTGTCGAAAATATCGACTTCAAGTCAGATTTATTTCCAGAAGAGTTTTCCTTTTGTTCATCCTCGTCGGGAGAGGAACAGGCAGAGGTGTCCTGTATATATTCCAGTTCCTCTGCACTTATTCCGCGCATACGTTTCGGTGTGTTGTAGAGCAAAAGCCAGAACACAAGCCATATAAAGCCAAGCATACCTGTTATCAGGAAAGCCATACGCCAACTGTATCTGAGAGCGAGGAAGGTAACCAACGGCGGTGCGACAATGGCTCCGATATTACTGCCCGAATTGAAAATGCCTGTTGCTAATGCGCGGTCTTTTTTAGGAAACCATTCGGTGATGGTCTTTATAGCTGCTGGGAAGTTTCCTGATTCACCTATGGCAAGGAGGAAACGGGCTCCGGCAAGAGAATAAAATCCCGTAGCCGCCGCATGTAGACAGCCTGCAAGCGACCAGATGGAAATACTGAGAGCATAGGATATCCGTGTGCCGTATTTGTCAATAAAGCGGCCGGCAACAAGCATTCCGATAGCATAAGCGGCCTGAAAGGCAGACACTATAAAGCCATATTCCGATTCGGAAATACCCAAATCGTCAGTGAGAAAAGGCTTCAGTTGTGCAAGAACCTGACGGTCGATATAGTTTATTGTGGTGGCACAGAAGAGCAAAGCGACAACGCGCCAGCGGTAATTTGTAGGCTTCATGTATGTTATTTAGGTTGTCAGAAACAGTTTGGACCGATTCTATTTTGCTATTTTATGTATTTTGTCATAGAGGAAAGCCTGTTCTTCTGGCGTTTCAGCATAAGTGACGACGATGAGTTTCATGCCTGGACGCCAGAGTTGCTTCACCTTTTTAAGGACGAGCTCCGGATTGCCAACGATTCTCGCATTCAGTATAACACCAGTATTTGCGAATGTTTCCGCATAACCGTCTGTAGGATTTGCCCCTGGGTCAGTAGCAAGCGAGAAAGCTCCGTCTGCCATTCTTATGCCCGGCATCTTTACAATGCCTTCCTTCTTGCAGCTCCAGTTGCCGCAGGAATGGAATACAGCTCCGCCAAACTCGTTGCCGACCTTCACCATCGCCGGTGCACAAACATCAAAATATATATCGTCGGGCATCATCGTTACGGTGTCGTCGCTCATGCCGATTCCCGTAAACATTCTGCTTGAAGCAAAACCATGACCGGGACGGGCGAGGGCATCACCAATGATTGATTGCTGCTCACGGGTGTAGTCGATGAGGAGCTCGGCAGTGCGGTTCAGTGCAATAGCCATCGCCTCCGGATTATCGTAGAAGTCCAAATAGAACTGATTGCTGTCGATGATGTTGCTGAGAGTGTTCAGAGGCGACTGTACATCGCAGAAACTCATAGGTATTCTGCCCTTTGTCTGCTCTTTGAAATAACGGGTCATGTCAAGAGTGTATCTGCCGATCTCCGTGTCTTTCACCGCTTTGAAAGGTGCATCGAGAAGCTCTTGTACAGAAGCAAACTTTCCGTCGACAGCCGGAGCCTGTCCTTCTTCCCACAGATAGCCGAAGCCATAAGCGGAGGCCACGGTGCCAAGTCCGTGCCACGGCTCAAGGAAATTAGGAATATCGCTCTTGAACTTCATGCTTTCCTTCAATGCACCGAGCTGCCAGTGTAATGATTTCTCCATGTTGCGGGAGTCTTGAGCGAACACATCCTTCACTCTCATTCGGCGATAGACAAGCACTCCTTCATCAGCATTCCAGAACTTGTCGCAGCGCTCATCAAGGGCATCCGCATAATCTGCGTATTCGTTAATGCAGAAATCGGCAGGGGGTATCGGATTGACGACAGTTGCCTGACTGTCTGCGAGGTTGAAGTTGAAAGAGTCTTCCTCCTTGTCCAAGCCCGGAGCACTGTGGCTGTTCCTCTCTCTTATCTCCGCAAGAGTCTGGAAGTCCTTGATGACATTTGCTGCCACCTCATGAATTTCGCGGATGCGCTGGTCTGTTACACTCTTGTCCATATTCACGCAGCAAAGCCCGGTGTGGGTAAGGTTAGGGCCGGAAGCCTCCACACGTTCGCGGATGTTGCGTTCAAGTTCTTCGTAAGTGTATTTCTGGATATCAACAGGATTAAGTCGGATATTGAAGAAAGTCTCCGGCAGATGCTTGCGCAGCAGTGCCACATCACCGCCCCAGCCGACATCGAGGAATGTCAGCCGCTCTATTTCAGCGAACGCTTCCGCCATGCGATGCGGGTCTTTGCCGCAATAATGAATGCCGTATGGCACATGCCTCATGCTCCATTCCTGGTCGATAGGCAGGATAAACCTGCGGTAGTCGTCCTCCGAAATCATAGTATGACTGCACTCGGAATGTATCGCAAGGGGATAATCGAAAAGCCGGGCACTGCGGTTTACGGAGATAGAAGAAGTGCCTGTGTTTGTCTGAATATACCAAACAAACTTATCGATAACCTGCGCAATCTTCTTGAAATAAATCTCTGTCTCTTCCGGCCGGAGAAGCATGTCTGTGAAAATCTCCTCTCCGCGAACATCAATAGCAAGGTTCAGTACGCCACCCCAGTTGATGTCGCCTACCACATAGCCGTATTTAGCCTTGAGTTGCTCTATAAGATTTACCAATCTTCTGAACGCCGGCGATTTGAAAGCGTCCTCCACTTCAAAGTCGAGTGTGTCTTTATGGGCACAGATAACCTGCGGAGGAGCATCTTCATAATATTCTATTTTACAGCCGAGCATCTCGGAAAGCAAGTATCCCGAGGCAAGATGCACTGCGCCTATCTGCGGAAGGTCGCGAAGATGGTCCTCGCCGAGTCCAAGGTCTCCGAAGCGGTCGTATAGCACTTGCTCCATCTTGCGCTCGTCCTCCACGCGGCGACGAGGGTCATAGAAGAAACTTTCATCAAAAGAAATGCCTGCGTTATGATGCCACCAAGAAGGATGGAATACGATATCGACAGGCAACTGCTTGCTGCAAATATGTAACATAGTGTAGGTAGTATTGATAGATTATTTTTTATCTTTTTTGCCAGAGGAATATTGTCACTGGCTTATTTTTTGGCAAAAATATAAAAAATATGGCAAAAAGCAAAATGTTTTCACACATTTCTACGTTATTGTCGAATGAATATAGAAGAACCTCGCACGAAATGAGGTATCTTGTATTTATAAGACTTGTAAAGGATGATGAAAAAATCCTGCCGAGCATACACATTCATTATGCTTTCGGCAGGATTGTTGTGTGGGTATTTACACGGTCTTTTCTCGTCATGACACAGTTCAGGAAGGCTTTGCTTTGTTTGCCAGACTTAATGAGAATGTCATGTCCTTTACTTGTAGTACAGCGAAGTTCGTGGTGTCTGTGATGCTGTTACAGCCTGTCATTGATGATATTGCGTATCTTACCGGCAAACTCGTCATAGTCTCCTGACGGTTTCACGACAGGGAGATACTCCACATCGATATGGCTTGTATTGACGAAATGCTTTCCGCGCGGCAGGGCTTCGTATGCTCCTCTGATGCATACCGGCAACACCGGGACATCAAGTTCTATGGCAAGGATGGCAAACATCTTCTTGAACTTGCCTATCTCTCCTGAGTGTGTGCGTGATCCCTCTGGGAAGATGACTACGTTCTTGCCCATCTTCAGCACCTGCGCAAGTTTGAGTATGGAGTTCTTGAGGTTCTTGCGCTCCATGAGGATGATGTTGTTGTGGCGTGCAAGATATTTCACCAACGGATGCTGCACATGCTCCTCAGTGGCGTAGAAGTAGAAGTCCTTCATCTGTGAGAAGTCTATTCCTGCCATCACAAGCGGTCCGTCTATGAAGCTCTGGTGATTGGCGGCGAGGATAAACGGCCCTTTCTTCGGAATATTGTCTTTTCCTCTCACTTTCAGACTGTTGTAGATATTTGCCGAACCCTTGAAGAGCTTGCCTGCGACAGGGAACATCGCCGAGGTCTTAGGCAGAGTAAGAGTTGTGGTGAAGTCATCGCTGAGCAGTGTGTGCCAGTCGGTCTCTTCCATGACAGCCTTTGTCTTATGGTCAGAGATATGGTCTGCCATAGCCATGATGTTGGGGAAGTCCGCCATCTTGTCTGTCATAATAGTCATGCCGAAGCTCTGCTCGATGAAGCCCTGCAGGCTCACTTTGTCGAGGGAGTCGAAGGCAAGGTCGGTCTCGATGTGTGACTCGGGGTGTACAGGGAGCTTCTTCTCGCTCTCGATATACTTCTTCAGAATCATGAATTCCTCAGAGTATGCCACGTTCTTGGCCGTCTCCTTCTTGTCTCCTGCGGATGCTTTCTTTTCGGCATGTGCCTTGACGATATCCTTGAGCTTGAATCTCTGTATCTTGTCCATGCGCGTTCTCGGGATATCTTCGTGATGGACAAGGATGCGCATCACCTTCTTGTAGTTCTCCACGGTGCGGTTGTACGGTTCGACGACCTCACGTTTCAGAATCGTCTCTATCTCGCTGTCGCTCTTGTCCCTTGCCCACAGTTCCTGCGGGACTATTATCGCGAGGAGCATATCGTCGTTTTCCGTCACGGCACACTCCTTGACCTTGTCGTCATATTTCTCTATCTGGAACTCTATCTCGCTGGGCTGCACGTTCTTGCCGTTGGAGAGGACGATGATTTCCTTCCTTCTTCCGGTGATTACGATGCGGCCCTTCTCGTCAAAGTGTCCGAGGTCTCCTGTGTGCAGGTATCCGTCCTTGTCTATGACCTCAGCAGTCTCCTCCGGGCGGTTGTAGTAGCCTTGCATGATATTCGGACCTTTTGCACACAGCTCTCCGTCTATAATCTTGCAGTCCATTGTAGGCAAAGGCAGGCCGGCACATCCCGGTATGCTGTCTCCTGGGCGTGTGAATGATATCATCGGCGCGAACTCTGTCATGCCGTAGCCCTCCAGAACCTCCATGCCGAGCACTTTCAGGCCTTCTCCAATCTCCTTGTCGAGCGCCGCTCCTCCGCAGACACAGTAGTCGAGATGGCCGCCCATCTTCTTGTGTACAGACTGGAAGACGAAGCGTGACAGCCGGCGGCTGTTGGTCTTCTTGCAAAGGGCGAAGAGGGCGCGTGTGACGGCTTTCTCGTCGATTTTCTTCTTTATACCCGTGTAGAGCACCTGCCACAGGCGCGGCACACCGATGAATATGCCTATCTTTCCACGGCAGAGAGTGTCCATGATGTCAGGACCTGTCATAGAAGGGCTTATAGCCACGCCTCCGCCGCAGACGATAGGGGCGATGAGGCTGCCTACAAGCGGCAATACATGGTGTAGCGGAAGGAGAATCATTGTCCTGCGCTCGCTGTTGAAGATAGGGACATCACGCGAGACGCTGTCGATGTTTGCATAGAGATTCCTGTAGGACAGCATCACGCCCTTCGGCGAACCGGTAGTGCCGGAGGTGTAGATGATGATTGCCGTCTCCTGAGATTTCGGGTCGGGCGTGAGCGCTTCCGTGTTGACAGGTGAACCGCTGACTGTCGCCTGCTCATGGTCGTCGATGATTATTATCTGCGCCTCGACTGCCGCTTCTTCAATGGCTTTGCGTACAGTGTCGACATGCGACAGCGATGTCCATACCGCTACAGGTTTGCAGTCGTTGAGGATATACGCCACATCGTGCACAGTCGCCGAAGCGTCTACAGGCACAGCGATGCCCTTGTTCTGCCAGACGGCAAAGAAGGCATACGCCCATCCCTCACGGTTTTCGCTGAAAATCACCACCTTCGGGATATCGTTCACGTTGTCCTGCCCAGCCTTGCGCTTAGGAGTGTAAGACGCAAAGTGATTGATGCGCTGTGCCATTTCCTTGTATGACACATAGTGCGTGCCGGCAATAATCGCGGTTTTGTCAAGATTCTCTATCATTTTTTGTCGCTGTTGATATGTCTTTTTTATTCCGTAGTCGTTGTTTTGGTCGCAAAATTACAAAAATTGTTCCATATTTCTGTAATGTATACTGCTAATTATGGATTGTTAACAGAGCGGAAACGCTTTTCTGTTGCCTATGCAAAGATAATGCAGACCGAGCGCATCCGAACTTGTTCGTTACAGCCACAGTGTAGCTTATCTTATGCAAAGGTACATAATTATTTTGAATAAGATGTCGTTTTACGTGAAAAAATGACGGTATGCAGTGTGCTTTTTTAATGAAAAAATGTCTGAAAGGAGACGCTTCTCTTATTTTGCTGTATTACAGCGCGTTGCGGAGGGTGACCTTTTACCTTGCAAAAGGTCACCCTTTGCCCGTAAAAAGGTCACCTTTCGCACGGCAAACCCTTACCTTTTGCTTTGTGTATGGTGACGGAATAATATAATGGTCGTATCTCTTAACGTCTATATGTCATATCTTTTATGCAATTTTGTAATACGTGTATTTGGTGAGGTCGTTATAAAAAAGCCATTAAAAACAGGGAAACTTCAGAATTTATTCGTAATTTTGCATCTGCGGACGATTCTGTGCATGTTGTGCAGGTGTGCTGCATAATAATGTATGTGGAATTCCTGCTGTCCTTTTTCAAGAACATCTAAAGAAGAAAATCTTATCTGTAAAAAGTGGTATCGTAATGAATCATAGAGTTTTGGCGCAGTTCAAGTCTGCGTTTCGCCCAGCCACGAAGACGACACTGTGGCTGTTGAAGATAATGCTCCCTATCTCGCTGCTTGTGAGACTGTTGCAGTATTACGGCGTCATAGCGTGGCTGGCGCAGTATCTGGATGTCGTCTTCCAGTACATGGGACTGCCGGGAGCCTCGGCGATAGCGTTCCTCACAGGAGCCTCTGTCACCACATACGCCAGTCTCGCCGTGATGCTGAGCATGGAACTGACATTGCGCGAGGCGACGATAATATCCATCATGGTGCTCATCTGCCATGCCTTGCCACTCGAGAGCGCGGTGATAAGCCGTGTGGGCTCCAATCCTTGGAAGATGGCGACACTGAGAATCATCGCCGCCTTCCTTGCCGCAATGTTCCTCAATGCCGTACTCCCCGGGATGAGCAGCCCTTTCACAGCCCATCCGGAGGCAGAAGCGACAGGCACGGTGTGGAGCGTCATGGAAGTGTGGCTTGTCGCTTCCGTGAAGCTGTCGCTGATGATTTACGGACTGATATACAGTCTGATGGTCGTCCAGCGTCTGCTCGGCGAGTTCGGCGTCATGCCCTTGCTCGACAGGCCGTTACGCCCTGTGATGCTGTTTTTCGGTCTGCCCGAAAACGCCGCTTACCTCTGGCTCGTGGGCAATGTCCTCGGCATAAGCTACGGGTCGGCCATGATGCTTGATCTGGAAGACTCCGGGGCGATAACGAGGGAAGAGGCCAACGAGGTGAACTATCACCTGATAATGAATCACTCCATGCTCGAGGACACGCTCGTGTTCGCCGCCGTCGGCATATCGGCGTTCTGGATACTCTTTACCCGTATGCTGTTTGCCTTCATGCTCGTTTGGGGACGGAGGCTACTAAAAAAGGTTAATCTCTTGCGCGCGTGAGTTTTTTTGAGTACCTTTGCACGGTATTTTGTAAATTGGATAAAAAGTGGCAAAAAATAAACGCAAGAAGAAATGTCGCCGCCATGGCGGACTGCAAGTAGTCACCCTCTGCATCAGTACCTCCCTCGTGCTCATACTCCTGGGCATGGTGGTGTTCTCCGTCCTCACAGCCCGCAATCTTTCGAGCTATGTGAAGGAGAATCTTACGGTGACGGTGATGCTCAGCGAGGAGATGACACAGCCGGAGGCGCATAATCTCTGCGTGAAGCTGAAGCGCCGTCCGTATACCTCACACACGACGTATATCAGTCCGGAGCAGGCTCTGAAGGAGCATGTCAAGGCGATGGGCTCAGACCCTACCGAGTTTCTCGGCGGCAATCCTTTCGTAGGCAGCATCGAGATGCAGCTCAATGCCGACTATGCCAACAGTGACTCTCTCAAATGGATAGCCAAGGAGCTGAAATCCAATGTCAAGGTGACAGATGTCACATATCAGAAAGACCTCATGGACCAGGTCAATGACAACCTGAAGAAAGTCAGCATCGTGCTCCTCGCTCTTGCCGCCCTGCTGACGTTCGTGTCGTTCTCGCTGGTAAACAACACCGTGCGTCTAAGTGTCTATGCGCGCCGCTTCTCCATACACACCATGAAGCTCGTCGGAGCGTCATGGGGATTCATACGCTGGCCGTTCATCAGGCGTGCCCTTCTCATCGGTCTGCTGGCAGGCATCGTGGCGGATATTGTCCTCGCCGGATGCGTCTATGGTCTGTATACAGTGGAGCCGGGGATACTTGTCGTCGCAGACTGGATGGTCATGGCCATAACGGGAAGCTCTGTGCTCCTCCTCGGACTGCTGATAACATCAATATGCTCGTCGTTCTCCGTCAATAAGTTCCTGAAGATGAAGGCTGGGGACTTATACAAGATTTAGCCGGCGGCGTGGCGTAGGGAATTTACTTTCATAAGGATAAACAAAATAACTTCTATACATGGATAAGAAAAATCTTGCATTTGCCAAAGGCAATTTCATAGCCTTGGGTATAGGCTTCGTCATCGTCGTCATCGGCCTGCTGCTCATGTGCGGCGACAGTTCTACGGTGGAGCATTATAATGCCGACATCTTCAGCGTGCGCCGTATAAAGGTTGCGCCGGTTGTGACATTCATAGGCTTTGTGTCGATAATATACGCCATCATCCGCAAGCCTAAGTCTACTGAGGAGTAATAGAGAGAAGAGGATATTCAAAGTAAATACAAAAAATACGATAAAATAAGGTTATGGATTGGTTACAGGCACTTGTCTTGGGACTCATACAGGGACTTACGGAATATCTTCCTGTAAGTTCGAGCGGCCATCTTGCCATCGGCGCGAGCCTCTTCGGCATAGAAGGCGAGGAGAATCTTGCCTTCACCGTGGCGGTACATGTGGCGACAGTGATGAGCACATTCGTCATATTGTGGAGCGAGATAGTATGGTTGCTGAAAGGCATATTCAAGTTTGAGATGAACGACGAGACAAAGTATATGCTCAATATCGTTGTCAGCATGATACCGATAGGCATTGTCGGCGTGTTCTTCAAGGACACTGTGGAGGAGATATTCGGCTCAGGACTGCTTATTGTCGGCATTATGCTGCTGTGCACTGCCGCCCTGCTGACATTCTCTTACTACGCCAAGCCACGTCAGAAAGGGAAAATCAGTATGCGCGACGCCTTCATCATCGGTCTGGCACAGGCCTGCGCCGTCATGCCGGGTCTCAGCCGTTCCGGTTCCACGATAGCCACGGGCCTGCTTCTCGGCAACAAGAAGGAGAGCCTTGCACAGTTCTCGTTCCTGATGGTGATACCTCCTATCCTCGGCGAGGCACTGCTCGATGTGCTCAAGGCCGTCAAGGGCGACGAGGCTTTCGGAGGCATAGACACGCTTCCCCTTGCCGTAGGTTTCATTGCGGCTTTCGTCAGCGGATGTCTGGCGTGCAAATGGATGATAAACATTGTGAAGAAAGGCAAGCTCATCTATTTCGGCATATATTGCGCGATAGCAGGAGCAGTCACCGTTCTGTGCAATTTCATCTGAATATAGTATACATATAAAGATAATGAACTTTCACGAAGGAGAGTATCTATACATAAACAAGCCATACGGCATGTCGAGTTTCGGAGCTTTGGCACACATACGTTATGTGGTGTCAAAGCGTCTTGGCATCAAGAGAGTAAAGATGGGACATGCCGGGACGCTTGACCCTCTTGCCACAGGAGTGCTGATACTATGTACAGGCAAGAAGACCAAGGAGATAGAGGCCCTGCAGCTTCATACAAAGGAATACATAGCCGGTGTGCAGTTCGGATGCACGACAGCGTCCTACGACCGTGAGCATACTGTAGACCATACATACCCGAAACGCCATATCACACGAGAGCTTCTGGAAGAGGCTTTGAAGAGGTTCGTGGGAGACATCATGCAGACGCCCCCTGTCTACAGTGCCATAAAAATCAACGGTACGCGTGCCTATGAGCACGGAAGGGCAGGTACGGAAGTCGTGATTTCTCCCAAGCCGGTGCATATAGACGAGATAGAACTGCTGGAGTTTGACGATGTCAGGAAGTGGGCGCGTATCCGTGTCGTTTGCGGCAAGGGAACATATATCCGCTCTCTCGGCAGGGACATCGGCGAGGCTGTCGGCAGCGGAGCCTATCTTACGTCCCTTTGCAGGACACAGCTGGGCAATGTCCGCATAGAAGACTGTATGGATTTCGAGCAGTTTCATGAGTGGTTTGCGCAGCAGGAGGTGGAGCCTTATCCTGCCGGAGGTGACAATGCTGGTGGCGGAGGTGCTTCAAGGCGTCGCAGACGTAAATAGTTGGTGGAGGAAAACAAGCAAAATCAAACGGCAAGATATACATGCTGTACATTGATTTTGCCCATTCGCTTATATAAAAATAAGGTAAGTAAACAGGAAAACAAAAACAATCATATATGAAGTTAAGTAATTTCAAATTCAAATTGCCGGCAGAGCAGGTGGCACTTTATCCTCACACAGAGGAACATACGTTGAAATCGGGTATGACATTCAAGATCAAGCGTCCCGACCAGTGCCGTCTGATGGTGCTTCATAAGAAATCGCAGACAATAGACATGTACCGCACGGATATGGATGGCAATCCCATGAAGGATGTGGATGGCAATCCTGCATATCTCCGTTTTGTGGATATTGTAAATTACTTTGACGAGGGAGACACATTCATATTCAATGACACAAAGGTCTTCCCGGCACGTCTTTACGGCACGAAGGAGAAGACCGACGCGAAGATAGAGGTGCTTCTGCTCCGCGAACTGAAGGAGGAGATGCGTCTGTGGGATGTGCTTGTAGAGCCGGCGCGCAAGATACGTATCGGCAACAAGCTGTTCTTCGACGAGTCGGGAACGATGGTCGCAGAGGTGATAGACAATACCACGAGCCGTGGACGTACACTACGCTTCCTCTATGACTGCCCTCACGACGAGTTCAAGCGTGAGCTTTTCGCCCTCGGCGAATCGCCGCTGCCACGCTATATCATAGACCCTGCGATGAACGGAAAGCGCGAACGTCCTGTCACGGCAGAGGATATGGAGGATTTCCAGTGTGTTTTTGCAAAGAATGAAGGTGCCGTGACGGCTCCTGCCACAGGACTTCATTTCTCCCGTGAGGTGATGAAGCGTCTCGAGATAGCCGGCATAAACACCGCTTTCATAACGCTTCACTGCGGTCTCGGAAATTTCAATGACATAGAGGTGGAGGACCTTACGAAGCATAAGATGGACTCGGAGCAGATGGTTGTCACGCCTGAGGCCTGCGAACTGGTGAACAATACGAAGAAGGCAGGACACCGCGTGTGCGCCGTGGGTACGAGTGTTACGAAGGCAACGGAGACATCTGTCGGCACCGACGGCTTCCTGAAGCCTTATGAGGGCTGGACCAGCAAGTTCATTTTCCCTCCGTATGATTTCGGGCTTGCAGACTGTATGGTGGCGAACTTCTATCATCCGCTCTCTACACTCATCATGAATGTCGCTGCTTTCGGCGGTTACGACCTTGTCTGGGAGGCTTACAAGAAGGCTCTTGACAACGGTTATCAGTTCGGATGCTTCGGCGACGCGATGCTGATTCTTAACGACTAAACTGCTGTTGACAGCCCTATGTGCGCTGTCGGCAGTGCCCTATGGGCGAGTGGAGAGGATATGGAGCATACTGTTTATCTGGGTCTGGGTACAAATATTGGTGACAAGGAAGACAATCTCCGTGTCGCCATCGACAGGATAGGGGAGGAGGTCGGAGCGGTCATGCGCCGGTCTTCATTCCTTGAGACAGAACCATGGGGCTTTGCCTCCGACAACACTTTCATTAATGCCGCTGTAATGGTGAAGACATGCAGGACACCGCTTGAGGTGCTGCACGCCACGCAACGGATAGAACGGGAGATGGGGAGGACGGTGAAGTCTGTCGACGGCAAGTATCATGACAGGATAATAGACATAGATCTCCTGCTGTATGACGATATAACCATGTCTACGGAGGAACTTGCCATACCGCACCCGTTGATGCATGAACGTGACTTTGTCATGATACCGCTGAGGGAAATATTGTGAAAGATGAACCGCCTATAACATTTTCGTTAGCCCTGACGGGAGAATAGAGCTCGCTCGATTCTGTAGTTACGGGAAAAGGCGCATGAATATGACTTACTTATATGAAACTATATTCGGACGACGAACTTGCGGAGATACTTGATACCCCGGTGTTTCACCTTATCGGCGAGACCGCCGATGAACTTGGGGTGGAGTGTTATGTCGTTGGCGGATATGTGAGGGATATATTCCTTGAACGTCCGTCAAACGATATTGATGTCGTGGTCGTGGGCAACGGCATCAGCGTGGCACAGGCTCTGAAGGACAAACTTGGGAAGAGAGCGCACCTGTCGGTCTTCCGCAATTTCGGAACGGCACAGGTGAAGTTCCGCGAGCGTGTCAAGGACGGCAATCCGGACAAGCCTTCTTACAAGGAAATCGAGGTGGAATTTGTCGGTGCGCGTAAGGAAAGTTACCAGCGTGGCTCACGGAAACCGATTGTCGAGGACGGCACTCTGGAAGACGACCAGAACAGGCGTGACTTCACGATAAACGCTCTCGCGATATGTATCAACAGAGACCGTTTCGGCGAACTTGTAGACCCGTTTGACGGTCTCTATGACATGGAGGACGGCATCATACGCACTCCGTTGGACCCAGACATAACATTCTCTGATGATCCGTTGCGTATGCTGCGCTGCATCCGCTTCGCGACACAGCTGAATTTCTTCATAGACGACGAGACTTTTGACGCCCTCGAGCGTAACCGTGAACGTATAAGCATCATTTCCGGCGAGCGTATTCAGGATGAGCTTAACAAAATCATGATGACACGGACACCGTCAAAGGGCTTTATGGACCTCCATCGCTGTGGCCTCTTGCAGCTTGTCTTGCCTGAAGTGTCAAATCTTGATATCGTGGAGACAAGGAACGGCAAGGCGCACAAGAACAATTTCTACCATACTCTGGAGGTTCTTGACAATGTCGCACGTGCCACATCCGGCCCTGATGCCACGGAAATGGCTCTCTGGCTGCGCTGGAGCGCATTGCTGCACGATATAGGCAAACCGAAGTCAAAGCGCTGGGAGCTTCCTGCAGGCTGGACATTCCATAACCATAACTATCTCGGGGCGAAGATGGTGCCGGGGATTTTCCGCAGACTGAAACTCCCTATGGACATGAAGATGAAGTATGTACAGAAACTCGTGGACCTGCACATGCGTCCGATAGTCATTGCCGACGAAGAGGTGACGGACAGTGCCGTGCGTCGTCTGATGAATGATGCCGGTGATGATATTGACGACCTCATGACCCTCTGCGAGGCCGATATAACGTCGAAGAATGAGGTAAGGAAGAAGCATTTCCTTGAGAATTTCAGACTTGTGCGTGAGAAACTTGCAGACTTGAAGATACGTGACTTCAGGAGACTCTTCCAACCTGTCGTCGACGGGAACGAGATAATGGAGGTGTTACATCTTCCACCGTCACGCGAAGTGGGAACTCTCAAGCAGACATTGAAGAATGCTGTCTTGGATAGTGTCGTGCCTAACGAGCGGGAACCTCTTATAGAGCTTCTCATGAAAAAGGCAAAAGAAATGAAATTGATATGAAATACAGAATATCGGCACCGAATATAATAAAGACAGAGGTCAAGTTGCCGTCGTCAAAGAGCATCAGCAACAGGGCACTCGTAATATCTGCCATGGCTGGCAATTTCAGTCAGATGGACAATCTCTCTGACTGCGACGACACGGATGTCATCATACGGGCATTGCATGATATGCCTGAGACCATAGACATAAAGGCGGCAGGGACGGCAATGCGCTTCCTTACTGCGTATCTCTGCACCTTGCCGGGAGAGACTCATGTGCTTACCGGAACGGAAAGGATGAAGCATCGGCCGATAAAGATACTTGTCGATGCCCTGCGCCGTATCGGTGCGCAGATAGAGTATGTCGGAGAGGAGGGCTATCCGCCTTTGCGCATTACGGGAAAGAGGCTTCCGGGCGGTGCGCTGTCTATCCCGGGAAATGTCAGTTCGCAGTATATCTCGGCCTTGATGATGATTGGTCCTGTGATGGAGGAAGGGCTGACGCTGACACTTGAAGGAAATATCGTCTCGCATCCGTATATCGACCTGACTCTGTGTACTATGCGCGATTTCGGTGCGGAGGCTTGCTGGACAGGCGTGGACACGATAGTGGTAAAGCCTGTGCAATACAAGCCGATACCTTATTATATAGAGAGCGACTGGAGTGCTTCAAGCTATTGGTATCAGATGATGGCAATGTACTGCAATGAAGACTGTAATGTCAGACTGTTAGGAGTCATGGACGGTTCGCGGCAGGGTGATTCGCAGGTGAAGTACATGTTCTCGATGCTCGGAGTGAAGACGACATTCGAGGCCGCTCAGAAACTCGTGCCTACTGTTGCGACACTGACTTGCCATGACCGCACATTGCCGCGTATGGATTTTGACTTCACCCATCAGCCGGATCTTGCACAGACCCTCATTGCTACATGCTGTGCCTGCAATCTGCATTTCTATTTCCGCGGACTGGCTTCGTTGAAGATAAAGGAGACGGACCGTATAGAGGCGATGAAGACAGAGATGCGCAAGCTCGGCTTTGTCCTGCATGATTTCAATGACTCGGAACTGCGTTGGGACGGCGAACGGTGTGAGAGGATGGCTGATGCTGTGATAGAAACCTATGACGACCATCGTATGGCGATGGCGATAGCTCCTATGTCGATAATCCTTGGACCTCTGACAATAAACCATCCGGAGGTGGTGAGCAAGTCTTATCCGCATTTCTGGGACGACCTTGCCAAGGCCGGATTCTGTATAGAAGAAGTACAGTGAGACGGTGCATTGTTGCCGTTTGGCTGTATTTCGGATGACAGAGACAATAATTTCACATAGTTTGCGTTATACATATAAGGTGGATGTATGGCTTGTGTAGATTGTCTGCAACGCCGCTATGTCGCCTGATATGATACGAATATGACAAAACCTGCATTCCGTTGCTTATACTCATAGTCTCTATACTCGTTCTTGGTGTGGTATGCGCACTGTTGGGATTTCTTGCCAAAGGAGGCAAGGAACAGCCTGTTGATGCCGAACCGACATGTGCTACCTGTACAGGAGAGAATACGAAATGCGAGCAGGAATGCATGATGGAGGCTGCCATTAAGGACATCGAATATTATGATGACGAGCAGCTTGACAAGTTTCAGGGACGCCAGTCTGACAGTTATGACGATGACGAGATAGAGGAGTTTGCCGATGTCCTTTATACCTTGAAAGAAGAGGATGTTGCAGGGTGGAACCGCAGTCTTATCCTTCGCAACATCAATATACCCAATCAGTTGAAAGACGACCTTATCGCCTTGCTCTCAAAGGCTTCGGTCATTATTGCTTTTGCCTTTGTCTTTGTCGGCCTGCAAGGATGTTCCACACAGAAAAATACCTCCGCTTCCCGTTGGTGGCACAGCTTCAATGCGAGATATAATACATATTTCAACGGTTCGCAGGCATACATAGAGGGTTCTCTGGAAAAGGAGAACGGCAATAAGGACAATTATACGGAGATGCTTCCGTTGTATTATGTCGGCAATAAAGCCAGCCGCGAACTGGGAAAGTCTAATTTCGAGACGGCTGTAACGAAAGCGCAGAAAGCCATAAAGCAACATTCTATAAAGAAACGTCCGCAATGGACGAAAAGCCGTAAGAAGACGGAACGCGACATTGAATGGCTCAACCGCCGTGAATATAATCCTTTCCTGTGGAAGGCATGGATGCTCATGGGGCGTTCGCAGTTTCATACAGGAGCATTTGACGAGGCTGCCGCGACGTTCTCGTACATGTCGAGACTGTATAAGACTCAGCCTGCAATCTACGGCAAGGCACGTGCCTGGCTGGCAAAATGCTATATAGAGCAAGACTGGCTGTATGACGCGGAGGATGTCATACGCAATATGTCGCGCGACTCTATAGACTGGCATGCACAGAAAGAATGGGACTACACTCTTGCCGATTATTATCTCCGCACAGGAGACCTTGAGCAGTCTGCCGTGTATCTCCGTAAAGTTATCCGTCATGAGATGCGTTCCAAGCAACGTGCACGTGAGTGGTATATCCTCGGACAGGTCTATGCCGCTATGGGAAAGAATACGGAGGCTTATGCCGCATTCCGCCGTTGTATCCGTCAGAATCCTCCTTACGAACTTGAGTTCAATGCGAGGATATCGATGACAGAGGTCATGCCTCGCGATTTGGCTAAGTCAAAGATAGGAAAGCTCAAGTCTATGGCACGCTCGGACAAGAATGCAGAGTATCTTGACCAGGTTTATTATGCCATCGGCAATGTCTATCTTGCCGAGAATGATACTGCCCAGGCTATTGCCGCTTATGAAAGAGGCAATAGGGAAGCCACTCGCTCTGGAATAGAGAAAGGTGTGCTGCTGTTACATCTCGGAGATCTTTATTGGCAAGTGGAGAAGTTTGGCGATGCACGTCGCTGCTATGGAGAGGCGATAGGACTGCTCGACAATGACCGCCCCGATTACAGTCAGTTGGCGGAGCGTTCCAAGATTCTTGACATCCTTGTCCCTCATACAGACAATATCCAGTTGCAGGACTCTTTGCAAGGTCTTGCCAAAATGGACGAGAAGGAACGTAATGCGGCGATAGACCGTGTCATAGACGCTCTTAAAAAGAAGGAAAAAGAAGAGCGTCTCAACAAACTGGAAGAGGAGGCGCAGAAGAATGCCGCGCAGGGTAATGTCTCTGGAAACAATACCCCAACTATGCCGCAGTCTCCTGGAATGGGGCAGACAAGCACTTTCTATTTTTACAATCCTAATGCCGTGCAGCAGGGTAAACAGATGTTTATCCGACAGTGGGGCAGGAGAGAGAATACTGATGACTGGCAGCGCGCAAACAAGACCGTTGTGGCTTCGGCTTCTTGGAATGATGCAGACGGTATGGATGCACGGACGGACAGCATGGATGTGGCAGGAAACGATTCTATCTCGGGTGGTGACGATATGGCGGAGCAGGCTGACTCGGCTGCTCTTGACCCACATAAACGTGAGTATTATCTTGCACAAATTCCTTTTACAGAAGAGCAACTTGCGGCCTCTAATCAGATATTGTCTGATGCACTGTTCAATGCTGGTGTGATATTCAAGGACAAGTTGGATAATCTTCCTCTCTCGGAAAAAGAACTGAAACGCCTTTCGGCAGACTTCCCTGATTTTGAGAGAAATGATGAACTGTATTATCACCTGTTCCTGCTGTATTCAAGAAAAGGGGATGCTCTCGAGGCAAGGCACTATAAGGAACTGCTTGCGGAACGCCATGCGGACTCGCAGTGGTCGAAGATAGTCAATGACCCTGACTTTGAGGATAATATGCGCTATGGTACTCATAAGGAGGACTCGCTGTATGCTGAAACATACGATGCATTCAAGGCCGATAATTTCCAGACAGTATCGCGTAACAGCCTTATCTCTGAGACGCGTTATCCTCTTGGGGCACATCGTGACAAATTCCTTTTCATTGGCGGCATGACACGCCTCAATCAAGGCGATGCCGACAGTTGTCTCCATGCCATGGAGCGTGTCGTTGCCGAATATCCTCAGAGCGATGTCTCTCCTCTTGCCGGAATGATAATAAATGGTGTCAAGGCTGGAAGAAAACTGAGAGGGGCTAAGTTTGACATATCAAACATCTGGGACTACCGCTCCACAGTGCTTGCTGAGGATGTTGATACGGCAAGCGCATTCTCTGCAAATCCGAATGAGGAGTTTGTCTTCCTCATGACATATCATCCAGACTCTCTTAATGAGAATCAGTTGCTTTACAATCTTGCGAAATATAATTTTACAAGCTATCTTGTACGCAATTTTGACATTGAGATAGAGAATTTCAGTGACATGCATCGTCTTTCTGTCAGCGGTTTCCGCAATTTCGGCGAGGCATTGGTGTATGCACGTGAGCTGTATCGTAATACGCAGATTATGTCTGTCGCCAAGGGCAGTCGCAATGTTGTCATAAGCAGATCCAATCTTCCGCTTTTGGGAGCGCAGTTCAGCTACAATGACTATGACAAATTCTATTCTGAGCACTTCGCTCCTTTGCCACGACCTTCCATCGCCGTGCTGGAGGAACAGGTGGTATCTCCAGAGCAGTATGACCCGGAGATGACACCGGGCACGGAGACCAAAGGCGATGAGGACGAAGAGAATGCTGTTCCTGAAGCAGAAGAGGATAACAGTATCATTGTGCCGGAGGAGATGCCTGTCGCGCCTGAGAATACAGAGATTTCAGATATTGTGGACGATGCACCTGTTGTGAATGACGCTCCTGCAGTAGACGATAGTGTCGTTGTTCCTGAGGAGCAATCAGAGCAACCGGCGGAACAGCCGACAGATATACAGGATACATCGGTAACAGTTGTTGCAGAGCAACCGCAAGATGCGCCTGCTGATGATACAACTGTGGTAGAGCAACCACAGGAGACTCCTTCCGATGAAACAACTGTAGTAGAGCAACCACAGGAGCCTCCGGTAGAAAAGGCGGTCACAGTCCCTGTTGATACAAAGACAAAGGATATAAAGACAAAGCAGGAAGAAAAGCCGCAGACACAGAACAACGGCAATACCGTCCGCATGGATATAAACAGTGATATCCTTGAGATTATAGATGAGGATGCTCCAAAAAGCGAGACACCTGCCGACAGGAAGGAAGACAGCAAGAAGTCTGTGGAAAACGATGACGAATACTTCGACTTCGATGGCTTTTGATACAGTAGGAGATAAACGTATATTTTAATCACTCTTGGACATGACAAACGGCAAAATCCTTTGGGTAGACGATGAGATAGAACTCCTCCGCGCCCATATCATATTTCTGGAAAAGAAAGATTACGAGGTCATAACCGTATCCAACGGCACTGACGCCATAGAGCAGTGCCAGCAACAGACGTTTGACCTCATACTGCTTGACGAGATGATGCCGGGCATAACAGGACTTGAGACTCTCCAGCAGATAAAGGACATACAGCCACAGACTCCTGTCGTCATGGTAACAAAGTCTGAGGAAGAGAATATCATGGACCAAGCGATAGGGCAGAAGATTGCCGACTACCTCATAAAGCCTGTCAACCCTTCGCAGATACTTCTCGCCTTGAAGAAGCATATACATCGACGTGAGATAGTCACAGAGGTGACACAGACACAGTATCAGCAGTCGTTCGGACAGCTTTCCATGCAGATTATGGACTGCCGTACACTGGCCGACTGGAAAGCTGTCTACCACCGCCTTGTCCTTTGGGAACTGGATTTGTCGGAGACGGACTCCAGCATGATGGAAATGCTTGCTTCTCAGAAAGAGGAGGCGAACATCGGATTCGCAAAGTTCATAAAGCAGAACTACATGTCATGGGTAGACCCGAAGACATTCCTCGACTACGACAGCCGCCCGGTGCTCTCGCCGGATATCTTCCGCGAATATATCTTCCCTGCGCTTGATGGCAAAGCATCCCCTGATACAAAGCAGGAGAAGGTGTTCTTCATCGTCGTGGATAATTTCCGCTATGACCAGTGGCGCATACTCTCAAAGGAGATTGGGGATATGTTTGACATTGACGAAGACATGTATCTTGCAATACTCCCCACGGCTACACAGTATGCACGCAACGCCATCTTCTCTGGACTTATGCCCGAGCAGATAGAACGGATGTTCCCGGACTTGTGGGTGGATGAAGACAGCGAGGAGGGCAAGAACCTTAACGAAGAACCGCTCATACGTACCCAGATAGAACGGTACCGCCGTAAATACTCGTTCTCTTACAATAAGGTAAACGACTCTCAGGGGGCAGAGCGCTTCCTCGGTAAGTTGCCGAGTCTTGCACAGAACGATCTCAATGTTCTCGTAGTCAACTTTATAGACATGCTTTCACATGCAAGGACAGAGTCGAAGATGGTGCGCGAACTTGCCAATAACGAGTCGGCATACCGCTCCATCACGCTCTCATGGTTCCGTCATTCTGTCCTTGCAGAACTATTCCGCCTGCTTGCACAGAGCGACTATCGCATTGTGCTGACAACAGACCACGGCTCTATCCGTTGCGGAAAACCTGTGAAAATCATAGGCGATAAGAATACCAATACCAACCTGCGCTATAAGCTCGGCAAAAACCTTAATGTCCTTGCCAACGGTAACGGCAATGCAAAGGAGAAAGACCTCTCAAAGGAACTCTTTGTGATAAAGGAACCTGCCAAGGCCCAACTGCCGTCTCCAAATCTCTCTACAAGCTATGTTTTCGCTACAGGCAACTCGTTCTTCGCCTATCCGAACAATTACAATTACTATGTTTCCTATTTCAAGGACACATTCCAGCATGGAGGCATATCCATGGAAGAAATGCTCGTGCCTATTATAACCTTGAAACCACGCAGACGTTGAGAAACATCTCCGCAGATGTCCTGTAAGCTACAAAGTTATATATGTAGAAGGCAAATAGGAAGCAAATTTACGGTAAAGAGCAAAAAAACGTAAGAATTATTTGGTCAGTTGGAAAAAAAACAGTACCTTTGCACTCGCTTTTGAGATTAGTGCTTGGAGCGTCAAGCCACGGATTCCTGTCCGGTCTCATTAGTTTAATATAGATGGTGCCCGTAGTTCAGTTGGTTAGAGCGTCAGATTGTGGTTCTGAATGTCGTGGGTTCGAGCCCCACCGGGCACCCTTAACGAAAGTTCCTGTAAACAGCAGTTTGCAGGAACTTTTTTGTTTATTTATGGTTTCTTGTCGGTATATATCTGCGTCCAGATAATTTCAGGCCTAATATGCAAAAAGTAGGATGAAAATGGTGTTTCTCCTTACGTATTCAAGTCCTTGTGCATGGGCATCAGTGTCTTTTTACATTAGAAACCTTTTCTTTTGTTATGCCAACTACATTCACAGTAATAGAAGGTCTTGGATGTTGTTGGGTATAATTCATAGTGCAAAACAATCAGCTACAGTCGTTCCGATTGTATCTGCCTGACCGCATTCGACCATATAGATAGCAGTCATTTCTGCCTCCTGTGGGTCATTTGCTGAGATTTGTAATATAACAACCTCTCCTAAGTCTGTTGTTACCTGTACGTCAAATAATTCCATTCTTTCCCATTATTGATTTTACGAATTTCCAAATCTAATACCTCCCGTCGTTGAGGTGGTCGGATAGATATATAAAAAAGGAGTTGCAATTTCTCGCAACTCCTTGATTCTGTATGTAGCGGGAGGGGGTCACGATCCCTCGACCTCCGGATTATGAATCCGACGCTCTAACCAGCTGAGCTATCCCGCCATACCGCTTGTTTCTCAAAAGCGAGTGCAAAGGTAGTCATTTTTTTTGAATTGACAAAGAGTTTTGCCTTTTTTTTTATCAAATACATTGAAATTTTCTTTTATTCGAGATTTTATTGCTAACTTTGCACCTCGAAATGATATATAAATGTACGCGTATATGCGTGCGGAGTGTTTATGTTCAGAATAAAGAAGCTCGATATATTTATTGCCAAACAGTTCGGACTGCTTTTCGCAGGAACATTCTTCATCTGTCAGTTTGTGCTGATGATGCAGTTCCTGTGGCGTTATGTCGACGAACTGATAGGCAAGGGACTTTCGCTGGAGGTGCTGGCGAAGTTCTTCTTCTATATGGGTCTGATGCTTGTGCCTCAGGCCATACCTCTTGCTATCCTCCTGTCGTCGCTGATAGCCTTCGGAAATCTCGGCGAAAGTTCGGAGCTGACAGCCATAAAGGCTGCCGGCATATCGCTTATGCAGGCGTTCCGCTCGCTGATAGCCATAGCGTTGCTTATCACAGTGGGGTCGTATTTCTTCCAGAACGACATCGCGCCGAAATGTCACAAGAAGATGGCGCAGCTGCTTGTCGCCATGAAGCAGAAGAGTCCGGAACTGGAAATCCCCGAGGGTGTCTTCTACGACGGCATCCCCGGCTGTAATCTCTATGTGCAGAAGAAAGACGTGGGCACAGGTATGCTGTACGGCGTCATGATATACAGGATGACGGACTCGTTTGAGGACGCGGCGATAATCCTTGCAGACTCCGGCCGCCTGCAGTCGACAGCCGACAAGCATCATATCGTCCTCACGCTCCATTCGGGCGAATGGTTCGAGAATATGAAGTCGCAGGAGATGGCAGGTGCCGCCAGTGTGCCTTACCGCAGGGAGACATTCATGGACAAGCGCATCGTGCTCGATTACAATGACGACCTTGAGGTGGACAATAATGTCTTTGCCGGCGATGCACGCGGCAAGAGCATCTCTGCCATCAAGGAGGGTCTTGTGAAGACCCGCCATGCCATAGACAGTGTCGGCAGGGCGATAAAGACCGATGTCGACCGACAGTATTTCGCCAAATATGCGCCTGAGAAGCGCGACTCGGTCACCGGTGCACGCCTCGCGAAATCGGGCGGCAAGGCATACGACCCGGACAGCGTCTATGCCTCCCTCTCGGCAGACGACAGGCGCACGGCCATGACGCAGACAGCAAGCGAGGTGAGGATGGCAAAGGATTTTCTTGCCTTCGGCGGACTGATGGCTAAGGACGGACACCAGGTGGTGCGCGAACATTATCTTGAATGGATAAACAAGTTCACCACGGCATCCCTTTGTCTGGTGTTCTTCTTCATAGGTGCGCCCCTCGGAGCCATCATCAGGAAAGGCGGTCTCGGTGTTCCGGTGATAATCTCCGTGGTGGTGTTCATCATCTTCTATATCCTCGACAATACAGGTTTCCGCATGGCGCGCATCGGCGACTGGCCGGTATGGTTTGCCAAAGGCATAGCCCCTGTGGTGCTGATACCTACGGCGGCGTTCTTCACGTACAAGGCCAACAAGGACTCCGTCGTCTTCAATATGGACATGTACACGGACACGTTCCGCAAGATTCTCGGACTGAGACTGAGCCGCCGTGTCGCGATGAAGCAGGTCATCATAGACGACCCGGACTACGAGGCGGACAAGACGAGGCTGGCGGAGATTACGCGCGACATCGTCGACTACAACCAGAAACACCGCCTGTGGCTCATGCCTAACATCCTGAAGGTGTTCTTCGTCTACATCCCCGACAAGGAGGTGGAGCGCATAGTCGCGGAGCTGGAAGGTGTGATAGAGGACCTTGGCAACACGCGCGAGAAGAGCATCATGAAATTGCTGAAGCAGTATCCTGTGGTATCGGTGAAGGCGCATACCCGTCCCTTTGACCGCCGCTGGATGAATGTCGCGGCCTTCCTGCTGTTTCCTGTAGGCGCATTCCTTTATATAAGGATGTGGCGGTTCCGTCTTCGCCTTTTCACAGACTTGAAGAAGGTGCACGAACTCAATGACGCGCTTGTCAAGGAGATTGACACCTTATTATATAATAATACACAGCCGTAGACATTTTATGCGGTAGGCAATGGGGCGAATCCCGTCTGTCGCTGCCGGATGAAAAAGAAAACTTTGGCTACAGGCTTTGCGAAAGGTGACGGTTTGCTCGGCAGACCGTCACCTTTCACCGTCTATACGGTGACCTTTTGCATGGCGAAAGGTCACCTTTTTTCGTGCCTTGTCTCCCATGGCATTATTGCGAGGCTATGCTGTTTTTTTTGCCGCCTGTGGCGGTGCGTGATGTTGGTGTCTATCTGTTGCTGTGACACGAAAAGCCTCGGGAATATGCTTCCGATTCAGATTCCTGTGTGTCAAATACGTTAAAAGAACAAAAAGGTAAATGGAAAAGTGTAGCAAATATTAGCAGAAACGGATAAAAATGATTAATTTTGCAGAGATTAACAAACCAAAACAACAAGTAAAACGGAATTGCTATGTCAAATTTATCAGATCGTCTAAACCGTCTGGCGCCATCGGCAACTCTTGCTATGTCACAGAAAAGCTCTGAGATGAAGGCACAGGGTATCGATGTCATCAACCTCAGCGTGGGTGAACCTGACTTCAACACTCCGGACCATATCAAGGCTGCCGCTATCAAGGCTGTCGAGGACAACTGGAGCCGTTACAGTCCTGTGCCGGGATACCCGGAACTGCGCAAGGCTATCGTCAACAAACTGAAAAAGGAGAATGGCCTCGATTACGAGCCGTCCCAGATTCTTTGCTCCAACGGTGCCAAACAGTCTGTCTGCAATGCCATCATGGCACTTGTCAATGCAGGTGACGAAGTCATCATCCCGGCTCCTTACTGGGTGTCGTATCCGCAGATGGTGCTTCTGGCAGAAGGCACTCCCGTATTTGTCGAAGCTCCTATAGAGCAGGATTTCAAGATTACTCCCGAGCAGCTTGAAGCCGCCATCACGCCTAAGACACGTGCCATCATCCTGTGCTCGCCGTCCAACCCTACCGGCTCCGTATACAGCAAGGAAGAGCTCGAGGCACTGAAGGATGTGCTCCTGAAGCATGAGCGTGTCATAGTCATCGCCGACGAGATATACGAACATATCAATTATGTAGGCAAGCACGCCTCCATGGCAGAGTTTGCCGATATAAAGGACAGGGTAGTCGTAATCAACGGCGTCTCCAAGGCATACGCCATGACAGGCTGGCGCATAGGCTTCATCGCCGCGCCTGAATGGATAGTGAAGGGCTGCAACAAGCTCCAGGGACAGTACACGTCCGGCCCATGCTCCGTATCGCAGAAAGCCGCCGAGGCAGCCTTCGCCGGCGACCAGCAGTGCGTGGAGGATATGCGCAAGGCTTTCGAACGCCGCAAGGACCTTATCGTGAAACTTGCCAAGGAAATCCCGGGACTGGAGGTCAATGACCCTCATGGAGCGTTCTATCTCTTCCCAAAATGCTCGAGCTTCTTCGGCAAGAGCTGCGGCGACACGGTGATAAACACCTCTACAGACCTCGCCCTCTACCTCCTCGAGAAAGGCCATGTGGCGACAGTCGCAGGCGACGCCTTCGGCTCTCCAGAGTGTTTCCGCATGAGCTATGCCACGAGCGACGAGAATATCGTCGAGGCAATGCGCAGGATAAAAGAATGTCTCGCTTCTCTTAAATAATAAAAGGAGTAAAAGACTTTTTTGACACGAATCACGGTTAAAATTCCTTAAACGCGTGGTTTATTCTAATAAATTGCGTATCTTTGCGAGGAAAAACAATAATAGAATCTTATTTCTAAATCAATATTCATAACTAAATCTAAAAAAATCAATTATGGCAAATTCACAGAAAGCAGCTCCAGCTCAGAAGAAGCAGGGCTTCCAGGGTGTTCGCGCAGCGATTTGGATTATTGTACTCTGCTTCATCGCAGGTGTAGCATTCTACGAGTTCGTGCTCGGTAACCCAGGAAACTTCCAGGGTAACGACAACGCTAACGCTCCACTTCCAGGCAACCTTCTCGGTACAATCTACAAAGGTGGTATCGTCGTTCCTGTGATCATCACACTCCTCTTCACTGTGGTAGCACTCTCAGTAGAGCGCGGCCTCGCACTCTCTACAGCTAACGGTAAGGGCAAGCTCGCTAAGTTCGTCGCTGAGGTAAAGGCAGCTCTCGCAGCTAACGACCTCGCAAAGGCACAGCAGCTCTGCGACAAGCAGCAGGGTGTAGTAGGCAACGTCGTTTCCGCTTCCCTCAAGGCTTACAAGGAGATGGAGACAACTACAGGTATCAAGAAGGAGCAGAAGGTTTCCAAGATTCAGCAGGCTCACGAGGAGGCTGTACAGCTTGAGATGCCAACTCTCCAGATGAACATGCCTATCCTTGCAACTCTCGTTACTCTTGGTACTCTTACAGCCCTCTTCGGTACTGTGGTCGGTATGATCAAGTCATTCGCAGCCCTCGCAGCTGGTGGCGGCGGTGACTCTCTCGAACTCTCTACAGGTATCTCTGAGGCCCTCGTAAATACAGCATCAGGTATCTTGACATCTTGGTGTGCCGTTATTGCTTATAACTTCTACTCTAACAAGATCGACAAGCTTACTTTCGCTCTTGACGAGGTTGGTTACACAATTGCTAAGACATACGAGGCTAACCACGAAGAGGCTTAATCTTTTTACTAACCCTTTAAAACTTTTATCGCTATGGGTAAAGTAAAAATTAAGAAAGCCGACATCTGGATTGATATGACCCCTATGTCAGATGTCATGGTCCTTCTTCTCACCTTCTTCATGTTGACATCAACGTTCGTGAAGAATGAGGTGGTGAAGGTCAATACACCTGGCTCCGTGTCTGAAATCAAAGTCCCGGAAACCGAGGTCTTGCAGATTCTTGTAGACAAGGACGGCAAGATATTCCTCGGTCTGGACAAACCTGGATACATGAGAGAAATGTTGCAGAACTTCCAGAGCCAAGTGAGCGGTCTCAGCCTCGCGCCAATGCAGGAGAAGACTTTCGTTGGTCTCGCTTCTTTCGGTATGCCAGTGTCAGAAATGTCAAATGTCCTCAAGCATGAGGCATCTGATGTCAACGAACTGCAGAAACCTATGGGCATCCCTACGGACAGCATCAATGGTGGCATGAGCGAATTCCAGCTTTGGGTGGATGCTGCTCGCAACTCATCATTCGGCTCCGACATGAAGATCGCCATCAAGGCTGACGCAGCGACACCTTACAAGGTTGTCAAGAAGATGATGTCAGAACTCCAGGACATGAGTGAGAACCGTTACTATCTTATAACATCGTTAAAGAAGGAGGGCGAATAATATGGCAAAGAAAAATGCAAGCCGCCAGAAAAAGGCTGAGACCCGCGTGGATTTCACCCCGATGGTGGATATGATGATGTTGCTTATCACCTTCTTCATGCTGTGTACATCTCTGAGCAAGCCTCAGTCTATGCAGCTGACGATGCCAAGTAACGACAAGAATGTGGCAGAGCAGGATCGTGGCGCGACAAAGGCATCACAGACCATCACATTGTATCTTGCAGGCAATGACGCAATATACCATGTTGACGGTATTCCTGAGTACGACAACCCTGCTTGTCTGAAAAAGACTACATGGGGCGCAGAGGGTATACGTGATGTCCTCATCAACCATAAGACTGAGGATGGCTATACTCCTGTAAAGAACATCAAGGCTTCCAAGGCCCTTCTTGATGCAGAGCGTGCAAAAGACAAGTCTATGACAGACTCCGTGTATAACGCACGTCTTGCAAAGATCAAGAGCGGTGAACTGGAGACAGGCAAGGTTCCTACCTTGACAATCATCATCAAGGCTATGGACACAGCTTCATACAAGAACCTTGTTGATGCTCTTGATGAAATGCAGATTTGCGCAATAGGTAAGTATGTTATTGACCAGATCAACGATGACGACATGCGTCTTCTGAACGCAGCCGGTGTCAAGTAATCTGCGAAATGGCAAATTGTTAAACCATAAAAAGAAAGAACAGAACTATGTCAAAGATAGATCTTATTTCAAATGATTGGACCGAGATTGTCTTCTCAGGTCGCAATCAGGCCTATGGTGCTTACCAGTTGCGTAAAGGTACAGGCAGACGTAACATCTGGTCTATGGTGTTCGTCGCTGCTGTCGCTGCGTTGGCATATGTAGGTCTTTCAGCATACAACTCTTATCAGGAAGCTCAGAAAGCCAAGTTCGAGGCTGAGATGGAGGCATCTCTCCTTGAGCAGAAGAAGGAAGCCAAGGTCGAGAAGAAGACCGAGACTCCTAAGATAGAGCAGGTTAAGCAGGTAGAGAAGGTCAAGTCTTCTATCGCCTTCACACCTCCTGTCATCAAGAAGGACTCTGAGGTAAAGCCTGAGGAGGAGATGAAGACTCAGGATCAGCTTAATGAGAGCAAGACAGCCGTCGGCGCCTTCACTGTAGAGGGTAACGACGAAGAGGGTGGTACAATCCTCAAGGCTGTGGAAGAGATTGCAGCACCTGAACCTCCTAAGCATGAGGAAGAGAACAAGGTGTTCGACGTTGTAGAGCAGATGCCAGCCTTCCCAGGCGGTCCGGCAGCTCTTATGCAGTATCTCTCTTCTCACGTCAAGTATCCTGCAGTTGCTGAGGAGAATGGCATCTCTGGCCGTGTTACAGTACAGTTCGTCGTAGAGCGTGACGGTAGTGTGACAGACGTCAGGACAATGAAGTCTGTAGACCCATCACTTGATAGGGAGGCAGAGCGCGTTGTCAAGTCAATGCCTAAGTGGATTCCTGGAAAGCAGAACGGTTCACCTGTTCGTGTGAAGTACTTCGTTCCAGTTGTATTCCGTCTCCAGTAATATGTAAAATAAACACTATGTAATATGTGAAGAGTAGGGGCGAGGCTTCTCAAAGAGGGGTTTCCTCTACTCTTCATCATTTTTCAACAGCAACTTCCCGCTCTTAGCTATACACAGACATACGAATTATACACAGACATACGAATGACAGCAGTATTATCGACACAAAGAAAAGACAGTCATCAATTTAGACGTATTGGTCTGATAGTTGCATTGTTGGTTTTCATACTCCAGTCGATGAAGTCCAAGAATGCAGACACTGATGCCTTGAATCTTTTGTCATATACTGAATGTTGTGGAGACTCACTGCATGGGACTGTACATGGAGATGAGGATATGGTCGTTTATGATAAAGTAGATGTCCTTCCGAGCTTTCCAGGTGGACAGCAAAACTTGTTCAGGTTCCTCTCTATGAATCTCAAATATCCTGCAGAGGCCGCCAAGAGACGTATTCAGGGAAGGGTCGTTGTTGGTTTTACCGTTGAAAAGGACGGTTCCATAACAGGGATAGATATAAGTCAGCATTCCACAAGCAACCTCTTGGATAGAGAGGCTCTGCGTGTGGTTTCCAAAATGCCGAAGTGGAGTCCGGGACGACAGGATGGACGCTTGGTGCGGGTACGTTATCATCTGCCGATAGTATTCAGACTGTAGGGCATAGATAGAGTGATTCCAGTAAATATTATAGTCTTTTGAGACGTCAGATACAGAGTATACAAGTCTTTCAGTTAAAGTATAAACCATGAAGAAAGTCATATATATATCGTTGGCACTGATATTCCTGACAGCTCTTGGAGCATGTCAGAACAAGTCGAAATCCGAAGGCAGGACTGATACTTATGCCTCAGGCGAGATGACTGTGATGTGTGACGAGAGTTTCAGTCCGATAATCAATGAAGAGATAAAGGTCTTCCATGCAACATATCCGGATGCGCAAGTCACACCGGAATATACAAATGAGCTCGATGCCTTCAATGCTCTCATGGAACAGAAAGTCCATCTGATAATCACTGCACGCAATTACAGTGAGAAACAGCTGAATTTCTTCAAGTCCAACGGCCTGCAACCACGTTATTTCCCTCTCGGTTATGATGGTCTTGCATTCATCATCAACAAAGACAATGTCGATTCATGCATACATGTCAATGATATAAAGCGTATCCTCAGCGGTGCGGTGCGCAACTGGAACGAAATCAATAAAGGCTCAAAGCTCGGAGAGATAGATGTCGTTTTCGATAATGCCAAGTCAGCGGCAGTTCATTGGGCTGTGGACTCCATTCTTGGAGGCAAACCGATAAACAGTCCTAATATAACGGCTGTCAATACAAGTGCAGAGGTTATCAATTATGTAGAGAAGACGAAAAATGCCATCGGCATTATAGGCAGCAACTGGCTTAATGACAAGCGCGATACGACAAATGTGACATTCAACAAGAATATCAATGTCATGTCAGTCTGTCAGGTAGAAGGAGCAACGGCAGGCGAGATGAATTCCTGGAAGCCATATCAGCTGTACCTCCTTGACGGCCGTTATCCTTTCGCACGTACGGTATACGCTTTGCTGGTAGACCCGTATCATGGACTACCTGTCGGATTTGCCAATTTCATGCAGTCGCCGATTGGACAGAAGATAATCCTTAAATCAGCTCTCCTCCCTTATCGTGGAGACCTGCAGTGGCGTAAGGTTCAGACGAATTAGACGGATGACAGACGATATATTCCTGCAACAGTAACAGTTGACGTCTTTATGTTGGCATGAAGTTTGCGGATATGTGATTAAGTGATGTCGCATTGCCGTGAGTTTAGGCGTTGCTGTAGATGTCTAAGGATATGCATAACCAGAATATACATTAATCAGCAGAAGATAATAGATAGATAACAAATATCAATAGACTTATGAATACAATGAAATATCTTTTGGCTGGAGCACTGATGGTTATCAGTGGCTCAGCAATGGCCCAGTCTTTCGACGAGGCAGTGAATGCAATTAAATCAGGAAAGTCCGCTAAAGAGGTAGAATCTCTTGTTAAGGATGTTAAGGACTGGAAGAAGAATGCAGTAGGTCTGGCACAGGTCGGCCGTGCATATCTTGACGTGAAGGATACCCTCAACACACGTAAGTATGCCAATCTCTCTGTCGAGGCAGAGAAGAAGCTGAAGGAGGGCAAGAGTGCCGTCGGTTATATTCTTCTCGGTGACCTTGAGGTTTTCAATGACAATCCGGGAGATGCTGCCGCATGGTATCAGAATGCAATATACTTCAACCCGAAGGCCGCAGAGGCTTACAAGAAGTATGCTTTCATCTATCGTGGCCGTGACCCGAAGCAGGCTGTGCAGACACTTGAGCAGCTTCGCACTGTAGACCCTTCATATCCTGTTGATGCAGAGGCAGGACATATCTATTATATGTCAGCTACAAAGAGCCATGAGTATATGCCGCTGGCCCTTCAGGCTTATCAGAAGGTGCAGCTTGCTGACCTTGCAAAGCTGGAGCCTTACTATATGACAGAGTATGCTCTTGTCGCATTTGCTTCACAGAAGAACGATTTGTCTAAGCAGATAGCAGAGTTCGGACTTAAAGCTACACCGCGCAATGCCGGTTACAACCGTCTGGCAATGTACAACTCTGTAGAGTTGAAGCAGTTTGAGGATGCTGTAAAGTATACAAACAAGCTCTTCAACGAGAGTGATACAGCAAACTTCACAGCTATGGACTACAAGTATGCAGCCCTTGCATATACAGGTATCAATGACCTTGACAATGCTATCGCAAACTACAAGAAGCAGGTAGAGGCCTCTACATCTGACACTCAGAAGGCTGCGGCACTGAAAGACCTTTCCGACTCTTACAAGGCAAAGGGCGACCTTGCAAACTCACTTGCAACATACGAGGAATACCTGAAACTCAATCCAAAGGCAAGTGCAAATGACTATGCAGGCTTTGCAAATATCTACCGCAATATGGCTGCTGAGCAGACAGGTGCTGCACAGAAAGAGTCTGTCGACAAGGCTCTTGCCATATATAAGGACATGATAGGGAAATTCCCTACATCTGCAGATTATTGCAACTTCATGGCAGCTCGTACAAGCTCAATCGTTGACCCAGACCAGAAGCTCGGCCTTGCACGTCCATATTATGACGCGCTCTTCTGCTCACTCTGCGCTGCTGGTGTTAAGGACAATAGCGATAAAGCACGTCTTGTAGAGGCTTGCCAGTATCTCGGCATCTATTTCTTCAAGATACAGAACGACAATGCAACAGCTAAGCCATATTTTGAGAAGCTTCAGGAAATAGACCCAGAGAATGCTCTTGCAAAGCAGGTTCTTGAAATCATGAATTAATCAGTAATGACTGAAATTGTATGACATAGGGACAGACTGGATTCAGTTTGTCCCTATTTTTCAGTTATTGCTGTATGTCGAATCGCAGAGATAAGCATTATGCAGAGTTTCTATTACGTCTAATGTTGGTCGAATTGTAAAAAGGTAGGCAGCATATGGATAGCATCAATCCTGCCTATTTTAGTTGCATACATAGTCTCACGCAGGTCTTTTTACGGTCTCATGTGTACTTTCTGTAATTTTCAGAAAATATACTTGATATGTTATAGAAATACTCTATAAATGCTTATTTGATACAAGGTATATATAGAAATAAGGTGTAAAAAAGAACTATTTGATTAAGCGAGAGCAGAGTTGGTTCACTTACTATGCCGAGCGTGAAAATAGTCGGATGAAATCCAACCATTTGATTAAGCGAGGGCAAAGGAAGTTCACTCACTATGCCGAGCGTGAAAATAGTCGGACGAAATCCACCTATTTGATTAAGCGAGAGCAGAGTATGTTCACTTACTATGCCGAGCGTGAAAATAGTCGGACGAAATCCAACCACTTGATTAAGCGAGAGCAGAGTAAGTTTACTTACTGTGCCGAGCGTGCAGATAGACTAATGAAATACAATCATTTATGAACGATGACGAGAAATTCATGCGTATGGCATTGAAAGAGGCAGAGCAGGCGGCAGAGGAGAATGAAATTCCTATAGGTGCTGTCATCGTCTGTCAGGGGCGGGTGCTGTCACGTGCCCACAACCTCACAGAGACATTGTGCGATGTCACGGCTCATGCGGAGATGCAAGCCATAACCTCAGCTGCCAATACACTTGGAGGCAAGTATCTGCAAGACTGTACGTTGTACGTTACAGTCGAACCATGTCCCATGTGTGCCGGTGCGATAGGATGGGCACAGATACCACGTATAGTCTATGGCTGTCCGGATGTCAAGCGCGGCTATCGTGAGTATGCGCCTAAGGCATTTCATCCGAAAGCTACGGTGACAGTAGGCGTGCTGTGTGATGAATGCAAAGAACTCATGCAGTCTTTCTTCAGGAAAAGGCGCTGACGCAAATGCAGTATCATCTTATTGACAATGGCTTTATATGCCGATGCTCTATCTGCCATGCACTATACAACATGAATATAAGTAAGTCAACAAAATTAACCGATACAATCTATAACGAAATGAGTAGTAAAATCCTGTATGTATAAATTTGGTTGTTTGGATATTTGTTGTTTGGTTATTTTGTTGTCAGCAACAACACTAACCACTAAACGACTAAACCACCAAACGACATCAGTTTGTTCTTTTCGGCTGTTTCCGCCTTTTCACTCAGTCACATAGCCCGCTATGCTCCTTCGAACCAAGACGAAAACATCTCAAAAACAACTACATGTTATATTATACATTAATTTTGTTGACTTATTTAACAGACGCCTATACACACTGGAAACTAAACTTAATTAACAACAAAATGATAACTAAACTCCTTTCTGTAAGTAAAGCCCTTTTAGCCATATTTCTGGCTTTTAGCAGTATGCCGTCATCGGCTGTCACAAAAATCTACTGTGCCCCAAACGGTTCAAGCAATGGCAACGGAACATTGTCCAGCCCCTATGACTTTGTCACGGCAGTGGGCAAGCTCGCTTCCGGCGATACACTGTATTGCCGTGGCGGTGTGTACAACTATTCCTCTTCAATATCATTGAAATGCAAGTCAGGCACGGCAGACTACCGTACGGCAATATTTGCATATCCAGGAGAAACGCCAGTCTTTGATTTCCGCAAACAGGCATACGGCAAGACAGGCATCTCCACGAGTGCCGATTACATCCATATCAAGGGACTTACCATACGCTATGCCGGCAAGAACGGCCTTCACAACAGTGGAGCGTACAACATCTTCGAGTTGCTCGATGTCTATGGATGTGGCGATACAGGTGTGCAGATGAAAGGCGCGGGAGGCCACAACCTTATACTAAACTGTGACTCCCATGATAATTTCGACTACAAACTGGACAAGTCCGGCAATCTTACTTCCGCAGATTTCGGCGGCAATGCCGACGGTTTTGCCGATAAGCAGTATACCGGAGAGGGAAATACCTACAGAGGTTGCCGCGCATGGAACAACTCCGATGACGGTTGGGACTGCTACCAGCGTGTGTCAGGCACGACTCAGACCATCGTGGAGAACTGCATCTGCTACAATAACGGTCCTTATACCTACGACATGACCGGCCATCCGCGCTATGAGGTGGATAAGGACTGGTTTGACAAGTTCAAGGGTGAAGGCATCGATGTCACTATGCGCCATGGCGATACACGTCGCGTAACAATCGCCAACTATGCCAATGAAGGTAATGCCAACGGCTTCAAGATGGGCGGCGACTATACCCGCCACAACTTTACCGTGCGCCACTGTCTCGCCGTGGGCAACAATGCCCGTGGACTGGACCAGAACAACAACGACGGCAAGATGTATTTCTACAACAACACCTGTTACAATAATGTGCATAATGTAGGCATGAACAATCCATCGTACGGTTCTGCTGTCCTATACAACAATATCAGTCTGCATGGCGATAAAGAGCTGAAAGAGCCGGCAGAGAGCAGGGGAGACCAGCTCAACTGCCGTGAGATAGTATGCAGCAACAACACTTGGGACATCGAAGGGCTGGAATTGTCAGAGAGCGACTTTATGTCACTCGACACCACTCTGATACTCTCTCCGCGAAATGCCGACGGTTCTCTGCCGGAGATACCTTTCATGCGCCTTGTCAAGGGCTCACGCCTTATCGATGCAGGAACGGCAAACACAGGACTGGCTTTCTATGGCTCAGCCCCAGACCTCGGATGTTATGAGTATGAGGAAGGCACGGAACACATCGCTGTCTCCATGGATATCACAGGTCCGGTGTCACAGACCGTCCGTGCAGGCCGTAACATCGCGACCGTGACAGTCACTGCCGGCGGAGGCGCAAAAGGCATCATGCAGAAGGACGCTGCTGATATTGAAGGCGTTACGGTCACGATAAAAGGCCTTTCCGCCACAGTAAGCGGAGCCCCTGCGACGCCCGGGACATACTCTGTCATCCTCGCTCCTGTCGTCGACTATGACACAGAGCAGGCCGTCACGCTGACGATAACAGTCACCGACCCTACAGCTCCAGTAATCGCCTATGTCACGACATCCTCTACCTCCGTACCTTCCGCAGACACGAAGATAGTGGAGGCTATCCGCAGAACCTTTGAAGTGAAACTGTTTGACGCCTCTTCCTCTTCCAATGACTATTCAGACTGCGACGCCCTCGTCATCAGTTCGCTGCCAAGCTCAGGCCTTGCTGGTGTGAAAGGCTTGAAAAACAACACGTTGCCGACACTCCTCCTGAAGCCATGGATGATGAAAAGCTCTGTCTGGAACTGGGCCACAGCGGTAAATACCTCTTCGCCTGATGTCGATATCGTCAAGGCCGACCATAAGATATTTACAGGCTTAGACACCAAAGGAGGCACACTGTGCCTTATCGGCACTGTTTCCGGCGATGCCCTTTCCTATGTCAGCTCATATACAAACTGCTCTGGTGTCACACCCCTTGCCACCGTCAGCGGCAAGGACTGCATCGCCGAACTGACAGGGGCGACGATGAACGGAACGAAAATCTCGCAAAAGTATATTGTCATGGGTATCCATGAGTCATCCATGGCTACGGCAACGGCTGACGCACAGACACTTGTCAACAATGCTGTCCATTATATTCTCGGACGCGAGATACCAGGGACGAGTGACATAAGCACGATTCTTGGCGACACACCCGACAGCCATTCCAATGATGTATACAACACCGCAGGCCAGCGTGTCGGGACCAATGCCCGTGGCATAGTCATCTCTAACGGACGCAAATCCATCATCAGATAATGGTAGAGGTTGCCATTCGCAATTATTGCCATGTATTATGGGGCAGCAGGATTCTCGCAGACCTGCGGGAAACAGTGTGCATAACGGCAGAATAGCATTCCGAATCTACCAGTATATCGTCAATTTCACATATAATATATGAATAATATAAAACGAATAGTGCTTACCGGTGGTCCTTGCGCCGGCAAGACAACAGCTCTTGTTAGAATCAGGGAACATTTCTCAAATCTAGGATATAAGGTCTTTACAGTCCCCGAAGTCCCGACGATGATAACCCAGACAGGCTGGAATTATCTTACGGACAACAAAAAGTTCTATTACGAGGGCGAGCTTGTCATCCTGCAGTTGCAGCTCGCACTTGAGGACAGTGTGCAGCGGATGGCCGAGACTGTTGCGCCCTATACGCCTTGCGTGATAATCTGCGACCGCGGCACAATGGACATCTCCACCTACATCCCACGCGAGATGTGGGAAGAACTGGCGCAGAAGGTAGGGTACACCACCGACGAGCTGCGTGACCGTTACGACGCTGTACTGCATCTTGTCACAGCAGCCGACGGCGCCGAGGAGTTCTATACCACAGAGACTAATGCCAACCGCTATGAGCAGGCCAACGAGGAGGGACTGCGGATAGCGCGTATGCTTGACCATAAAGTCTTCGATGCATGGTTTACCCATCCGCATGTCCGCGTCATAGACAACAGTTCTGACTTTGACCTGAAACTCAACCGTGTGCTCACGGAAATCTCCCAGGTGCTGGAACTTCCGTTGCCTGTAAAGGAGGAGCGCAAGTATATTGTGGAGATAATCGGCGATATGCCGGAGTGCATCGAGAGCGAGATTATCCAGACATACCTTGTCGCCGACCCGGGATATGAGGTGCGTCTGCGCCGCCGCCGGCAGGATGGACAGGCGATAAACATCCATACCACGACAAAGATGATTTCCCCGAAAGAGAAGATTGTCACCGAGCGTCAAGTCAGCAACAGCCTCTACGAGTCACTCCTGCAACAGGCAGACCCGTACCGTGTCACGATACGCAAACAGCGTCGCAGCTTCATCTGGTGCGGACAGTATTTCGAACTTGACACCTATCTCACGCCCGAATCCGGTCTCATGATTCTCGAGACAAAGGAGAAGACCTGCCATGAGGAGGTCAATTTCCCTCCGTTCCTTAGGGTTGTGGAGGATATTACCGGCAATACAAAATACTATAACTACAACCTTGCATTGAAACGGTAATACAGCATACGGTCTTCCGTGCCGTCTTTGCATGTCTATATCCAGCACCGCCATGCCGTGCGGTGTGCTCTTTATACAGCTCATGCGTGAATCTTGTCTGCCCTTAATGTGGTAGAACAGGGCTCACGCATGAGCTTTTTTGTTTGTTGGCGTGCTTGGTTGTTTACTGTGTCGTTTGATTTTGTTGACGGATTTATGTATCGTCTCAAATGTACCTGTATAAATATACGCATTGTCATGTTGGGCGAACGATGATGTGCAAAGACATATCTCAGGGAAAGACATGACGGGGGCGCCTGTGCAGGATAGCCTTCTGCCTCAGACTTGTCAGTTTTCAGAGTCACGCAGATGTCTATTTTCTGCTTCGGTCTTACGATAAAGACGGAGTTTGTTGTAAGGTGTTGAAAATCAAAGTAAAATAAATAACATAATAAACGGTGACCTTTTGCTGTTCAAAAGGTCACCGTTTGTCGTGTAAAAGGTCACCCTTCGCAATGCGGAAGGTGACCTTTTGTCGTGTATGGCTATAGGTAGAGCTCCGTGATGCATCATCATGCCATGTTATACCCATGAGGCTTGTCTCCATGCTCTCAAACAGTTCGTTTTGCAGAAAAATGCAGATTTTTTGATGTTTTCTTACAAAAAAGTGCAGATTTTCCAATCCTCTGCCTCAAAATGGCATACCCCTGTCATACCTTTGTGCCATGAAACCTAAAATATAAACAAAACAAGCGATCACTATGGCACACTGGAAAATCATTGTGAAAAGCAGCGGCAACGCCGCATGTAAGGACAGAAGTCAACGCCTTGAGAAGGGTATGTTCATCGAGACAAGTACGGTATCGACCACTCCGCCTCTCGGATTGAGTCGTGAACAGATGCCGCTTGCCCACCTGTTCATGAGCAAGTATGGCATCGAGATAGACCCACGTAAGATGAACAGGTCATATTTCGATTGCATAAAAATGGGGTGATGGATGTTATTTTAATGTGATTCCGGCTTGATATACCCTAATAAAACCTTAAAAAGGGATAAAATCCTGCGAGTATTGTTAATAAGTGTTACCCCCCCCCTAAAAAAAGGACTTGAATTACAATAATATCGTTACCTTTGTATAAATACATCATGCTGGCGCTTGAATTCCGTGAAACAGAGGTTCTGGCATGTGAGATGATTGGAAATAATCGTGTAAAGGCAATCTGCAGAGCTGTTGGCTTCAGAGGGTTCCACTTGTGGATTTATGTATGAGGTAATTATATAAGATATGTGGAGAGAGGATTGGAGCCTTGGAAGTCTAAGGGCTTCTGGGCTCTTTTTCTCTCAACACAAGTCGGACGATCATGCCTCCTTACGGCAGGGAGTGTTGTGGTTACCCGTATTTTTGCGGAGCATATCCGTTTTGTGGAGAGAGACATAGTCTGCGATGTCGGCATCATTGCAGTATCTTTGTGCTGCAATGTATAGGCTTATGTGAGGGATGAAAAATTAAAAATTTATAAACTAACAGGAATATTATGTTGAAAGGTTATGTTACATTTTTATGTGATGACTGCGGCCATCAGTTTGAGGAAATAGGCCTTGTCTGGAAAGACACCAGCCTTGTCACGCCTGTGAAGTGCAAGAAATGCGGCAGTATGCATACTTGTCCGAAGATAACATCCTGGCTGGACAGGATGAGATATACTGTGCTGTGGAAGCAGATGGAATGACGTTTGCCCTGTAGCATGAAGCCTCACGCCTGCAAGGTTTTCCGTGACGGAGACTTGCAGGCGTGATATGTATATGGACCAGATGGCCTTCATGTACAGGAAGATGTGTCTTTCGGTGGGGTACAGATGTTCTGTTTACAGTGTGTCGCAGCTTGCGGACATCAATATCGTGGCTTCTGCATACAAAAAAAGCGATGACCTTCACAGGCAACCGCTCTTAGCTTCAATAGGTATTAGTCTTTTTTTTAAGGTAAAAAGATTGTTTTCAGGATAACGGATGCAAAGATAAGGACTTTTCAGGAGAGTTGCAAGTATTTGGGCAACGTTTTTCATTGTGCAAAAATTGTGCGCGGACACAGGAACATTTTTTAACATAGCGGTGGCTTCAGTTGCATAATCTCTCCCCATTCTTGACATATATACGCTTTCACACCTTTTGTTTTTGTATTATTTAAGGACATGCAGGCAGATGACTATACATTAGGCTGTAATCTGGATGGGTGGCAAGTCAATAAATGGGATTGAAATGATGATAAATGCCGGAATAATTTGGTGCTGTCGCTGAGATTATGTACTTTTGCAATGGATTATGTAAGCCGGAAATCATTACCGGAAAAATGGACACCTAAAAATGAATATAGCAATGATAGACCGGATTATCGAGTACAACAAGATGTTTGTTGCTGACAAGAGGTATGAGCAGTATGTGACGGACAAGTATCCAGACAAGAGGCTTGCCGTGCTCAGTTGTATGGACACACGCCTCACGGAACTGTTGCCTGCGGCATTGGGACTGAAGAACGGCGATGCGAAAATCATAAAGAATGCCGGTGGCTTAGTCATTTCCGCCTTCGACTCAGCCATGCGCAGCATCATTGTTGCCATATACGAGCTCGGAGTGGAGGAGATAATGGTCGTGGCGCATACCCATTGCGGCGCATGTCACATGAGTTATGAGCATTTCCATGAGGCGATGATTGCCCGTGGCGTGACAGACAAGACTCTTGATACTATCCGCAAGTGTGGCATAGACCTTGACGCATGGCTTGAGGGATTCAAGGACACGCCGGAGTCTGTGCGCCGCACTGTCGAGACGATAAGGACACACCCGCTGGTGCCGCAGGACATCGTGGTGCGTGGCTTCATCATCGATTCTGAGACGGGAGAGCTGGAGGAGATATAAGGGAGGGTGTCATGCCGTGCCGTGTGCCGTGTACCTGTAGATCGCTTATAGATGACGGTATGCTGTGCATTGCGTGAGGATATTCTCGGTTAACCCAAATCGGTCATTAGACCGATATACGGTGATGTTCTGTTATTATTATACGGTCTTTTCCTCCGTTTCGCCTTTCTCTTCGCTGTCTTGCTTCCCGTTCCGTCTCGACATAGCCCGCTATGCCTTCGCCGAAATGGTCGCAATACAACGGAGATAAAAACGAAACGATGTGAAATCTAATGGCTGATTTGGGTTTAAAGCCAAAAAACATGTGGTGACATGCCTGTATTCTCGGGCTGTGTCACCACATGTCCTTTTATATGCAGCATGATGCTGTGCGGTTATTTTCCATCCGTCAGGCTATGTTCGTGCCCGACATGCTGTCACTTCTCTGCCAGGGCGGAGACAACATCCCAGTCGATGATGTCCCAGATGGCCTTCACATGATCCGCCCTTCTGTTCTGGTAGTCAAGGTAGTATGCGTGCTCCCAGACGTCGATGGTCAGCAACGGTTTCAGTCCGTGACGCAGAGGGTTGTCGGCATTCTGCATCTGATGGATGGAAAGGTTGCCGTTTTCGTCCATTGCAAGCCATGCCCAGCCTGAGCCGAAAAGACCTGTCGCTGCCTCGCTGAGCTTCTCGCGCAGGCCTTCCATACTGCCGAAAGCGCTGTCAATCTTTGCTTTCAGAGAGGCAGACGGGCTGGTATTCTTGCCGTCGGGTGACAGCTGCTTGAAGTACAATGTATGGTTGACCACCTGTCCGGCGTTGTTGCCGAGTGGTCCTGTGGCTTTTGCCGCAATCTCCTCAAGGGATTTTCCCTCGAATTCACTTCCTGTCACAAGCCTGTTGAGGTTGTCGACGTATGTCTGTAGGTGCTTGCCGTAATGCAGGTTTATGGTCTCTGTGCTGATAATCGGCGCAAGTGCGTCAGCTGGATAGCCAAGTTCTGGCATTGTAAAATTTGTGTTGTTCATAATTGCAAGCTGATTAAGTCAGTAAAAAGTGTTAAGATTGTGGTATGTTGCAGTCTCCATTCGCCACTGTCCTGACAGTGTATATTGCCGGAACGGCTGGCGACGGACTGTCAAGAACCCTTTGTCAATAGTTGTCCTTCATGACTTCAAAGTATGCCTGTGCGTGCAGACATGCAGGGCACTCCAGAGGAGCGGCGCTCGCCTCTACGATGTATCCGCAGTTGCGGCACTGCCAGTAGACCTTGCCGTCCTTCTTGAATATCGTGCCCTCCTCGAGGTTCTTCAGGAGTTTGCTGTAGCGGTTCTCATGTCCGCGCTCGGCAACGGCGATGTTGCGGTACATCTTCGCGATGTCGTCAAATCCCTCTTCCTGGGCGATCTGGGCGAATTTAGGATAGTCAACCTCAGCCTCCTCGTGCTCGCCTTTTGCTGCTGCGTGAAGATTCTCAACGGTTGTCCCGATTACTCCTGCCGGGAAAGAGGCCTTTACCTCACACTCGCCTCCCTCAAGATACTTGAACATGCGCTCTGCATGTTCCTTCTCCTGATTGGCTGTCTCCTCGAAAATGGCAGCAATCTGTTCAAAACCTTCCTTCTTGGCTTTTGAGGCAAAATATGTATAACGCATTCTTGCCTGGCACTCTCCTGCAAATGACTGCATCAGATTCTTCTCTGTCTGAGTCCCTTTAATACTTTTCTCCATAATGATTTTTTTGAAAGGTTAAACTTGTCAAGCTTGTCGACAATCGGTATTGACGGAAATTCTTGTCTCCGATTATCGATATGGTCGGCAACCTTGGTTGAAAATCTCGGGAGCAAATGTACGAAGAAAATCTATAACCTACAATTGTTTTTGTGTTTTTTTGAACAAATAAAAATATTTTTGCAGAGGTTTTTTCCTGTAATTTTAGGCGTGTTGGTGACGTGTGTCCATAGGAGATGCCCGCTTGCTGCCTATGCTGTCAGCCTGTGGTTTTGCCGGTATGAAGGCTATGCGGCATGTCATTGCCCCAGAAGCTGCACGACCTTCTCGGAATACTGTCTGCCGATAGGCAATACGGTCCCGTTCACGAGTGTCAGTGTGTGCTTGTTGAAGTTCTTCACCTTGCTTGCTGCCACGATATACGAGCGGTGTGTCCTGATGAACTCGGTAGGGGAGAGCCTGTCTCCGAAGGACTTGAGCACGCCTCTTGAGAGTACAGGCTTGTCCTTGACCCTATGTATTCTGGAGTAGCCCTCCATGGCTTCGATGTAAAGGATGTCGTCAAGCGCGATGCTTACATTATTATATTCCTGCTTGACGATGATGGTCTGGCTTGCGGAATTCTTCACATTGAACTCTATCCTGCGTAAGGCCTTGGCACATGCGGCCTGGAAACGGCTGAAGGCGAACGGCTTATGAAGATAGTCTACAGCATCAAGATTGAATCCTTCGAGGGCGTAGTTGAGGTAGGCTGTCGTGAAGATGATGCAGATGTCGTTAGGCAGCTGGCGTGCGATGGTGAGACCTGTGACGGTCTCCATCTCTATGTCGAGGAATACGATGTCCGGTTTTTCGGCAAGTATGGCGGCGAGCCCTTCCTCCGGGTCTGAATAAGTCTTTAGCGCAAAGCCGTCCATGCGTGCGCAGAATTTGCTGATTACCTCCAGTGCCAGCGGTTCATCGTCTATGGCTATGCAGTTTATGATGTTGCTCATGGTCGTGTGATGTTGTATGTTGTTTTAATGTTGTTTGTCAGACGAAGGACTGTTTCTCCAGTTTCTCCTGCCCGTCAAGGTAATGGATTGTCAGAAAAGCTGTATTGTCAATGAAACCTTGAACTTGTTGTCGGCTTCGGATATGTCGAGAGTATGTCTGTCAGGGAACAGGGCTTCGAGGCGAGCACGGCAGTTTTCCATGCCTACAGGTAGGTCGCGGCGGAATTCGTCGGCATGTTTCATGACACCGTTTTGCGTCTCGAAGGCGAGGACACCGTCTTTTAGTGTCAGGTTTATGATGATGGAGCAGTCCCTGCTTGTCGATGTGCCGTATTTGAAGGCATTCTCGACGAATGTGAGGAGTATCATCGGAGGAACCATCACGCTGTCGTCATCGATGTCATGTGTCCAGTATACGGTAGTGTGCCTGTTGAGGCGCAGTGCCTGCAGGTCTATGTAGTTCTGTATGTATGCTACTTCGTCTTTCAGGGCTACAGACTCGTTTTCTATGGTGACATACGTGTATCTCAGTATCTCCGTGAATTTGATGAATGCGTCTTCTGCCTTTTGCGACGTACCTATCACGAGGGAATACAGGGAATTGAGGGTGTTGAAGAGGAAATGCGGACTTATCTGCGCCTTGAACATTGCCATCTCGGCCTTGTTCTTCTGATTCTCTATCTGCTTCTTCAGCAGCAGTTGTTCATAGAGTGCATTGACAAAGGAGACGGTGAGCGAATAGCCTATGACAAGGGAGAACATAAGCCACATGCTCAGTTCTATGCTCTGGTTGCGGACGCTCGTCTGGTATTCTGTCATTGCCGGCGTGATAAACTCCACGTCGGGCAAGGGAAAATGTGACAGAAGGCAGTTGGAGCAGATGAAGAGCAGGATGGCTATTCCTATCTTCTTGTACTTCCTTGCAATCATGAGTTTCGGGAAATCAAGATGTTTTATGATGAAATAGCATAGGTAAAGGTACGCGCATACGAGGAAGAAAAAGAATGTCCAGCGTGTAAGCCAGTAGCGTGCCGGTCCAAGAATGATGATGAGCGGCACGAACACGAGACAGAAAAACAGGTCGAAGACGAGGGTTGTTCGTTGTACTAAGAATTTCATAGTGCAAAGTCAGTAAAAAAATATGGTGTCGGCAAATTTCTTCAAGCCCATTCGTTGACACATTCATGTCAGATATTGACACATATTTTGAATATCCAATAATAAGTCATAATTTTGCGGACAGTTACTAACCAAACAGGAGAAAACGATATGAAAAAGCAAATCATCACATCATGCGTTGCACTGGCTCTTCTTTGCGCCTGTGGCAATGACAAACAGTCCAAGGAGCAGCAAAGTCTTATGGAAGCCTCAAAGCAGGAACTTGCAGAGGCCGTTTCCGAGCGCGACCAGCTCTTGAGCCTTGTCAGTGAAGTATCATCGGGAATGGAGCAGATAAAGCATATAGAGAATATACTTACACTCTCAAAGTCCGGCGAGAACAAGTCACAGCGTGCACAGTTGCTTGCTGACATGGAGACCATACAGAAGACTCTGCAGGAGAGAAGGGAGCAGCTTGAGAAACTTGAGGCAAAGCTGAAGGAGTCGACACTCTTCAACAAGGAGCTACAGACGACCATCGGGGCTCTCCGTGCACAGATTGATGCTCAGGCGACAGAGATTGACGACCTTCGTACACAGCTTACCGCCGCCAAGGAGCGCATAGGACAGTTGCATCATTCTGTGGATTCACTCAATACTACTGTTGCCAATGTCACCACGGAGAAGGAAGCGGCACAGAAGGCATCACGGCAGCTTGAGAATGAGCTTAACACATGCTATTATGCTGTAGAGACAAAGGCCAACCTGAAGAAGCATAAGGTCATTGAAACCGGATTCCTCCGCAAGTCCAAACTCATGAAGAGCGACTTCGACCAGAATGTCTTTGTCATCAGCGACAAGAGGACTCTCGGCACAATCAATCTGAAATCAAAGAAGGCAAAGCTGCTGACAAATCATCCTGCCAGCTCTTATGAACTGGTGGACAATAACGGACAGAAAGTGTTGCGCATAACAAAACCGCAACAGTTTTGGGAGCTCAGCAACTATCTCGTTGTGCAGACCGACTAAGTCCCGTATGCTTTCCTTGACGTTGGATGATACAGTGTTATCGGATACCGTCAAGGAGGCTTGTAGGAAATCTCATGCATAGTTGTAAAGTCTGTGACATATCGTGTGACAGAATGTTTTGAATTGGGTTATATGTTCCAAAGGGCGTTTACAGAGTTCCATATCTTATGTGAATCCTGTAGATGCCTTTTCCCATAGCATATTCTTATGTTTCTTGGATATACTGTATTTATCGGCTGAGCTGATATATGCTTAATCCCCTATATTTATCGGGTGAGCCCATATTTATCGGCTGAGCCGCCATGAGTCTGCTGCCTCCCGTATGGTATAGGCACTTGACATATCGCCATCCGAAAATCCGTATAAAAGCAAAGAGGTGCGGACATTTCCCAATGTCTGCACCTCTTGTTTGTATTGATTTCTAAACTTTTCTAAAAGATGACTGGCCTCACGGCCGGTCGGTGTTACCTGAATTAACAACAAATCTTTTTACTCTTAAAAATCTAATACAATCTAAACTAACTAACTTTTACCTAATAACTAAAACCTAACTATATACTATCTATGAAAAACTAAATTCTTTTCTGTGTTCAGGACTGTGTTTCAGTTCCTGCTGTCATCCGGACTTCAGCGTGTCTTTACGTCTTTGTTCCTTTTGACGATGCAAAGGTACGACTGTTCTCGGATATGGCAAAATATTCGTATTGTTTTTTATTCAAAAAATCATTATTTTTGATAAGGGTCAAGCAGGTATTTCGATTTATAGTGTAAATATAACACTTTTGCATGTTTTTGACTATCTTTGGTGTCTTTGTCACTATGTGTATTTTATCGTGTTTTTAGTGATTATGTGTCATTTTTGTGACACATATATATAATAATGGTGATGATTTCTTACATTTTGCAACAGGAGACAAGTATACATATTGTGGTCTTATAGTCTTTGATTTGTACAAAATGCAGACGAATATTGTTCATTTCCGAGTCCTTTGGTGCATGGATATGACAATGCCCTGTATCGGTTGATACGATACAGGGCATTGTATTGAATATCTGTTCCAGAATATCTACATGCCTGTATGACGAGGCAAGGAAGGTTTGGGTTGTAACCTGTATATCCGGAATGTGAGCTTTACTGCTTTATCTTGTTCACATAAGCGTCGATGACAGCTACCGCCACGATGTTCACCACGTCACGTACGCTGGAGTCGAAGTCAGTGAAGTGGATAGGCTTCTTCAGACCCATCTGTATAGGGCCTATCACCTCGGTCTCTGGAGAGAAGCCCTTGATGAGCTTGTATGCAGAGTTTGCTGCGGAGAGGTTTGTGAATATCATGGAGTTCACCACTTCATTGTGCAGACGGAGGAACGGATATTTCTTGTCTCTGCGCTCATGGTCGAGGGCAAGGTCTATAGACATCTCGCCGTCAATCTTCAGGTCAGGGTATTCTGCCTGCAGTTCTGCGACGACATCATGCATGAGCCGTGGGCTGCCGTCCTTGTCGACACCGAAGTTAGAGTAGGAAATCATCGCCATCTTAGGCTCGTCGTTGAAGAATCGTATGGAGTCTGCTGTAAGGCGAGCGATGTCTTTCAGTGTCTCCTTGTCAGGATTACGGTTTATGAGAGTGTCGGCGATATAGTATGTACCGCGCTTTGAATTGACAATATGCATCGTGCCGAAATGCTTGTAATGGTCACGTATGCCGATGACCTCCTTGGCAACCTTGATGGTATTGGAGAATTTTGTGTAGACACCAGTGATGAATGCGTCCGCTTCTCCTGTCTCAACCATCATCATGCCGAAGTAGTTGCGCTCGAACATCTTGTCGTTAGCCTCCTCGAAGTTATATCCTTCGCGGCAGCATTTCTCGGCAAGTATCTGCGCATACCTTTCACGGCGGCCCATCTCGTTGTCATGACGGAGGTTGACAATCTCGACTCCTGTAAGGTCGAGGTCAAGCTCTGCGGCTTTCTTTGCTATCATCTCGTCGTTGCCGAGCAGGATAGGCTGGCAGAGACCCTCTTGCTTTGCCTGCACGGCAGCCTTAATCATTGTAGGGTGAAGTCCTTCCGCGAATACCACTCTCTGAGGGTGCTTGCGGGCTGTCTCGTACAGAGACTGCGTCACATTCGTCTCCTGTCCCATCTTGCGGCGGAGGTTACGCTTGTATGCTTCCCAGTCGGTAATCGGCGTGCGTGCCACACCAGAGTCCATAGCGGCTTTCGCCACAGCGGCGGATACCTCAGTGATGAGGCGTGGATCTACAGGTTTCGGTATGAAATAGTCAGGGCCGAACGTGAGATTGTTCACCTTATATACTTGGTTCACTACGTCTGGCACAGGCTGTTTTGCAAGGTCGGCGATGGCATGTACTGCCGCAATCTTCATCTCCTCGTTTATGGCAGAGGCGTTTACGTCCAGTGCGCCGCGGAAGATGTAAGGGAATCCGATGACATTGTTTATCTGGTTAGGATAGTCGGAACGTCCTGTTGACATGAGGACATCCGGACGTGCAGCCATGGCGTCCTCGTATGAAATCTCCGGAACAGGGTTTGCGCAGGCGAATACGATAGGATTCTTTGCCATGGAGCGTATCATGTCCTGGCTGACGACATTGCCCTTCGAGAGACCGAGGAACACGTCTGCGCCATTCATGGCCTCCTCGAGAGTATGTGCGTCACGGCGTTCTGTCGCGAAGAACTTCTTCTGCTCCGTGAGGTTAGGTCTGTCGCTTGTTATCACACCCTTGGAGTCGAGCATAAGGATATTCTCGAGTCTTGCGCCGAGAGCCACATAAAGCTTTGTGCACATGATGGCTGCTGCGCCTGCACCGCTGACGACAATCTTTACATCCTCAATCTTCTTTCCTGCCACCTCAAGCGCATTGAGGAGTCCGGCAGAAGAGATGATGGCCGTGCCGTGCTGGTCGTCGTGCATGACAGGGATGTCGAGCGACTTCTTCAGGCGTTCCTCTATATAGAAGCATTCAGGCGCCTTGATATCCTCGAGGTTGATACCGCCGAATGTAGGCGCAATCTTCTCTACAGCCTCGCAGAATTTCTCAGGGTCTTTCTCGTTCACTTCAATGTCAAAGACATCGACACCGCCGTATATCTTGAAAAGAAGTCCTTTACCCTCCATTACCGGTTTGCCGGACATCGCGCCGATGTCGCCCAGTCCGAGGACTGCGGTACCGTTGGATATGACGGCAACAAGGTTACCTTTGTCTGTATACTTGTAGGCTGCATCGGGATTCTCTTGGATTTCCAGGCAGGGGTAGGCTACACCGGGCGAATAAGCCAGTGAAAGGTCTGTTTGTGTTCGGTAAGGTTTGGTTGGCACAACCTCAATCTTGCCAGGTCGGCCGGTCTCGTGGTATTCGAGAGCGGCTTCTTTAGTAATTTTCACCATAATAATCTATATATTAAAAAGTTCAGTTATCGTGCGTGAGGTTTTGAATATAAAAAACTTGATGCAAAATAACAAAAAAAAACCGAATTAGCCAAATATCTATACTATTTTTCTTTGAAATGGCAAAAAAACTGGCAAACTTTTTGGTACTTATTGAGAATTTTCTTAACTTTGCGGTATTAAAAATCAGTACCGTATAAAATCATCCAACTATATAAAAACAAATCAAAACTATGGTAAATTACAAAGACCTTGGTCTCGTGAACACTCGTGAGATGTTCAAGAAGGCTGTTGCTGGCGGCTATGCCATTCCAGCGTTTAACTTCAATACAATGGAGCAGATGCAGGCTATCGTTATGGCTGCAGTTGAGACAAAGTCCCCTGTCATCATGCAGGTATCACGCGGTGCACGCAATTATGCAAATCCTACAATCCTCCGCTACATGGCCGAGGGTGCTGTCGAGTATGCAAAAGAGCTGGGTTGCCCTAATCCTGAGATAGTTCTCCACCTTGACCACGGTGACTCTTTCGAGACCTGCAAGTCTTGCATAGATATGGGATTCTCTTCAGTAATGATCGACGGCTCTTCTCTTCCTTACGAGGAAAATATCGCCCTCACGAAGAAAGTCGTTGAATATGCACATCAGTTTGACGTCACTGTAGAGGCAGAGCTCGGTGTCCTCGCCGGCGTAGAGGACGAAGTTGTCGCTGAGGAGTCTCACTATACAAAGCCTGAGGAGGTCATTGACTTTGCCACACGTACAGGCTGTGACTCTCTTGCCATCTCCATCGGTACATCACACGGTGCATACAAGTTCACACCGGAGCAGTGCACACGCGACCCTAAGACAGGCAAGCTCGTTCCTCCTCCGCTCGCTTTCAATGTCCTCCACGAGATAGAGGAGAAGCTCCCTGGCTTCCCAATCGTGCTTCACGGCTCTTCTTCCGTGCCACAGGACTGTGTTGACACAATCAACGCGTTCGGCGGCAAGCTCCCTGACGCTGTAGGTATTCCTGAGGAGCAGCTCCGCGAGGCTTCCAAGTCTGCCGTATGCAAGATCAATATCGACTCTGACTCACGTCTTGCAATGACAGCGGCTATCCGCAAGTATCTTGCTGAGAACCCAAGTCATTTCGACCCACGTCAGTATCTTACACCGGCCCGTACAGCAATGAAGGACATGTATATCCACAAGATTGTTGACGTGCTCGGCTCTAACGATAAACTCTAAATTCTACAAATGAAGAAATATATTGTTATGGCAGTCGTCTTCTTGACGACTGCCATTTCCGCTTTTGCACAGAAATACCATGTCGCCAATGTCACGAGGGAGCGCATTCTCATCGACAGCACCTTCGTGGCGGATGCCCGTGGCATGGAGGTTCTTGCGCCCTACAAGCACGTTGTGGATTCCATCATGTCGCCGGTCGTTGGCAAGGTCGCCAAGTATATGGCGGCGCATAATCCGGAAAGCGAGCTTTCCAATCTTCTTGCCGACATCATGGTATGGCAGGGACGGCGTTATGGCGAGAATCCAGACCTCGGCATATACAACATGGGAGGTATCCGTGCGGCACTTCCTGCCGGAGATGTGACATTCGGAGATGTCAACGATGTCGCTCCTTTTGAGAACTATATATCCTTCATATCCCTGACAGGCACCCAGATGAATATCCTCTTTGACCAGATTGCGAAGAGCAACGGATGCGGACTGTCGAAGGGAATAACCCTTGTAATAAAGGACAGGAAGGTAGAATCTGTCACCTTGAACGGCGAACCGATAGACCCTAACCGCGTCTACCGCATCGTCACGCTCGATTATCTTGCCATGGGCAATGACGGATTCCTTGAGCTGACCAAGGGCTCTGACATGAAGTTCCCTAAGGATGAACATGCCCGCACACGGGAGTTCATAGTGGAATATTTCCTCGAGAAGAGCAAGGCTGGAGAGATTATCGACGCGGAGATAGAGGGGCGCCTGGTGCTGAAGTGACAGCATCTCCGTCATGCCGCCATGCCTGTGGCACGTGTCCGACACGGTATTGCCATAGGCTGTGGAGGCTGAATGAAATACAACGTAAACAAAACAAAAGCGTAAAAACATGATTAGCTTCATAAAGACCAAGGCTGCTGTCTTCTGCATCATTGTCTGCACGGTATTGCCGTGCTATGCACAGAAGCGGCTGACTATACTTCACACAAACGACACGCACTCCTGCATATTGCCGCTGAACCCTAATCTTGCCGACAAGAATGTGGCTGGGCGCGGCGGATACCTGCGACGCATGACGCTTATCAACGAGGAGCGCAAGAAGGACCCTTCGCTTCTCTATATCGACTCGGGCGATTTCTCCCAGGGCTCTTCATACTATACCCTGTTCATGGGTGACGTGGAGATAAAGCTGATGAACGAGATGGGCTGTGACGCCTCTACGATAGGCAACCACGAGTGGGACTACGGACTTGAGAATCTGGCACGCAATGCCCGTATGGCGAAGTTCCCGATTATCTGCTCCAACTATGATTTCAAGGGTACGGAGCTTGACGGACTTATCAAGCCGTATACCATCATCAAGCGTAACGGCTTGAAAATAGGCATGTTTGCCCTCTGCCCGAAGCTCGAGGGACTTGTCTTCGCAAAGAACTGCGAGGGCGTTGTCTACAACGACCCTGTCGCCTGCGGCCTGAAGATGGGCACTTTCCTGAAAAAGGAGAAGAAGTGTGATGTAGTCATCTGTATCTCTCATCTCGGTTGGGACGAGCGTGGCGATATAGGGATGATAAAAGGCTCACGAGACATAGATATTGTCCTCGGAGGCCATAGCCACAGTTATTTCACAGAACTCGAGTATGTCAAGGACCTTGACGGCCGCGATGTCCCTGTCGACCAGAACGGAAAGTCGGGAATATATGTCGGCAAGATTGTCCTTGAACTGGAGAAATGATATTTATTTTCCTGTCCGTCAAGGATATGGATGGTGGCATGTGGGAAGACCACAATGCCGTTTACAGCAATCAGGCGGTATCCGTATATGACGGATGCCGCCTGATTTTGTTTTGTCAGAAGATAGATAAGGGAATATAGAGTGTGGCTTATTTCATGCGCAATGTCATTCCCTGTTTTGGTGGGAGTGGCTTGCTGTTTTCCTGAGGGTGACCTTTTGAGAGCCAAAAGGTTACGTTTTGCCATATAGAAGGTGACCTTTTGCTGTGTAAAAGGTCACCTTCTGTTTTTGCATCCCTGCGCTTCCGTTGCAAGAGGACTGCCGCTTGCTGGATAAAATACTGTGAATCAATGTAAAAGCAGTGACATGTGATGAAAAATGCTCTTACTCAAAATACAGCGAGAGGCAAATCATCTTCGTGCGTGTCTTGTCGACGGAGTAGGCGTAAGGCAGCATATTCTGGTCGCGAAGAGTGCCGGCGTGCTTGGTGTCGAGGCTGTTTGTCAGGCTGTACATGAACTTCAGTTCGGGCCGTAGCTTAAAGAACGGGAGGTAGAAGTCGCATCCTATGCCTGCCGACAGGAACACATCGTATTTCTTCAGGCGCAGGAAATCGTTCGCCTTGGTTGTGAGATTGAACATCGGCGTCAGTCCGGCGACGACGTAAGGCCTGTGGTTGTTGAAGCGTTTCGCGCTGAATATCATGTCCATAGTCGTGGCGATGTACACCGACTTCATGTTCTGCACCTCTTCCCTCGGCTGTCCCTGCTCGTCAAGGCTTGTCCAGTTGCGGAACGTGAGGTGCTTGGTGCCGAAATAAAGCATCGGCGCAAAGCGGAACGCGAAATGAGTGCCGAGGCGTGCCTCGCCGAGCACACCGACATGGAAGCCCGGGTCCCATCGGTCCTGGTCTACACTGACGGTGGATGTATACTGCCCTCCATCCTCGGTCTCTATCACGACAGGACCGACATTGTTCAGTTCCATGTCCTGCAGGTGAGTACCGAGAACCACACCGAGATGGAACGGCCGCAGGTCAGTGTACGGGCGGTTCTCCACCGACCTGTCCTGTGCGCCGGCACTGACGGCCAGCGTCATGGCTGCTAATATGGTAAAAATTGTCTTCATCTTCCTATATAACGCATCTCTCCCCGATTTATTGTGCCGAAATATGTCGGTGTGGATTTATGTGCAAATAGCCGTCTGTGACAATGCATATTAAATAAGGTAAAAAGTTTGGAAAATTCGGGAAAATTGAGTACCTTTGTCGCAAATTAACGAACCGCGATGGCAAAAGACTTGCAGAAGACAGAATATCAGTTCCAGGAAGCTATGGGGCTGTGCAGAGATATTTTCCAGAAAAAGCTCTATGACTACAAGCCGTCATGGAGAATGCTACGCCCGTCATCGTTGACAGACCAGCTCTTCATCAAGGCAAAGCGCATCCGCTCCCTGGAGATAAAGAGAGAGTCGAAGGTGGGTGAGGGCATCTTTCCCGAATTCATGGCTTTGATAAACTACGGCATAGTCGGGCTGATACAGCTCGACAACGGCTTTGTAGACGAGATAGACATCACCAACGACGAGGCGATGGCCCTCTACGACCAGTATGCGGAGAGCTGCCTGCTCCTTATGCTAAAGAAAAACCATGACTATGACGAGGCATGGCGGGGTATGCGTGTGAGCAGCTATACCGACTTCATACTGACGAAGATAGAGCGCATCAAGGAGATAGAGAACCATAACGGGGAGACCCTCGTCTCGGAAGGCGTGGCGTCCAACTATATGGACATCATCAATTATGCGACGTTCGGTGTCATAAAATTCATGGAAGCGGCGGAAAGGTAAATGCCTGTGGACAAGCGTAAGACCATAAAGACCGTTGCGGTAAACCTCGGCAGGGTGATACTCGGCCTTACATTCGCGCTCTCCGGCTTCGCCAAGGCGGTAGACCCGTTGGGCACGGTGTATAAGTTCCAGGATTATCTTGCTGCCCTCGACCTCGGAAACACTGTCCCGGAGGCATTGCTCCTGCTGTGTGCGGTGGCTTTGTCTACGGTAGAACTGGCAATGGGTGTCTTCATCTTGCTGGCAATATGGCGGCGCAAGACATCCAAGGCGGTGACGGCATTCATGGCCGTAATGACACTGGTGACGGTGTGGATATACGTGGCAGACCCTGTGCAGGACTGCGGATGTTTCGGCGATGCTGTCGTGCTGACAAACGGCGAGACACTCCTCAAGAACATCGTCCTCCTGACCTGTGCCGCCATGCTTGCACGCTGGCCGCTGGCAATGCCGCGGATGCTCGGCAAGAACGTCCAGTGGATGACGGTGCATGTCACCGTGGCAGGCTCGATAGTGCTCAGCGCATGGTGTCTCTATGACCTCCCGGTGGTGGATTTCCGACCGTATCATGTCGGTGCCGACATACGTCAGGGCATGAAAATCCCTGCCGATGCCGAGCAGCCGGTGCTGGAGACGACCTTTATCCTGGAGAAAGACGGCGAGCGCAAGGAATTCTCGCTTGAGGATTATCCGGACTCCACATGGACATTCGTGGACAGCAGGACGACAGTGGTGAAGCCGGGATATGTCCCGCCGATACACGACTTCTCGATAACGACATCCGAGGGCGAGGACATCACCGACGATGTGCTGTCGTATAAGGGATACACGTTCCTCCTTATAGCCCCGTTCATAGAGAGGGCGGAGGACTCCACGTTCGGCGAGATAGACCAGATATACGAGTTCGCGGACGATAATGGACACCGATTCTATTGCCTGACATCGAGCGGCGAGAAGGCCATGGCTCACTGGAGGAACATCACAGGGGCGGAATATCCGTTCTGTCTGACGGACGGTACCACGCTGAAGACGATAGTGAGAAGCAACCCTGGCCTGCTGCTCCTTCACGACGGGAAGGTCGTAGGCAAATGGAGCCACAACATGCTCCCGTCGCTTGAAAGGCTCGGGAGAATGACAGGACAGTAAAGAATCAGATATAAGGTAGAAAAGATTATAGTTTAACACAAAAAAAACAGAAAAGAAAATGGCAAAGAAAATTGTAGCGGGCAACTGGAAGATGAACAAGAATCTTCAGGAAGGCGTTGCCCTTGCAAAAGAACTTACAGAGGTTGTGAAGAATCCTAACTGCGGAGTAATCATCTGCACTCCTTTCATCCACCTTGCAAGTGTGGCAGAGATTGTCAAGGGAACAGCCATAGAGCTCGGTGCGGAAAACTGTGCCGACAAGGCTTCTGGCGCATATACAGGCGAGGTTTCTGCAGAGATGGTCAAGTCTACTGGTGCAGAGTATGTTATCCTCGGCCACTCTGAGCGTCGCGAATACTACAACGAGACACCGGAGATACTCAAGGAGAAGGTGGAGCTTGCTCTTGCCAACGGACTGAAAGTGATATTCTGCATCGGCGAGTCTCTCGCTGAGCGTGAGGCAAACAAGCAGAACGAGGTAGTGAAGGCGGAGCTCGCAGGTTCTGTATTCCATCTTACCGCAGAGCAGTGGAAGAATATCGTCATCGCCTACGAGCCAATCTGGGCTATCGGAACAGGCAAGACCGCCACAGCTGAGCAGGCAGAGGAAATCCATGCCTATATCCGTTCATGCGTTGCAGAGGTTTACGGCGCAGAGGTTGCTGCCGACACCACAATCCTTTACGGTGGCTCATGCAAGGCTTCCAATGCTCCTGAACTTTTTGCAAAGCCTGACATCGACGGCGGACTTATCGGTGGCGCATCGCTCAAGGCGGCAGACTTCAAGGGCATCATCGACGCCTGGGGCTAATGCCTTGATGGCGTGACGGCGAGGGGAGGAACATATTTATATATATGAGTAATTGATATGATGAAACATTTCTTTCTTATAATATGTCTGGCATTGGTGGCTTCTGCTGCCAATGCGCAGACTATTACTGACGAACTTCGTCGCTCGCAAAGCGGAGAGGGTACAGTCATCATACATCAGAGTCAGGAGGTGGAGCGTCTCGTGAATGCCGTTGCTGTACGGCAGCAGACGGAGACGGGAACGGCAACCGCCCATGGACAGGGGACCGCGGCAGGCGGCACGCAGCCTTCTGCAAAGACCGCGGAACCGGCAAATCCTGGCACCCCGTCGGCTGACAGGGGTGCTTCCACGACAGAGGGCACAGGTGCCACAGTGGACACAGGCAAGAAGATAATGCGCCATAGTTATAAGACTACTGGCTACCGCATACAGATTTACAGTGGAGGAAACAAGCGCGCTGACCGCATCAAGTGTGAGCAGATATCGCAAAGGGTGAAGAATCATTTCCCGAATCTTCCGGTATATGTGCATTTCTACTCACCGAGCTGGAAGTGCCGCGCAGGAAATTTCACAAGTCAGGAGGAGGCGATGGCGATGCTCAAGCAGATACGTGCCATGGGATACTCGCAGGCGTGTCTTGTCAAAGGGAAAATTAATATACAGTATTAGGTGTTAGGTTCTTGGTTTTAGGTCTTAGGTTTATTGCCACAAACCTTAACCCACACCTATAACTCAATAACCATCAGCTAAACGACCGAACCACTAAACAACCAAATTGATGAACGAGGAAGAGACATACTTACGCCCTGGACTAGAGGAACTTGCCGGACATTACAAGGCAGTCCTCGGACTTCTTGGCGAAGACCCTGCACGGGAGGGGCTGGAAAAGACACCGTTGCGGGTGGCAAAGGCCATGCAGTTCCTTACGAAAGGCTACGGACAAGACCCGAAGGCTGTGCTTGAGAAGGCCTTGTTCCATGAGAAATACAGCCACATGGTCATCGTGAAGGACATCAATTTCTATTCGATGTGCGAGCATCACATGTTGCCGTTCTACGGGAAAGCACATGTGGCGTATATCCCTAATGGTACGATAACAGGTCTGTCGAAGATAGCGCGTGTCGTGGAGATTTTCGCCCGTCGCCTGCAAGTGCAGGAACGCATGACACACCAGATAATGGAAGTCATACAGGAGACCCTTCATCCCATGGGCGTCATGGTAGTGATAGAGGCGGCGCACATGTGTATGCAGATGCGTGGTGTGGAGAAGCAGAATTCCATAACGACTACATCGGCGTTCTCGGGCGTATTCAAGGCACAGGAGACACGTCAGGAATTCATGAACCTTATAAAGTGAACAATGTGCAGGCAGACTGTCTTCAGACGACGAGACCACAGGGGTGAGAGGACGGATGGCTGACACGGAAACAGGAAAACCATAATATATTAACCATAAATCAAACTAACAATGACAGCAAAAGAACTTACTCTGCAGTCAGAGACCAACCGCAAACGCTTGGTTGAGATTGTCTACAATGGAGGTGCCGGTCATATCGGTGGCGACCTGTCTTGCCTTAACGTGATGACAGCCCTCTATTTTGACGTGATGAATGTTGACCCGAAAGACCCTAAGATGCCGGGCAGAGACCGTTTCGTGCTCTCCAAGGGCCATTGCGTCGAGGCTCTTTACAGTGTGCTTGAGGCAAAAGGATTCATCACAAAGGAGCTTACCGACACTCTCGGCCAGTTCAAGTCCGTATTGTCCGGTCACCCTACAATCGAGGTTCCGGGCATAGAAGTCAACTCTGGAGCGCTCGGCCACGGTCTCCCTATAGGCGTAGGAATGGCAATAGCTGCGAAGATGGACAAGCAGACATGGCGCACTTATGTCATGATGGGTGACGGAGAGCAGGGTGAGGGTTCTATATATGAGGCGGCTATGGCTGGCTCAAACTACAAGCTCGACAACCTTGTCGCAATCATCGACCGTAACCATCTCCAGATTTCCGGCAATACAGAGGATGTGATGAAGATTGACTCTGTGAAGGAACGCTGGACAGCTTTCGGATGGGATGTAATCGAAATAAACGGAGACTCCTGCGAGGAGATTCTTGATGCTTTCCACTCCATAGATTATAATAACGGCAAGCCTCACCTCATCATCTCACATACGACAAAGGGATATGGTATCTCTTATATGGAGAATGTGGCGAAGTGGCATCACGGTATGCCTAATCAGGAACAGTATGAACAGGCTATCAGCGAGATAAGTGCCCGTATCGAAAGCCTGAAATAAACATCCTCGGGACTCGGAAACCGTCGCTCGAATATTTTATCCTGTCCGTTTCACTCCCGGAAACTGTCGTTCGGCTCGTTGTTACCTGCCATGACGCTTCATGAAATGCAGGAGACGGCAGGACAAAGGCTGACAGGGCATGAAAAGGGAGATGTCCTTTCCAGTCTCTATCCGTTAATCCTTAACCTAAAAAAAGAAAAGAAATGATTGCTTGTAGAAAGAGCTTTACCGACGAGCTGCTTCGCCTCGGTAAGCAAGACAAAGATATTATAGCCGTGACAAGTGACGCTCGCGGCTCAGTGACATTGGGCGATTTTGCCAATGAACTTCCTGAACAGTTCGTGGAATGCGGTATCGCAGAGCAGGACGCCGTAGGCATCTCCGCAGGACTTGCACACTCGGGAAAGAAGGTATTCTGCTGCGGCCCGGCATGTTTTTATGTCGCACGCTCGCTGGAGCAGGTAAAGGTAGACCTCGCTTATTCGCAGAATCCTGTGACAATCCTCGGCGTTTCGGGCGGTATAGCTTACGGCGCGCTTGGTGCGACACACCATTCTCTTCATGACATCGCCGCCCTCCGCACATTCCCGGGTATGTCGGTGTTCCTTCCTGCTGACGCCCAGCAGACAAAAGTCCTCGTGGGTAAGCTCGTGGATTATAACCAGGCAGCCTATGTACGTGTAGGCCGTGCTGCCGTACCGGAGGTGTATCCAGAGACAATGACTGACTTCGAGATAGGCAAGGCGACACAGATTCATGACGGTGACGACCTCACGATTATCGCTGTCGGCGAACCTGTATGGCATGCTCTTGAGGCAGCGAAGCGTCTTGAGGCGGACGGTATCCACGCCCGTGTCATAGATATGTCGCTCGCTATCAAGCCTTGCGACCGTGAAGCCGTAATCAAGGCTGCACGCGAGACTGGCCGTATCATCACCGTCGAGGAACACTCCCGCTACGGAGGTCTCGGAGGTCTTGTGGCTGAGATTGTATGCGAGGAAGTCCCTGGCACAGAGATGACAATACTCGGCATCCCTGACGAGAACGCCGTGCACGGCACCGACAAGGAAATACGCCACTATTACGGACTCGATGCCGACGGCATCTATGCAGCAGCAAAAGAATGATTATCTCCATAGACCAGAGCACTTCGGCCACAAAGGCCCTGCTCTTTGACGACAACTGCAAGCTCCTGAAGCAGGTGGGCATACCACATCAGCAGCACTATCCTCAGCCAGGATGGGTGGAGCATGATGCAGAGGAGATCTGGCAGAACACCATAAAGGCCATGAAGGAGGCTCTCGCCGTGCTCAGGGAAACGGGTGACGAGGGAGAGTCTCTCAGCATCGCCATAACCAACCAGCGCGAGACCGTCGTGGTCTGGGAGCGCGAGACCGGAAGACCTGTCTATAATGCTGTCGTGTGGCAGTGCATGAGAGGACAGCAGATTTGCGAGAATCTGAAGGCAAAGGGCTATGGCAAGATGGTAAAGGAGAAGTCCGGACTGCTTATCGACCCGTATTTCGCAGGTTCTGGAGCGAAATGGATTCTTGATAATGTCGAGGGAGCGCGTGCCAAGGCTGAGGCCGGCAAGCTGTGTTTCGGCACTATCGATTCATGGCTCGTATATAAACTGACGGGCGGAAAGGTACATGCGACAGACTATACCAACGCTTCACGCACGATGCTCTTCAATGTGCATACCCTCGACTGGGACGACGAACTGCTGGATATGCTGACTGTGCCACGCTCGATGATGCCTGCGCCTCTCCCTTGCGATGCCGTTTACGGCGAGGTCTGTGACGATGTCCTTGCCATGCTCGGATATAATGCAGGTCCGGTGAAGATTGCCGGAATCCTCGGCGACAGCCATGGTGCGCTCAGCGGACAGATGTGCTTCGCCGAAGGCTTCGGCAAGGCGACATACGGCACAGGCTCTTCTGTCATGGTAAATATCGGTGAGCACTGTGCTCCTGCACCTGACGGCCTCGTGACATCGGTCGGATTCTCTGCTCTCGGCAAGACATTCTATGCTTTCGAGGGTAACATCCATTGCACAGGTGCCACGCTCAACTGGCTTCGTGACCAGCTCCAGCTCATCAACGGACCGCAGGAGGTTGAGGCTATGGCGACATCTGTCCCTGACAACGGTGGCGTATATTTCGTCCCGGCATTCTCAGGTCTCGGTGCACCATGGTGGAACGCTGAAGCAAAGGCCTGCATCTCCGGTCTGTCCCTCGCCTCTACAAAGGCTCATGTGGTACGCGCGGCGCTCGAAAGCATAGCATATCAGGTGACTGACCTTATCAAGACGATGACAGGCAAGGCAGGGATAAACCTGAAGGAGATACGTGTCGACGGCGGACCTACAAAGAATAAGTTCCTCATGCAGATGCAGTCCGACCTGCTCCAAGTGCCTGTCGTGCGCTCGGAGGTAGAGGACGCTTCCGCCTTCGGAGCACTTGTCATGAACCGTTTCGCCCTCGGCGTGTGGAAAACCTTTGACGAAGCTCAGCAGGCATGGACAGCTCTCGACTCCACACTCCCGGCACATACCGAGGCAGATATGGCACCGGCGTATGCAGGATGGCAGAAGGCTGTGAGGAGTCTGGTCGTTTAGTCAACGTCCCGATTAGGCGAGAACATTCGAAAGCCTGCTTTCAAGACTGTCGAGCGGAAGGAACTTCGAGCGAAGCTCAACTCACCACTCATAACTCACAACTAAACGACCAAACCACCAACCAACTAAACCACTAACAACTAAACAACCCAAAAATCATGTATCAACCAGCTAAACCAGGTAAGGAGACTTTCGGTCTCATCATAGGCACACGCGCCTATTTCAATTATGAGCTTGCCATTGACGTGCGCAACACTCTTATCAACGAACTCACCAAGGCAGGTTACGGCTTCGTGCTCCTGGACGAGGACGAGACAGTGACGGCAGGTGCCATGGAGACAGTGGAGGACGGCAAGAAGTGTGCCGAGCTTTTCCGCAAGCACCGCGACGAGATCGACGGCATTATCGTGTCTCTCCCGAACTTCGGCTTCGAGATAGGAATCATCAATGCCATCTCCCGTGCAGAGCTTAATGTGCCGGTGCTCGTACAGGCATGTGACGACGAGAACGACAAGGTAGACCTTGACCACCGCCGCGACTCTTTCTGCGGAAAGATTTCCGTCTGCAACAACCTTTACCAGTACGGCATCCCGTTCACGGATACCACGCTCCACACATACTCCATCAACTCTCCTCTGATGATGCAGGACGTCAACAGGTTTGCCGCCGTGTGCCGTGTAGTCAAGAAACTCACACACTGCCGTGTAGGCCAGATAGGCACCCGTCCTCTCGGCTTCAACACTTGCCGCGCGTCAGAGAAGCTGTTGCAGGCTTCCGGCATCACCGTTGTACCTGTAGACCTTTCTGAAATACTCTACAATGCAGAGCGCATAGACGATAACGACCCTAAGCTCATCGGGAAGATGGCTGCCGTACGCGGATACGCTACAGTGCCAGAGGCTTATGATGATAAGGTGAAGACACAGGCGAAGTTCGGTGTTGCCGTGGAGAATTGGATAGAGGCCAACGAGGTCGACTGTGTGGCAATGCAGTGCTGGGACTCACTTGAGGTAAACTACGGCTGTGCCGCCTGCGTCACGATGTCTATGCTCGGCGAGAAGGGCATCCCTTGCGCCTGCGAGACAGACCTTGCCGGTGCTGTGGCAATGTACGCCCTGCATCTCGCCTCAGAGCTTGCTCCTGCCCTTGCAGACTGGAACAATAACTTTGCAGAAGACCGTGAGAAGTGTGTCGTAACACACTGCGGCAACTTCCCTAAGTCGTTTATCCGTAACGAGATAAAGCTCGGTCCTCTCGGCGTTCTCGGACGTACGCTCGGCAAGGTGCGCACCTTCGGCGCGGTTTATGGCAAGTGTACAGAAGGCGAGTTTACATACTTCCGCATCTCTACCGATGACACCCTTGGCTGCATCAAGGCATACCTTGGCAAGGGCGAGATGACCAATGACCCTTACGGAATGGACGGTTGCATAGCTGTGACTAAGGTGCCTAACCTTCAGGGCCTCATGAAGTTCATCTGCAAGAACGGCTTCGAGCACCATGTCGCTATGGTCCGCACCGATGTAGTCGATATCCTCCGCGAGGCCATCGAGACATATCTCGGATGGGACCTCTATGTACACGAGTAATATAAGCTGTCTGAGATGAAATTCATTTCATGGAATGTAAACGGTCTGCGTGCCTGCGTAGGGAAAGATTTCGAGAAATCTTTCCTTGCGCTCGACGCAGACTTTTTCTGTCTTCAGGAGACAAAGATGCAGGCAGGCCAGCTGGATTTGCAGTTCCCCGGATACCGTTCCTACTGGAACTATGCCGACAAGAAAGGCTATTCCGGCACAGCCATCTATGCGAAGCATGAGCCTCTCGCCGTGATATACGGCATGTCTCCCGTGCTCGGTGCCGATGCTGATGTCCATGACCATGAAGGACGCGTCATCACCCTTGAGTACGACACCTTCTATCTCGTCACCGTCTATGTCCCCAATGCGCAGGACGGGCTTCGCCGCCTTGACTACCGTATGCAGTGGGAAGACGATTTCCTCCGCTACATCAAGACCCTTGACGCACGGAAACCTGTCATTTTCTGTGGCGACCTCAATGTCGCGCATGAAGAGATTGACCTGAAAAATCCGAAGACAAACCACAAGAATCCAGGCTTCACCGACGAAGAGCGCGGCAAGTTCTCCACTTTGCTGGCCGACGGCTTCACGGATACCTTCCGCACCCTGCACCCCGAGGAACAGATATTCTCATGGTGGTCATACCGTTTCCATGCCCGCGAGAAGAACGTGGGCTGGCGCATAGACTATTTCGTCGTCTCGGACCGCCTCATGCCGCAGGTGGAAAGCGCGTCAATCCATACCGATATCTTCGGCAGCGACCACTGCCCCGTGGAACTTGTGGTTACGGTTTGACGCATACGGCCATGCGGTTGTGCGGTTTTACGGTCTTGCGGTTATACGGTTATGCGGTTATGCGGAGATTAATCTTCCTATAACTTTAACCTATAACTTATAACTCACAACTTACAACTCATAACTTACAACTGCCCAGCTAATTATACAAGTGCTTTTGCCGTATAGGGACATACGGAAAGAAAGCACGGAACGACAGTTGTTTTACAATGGAGATACGTTACACATTCTGGAGGGTGACCCTTTGCCGTGCGGAATGTGACGTTTGACAGAATAAAAGGTAACCCTTTGCATGGCAAAAGGTTACCTTTTGTTGTATATTGTGTAATGTGTTGAATGTATGGGTGTTATATATAAAGGATATGTTGGCTATATAATGCCTTTCAGACTATAGCTGTAATGTCTGTTTATGCTGTCGGACTTGTACGCAGTGTATGCCGTTCAGACAGCCGTTGCCATACAGATAAATATGTAATGCATAAAATAAAGTCCCGTCTCCACGGTGGAGACGGGACTTTTTCTTTCATTAATCCAAAGAGTGTCCTTATGGAGGGATATACCCTCACGAGGCAGTCTTATCGACGGAGACCGAGAGCCTTGATGATGGCACGATAGCGGTTGATGTCGCGGTCGTAGAGGTAGTCAAGGAGAGCACGACGCTTGCCGACGAGCTTTGTCAGTGAGCGTGCTGTCCTGAAGTCCTTGTGGTTTACCTTCAGGTGCTCTGTGAGGTGCTTGATGCGGTAAGAGAAGAGTGCTATCTGGCTCTCTGCAGAACCTGTGTCAGTAGCACCGTTTCCGAACTGTGTGAAGATCTCCGTCTTCTTTGTCTGATCTAAATACATGAATTTAGTGTGATTAATGGTTTGTTAAATTACGTTCTTCTGATGTTGCCGAGACCTTAATCGTAGCCCCGATACATCGTCGAATGCAGCATCTCTTAGTGAAAATGCGTTGCAAAATTACAACTTTTTCCGCTATCAGCAAAATATTTAATATATTTTTTGTAATTTTGCACCGAAAATCATTAACATGTAGGATAAAATCCGGCGTTTCCCTGCGTGTCGGCAGTGTGGTATGGGGATTTCCCCAGAGGCTGTGGCGTGGCAGGGGATGCACGACGGAGAGGTTTGCCAGTGTGTCTCGCCGGAAAGACGTAAAAGAAAAAAGACGTAAGAAGACTATGCAGGATATCAGGAATATCGCGATTATCGCGCATGTCGACCATGGCAAGACGACCTTGGTCGACAAGATGATGCTTGCGGGAAAGCTTTTCCGCGAAGGCCAGAACAATTCCGGCCAGGTGCTTGATGCCAACGACCTTGAGAGGGAGCGTGGCATAACTATCTTGTCGAAGAATGTCTCCATCAACTGGAAGGGGACGAAAATCAATATCATCGACACTCCGGGACACTCCGACTTCGGTGGCGAGGTGGAGCGTGTGCTGAATATGGCCGACGGCTGTATCCTCCTTGTCGATGCTTTCGAGGGACCGATGCCTCAGACGCGCTTCGTGTTGCAGAAGGCCTTGCAGATAGGTCTGAAGCCGATTGTCGTGGTAAACAAGGTAGACAAGCCCAACTGCCGTCCTGAGGAAGTCTACGAGATGGTCTTCGACCTGATGTTCTCCCTCGACGCTACAGAGGACCAGCTGGACTTCCCTGTGGTGTACGGCTCTGCCAAGAACGGATGGATGTCGGAGGACTATAATGTCCCTACAGACAACATCGACTATCTTCTCGACAAGATTGTCGAGGTGATACCTGCTCCGACGGTGCTTGAAGGCACTCCGCAGATGCTCATCACATCGCTCGACTACTCCAGCTATACTGGCCGCATCGCCGTGGGACGTGTACACCGCGGCTCTCTGAAAGAGGGCATGAACGTCACCATAGCACACCGTGACGGCAGCATGGAGAAGACGCGTATCAAGGAGGTGCATGTATTCGAGGGCATGGCTCATGTCAAGGCTGCGGAGGTGCAGAGCGGTGACATCTGTGCGATAATAGGACTGGAAAAGTTCGAGATAGGCGACACGATATGCGACTTTGAGTCTCCTGAGCCGATGGAGCCTATTGCCATTGACGAACCTACTATGTCTATGCTCTTCACCATCAACGACTCGCCGTTCTTCGGCAAGGAAGGCAAGTTTGTCACCTCGCGCCATATCAACGACCGTCTCGAGAAGGAACTCGAGAAAAACCTCGCGTTGCGTGTGGAACCTTTCGGTGACTCTACCGACAAGTGGATTGTCAGTGGCCGTGGTGTGCTCCATCTCTCGGTGCTCATAGAGACGATGCGCCGTGAGGGCTATGAACTGCAGGTCGGTCAGCCTACGGTAATATACAAGGAGATAGACGGTGTGAGATGTGAGCCTATAGAGGAACTTACCATAAACGTACCAGAGGAATTCTCTTCCAAGATGATAGACATGGTGACACGCCGCAAGGGCGAGATGACCTCCATGGAGGCGCAGGGCGAGCGTGTGAACATCGAGTTCGACATCCCTTCGCGCGGCATCATGGGACTCCGCACCAATGTCCTCACTGCATCGCAGGGTGAAGCCATCATGGCACACCGTTTCAAGAAGTACGAACCGTATAAGGGCGATATACTCCGCCGTACAAACGGTTCGATGATTGCTCTCGAGACAGGCAATGCCTTTGCATATTCCATAGACAAGCTGCAGGACAGAGGCAAGTTCTTCATAGACCCGGGCGAGGATGTTTACTACGGACAGGTCGTAGGTGAGCATGTTCATGACAACGACCTTGTGATAAATGTCACCAAGGCGAAGCAGCTTACCAATGTCCGTGCATCGGGTTCCGACGACAAGGCGCGCATCATCCCGAAGACGGTCCTGTCTCTTGAGGAGTGTCTTGAGTATATCAAGGCCGACGAACTGGTGGAGGTAACTCCGAAATCCATGCGCATACGCAAGACGATACTTGACCATAACGAGCGCAAGAAGGCTAATAAGGAGTAAGATTATTATACGGACGGCGGATTGCCGGCAACTGTGTCGCGTAGTCCGCCGTCGCCGAATGTTCACAAAGGATACAATGAAACAGACAAACTACTACCTATTTGATTGGATGGACTTTGACGAACACTTGTCAAAGGACGAGTCGCTGTGGAAGGCCTATACGTCTACTGATGTGCAGGCTGTGGACGGCGATATACTCATCACCGTGCCTTACCAGAAGCAGGTGTTGCAGGAGGATATGCTCGCGGACACTGATGTGCCGCAGAGGATGTATACGTTGCGTCTACGTGCGTATGGCGATTCCGTGGTGCGCATGTTCACTTCCATGGTGGGCGACGAGATGAAGGACGGCGACAGCTACATGCTGGAGATAGACAAGGCGTTGGGGAACAAGGCATTGTCCGTGTCTTTTGCCGATGATGTATACACCGTAACCGATGCCGACGGCAGGACACGTGCAAGGATAGACCTCACGCCGTATAAGACAGAGTGGTGGAGCGACCTGCAGCCGGGACCGCAGCCTACGATACATCTCACGATATACCCTGACGGCAACCTCGCAAAGGGTGTGGAACTCAGCGACGACCATTTCTCTCCTCCACGCTATGATGCCTTGCCGATTGGCTTCTGCCTTACGGACGGTCAGCCCGACCGTGCCACAGTCTCTTTCAAGTGTGAGGCAGACGAGTGCTTCGTGGGCACGGGTGAGCGTTTCCGCAAGATGGATCTCTCCGGCCAGACATTCTACCTGAAGAACCAGGACGGACAGGGCGTGAACAACAGGCGTGCGTATAAGAATATCCCGTTCTATATGTCCAGCCGCATGTACGGTGTCTTCTACCACACATCCGACTACTGCCGTCTGTCTCTTGCAGACCATTCTACACGCTCTGTGCAGTTCCGCAATGACCGTGCCACTATCGATACATTCATCATAGGCGGAGAGACGCCGGAGCGTATCCTCTTCCATTACCGTCAGCTTACGGGTTTCCCTCCGATGCTTCCACTATGGTCATTCGGTATATGGATGTCCCGCATGACATATTTCTCTGCCGATGAGGTGAACGAGATATGCGACAGGCTCCGTGCAGAGCATTATCCTTGCGATGTCATCCATCTTGATACAGGATGGTTCCGTACAGACTGGCTCTGCGAATGGAAGTTCAATCCTGAGCGTTTCCCTGACCCAAAGGGCTTCCTGAAGCGCCTTTCCGACAACGGATACAAGGTCTCTCTGTGGCAGTTGCCTTACGTCGCAAACGGTGCGGAGCAGATAGATGAGGCGAAAGAGAACAAGTATATCTCCACTCCTGTTGGAGGATGGGAGAACGCTGCCGGCACTTCAGGTGCGTCAAACTTTTCTACGCTCGACTATGCAGGCACGATAGACTTCACGTCGGAGAAGGCTACAGAGTGGTACAAAGGGTTGCTGAAGAATCTTCTCGATATGGGTGTCAAGTGCATAAAGACCGATTTCGGAGAGAATATCCACATGGACGCGACATACGAGTCCATGACTCCCGAGCAGTTGAATAACATATACTCCCTGCTTTATCAGAAGGCGGCATACGAAATCACTAAGGATGTCACAGGCGATGGTATCGTCTGGGCACGCGCAGCATGGGCCGGTTGCCAGCGTTATCCGCTGCATTGGGGCGGAGACTCCGAGAGCTCTTGGGCAGGACTGGCTGGCTCGTTGAAGGGAGGTCTTCATTTCGGTCTCTCGGGCTTTGCTTTCTGGAGCCATGATGTGCCGGGATTCCATAGCGAACCGGACTTCATGAACTCCGTCATAGACCCGAAGGTGTATATGCGCTGGACACAGTTCGGCGTGTTCTCTTCCCACATGCGCTATCACGGTTCGCACAAGCGAGAGCCTTGGCACTATCCGACCATCGCGGAAAGCATCAAGAAGTGGTGGCGTCTGCGCTATCGCCTCATACCTTATATTATAGAGGAGGCACGCGTGGCCACGGAGTCAGGCTGGCCTATGGTACAGGCGTTGCTGATGCATCATCCGGAAGACAAGACCGTATGGCATATAGACGATGAATATTATTTCGGCCGCAAGTTCCTTGTCTGTCCTGTAATGAACGGCAATGACTGTCGCGACATCTATCTGCCGGAGGGCGAATGGGTGAATTTCTTCACCGGTGAGCATTTTGAAGGTGGCAAATGGTACAGGAATGTCGATGTCCCTCTTGACGAGATGCCGGTATTCTGCCGTCCAGGTGCCGAAATCAAGGTCTATGACGATGAGGTTGACTCTACCGATGACATGGATCTTGCCAATGTCAAGACCATTGTCGTGAAGTGATGTCACGGCATTTGATGATATAATGATACAATGACAACGAAACGTAATATCAGCCTTTTGTGACATGAAGACAGTGATAGGAATAGATGTAGGCATCTCCACGACAAAGATTGTCGGTATCCGCGACGGGAAGATAGTCTCTCCGATACGTATCAAGGCGACGGATCCCGTCACCTCTCTGTACGGCGCTTTCGGGAAATACATCAACGAGAACAACCTTACCCTTAGTGATATCGAGCAGGTTATGCTGACAGGCGTCGGCGCGGCGTATATCAAGGGAGACATCTACGGTCTCCCTACGGACCGTACCGACGAGTTTGTCGCAGACGGTCTGGGTGCACAGTATGAGAGTGGTCTTGACCGCATGATTGTCGTCTCCATGGGAACGGGAACGACACTCGTGAAGTATGACAACGGGGCTGTGCATCATATCGGTGGCATAGGCGTCGGCGGCGGAACGCTTGCAGGCCTGTCGCGCTTGCTTCTCGGTACAGACGACATAAAGCATATCTCCAGTCTTGCGAAAAACGGCAATATCTCCAAGATAGACCTGCAGATAGGGGACATCTGTGCAGAGGAGATTCCTGGCCTTCCGGCGTTTGCCACAGCCTCGCTTTTCGGTAATGCCAAGGCGACGTCAACTCATGAAGACATCGCGCTGGGCATTATATGTACCGTGGTTCAGACCATCGGTTCTGCAGCTATTCTCGCATCTATCAGTAGCGGCATCAAGGACTTTGTCATGATAGGCAACCTTACTCTCCTGCCTCAATGCAAGAAAGTCTTCGGCATGATGGAGCAGATTTACGGAGTGCGTTACCATATTCCGAAACATTCGGAGTTTGCCACCGCTATCGGTTCGGCACTGAATTATTTCAAGAAACAAGACCTGTGACGTGATACCCTATGACCTTACAAAGATAAAGGCCGTCATCTTCGATGTTGACGGTGTCCTCTCTGCCGGAACTATCCCTATGGACAGTGCTGGCATTCCGTTACGCACGGTGAATATAAAGGACGGCTATGCCATCCAGTTTGCCGTGAAGCAGGGGCTGAAGATTGTCATATTGTCGGGAGGAAATACACCTTCTGTACGCAAGAGATATGAGAATCTCGGTGTCAGGGACATCTTTTTAGGTTGTGAGGTGAAGATAGAGACATACGACAGGTTCCTTGCAGACACTGGCCTTGCTGACGAGGAGATACTTTATATGGGAGATGACATCCCCGATTATGAGGTGATGCGTCGTGTCGGATGTCCGTGCTGTCCTAAGGATGCGTGCAGCGACATCCGTGGCATAAGTATCTATGTCTCTCCATATAATGGCGGATATGGCTGTGGCAGGGATGTCATAGAGCAAGTTCTCCGTGCAAAAGGGCTGTGGATGAATGACGCCAAGGCCTTCGGGTGGTGAGTGCTTTTTTTCGGTTTGACGGTTGAATACGGTTATACGGTTTAACGGTTATGCGGTTGTACGGAGATTACTCTTCCTATAACTCATAACTTATAATTCATAACTCACAACCTAAAACCCACAACCTATTATCGTCTAACTGTAAGACCGCCCAACCGTAAAACCGTGTTCAACCGAATAACCGTATAACATGAAGACAATAATACTTACCGGCGGCAGTTCCGGAATAGGGAAGGCTGCCGCAGAACTGTTCTCCAGAAAAAACTATGAGGTCTACGAATTTTCACGTCATGGAGAAAGCCGTGACGGCATCAGCCATGTGGACTGTGATGTGACGAATCCTGACATGTGCCGCAAGGCAGTGGAGCAGGTTCTTGCCCGTTCCGGCAAGATAGACCTGCTGGTATGCAATGCCGGCATGGGAATCTCCGGTGCGATAGAGTTCACGAAGCTCGAAGACGCCAAGAGACAGTTTGAGGTGAACTTCTTCGGCGCGCTGAACATTACGCAGGCCGTCCTTCCCTATATGCGTGAGCGCCGTCAGGGACGCATAATCTTCACGAGCAGTGTCGCCGCCGTCTATGCCATACCGTTCCAGGCGTTCTATTCCGCCTCTAAGGCAGCCCTCAATTCCATGGCCCTCGCCTTGGCAAACGAGGTGCGCCCGTTTGGCATTTCAGTGGCAAGTGTATTGCCGGGAGACGTCAAGACGAACTTCCAGAGAAAGAAAATCGTTGAAGGAGCAGGCATCTATACCCACATGAACAAGGCTGTGGAGCAGATGGAACACGACGAGGAGAACGGCATGTCGGCAGAGCAAATCGCACGTTGCATATACCGCACAGCCACAGCCAGCCGTCCTTGGGCGTTCAATACCACTGGCATCATGTACCATCTTTTCCTCTTTGCCGGACGCCTGTTCCCTACATCTTTCATAAACTGGGTACTTGGAAAGATGTATTGAATCCGCTTTTAACGCTTTTTCCATGACGTGCAAGCCGTGCATGTCATGGAAAAACGAATCCCTATACATACGAGAATCTATTGAAAATACACCGCTAACTAAACAACCTACTATGAAAAAGAACCTTCTTGCAACATTTTTCCTGCTTACAGTGATGGCCTCCCATTGCTCAGCAGGTGACATATACGTCTCCATCAAGGGAAGCGACAGGGCTTCCGGCGAGGAGAATGCTCCTGTACAGACTATACAACGCGCTCTCCGCATAGCAAGAGAGTGGCGCCGAACTTCCAATCCTAAGGCTGACGGCGGTATCACAATACATCTTGCAAAGGGAGAGACCTTCGTGCTGGACGAGCCGCTTTATATCCGTCCTGAGGACAGTGGTATGCCCGACAGCCGTACTGTAATCACCGGAGCGACAATCTCCGGTGGCATGGCGGAGGACACATCTGCTCAAAATGACTATCCTGTCATGGAACGTATGCTCGCCTTTGACAAGGAGCAGGAGCAGATTGTCATCCCGGCGGCATCACTGAAAAGATACGGCATCACGGACATCACTGCCGCCGACAAGTATGAAATGGTCGTGCATCAGCGCTGGGCGATAGCGATATTGCGCATCAAGGACATACGCCTCTCAGGCGATAAAGCCATTGTATCGTTCCGTAACCCCGAGTCGCGCTGGGAATTTTCACACCCTTGGCCACAGCCTGTGATAGGCGAGGAAAGAGGATCGTCGAGCTTTCTCATACGACCTATACCGACACCTTCCGGCCTTCTGTCACGCCTCGTGACGGTAGAAGGCTCAGAATTCGGCATGGTGCACGACATCTCCTTTGAAGGCGTGACCTTTGAAAACGCGTCATGGGAGCGTCCGCTGAAGTACGGTCATGTGACGTTGCAGGGCGGTTTCCCGATAATAGACGCTTACAAACTCACGGAAAACGAGGGCACTCCATGGGCTCCGACCCTTGAAAACCAGGCGTGGGTGACACGTCCAGAGGCGGCTGTCTCGCTGACGTATGCCGAGCGTGTGGACTTCAAGGACTGCACATTCACACGACTTGCCTCCACAGCCCTTGACTATGCTCACCATTGCAATGACGCTATCATCATCGGCAACAGGTTTGAGAACATCGGCGGCACAGCCATTATGGCAGGTTCGTTTGGCGAAGGCCCGTGTGAGGTGCATCATCCGCGCGAGTATACCAATACCGGCGGATTTGTCATAGAGGGCAATACTATCCATGATGCCACAAACCGCGATTGGGGCGCAGTGGCTATAGGCTGCGGATATGTGCGTGATTTCACCATCAAGGGGAATAACATCTCCAAGGTAAACTACTCAGGTATCTGTGTCGGATGGGGCTGGACACCAGAGAATACAGGAATGCGCAACAACCGCATCATAGGCAATACCGTCTCCGACTATGCCCGCGTGCTCTACGATGCAGGCGGAATCTACACGATGTCCAACCAGCCAGGGTCGCTCATAGAGAAGAATACCGTCAGCGCACCGTATCCGTCGCCATACGCTACCAACTTCCGTGCATTCCCTATCTATTTCGATGCATGCACGGACGGATATACCGTGCGCGACAATTCGCTGAAAGTGGACCCTTCCATACAGAAGGAAAAATATGGCTGGAACACGCCGGGACCTGACATGGTGGTGGAGAAATAGCCTGAAAATCTCCTTGCTTACATAAGGAAAGGCATAGGCTTTACCATTGACAATGTCGTCTTATCTTGTTTGCTTACTGATATTTTTAGACAATAAAAACAACCATAGACCTTGAAGACAAAGATACTGTTCGTCTGCCATGGCAATATATGCAGGAGTCCGATGGCGGAGTTTATCATGAAACGCCTTGTCTGCGATGCAGGCAGGGAAGGCGAGTTTGAAATAGCGTCAGCCGCAACGAGCACAGAGGAGATAGGCAACGCCGTATATCCTCCTGCACGCCGTAAACTGGCGGAGCACGGTATAAGTTGTGAAGGGAAGACGGCGCGCCAGTTGCGGCGTGACGATTATGACCGTTACGACCTGCTTATAGGTATGGACTCCTATAATATACGCAATATGAACCGTATGTGTGGCGGTGATCCGGAGGGGAAGATTCGCCTCCTTCTTGACTACACCGACCGCCCGGGAGATGTTGCAGACCCGTGGTATACAGGAAATTTTGATGCGACATACCGTGACTGTCTCGACGGTTGCCGCGCATTGCTTGAGACGCTATGACTATAGAAAAGCATCCTCTCAAGCCGTTCCTGCCGGCGGAAGGGCGCATACTCTTTCTCGGCAGTTTCCCTCCGCCAAAGGCCCGATGGTCCATGGAGTTCTTCTACCCTAACTGGATAAACGACTTCTGGCGTCTTATGGGACTGATACATTTCGGGGACAAGACCCATTTTGAGGTCAGCGGAGAGAAGCGTTTCGACAGGGAAAAGATCATCGGTTTTGCAGAGCGCGCAGGACTTGCCTTCTATGATACGGCAGCGAAGGTATGCCGTCATAAGGACAATGCCAGCGACAATTTCCTTGAGATACTGGAACCTGCCGACATCGCCTCAATGCTTTCGGTCATGCCACGGTGTCACACTGTCGTCACGACAGGCGGAAAAGCGAGTGAGGAGTTGCAGGCGCAGCTGTCTGCGGCGATATGTGGCGACGGCCAACTGGTGCTGACCAACGAGTCTTGCGCACAGACACATCAGCTTGTCCCGATGCCAGCCATAGGTGAAAGCGTGGAGCTTGACGTCTATGGCCGACGTCTGCGGTGGTGGCGTATGCCGTCGTCGTCGCGTGCATACCCGCTGAAATTGGAGAAAAAGGCAGAGCTTTACCGCCGCCTCTTCGTTTAGTCTGCTCTCTCACGCCATAAGAATTTCTTTGAGACAATAGAATAGTAAAGCGTGGATTCATATCACGGAAAGATATGAATCCACGCTTTCTTTTTTTGCAGAAGTGTCGAATGAAAACAGATTTTGAGATGGTTAGTAGGGAGGACTGTCAAACATGACAGGCGGAAGGTCACCTTTCGATGGGAAAACGGTCACCTTTGACATGATAAAGCGTCACCTTTTACACGGTGAAGGGTCACCCTCAGAAACGGCTATTCTGTCTATCGGTTTCTTGCCCGACATGATGAAGAAACGGCTATAATATCATCTCCGCGACATAGTTACGCTTCTTGCCGTCTTTTCCGCGCTTCAGGAAAAGGATGAGCCCTATCTCCTGACCGACGGAGAGCGTGGCATTGGCGGCAAGCGACAGATTGGCATATCCCTCGGTCGTCACCTCCCCTTCGGCAGTCGGGGCGATAGGAGAGACAATCTCATAACCGAGGTAGCCCTTCTCGCTGTTGATGAATTTTACAACGGCTTTAGTGATGCCGAAAGCCCGTTGTCCTTCCTTGTGGTTTTCAGGTGATAGAGCCACGGCTGTCTTGAAGTTTCCCTTCTCAGGAATCACCGGTGCAAACCACACAAACTCACCAACGGCAGGCGGACTCTTGGGATCTATAGCGACGAAATGGCGCGAAAGAGGGTCGAAGATATGGTAATGGCGGTGTTTCGGGTCATAGCGGCTGACATATCCTATGACCTTCTGCGCTTTGTCTACATGCACTTGCCTGTATTCGCGGACGGCCCTCTCTGTCTGCTCTTTCAGCGACGGGAATGTGCGCCCGTTGCTTCCTGTGCGCCATTGCATGTCCTCACTGCGCAGGTTTGCCGGGAATCCCCACCGTTCGAGGAATGCCGGAAGGCGGAAGTCGTCGTATATCTTCGCCATTTTCAGTGCTACGCCGAGGATGCAGGAATGGAGGAGGGATGGATGTACGAGAGGAATCTTCATGTATGCCGCCAGCAGTGTGCGTGCTTCCTCCGAACCCATTTCTTTGTAGTGTGCAGACAGGTATCGGTAGATGTTCCATGCCGTGTCGTTGGGGTGCTGTGCCGAGGTTGACATAGACTCTATCAGTCCGTCCCAGGTCGGCGTCTTGTTTTCCTTTGCCATGATAGCTGCATAGTATTAACCCACATCGGTCATCAGACCGATACAAGGGGATTTTGTATTAAGGTTTTTGCGCAAGATGCATGTCTATGACGCATTGCAGTCACAAAAGTAATGATTTATTTTGACATCTCCAAGACATTTCAATGAAAAAGCCCTGCAACGATGTTGTTGCAGGGCTTTTTCATTGGATTATAGCATGTAGGAATGTAATGTCTTGAGCTTGCTTTAGTTGTAAAGATACCTCTTTATTGATTTCTTAGGAGTCTTCTGGAATTCCGTCTCCATCAGTTCTATGGCCGCAAGTTTCTGATATGCAGGCTGTATGGAGTTGAGCTCATTGCGGTTCTGCTCCATTATCTCCTTCAGCGTCTCGTTGCTTATATTGTTCTTTTTCGCCTCCTCGTAGTCAGGGTAGACCAGTCCCACGAGCTTCTCTCCGCGTTGCACGACAAGACATTCGCTCACCATGTTGAGGCTCGACAGCGCGTCCTCAATCTCCTCAGGATAGATATTCTGTCCGTTTGCGCCGAGGAGCATGTTCTTGGAGCGTCCCTTGATGAATATCTGTCCTTCGGCATTCATCACGCCGAGGTCGCCTGTGCAGTACCATCCGTCTACAAGAACATCCTTTGTAGCCTCCTCGTTCTTGTAGTAACCGAGCATGGTGTTGCATCCGCGTGTGAGTATCTCGCCAGGGATTTTCTGAGGGTCAGGAGAGTCAATCTTCACCTCCATGTGACATGCCGCACGTCCGCATGAGCCTACAGCACGGTTCTGCCAGTCGTCATACGAGATAATCGGCGCGCACTCTGTTGCACCATATCCTACGGTAATAGGGAATCCTATATCGGAAAGGAACTGCTCCACCTCCTGGTTCAGTGCCGCTCCTCCCACGATAATCTCATACAGCCTGCCTCCGAACGCCTGATATACCTGCTCGCGTATGCGCGCTTTCAGTTTCGTTCCTACGACAGGAGTCTTCAGCAGGGCCTTGACAGGGGCGGAAGAAACCTTCGGGAGAACCTTCTTCTTGATGATTTTCTCGATGATGAGCGGTACGGCTATGATGATGCATGGCCTGATATCGGCGAATGCCTTTGCGACGATAGCCGGCGAAGGGACACGTGTGAGATAGTGGATATGGCATCCTGCCACGAACTCGTATATGAATTCAAACGCCATTCCGTACATGTGTGCCATAGGCAGGATGGAGATTGTCTTGTAGCCGGGCTTGACAAAGCCGCCGAGGGCGTTATGGGCGAAGTCGAGATTGCCCCACAGTGCACGGTAAGGTATCATGACACCCTTGGAGAATCCTGTAGTGCCTGATGTGTAGTTTATCATGGCAAGATCCTCGGAGTCTGCCTCGCGGAAATAGGATACATGCTCCTTACGGAAATATTTCGGGAATTTCCTGCCGAACAGTTCGTTGAGATGCTCACGGGCGTATGTCAGTTTCTCTGTGCGTGACTCCATGACCGAGAAGTCCATGAGATTGATAATGCCCTGAAGGGCTGGCATCTCGGAAGGGGTAATCTGGTTTGCCACGACATCTCCGACGAAGAGCAGTTTGGCGTCGGAGTGGTTCACGATATTATGAATCTGCTCCGGTGTGAACTCGTGGAGTATAGGAACAATCACGGCTCCGTAAGTCATTGTGGCAAGGAAGGCCACAGCCCAGTGGCTCATGTTCCTGCCGCAGATGGCTACTTTATCGCCAGGCTTGACATCACTGTTCTCGAAAAGGATGTGCATCTTCTCTATCTTGCGCGCCACGTCCTTGTACTGGAGCGTCGCACCCTGATAGTCCGTGAGTGCATTAAGGTCCCAATGGTCTATTATGGACTTCTCTATAGATGCGTTGAAACTGGGAATCTCAGCAGGGATACCGAGTCTCTCCATAGTCGTTTTGTCTAATTTCATATATGTATTGTTTTTGCACAAAATATGTGTTCAATGTGCAAAATTAATTCTTTTTCTGCACATTAGCAAGAAAAATCCATGTAAAGTTTGAGATACGTGTAAAATAGCCCCGATTATTGCTCAATGTATTTGTTTTGTGCAGATGTATATTTGACATAAAATAAAAAATCGCGTAAGATATTATAAATCAGCACCGAAGTTTTTTGTATGTCATAATAAAGCAGTACCTTTGCCGACGTTAACAGTGGGGTGTCCGGGATTCTTCCCTCAGCCACAGGCTTTCGGAAGGGGATTCCCCTCAGTATTAATTGGCGCTTAGAGCTGCTAACTTCCGTACGCAACACCTTATTCTATATTATAATAGAATGGATGAGAATCCAAGGGTAAAAGTAATATAGTAAATATACGGATGCTCATATCCCAGAGTATAGCAGTTCGCGGATTGACGTGATGTCATTGCCAAAGCGCCAGAAAGATATGAATAATGACTTTAAGATTAAAAAGCGTATTAGTATTTGTAGTATTATTTATTTCAACAGTGTCCACAACCGCGGCGAAGCCGTTTGACTGGGAGCCGGTAATGGCAGCCATCATACAGGTGGAGAGCGAGGGAGACCCGAAGGCCGTCAACGGCATGTCGTGCGGAGCGATGCAGATAAACCCGATATTGGTGAAGGACTGCAACAATATTCTCAAGGCACGCAACTCAAAGAAGCGTTACACCCTTCAGGACAGGTTCTCGGTAAAGAAGTCCAAGGAGATGTTCCTGCTCATACAGGAGCATTACAACAAGGACAACAACGTGGAGAAAGCCATCAGGGCTTGGAACGGCGGAGTGAACTACCGCGTGAAGAGCACGAACAGGTATTACAGGAAAGTGCTTGCGGCAATGAAGTGAGACACTCGTGTTTATCCACAATTTCTTTTGAAAATGTGTAATAAAGCATAAAAAATCAACGCCAATTTGTCAGTCTCGACATTTGGCGTTATTTTTGTATCTTGAATGTTATGCGTGACATGCCTGTCATGACAATCGGGCATATTGTGGCATACAAGCAAATGAATATGTAAGGAATATAACAAGAACAAGAAAATATGGTAACAACAATCGTCATTATCGCCGTAGTGGTGCTGGTAGTACTCTGGGTGATTTCCATCTACAACAACCTTGTGCGCTTGCGCAATAACCGTGCGAATGCTTTCAGCAACATCGATGTGCAGCTGAAACAGCGCTATGATCTCGTGCCGCAGCTGGTGGCTACCGTAAAGGGATATGCCAAGCACGAGAAGGAACTGCTTGAGGCGGTGACGGCAGCACGCTCTGCTTGCATGTCGGCGACAAGTGTCAATGACAAGATTGCTGCAGACAATCTGCTGTCAAGTGCACTCACAGGGCTGAAAGTCTCCGTCGAGGCTTACCCTGAGCTGAAGGCAAACCAGAATTTCCTTCAGTTGCAGACAGAGCTGTCTGATATAGAGAACAAGCTCGCGGCAACACGCCGTTTCTTCAATTCCACGACACGTGAACTGAACAATGCCGTGCAGACCTTCCCTGGAAATCTCCTCGCCGGAGCGTTCGGCTTCCAGACAGAACCTATGTTTGAGATTGCTCAGGAGAACCGTGCCGCAATGGAAAAGGCACCGGAAGTGAGCTTCTAAATACGGTTATGCGGTCATACGGTTTGACGGTTATATGGAGATGACTCTCCTATAGCTCACAACTTGTAACTCACAATTCATAACTCATAACTCACAACTGCCTGACCGCATAACCGCAAGAACCGTACAACCTTACAACCGTATATGAAATATGTAGGAATGCATACCCAGCAGTCGAGGAACAACACGATGAGCGTCATTCTCCTCATCATGTTTCCTGTCATCATGCTCGGCATGGTGTGGGTGTTCCTTGCTCTGGTAAATTATTTTGGTGGCGGATATTATAATGAATACGGCGAACTGGTGCATCAGCTTGACGCCGATGCCGTCAATTACTATTTCCTCAGTGCTCTTCCATGGGTGATCGGTGGAGTAGGAGTGTGGTTTGCCATAGCATATTGGGGCAATACCGCAATGATACGTTCCGCCATGGGAGCACGTCCGCTGGAGCGCCGTGAGAATCCGCGTGTGTACAATATCGTGGAGAATCTTACTATGGCCTGCGGCATGGAGATGCCGAAAATCAACGTCATCGATGACCCGCAGCTCAACGCTTTTGCATCAGGTATTGACAGCAAGTCGTATACAGTGACAGTGACGACAGGTCTTCTCGACCTTCTTGACGATGACGAACTGGCAGGAGTGATAGGTCACGAACTGACACATATCCGCAATCATGACACCCGTCTGCTGGTCATCAGCATAGTCTTTGTGGGCATAGTGTCTACGGTCATGAGCATGGTGTACAATATGTTCTATCACATGCTGTGGTTCGGCGGTGGCAGCCGCAGTAGCCGTGACGACGAGAAAGGCAGCGGGCTGTCCATGGCAATGGTGATGCTGATAGGCATATTCTGCTGTGCGATAGCATATCTGTTTACGATGATGACACGTTTCGCAATCTCCAGAAAGCGCGAGTATATGGCAGATGCTGGCGGCGCAGAGCTGTGTGGCAATCCGCTTGCGCTGGCTTCCGCACTGAGGAAGATTTCCGGTGACCCGGGACTTGGACGTACAGGTCGCGATGATGTGGCGCAGATGTTCATCATCCACCCAAAGATGGCATTGTCGGGTCTCAGTTCTTTTATGGGCAATTTGTTCTCCACTCATCCGGATACGGCCAAGCGCATAAAGATTCTTGAACAGTTCTGACACCAGTTGCCTGCAGAAAGATAAAAACAATGTAAGTACATGAGACTGCATGAAGGCCAATCGGCAGCAATGAGGATATATAATAGCCTATGGCGCAACATGCTCTTAGGTGCAGTATTACTGAATGACCGTGTGAAAAGATATGCAGGCGAAGCAGGAAAAAGCCGGTAGGATAAGGCTGGAAGCCCGATGACGCAATAGGGTGTGTATAACGAGACAGTCCCAAAAAGTTTCTCATGTAAACTTTTTGGGACTGTTAACGTAATGATATTCAGGCCAGCTGTTTTACAATCAGGCCGATATTCACTTACTTATTGAAGTAATAAAGGAATGTTGCAATGCCTTCAAGGGCAGGCTTACGCTGGTCCTGAATCTCGATAGTGAACTTTATCTCTGCCTTGCAGACGCCGCGGAGATTCTGGATATTGTGGAGGACGGTCTTCATGCGGATAGAGCTTCCTGTGATTACAGGCATACCGAATTTCATCTTGTCAAGACCGTAATTCACGAGCTGTGCCACATTGTTTACCTCTATGGTGTCATACCACAGCTTCGGAAGGAGGGACATTGTCAGGTATCCGTGGGCTATTGTAGACTTGAAAGGGCTTTCAGCCTTTGCACGCTCTACGTCTACATGAATCCATTGGTAGTCCAGTGTCGCGTCAGCAAAAAGATTGATGCGCTCCTGATCTATCTTAAACCACTCTGTTGTACCTATCTCCTTGCCGAGATATTCTGCAAACTCATCGTATGAGTTGATAATAACTTTTGCCATTTTATTATTGATGTTTTAGTCTTGCCTTTACGGTTGTTTTCATAGCTCTGCTTGGGAATGTGCGGCTTCCGTCATTCCCTGACCTGTATTTTCCATTTGCAAAGATACACATTTTTCCCATTCTTGTGAATATATTGTTGTGAAAAAAGCGAAAAATCCACAGAAAGCCTTACATTATTACGAAAAATATCTGTAACTTTGCCATTGCTATGACAGAAAAAGACCGCATATTACAGCTACGCCGTGAGCTCCATGAGCACAACCATCGTTATTATGTGCTGAACCAGCCGACAATCTCCGATCAGGACTTTGACTTCCTCCTGCACGAACTGCAGGAACTGGAGGCAAAACATCCTGAGATGTATGATGACAATTCGCCTACACAGCGAGTGGGAAACGACATCAACCAGCAGTTTAATCAGGTTGAGCACCGTTATCCTATGCTGTCTCTTGCAAACACATATAACCGTGAAGATGTGCAGACATGGTATACTCAGGTGAGCAAAGGACTTGAAGGGCAGGAGTTTGAAATCTGCTGTGAGATGAAATATGACGGTCTGTCCATCTCCCTTACATACGAGCACGGACGTCTTGTCCGTGCAGTAACGCGCGGCGACGGTGTCCGTGGCGATGATGTCACGCAGAATGTACGTACAATACGTTGCATCCCTTTGCAGCTTCCTGAAGACCTTTCGGCAGAGAACATGGCAGGAGGCTATCCCGAAACTTTCGAGATTCGTGGAGAGATTCTTCTCCCTTGGGAGTCTTTCCGCAGGCTCAATGCCGAGCGTGAGGAGAGTGGGGAGCGGCTTTTCGCAAATCCTCGCAATGCCGCTTCGGGAACATTGAAGTCGCAGAACTCACGTGTCGTGGCAGAGCGAGGCCTTGATGCCTACCTCTATTATCTGCTTGGCGAGCAGTTGCCTTCCGACGGTCATTATGAGAATCTTACGCAGTGTGCACGTTGGGGATTCAAGATGTCGGAAGGAATGAAGAAATGCAAGACGTTGCAGGAAGTGATGGACTATATCTCTTATTGGGATGTGGAGCGCAAGAATCTTCCTGTAGCGACAGACGGCATTGTATTGAAAGTTAACTCCCTGCGCCAGCAACAGCATTTGGGATACACAGCCAAAAGCCCTCGCTGGGCCATAGCATACAAATTCAAGGCAGAACGTGTCTGCACGCCGCTGTTAGAGGTGACATATCAGGTAGGACGTACGGGCGCCGTGACTCCTGTTGCCAATATGGCTCCTGTATGGCTGGCAGGAACGACTGTCAAGCGTGCCACGCTGAACAATGAGGATTTTATCCGCTCTTTTGATTTGCATGTAGGTGACTATGTCTATGTCGAGAAAGGCGGTGAGATTATTCCGAAGATTGTCGGTGTCGATGTGTCACGCCGCAGTGCCGATGCAGAGCCTGTGCGGTTTGTCACACGCTGTCCGGAGTGCGGTGCAGAACTGGTCCGTTATGAAGGCGAGGCTGCCCATTATTGCCCTAACGAGGCAGGTTGCCCTCCTCAGATAAAGGGACGTATAGAGCATTTCATTGCACGTAAGGCCATGAATATCATGACACTCGGTGCTGAGACCGTTGATGATTACTACAACAGAGGGCTGATACATAATTTTGCCGACCTGTATGAACTTACTCCTCAGCAGATAACATCTGGCAATGAAAACCGTATTGTGTCGGCGCAGAAAGTGGTGAAAGGCATCAATGACAGCAAGGAAGTACCGTTTGAGCGTGTGGTCTTTGCCCTCGGCATACGCTTTGTCGGCGAGACTACAGCGCGTCTTCTTGCACGCCATTTCAAGGATATGGACAGCCTCGCCAATGCTTCCCTTGACCAGCTCCTTGAGGTTGACGGTGTAGGCAATGTGATAGCGGAGAGCGTCATCAGATATTTCAATGATAAGGATAATATGGAAATTATCAATCGTCTGCGCGGATATGGGCTGAACATGAAGCTTTCTGAGCAGCAACTGTCCGACCGTACGGACACTCTTGCAGGTAAGTCGGTGGTAATCAGCGGTGTCTTCCAGCATCATAGCCGTGATGAGTATAAGCAGATAATAGAGCAGCACGGAGGAAAGAATGTCGGTTCCATCTCCGGCAAGACATCATTCATCCTTGCCGGTGCCAATATGGGACCTTCCAAGCTCCAGAAAGCGGAGAAGCTCGGGATACCCGTTGTTTCGGAAGATGATTTCCTTGAGATGATAAATGATAAGTAAAGTAGTGGTTTGGTTGTTTAGTTGTTTAGTGGTTTGGTTGTCGGTTTTAGGTTTATAACCCATACCAAATACCTACAACCTGCAACCAAACACCTACAACTAAACAACCAAACACCTACAACCTGCAACCAACAACCAAAAATGAGAAGGCTTTCCATCATAGTTCTTGTTATGCTCTTCTGCCGTATCATGGCAGAAGGCATAGGCCATGATGTGCATATAATAAGATATGACAGTTCTGACGGTCTGATGGATGCCGATGTCTCATGTGCATTGCAGGACAGTGTAGGGTACATCTGGCTCTCTACCCATGACGGACTTGTCAGATATGACGGCCATGCGTTCAAGACATACAAGGTCTATCCAGGCGATGACAGTCCGTTGTTTGTCAACAGGATAAACTATATCGGAGAGGACAAGAACCATGATATACTGTGTTACTCGAACAAGAAGTATTTCAGATTCCGCCGTGACACAGAGAAGTTTGAGGAGACACGCGACACGATAGAGGGCAGATGGCATAGCGAGAGCCGCTTCAAGGCTTATTACGACAAGTTGAGGCTTGTGGAGGAATACAAAGGTTACAGAGCGAAGATAAGGCTTGTTGACCGTCAGGGCGGCATATGGATCACTTCTACACGAGGGCTGGAGCGTGTCATGTTTGTAAAGGACAAGGTACGTAGCCATAAGGACAATGCTGCTGCTAAGGAAGAAATCATACGCGGACTGCTTTATGACCGTTCCGGAAGGCTATGGGTTGCAGACAAGAACGGCAGTGTAAGGATATACAATAATGGAGCCATGACGCCACAGTATCTTGGGCGTAACGGTGCGCTTTCGGGAAAGCGTGTGCTGTTCGGACATAATGTCTATGTATTTTTTGAAGACAGCCGAGGCAGGATATGGATTGGTACAAAACCTGACGGCCTGTTTCTCCTTGAGCCCAAGAACGGGAATTACAAGGTGACACGTTATTCGCACTCAGAGAAAGATGCCTACAGCATAAGCTCCGATGCCGTGTATTCCATTACGGAAGACAGATACAGACGTATATGGATAGGAACATTGGGCGGCGGGCTTAATCTTGTGAACGAGAAGAAAGACGGTTCGAGGACATTCATCAACTGCAACAATCTCCTCAGACACAGTCCTGATAATCTTCTGTACATACACGGCATGGATGTTTGCAAGGACAAGAGCGTACTGGTTGTCGGGACAGATAAAGGACTGTACACATGCAATCTCGGTCTCCGGCCCGAGAGAATGAGATTCTACAGGAATGTGAGACGTAACAAGGACGCTTCGAGCATCGGGGCGAACAACATAACGGATGTCGTCTGTGCCGCTGACGGACAGATATATGTCACTACCTGCGGCGGAGGCATCAGCAAGATACTGTCGGACAATCTCCTCAGCGACAGCATAAGATTCCGTTCGTTTACCTCAAGGGAAGGTCTTGCCACAGACGTGTATCTCACGCTTGCTGTTGACGGACGTCAGCATATCTGGGGCGTGGGAAAGTTTGCACTGACGGAAATCAGTGACATGCACAAGCAGAATGTCGTCAATTACGAGAAGGGATTCTCTGACGATGTGACGATCTTCTCCGAGGTGCGCCCGCTCTGTCTGCCCGACGGCAATATCGTCATGGGCACGACGCAAGGCTTCCTCATGTTTGACCCGCGCAGCATAGAGAAAAGCAGTTATGTGCCGAATATAGCCCTTAACGGCCCGGACAACATCACTCTTCAGCCGGGAGAGAGGAATGTAAGGATAGAGTTTGCCGCTCTCGACTACAACCGCAACGAGGATATCGTGTACAAATACAGGCTTGAGGGGATAGACGACGGCTGGCATTACACGAAGGAGAATTTCATAGAATACACCAACTTCCCGATAGGTACATACACTCTGCATATCGCTTCGACAAATTCCGACGGCATCTGGGTGGACAACGAGCGTGTCATAACCATCTGCCGCAAAGCCGCTTTCCATGAGATGTGGTACTCATGGATGCTTTACGGCATGTTGCTTGTGCTGGCATTGATCGGCATATACAAGACCTACAGATACATCATGCGGCTGAAAAGCGAGATGGATGAGCACAGGAAGGAGACGGATGCAAAGCTCGACTATCTTGAAAACAGGGTCACGGAACTTGTCAACTCCAAGACCGAGATAGAGGAGGACGTAGAGGGTGAGCCAGACGAGATGTCTTTTGCCGACAAGGCAAAAGAGTTCGTTATGGATAATGTGGCAAACTCCGACCTGTCTGTAAGTGATTTCGCAAGGCACATGAACATGAGCAATTCCTTGCTGTACATAAAATGCAAGAAGAATCTCGGCTACACGCCTAACAACTATATACAGACGTTGCGCATAAAGTATGCCGCGATGCTTGTCGAGCGTCAGCCCGATGCGAGTGTCGCCGAGATAGCGTACAAGTGCGGATTCTCCGACCCGAAGTATTTCAGCAGATGTTTCAGGAAAATCATGGGTCGCAGCCTGAAGGAGTACAAGGAAACGCTTTGACGGCATATCTGCATGACAGCTACTGTTTGAAAAAGCCCTCATGCCCCCTTTTCTCATATTGACATAGCTTCGAAAAAGTCTTATAAGACAATTTTTACACTCTTATAAGACAATTTAAAATGTCTTATAGGACAATTAAAAAAGTCTTATAAGACAATTTTGTGTGGGGATATATGGTTGGTTATCAGTTGCTTGCAAGGTCGTGTTTTGTGCGGTGGCATCAGATGCTTCGGGATGTGTTACAACGTGCTGAATCGTATGGTAAAACACCGCGATGGTGTATGAAAAAGAGTGTGGAACAGTAGTGACATATATTGATGTCGGTACAGTTCCACACCTTATTATATATTATTAGTGTCCGGTAAAACTTTTGGATAAGTTTTCCATTTTCAAACTTATCGGACAGCCGATACAACCAGCGTATAGGACTACTAAAATCACAAAAAAATGGCTTATCTGTCCGTTATATTGCATCTCAAACGAATTTCACATACTATTATGTTTAGTTCTATTGTAAAATAGAGGATGCTTTTGTCGGACAGCCGGTATCATTGGAAAGAAAGGGGCTTGTCATCTATTAAAAGCAACAGGAATAAGGCTTTAAACATGTTTAGCGGACAGTAATATTAGATTTCACTTCGTTTCGTTTTTATCTCCGTTGTCTTGCTTACCATTTCGTCGAAGGCATATCGGGCTATGTCGAGACGGAACGGGAAGCAAGACAACGGAGAGAAAGGCGAAACGAACGAAAAGACCATATAACAATAACAGAATATTACCGTATGTCGGTCTAATGACCGATTTTAGTTTAACTTTCATAAAAAAAGTCTTCGGGTGGCAGGCGGAGTCGTCACATGAGTTTTGTCACATCGACGACTTCACCGCCTCGCCCACCACTTGCATACTTGCCGAAGCATTCGGCTGTGGAAAATGCGAGTGTCTGCCTCTTTGCCAGCATGGGCATAAAGAGCTGACACATCATTAGGTTAATTGGCTTTGTTATGCCGGTTTGATAGATTTGAATATTATAATCTGATAAAAGATGATTCGTAAACGTGTTGCAAAATTACCACGAAAAGTGCTCTTTATGTGTGAAAATCTTACAAATTAGGTGTAAAATCGTCTTTTTAAGGCCAAAATGAGCGTTTCTGCGCCGATTTCGCGTTTGGCATCTGGCGAACCGTAATTGTTAAACGATGTTGTATTTGACTTTTGTTATTGAAAAGCCTGAAGCCGTATTTGGAAATACACGGGGAATATTGTATATTTGCAGAAGGGATTCAATGTCTGCGTATGGTGGCAGGCGGCGTCCCGGGAAAATATTTCTTGCTATGAAAAGGATAGGAATAATCAGCGACACTCACTCTTGGTGGGATGATAAATACTTGCAGTATTTTGAGGAATGTGACGAGATATGGCATGCCGGCGACATCGGCGGCATGGATATCATAGAGCGTCTCGGAGCACCGTTCGGCACGGACAGCGAGGGAAGCCCGAAGACCCGTATCGTCAGGGCTGTATGCGGCAACTGTGACGGTGGCGACCTCCGCCTCGCCTTCCCCGAGATCTTGCGCTGGAGATGCGAGGGTGTGGAGGTTATGATGAAGCATATCGGCGGTTATCCGGGCAGATATGACAGTTCCATCGTGCGCCAGATACACAGCAATCCTCCCCAGCTGTTCATATCAGGCCACTCGCATATACTGAAAGTCATGGCCGACAAGTCGCTCGGTCTGCTGCATATCAATCCGGGAGCTGCGGGCATACAGGGCTGGCATGTGGAGAGGACGCTGGTGCGTCTGACCATTGACGGCGGGCAGATGAAGGATCTTGATGTCGTGACATTAGGGAATAGGGGCGCGCAGGTGTAACCTGCTGTCTGTTATGCAAGAAATAGAATGACTATAGTGTAAATATCAGTAAATCAATCCTGTAGAATAAACGGGAAAAGGGTGACGGTTTGCAAGGTAAAAGGTGACAGTCTGTTGTGTGAAATGTCACCCTCTGCTTTGCAAACCGTCACCCTCCATTTTATAGGTGTCGGCAGATGTTGATGTGAATGGTTTTGTTTTGCGGTTTCAGTCCTTACGCCATTGTCGCTGAAGTATGCAGTGCGGATAGGTTATCTAAAATCTGCCGACCGCCTAACCGTAAAACCGATGAACCGCAAAACCGCCAATCCTATTGCTTGATGATGTGATTGCGGACGATGTCAAGCATCCTTCTGTGGTTCTCAGGAGAGTTTCCTGCGATGAGGCCGCACGGGTTTACACATGTCACGGCGTTGCCTTCAAGGTCGGTGATGATACCTCCTGCCTCTGTAAGGATGAGGGATGCCGCGGCGTAATCCCATGGGCTGAGTATATACTCGAAATAAAGTTCGCAGCGTCCCATGGCTACATAGCAGAGCTCCGGTGCGCAGGCTCCGAAGCGTCTGAGATCGTTGATTTGCGGAAATGCCTCGCTGATAATCTCCGAGCATACGTCCGAATGTTCTTTATGGTAGACGGGGAGTGCGGTACACAGCAGCGCATTGGCGAAAGGGCGTCGGGACACGCTGACGCGTCTTGCAGGCTTGACAGTCGTTTTTGTCTCGCAGTCGATTATCTCGAGGAATGCTCCCTTGCCTTTCTCGGCAAAGAAGAGTTCGCCGGTCATCGGCACATAGACTATTCCCAGTAGCATGGCATCGTCTTTGCGCAGGCCGACGCATACGGCACACTGTGCTATGCCCCGGCTGTAGTTTGCCGTGCCGTCGATAGGGTCGATAATCCAGGTGTACTCCTGCGACACATCGCTGATATCTTTTTCCTCACACAGGAAGCCGCTGCCGGGCAGTATCTCGCCAAGTCTCTTGCATAGGAAATCCTGCACGGCGACATCTGAAGATGTCACGATATTTGACATTCCGTCTTTCTCCTCTATCTCGAAAGTGTCTGTTGCCATAAGGCGCGAAGCCTCAAGCACGGTTTCTTTTACTTTATCTATCATGGTTGGATGGGCAAAATGAGGTTGTTGTATGTTTTTCCCGTTCTCTTTTCGTGATGCATGGCTGTGCATGTGGGGGGGCTGTCAGGATATTGCTGAAGCCTTTGCATCATGAGAGTAAACAAAAAGACCGCCGACTCTGAGAGTCAGCGGTCGTGTCTGTTGTACTGTTCGTACCGAGTAGATTACTCAGCAACTGTTGTGTCAGCAGCAACTGTGTCAGCAGCAACTGTGTCAACTGCAACTGTGTCAACAGTGTCAGTAGCCTCAGCCTGCTCAGTCTTGTTACCACATGATGCGAATGAGATAGCTACCATAGCTACGAACATAAATGCCAATTTCTTCATTTCTTTAAGCTTTTAAATCTGTAAAACAATCAATTGTTATTAAAACGTTGCAAAGGTACATACTTTTTTGATACCAGCAAAGTTTTTTTATGTTTTTTTTTAGAGGTTATGTGTAACTTTTCTGTAACTTGTTGATAATCAAACGACACCGAAAGTTAAAATAATGTTAATACTAATCTTTGTTTATGTATTTGGTGTAAAATGTACCTTTCCTGTACAAACAAGTAGCCATGAAACTGACTTGGTTTATCGTCTGAGAGCTATTCCTCGATGCTGTCTATGGCGTTTTTCGTCAGTTGTGTCCAGTAGCCGACGGCACCGAAAGGCGAATATCGCAGGAGTGAGCTCGTCTTTCCTACGAAGCCGGTAGCGGTACCGCGTTGCAGCTGTGTGCACAGCAGTGCGCGTGCCTTCCTGTATCTCTTGTGAAGGAACGGCAGTTCGTCGGCCTCAAAATGGAAGATGTCTATCAGCATGGACCCTATGAGTGACGTCATGCGGCGGATATGCAGCTTGTTTATCCAGTTGTCGAGCTTCACAAAGTCCACACGGTCTCCACGCTGGCGGAGATACTTGCCTATGAGGATGATGCCGGGGATGGAGATGCCGAGCCTCTCGATATGGTCTATATTATATATAATAAGGTTAAGGAACTCCAGAGTCTCGGTCGATGTGTCGATGGTGTGCGGCTCTTCGGCGCAGATGGCCTCCCTTTTCTTCTCCTGAAACTTGCTTACGAAGTGGTAGGTCTTTGCACAGGAATACGGTTCTGCCTCTTCTTCAGCCTTCTTCATGAGGAGGTCTGCCTGTTGCCATTTCCATTGTGACATGGGTATATCAGCCTCATCCGAGCCGAAAGCCTTCCTGCGCAGCTGGATGAAGAGGTTCTCGAAGATGATGTCGGTAGTCTTGTTCATTTGTCTGTAAACCGGCGTGGCCGGCCCGTTATTATAGCCACTGTGGCGCAGAGGCCGAGGGCGTAAGGGTAGAACAGGTATGGAATGATCTCTATTGGTGCGATGGCTGCAAGTCCGCCGGCCATGAGCAGTTGCGCTCCGTAAGGTATTATGCCTTGTGCAAAGCATGAAAAGGAGTCGAGTATCGATGCGGAGCGTCGCGGGTCTATACGGAATCTCTCGGCTATCTGTCTGGCTATCGGACCGACGGTGAGTATCGCCACGGTATTGTTTGCTGTACAGAAATTGACTATCGTGACGAGTGCCGCGATGGCTGCCTCGCCTCCGCGGCGGCTGTCTATGTGACGGGTGAGGAGGTTGATGATGATGTTTATGCCGCCGTTTTCGCGGACAGTCTCCAGCATTCCTCCGGCGAGCATGGTGACGATGATGAGCTCGGACATGCCGAGTATTCCTGTGTTCATGGCCTGCATCCATCCGAATACGTCAAAGGCTCCGTCCATAATGCCTATCATGCCTGTCAGCATTATGCCTATTGTGAGGACTGTCAGCACATTAAGACCTGCGGCGGCCATCACGAGGACGACGAGATAGGGCATCACTTTCAGGAAGTCGACATCAGGGACAGAGGCGGGAGAGCCAGCGTTGCTGCCTATAATCATATATAGGAGAAACACCATGATGGCTGCCGGGGCGGCGATGAACAGGTTCGCGCGGAACTTGTCGCTCATCTTGCATCCCTGTGTCTGTGTGGCGACGACGGTTGTGTCGGAGATGAACGACAGGTTGTCGCCGAAGAATGCTCCTCCAACTACCACGGCGCTCATCATGGCGACGCTCATGCCTGTAGACGAGGCAAGGCCGGAGGCTATCGGCACAAGTGCCACGACGGTGCCGACGCTGGTGCCGATGGATATGGAGATGAAGCATGAGGCAAGGAATATTCCTGCCATGAGCATGTCTGGCGGAAGATAGGCGAGGGTGAGGTTGACAGTGTTGTCTATGCTTCCCATCTCCTTTGCAGAGGAGGCGAAGGCTCCGGCGAGGATGAATATGAGCATCATGAGCATCATCTTGTCGGAACTTGCGCCACGTGAGAAGACCTTTATGCGTTCTGCCAGCGTCCTTTTTCTCAACGTCGCTACGGCCACTATGGCAGAAACCAAAAAAGCCACCGTTATGGGGACTTTGTAGAAATCGCCCATTACGATGGATACTATAAGGTATAGTGCTATGAATGTGAATAGTGGGAGTAGTGCCATGTGGTATAGGATTCAGGCAGATGTGTATTTTTAAAGTGAACAAAATCAGCTCGCTTGCAGGCTTGCAAGTGGGGTAGGGCTGATTTTGTCCACTCTTTTAGACTGGTGTTTTACGTTTTCCGTTTACAGTGTCACGCCGTTCTTGAAGATGGAAATCTCACGGTAGCCGTTGATTTCGTTGCGTGACGGCTCGCCGGAAGCCACGGCAAGAACCTTGTCGATAAACTCATTGCGTACGGTGAGCATGTCCTTGCCCTCGATAAGCTGGCCGGCATTGAAGTCTATCCAGTTGGCCTTGCGGCTTGCAAGGGTAGGGTTCGTGGCAACCTTCATTGTCGGTACGAATGTGCCGAACGGCGTTCCGCGGCCTGTAGTGAAGAGCACGATATGGCATCCTGCACTTGCGAGGGCGGTAGAAGCCACGAGGTCGTTGCCAGGAGCGGAGAGGAGGTTGAGTCCGTTGACCTTGAGACGGTCGCCGTAGCCGAGTACACCGCTGACAGGAGCACGTCCGCACTTCTGTGTACATCCGAGAGCCTTGTCCTCAAGTGTGGAGATGCCGCCCTTCTTGTTGCCCGGTGAAGGGTTCTCGCCGACAGGCTCGCCATGAGAGAGGAAGTACTCCTTGAAGTCGTTGACAAGTTTTACAGTGTCCTCGAAGAGTTCCTTTGTCTCGCAGCGGTTCATGAGAATGGTCTCTGCACCGAACATTTCAGGAACCTCCGTGAGGATTGATGTGCCGCCTTGCGCCACGAGCCAGTCGGAGAACTCGCCTACAAGAGGGTTGGCCGTGATGCCTGAGAAGCCGTCAGAGCCACCGCATTTAAGGCCGACACGGAGCTTGGAGACAGGGACATCCTCACGCTTGTCCTCCTTGGCCTTCTGGTAAAGGTCGCGCAGGATTTCCATTCCGGCCTCTATCTCGTCACCGTCGACATCCTGTGTGATGAGGAGCTTGATACGGTCTTTGTCGTAATCGCCCAGCATTTCCATGAAATCCTTCGGCTGGTTGTTCTCACATCCGAGAGACAGTACGAGCACAGCACCTGCGTTAGGATGGAGCACGAGGTCGCGGAGCACCTTCCTTGTATTCTCGTGGTCTTCAGAAAGCTGTGAGCATCCGTAGTTGTGATGCCATGTGTATACGGCATCTATTCCCTCGCATTTAGTCTCCTCGCGGAGCTTCTCTGCAAGTTTCTCAGCAATGCCGTTGACGCATCCTACTGTCGGCACAATCCAAACCTCATTGCGGACACCGACATCGCCGTTCTTGCGTACATAGCCTTTGAATGTGCGGTTCTCACAAGGAATGGTCAGTTTCTCGTCGACAGGGTTGTATGTGTACTCGAGTTTGCCGGAAAGGTTTGTCTTGAGATTGTCCTCGTTGACCCACTCGCCGGCTTTCAGAGCAGCCTTCGCGTGTCCTATCGGGTAACCGTACTTTATGATGTTCTCGCCCTCGGCCTTGTCGTCGATGAGCACTTTGTGGCCTGCAGGAGTGTCCTGAAGTAGGGTGATGGACTTACCGTCGACTTCGATCTGTGTGCCTTTCGCGATAGGCTGTAGGCAAACGACTACTGAGTCGGCAGGATTGATTTTTAAGAATGCTTGCTGCTTCATAATTTTGTTAGATTTATGTTTATAAGATTTGATATTCTCTGTTGGTATGTGCTGTGCCTTTTCATGCGGAACCGTTATGGCTATTGCCGCTTGTCATGGCGATGTGCATGCCTTTTGTGGAGTGTTGTAAGGGCTGTATTATGTCTGTGTCTTCTGGTAGAATTGGATGTTCTCTTTCGTAAGAAGCTCTATAGGCATGTAATTTACAGGGTTGACTTCATGCTTCAGTATGATAGCGCGGAACAGAGCGTCCACACAGTTGTAGCCTTGCATGTAGCCATGCTGTGCAATGAGGAACGATATGCTCCCTTGCCTTACACATTCCGCATTCTTCTCTATCATGTCATATCCCATTATCTGTATATTTCTGCGGTTGTTGTGAAGGATAAACTCTCCTACAATGTACGCCTTAGAGGTGAATGTGATGCAGTGGTGTGTGTGAGGATGGTCTTTGAAGAATTGCTCCAGCAAGTCATTATGTACCTTACTGTCTTTCTCCATCGGCAAATCCAGCTCTATGATTTTTATTTCAGGATGATGCTCGCTCATGTAATGCCGGAAGCCAACCTCACGGTTATACTGCTGCCTGGATGCTATGCTGCCGTTTTTTGTCTGCTTCATGAGCATAATCTCCTGCTCCTTTCCTGCAATGAGCATCATCATCTTTGCCGCAAAGAGACCGGAACAGAAAGAGTCTTGTCCGTAAAAAGCCAAGGGCTTGAGGTCAGGGACGTTTGCATCAAGGAATATGAATGGTATATCAAGGTCGTGAAGCTTGTCGGTAAAGCTACGTGTAGAGTCAAGGGTAGCAGGTACGATGATTACCCCGTCAGGTTTCTTTGCCATGCATTGCCTGCATGCATCGTGGAAAGAGTCTTCTCTGAAACGGTTGTAACGTATGGTACGTACATTGATTTTGAAATCGCGGTGTGTCTCCACGGCATTCATTGCCCCTTCCTCCACTTCTGCCCAGTAGTCCTCTGACTCCTGCTTAGGCAGCAGAAGATAGAATGTACAATGACGGTTTGCTGCCATCGCCGATGCGTATGCGTTCGGTTCGTAATTGATGGTCTCCAGTACTTTCTTTACCTTTTCCAATGAAGATTTTGACACGTTGGGGCGATTGTGCAGGACCCTGTCGACAGTTCCTACAGACACTCCAGCGCGCTTAGCTATATCCTTGATTGTTACCTTTTGGCTCATTGATTGAAAACGTTATTCGGGAATTCTCTGCAAAAATAGCAATAAAATTTGAATTGTGCGAACACACAGTACATAAAAATATTAAAAAAAGTAATTTTTTCGTGATTTTCTTCTTTTATTAGCAAAATTATGTGTAGTTTTGTAGATGATTTTAATCAAGTATATACAATTTGGTATATCATATATAATAGATTCATAATATAATAACTTAAATCAGAACAAAACTATGGCAAAAGTAGTGACACTTGGCGAGATTATGCTTCGCCTCAGTCCTAACGGACAGGATCGTTTCATTCAGACAGACATTTTCCGAATCATCCCTGGTGGTGGTGAAGCCAATGTCGCAGTTAGCTGTGCCAACTATGGTCACGATGCATATCTCGTGACAAAGCTTCCTGCTCATGAGATTGGTCAGATTGCCGTTAATTCTCTCCGTCGTTACGGTGTCAACACAAAGTTCATTGCCCGTGGCGGTGACCGTGTAGGCCTTTACTATTGCGAGACAGGCGCGTCAATGCGTCCTTCAAAGGTCATCTATGACCGTGCAAACTCAGCTATCGCTGAGGCTAATCCAGAGGATTTCGACTTCGATGCAATCATGGAAGGTGCTGATTGGTTCCACTGGTCTGGCATTACTCCTGCTATTTCTGACAAGGCCGCCGAGCTGACAAAGCTTGCTTGTGAGGCAGCAAAGCGTCATGGTGTGACAGTTTCTGTAGACCTTAACTTCCGCAAGAAGCTCTGGACATCAGAGAAGGCTATCTCAATCATGCGTCCGCTCATGCAGTATGTTGATGTCTGCATCGGCAATGAGGAGGATGCAGAGCTCTGCCTTGGCTTCAAGCCTGATGCTGATGTAGAAGGTGGCGAGACAAATGCTGCAGGCTATGAGGGCATCTTCAAGCAGATGAAGGAAGAGTTCGGCTTCAAGTATGTAGTATCTACTCTCCGTGAGTCTTTCTCTGCTACATTCAACGGCTGGAAGGCTCTTATCTACGACGGTAAGGAGTTCTATCAGTCAAAGAGATACGAAATCAATCCTATCATTGACCGTGTAGGTGGTGGTGACTCATTCTCCGGTGGCCTTATCCATGGCCTTCTCACTAAGGAGACACAGGGCGAGGCTCTTGAGTTCGCTGTTGCTGCTTCTGCTCTCAAGCATACTATCAACGGTGACTACAACCTCGTTAACGCTTCTGAGGTAGAGTCTCTTGCTGGCGGTAATGCAAATGGCCGCGTTCAGCGCTAATCAATAACAATAAAAAGGCTTGTGGAATATCCTGTCTATATGGATATTCCATGAGCCTTTTTCTCATGGATAAATAAAACTTTTATAACAGAAATAAGGAATATGGCTAAGTTTGATAAGTTTCAGGTGATGGCGAAAATCGCCGCTGCACCTATGGTTCCTGTTTTTTACAATAAGGACGTTGAAGTATGTAAGAATGTAATCAAGGCTTGCTATGAGGGCGGTGTACGCGCTTTCGAGTTCACTAACCGTGGCGATTTTGCACACGAGGTGTTCGGAGAGCTCTCAAAGTGGGCTAATACAGAGTGCCCTGAGCTCGCTCTCGGTATAGGCTCTGTCGTTGATGCTCCTACAGCTGCCCTTTATCTTCAGCTTGGTGCAAACTTCGTAGTAGGTCCTCTCTTCAACCCAGACGTGGCTGTCGTTTGTAACCGTCGTTGCGTTACATACTGCCCAGGATGTCTCACACCGTCAGAAATCGGTAAGGCACAGGAGGTTGGATGTGACTTCACAAAGGTATTCCCAGGTGATGTCGTAGGTACAAACCTCATCAAGGGTCTTATGGCTCCTATGCCTTGGTCTAAGATTATGGTTACCGGCGGTGTCGCTCCAGAGAAGGAGAACCTTGAGAAGTGGTTCGCTGCCGGCGTCTTCTGCGTAGGCATGGGCTCAAAGCTCTTCCCGAAGGACAAGGTCGCTGCCGGCGACTGGCAGTATGTTACAGACAAGTGCAAGGAAGCACTCAGCTACTGCAAGAAGTAATAACATGACATAAGGCAGGACGCATGTTGCCGCGAATGCTCTTCATGTGAACTGCCGTAAATGATAATTGCATAATACAAGTTGTCATTTATAAATAACATATCAGGCAGACTTTCTATCATCATCATGATGATGGGAAGTCTGCTTTCTTTTTATGCCTGCTCCGATAACGACAGAGAGGCGGAACGTCTCAACGAGATAGCCTATTCCCAGCATTACCGTTCACTTGAAAAGACAAGGCTGTATGCAGACAGTGTGCTGCATCTTGCCGATGTATCGGCAGACCAGAGGGCAGAGGCACTTAACAATATGGCGTTCTACCATATAGGCAAGATGCGGTATAATGTCGCCGACTCGCTCTTGCGTGAAGTATACAGGACTACAGACAATAACATTGAGCTTCTTGTGGCATCGGTCCAGAATATGCGCATCTGCCAGCGAAAGTCCGACAACAAAGACTATTATCAGCACCGGCAACGTGCCTTGCAGCGTCTGAAACGTATAAAGACGGAGCAACCTGAGCTTTCCGCGCATGAGCGAGACCGCTTGCTTTATGCCGAGAGCGAGCTTTATCTTGTCTCTTCCGTCTATGACTATTATGTCGGAAACACGGACGCCGCTGTAGCATCCCATCAGAAGATGGACAGCATTGTCGAACTGAAGCGTGATACGGCACAGTATGTTGCCTATCTGTATAATGTAGGCTCCGGCGGAATACTCAGGCATGGGACAAAAGAGAATATAGCCCATCAGGAGCAGGAATGCCTGATGATGTGCTATATAATATCCAAGGAAAACGGCTATACCTACTGGTGTGCAAATGTGCAACAGGCTTTCAGTGAGCAGATGATGGACAATCCGGACATGGAGATGTCTGACGAACGCATGGCATACAGGTATCTCGGAGTTGACAGTCTGCATGGCTCTTTTGCAGCAGGAGCCCTCGCAGACCATGCCCTGAAGCTCTTCAAGGACTATGGTGACGTCTATCAGCAGGCTGCTGCATGGCGTACGCTGTCACGCTGTTATACCCGTATCGGTGACTATCCTGGAGCTGTCTATTCGCTCCAGCAGGCCATGAAGACAGATACGGCAGTCGTTCAGGCTCCGGCTCTCATGGCTTCCCTACACGAACAGTTCTCCATAGCCTTCTCGGCAATGGACATGAAACCTGAGAGCGACCGTCACCGCAACATGTATCTTGACCTTTACGAAAACACCCGTCAGGACAAACAGCTTGAGGCACGGGCAGAACAACTCGCAGGTCAAGTGCAATGGCTCAATATCCTCATATATATAATAATATGTGTCGTTGCCGCGCTTATGCTCCTTTTGCTCTATCTCCTTGTGCGGCGCAAGCGCATGTCACGTGCAGGAAAGCCATTGGGACAGATGACTTCGATGGAGGAAGACGGTATGCGTAGCATAGCGGCTCTTGACGAACAACTGGAAGAGAGTGAGGAACAGTGTGCCGTGACAGCGCACGAGCTGTCCTCGCTTCAGGAGATATATGTCGAGCATCGTGCCAAGATGCACCTCATAAACTCCATGACACCGCTTATAGACCGTATGCTCCACGAGACATCGGCACTCTGCGCGAAGACCGAGGATGACGGCGTGCGTGAGGAACGCCGGCAGTATATAGCGGAGCTTGCCGAGCGGATAAACAGCCAGAATGACGTTCTTACCGAATGGATAAAGCTGAAACAGGGTGAGCTGTCCCTGAATATCGAGACATTCCCTATACAGCCGTTGCTCGACATCATACGCAAGAACACCGCCAGCTATACCCATCAAGGTCTGCGCCTTGAAGTGGATGACACCTCCGAGACAGTAAAGGCAGACAGAAGCCTTACGCTTTTCATGCTCAATACACTGTGCGACAACGCCCGAAAGTTCACGGCACATGGCGGTTTCGTAAGGGTCAGCGCAAAGGCTGTCGACGGTGATATGGTAGAACTCTCCGTTGAGGACAACGGATGTGGCATGGACGAGCGGCAGATGGAGCACATCTTTGATGTCAAACCTATTGTAGACGAGGTGACAAACGGCAAAGCCCGTTCCGGGATGTCACACGGTTTCGGCCTGCTCAACTGTAAAGGAATCATAGAGAAATACAAGAAGACCAACTCCCTCTTCTCCTCCTGCATGATAGGCGTGGAGAGCGAAGAGGGCAGAGGTTCACGCTTCTTCTTCCGCCTGCCTAAGGGTGTGCGCCGCATCTATATGGCATTCGTGGCGTTCGCATTATCCCTGTCGGTCAATGCGCAGGATTTTACAGCACTTGCAGACAGCGTCTACGACTGCAATGTCAAGGGGAAATATGCCGATGCCCTTGTCTTTGCCGAGCGTTGCATAGGAGAGATAAACAGGAGATATGTCGCCGACGGCGGCCTGCGCAACGATACGCTCATGTTCTTCGACAGGGAAATGGGTTATGCTGCCGATATGCGCTGGCTGAGAGACTCTGTGCCGATGGACTATCAGTTGCTCATGTCTGTGCGCAATGAGATAGCCGTCTCGGCTCTCGCCCTGCACAAATGGGACCTGTATACATACAACAATAGGATATACACGCAGATGTATAAGGAATATTATGCCGACACCACGCTCGCGGAATACTGTCGACGTATGCAGGTGACGGAGACCAACCGCAATGTAGCCATTGTCATGCTTGTGATACTCCTTTTCCTTTTTCTCCCAGTATACTATTTCTCGTATTATAAATACGTCATCCAGGACGTCCGCAAAGCCCTTGAAAAGATGCGCCGCGAGAAGGCTGTGCGAAAGCTGAGGCTTGCAGAACTGCGCGACAGAAACGGCAGACTGTCTTTCGAGCGCGACAGGCTCCATGTCCTTGACAATGTGATGTCCAACTCGTTCTCTGCCATCAAGCACGAGACGATGTATTACCCGTCGCGCATCCGCCAGTTGCTTTCCGATGCAGGAGACGGTTCTTCATACCGTGAGCTTGACGAAGTGGCACGCTATTATCGTGCCGTTTACGGCATATTGTCACAGCAGGCGATGTCCAACTGCACGCACCAGCTGCCGCCCCTTGTCCTGCGCGATATCCTCCTCCGTCACCTTGCCCGTCTGAGCGGACAGAGAAAGGTGGAGATACAGCCCGAAAAGACCGATGGGAAATATCTCGTTTACCGTATCGCCATTACAAGATATGACGATATACGCATCAGAATCTGCACACAGATAGTGCGTGATCTTGGTGAGCAATTCGCCCTTCATCGGTGTGGCACTACACTGGAGGCAGACACCTTGCTGGTCGTAATCCCGGACATTGAGATGTAAACTCTCTCCCATACTGCAGTATAACCGCTTGCAAAATAAACGATAAATGCGTAAAGTGACTTGGACATCAACACTTTACGCATTTTCTTTATATTGGCAAAGCCATGTCTCTTGATTCATCCGGACAGGAGTTCAATCTTCCTTTATCACCCTGAAGCCTAAAGCCCCTTCCTGCAGACAGATTTCAATAGGTCTTCCTGCACGCACACGGTTGTATAACGAAGCCGTCACAGGCATCTCTTTCAGAGTGCCGTCGTCCAGTCTTACCGTTAGATAATAGCTGTGCGTCGTACGGTTTGAACGGCGGTAATGCCTTCCAGACCTGTAACCGGTCTTGCGGACATTATGCTTTTTGTCTTCCACCATCACCTCCTCCTTTTGCATGGAATCCTTGTCGGCAAGAAGATAGTTGCCTCCCATCATCAGGAAATATGTTATGCAGCCCACGGCGAAGATATGGCAGAGGATATTAAATGTCTTGTCATCCCCTACAAACCATCGCCAGCCGCTGCGTGCCCAAGGGATAGTTGCGACCACGGCTGTCACTGCCACAACGACCGGCAACCACCAGACCACCAGAGTCTTCTCGTAATAGATATAACCCAAGATGCCCAATGTCAGCACTATCATCATCATGATGACGCGCACAGCGTATACCACATTTCTTTTCATGACAATATCTTTTTTATGTCCGGTAAGCAAAAGCCGTGCAAAGATACGTAAAATCCTGCAAAATCGGTAGAAGTTCATCTTGTTATTTCAAATATAATGCAAATAAGATGCATATTCAGCCTCATTTTGCCTTTGTCGTGAAAATAACAGCCTGTCATCATCTCATTATTGAATAAAAAGCATTAACTTTGCATCGTAATTTATAAAACCACACAACTAAAGTAAAAACTATGAAGAAAATCGCAATGAAATGTGCTGCGGCTGTATTCTGCGCAGCACTTGCTACGCCAGCCATGGCACAGTTCAACCTGAAGAAAGCCATCAACGGAGCTACCAAGGTGGCACAGGCGGCGACGCTTACTGACGAGCAGATGGCCCAGTATGTCAAGGAGTACATCGACTGGATGGACACACACAACAAGGTATGTGATGCCAATGACCCTTATACACTGCGCCTGAACAAGCTCACCGAGGGGCTGAAAGATGCCGACGGCATACCTCTCAATTTCAAGGTCTACTGGGTTATCGATGTCAATGCCTTCGCCTGTGCTGACGGCAGTGTACGCGTATTCTCGTCACTCATGGACATCATGACCGACGAGGAGCTCCTGGGAGTGATAGGCCACGAGATAGGTCATGTGGCACACCGCGACTCCAAGAAGGGATTCCGCACAGCTCTGCTCACTTCCGCACTCAAGGACGGTATATCCTCAAGCAGCAACAAGGCAGCCGCTCTCACCGACTCACAGCTGGGTTCGCTCGGCGAAGCCCTTGCCAACTCTACCTATTCTCAGAAGCAGGAGAAGGCTGCTGACGACTATGGATATGAATTTCTCAAGAAGGCAGGCAAGAATCCGTGGTCCATGGCTTACTCTTTCCGTCGTCTGAAGCAAATGCAGGAAGAGGCTGGAGCCAAGAAGACCAGCAAGGTAAACCAGCTGTTCTCTTCACATCCAGATCTCGATATGCGTATCAAGCGCATGGAGGAGCGTGCAAAATCTGAGGGTATCGCAGAGCCTGCAACGGCAAAGAAATAAGGAAATGCGGGTTTCCTGACATGGATTTCAGGAAACATCCACATGCAACAAGATAAGAGGAAGCCGTTCCTTTCCCGAAGAGGGTAGAGGAACGGCTTCCTTCCGTTATGTATTTATCGCGCCCTTATGGCGCAGTATCATCAGAAATTGACGTATGCACCGAAGCTGATGCTGTTTGTCAGGTTGAGGTTGAACGAGTCGCGGGACAGTTTTGATTCGCCAGCTTTTGTCCATATACGGTTGTAAGAGAGATCACCGATATGGGCTACGAGAGTCACCTTTGGACTTACATTGTAAGCAATGCCAGGATTGAATCCGATGCTCAGTCCTTTGATGTTGTCCACATAGTCACCCATGCCGTTCAGGTGTGTAGTCGCGAAAGCTATGCCGCCGTCAAGGAATGCGTAGAAATTGCCTGCCTTAACGAACTTGTAACGGACGTATGGGTTTATCTCAAACGAGTTTGCCCTGCCTGTATAGCTCTCGTCATCAAGGTCGATGGCATAAGATGGGTTGTGAGAGTATCCCAGTCTTACGGCAACAGCCCAGTCGTCATCGAGATTGTATCCTATTTCCGGAGCGATATAGAAACTTGTAGAAGTGTTGTCAACAGTGACATTGTCAACCTTCACCTTGTCTTTTGACGTGTTGAAACCGAGGTTACCACCCACCCAAATCTGTGCATTGGCAGAAAGAGTTGCCACAGCCATAACTGCAATCATAAAAATCTTTTTCATAACTCAGTAATTTTTTAGATGTTTGTAAATAGGATTAAGTATTAGAATTAAGTTGTCACAAAGATATGGTTTTATGTTTGCATCTGCAAGCATGTGAAGATATAATTAACAAAACTTAACTTTATAGCGCGCGTTTTCAGACATATTCTTCTATATATACATTATTATATAAGAAAGACCACTGTGTTTTATGCCGTGAAATCATGCAAGAAACCAGCTTGTGCATGTCTATAAAACCATCCGAAAAGGACATCTGAAACCATGGAAAACGCCAGAAGAACATGTCTTGTAACATGTTCATAATAAGAATATTGTACAAAATACAATACTAATTGTGAAGATATGAAATCCGCCTGTCATGAAGCGTCTTCCAGAGGGTGACCTTTCGTCATGCGGAAGGTCACCCTTTGCCGTGTGAAAGGTGACCCTTTACTTGGCAAAGTGTCACCCTCCGCAAGCCGTTCCGTAATCTCCTGCATGTAAAAACGTGAAGACACCATTGCCAGGAGACCGATATGGAGCGTGCGGATGTCCCATGGATTTGCCCGAATCAATATTTTTTTGTAATTTTGCACGCCGAAAATAAACTTTTAGTATCATAATGCATCTAAGAAGTATGCAACGATTTACAACTCTTATTCTCTTCTGCCTCTACACCATAGTGATGGCAGCACAAGGCACGGTCAAGGGTACCGTAGTGGAAGATGCGTCAGGAGAAGCCCTGTCGTACGTAAACATCAAGATAACGAAGCCCGGCCAGACGGCCATGGTAAAGGGCGGTCTCACGGATATGGAAGGACGTTTCGACCTCTCGGGATTGCAGTTCGGGACGTATGACGTGCAGATTTCGTTCGTAGGATACAAGACAGTGACAAAGTCTGTCACCGTAAACAAAGACAAGCCTATTGCCTATCTCGGGAAGATACTCTTCTTTGAAGATGCCCATCAGCTCGGGGAGGTGACGGTGACCGGCCAGAGGTCTGCCGTCAAGCTGGAGGTCGACCGCAAGTCGTACGATGTCTCCGGCGACCTCGCCAATGTAGGTGCGAGTGCCTCTGAGGCACTGGAGAATATCCCTTCCGTAGAGGTGGACCAGGACGGCAACATCTCTCTCCGCGGCAGCACGAGTGTGGAGGTGTGGATCAACGGCAAGAGCAGCGGTCTGACATCCGACAACCGCGGCACAATCCTGCAGCAGATACCTGCCGAGAGCATCGACCGTATCGAGGTTATAGACAACCCCTCGTCGAAATTTTCGGCAGAGGGCAGCTCGGGTATCATCAATATCATCCTGAAGCGTGACCGCAAGGCAGGATATTACGGTTCGGTACAGGCAGGCGGAAACACTGCCGGCGGTGCCAATACAAGTGTGAACATAAACGTCAACTCAAAGTGGGTAGATGCTTATGCCAGTGTCGGTTACCGTCATCATGAGGACGAGAGCGGCTCTGTCTCCAATCAGGACATCTTCAGTAACGGGACTTTGGCTTCATACCAGAACTCCCGTACCGTCTCCGACCGGCGCGGCAACAACCTCTTCACGCGTGCCGGCGCCACCCTCCACGCTACGGCAAAGGATGACTTCACCGTGGGCGGAATGTTCATGTACGGAGGCAACAACAGCAGTTCCAATACTCCTTACTATTATGGCACATACCTCGGTGCAGACAAGCTCGCACCTGTGCAGACACATATACTCACCCGTCAGACGACGGGAAAGGGCAAGATGCAGATGCTCCACTATGAGTTCGGATACCGTCACAACTTCACGGACACTCATTACCTTGACTTCACGGTGAGCCGTGGCTCATGGCATTCCGACAACGACAACTGGTATCAGGACCGTACTGTCTATGACAACGGCGATGCCGACAGGGAGAGCTACCAGTACAGGCCGATGAATATCCGCAACAGCCATACCGACGTGAAGCTCGACTACGAGAACCCTATCTCTGAGAAGGTCATGATCCAGGCAGGCTACAACGGCATGTTCAGTCGTGAGAATACACCGCAGGAGTCGTGGACTTCAGACAGTTATGACGGTACAGATGCCGTTATCGACGAGGCTTACTACAACAGGTTCAAGTATAATATGGACACTCACGCGCTATATGCCACGGCTACGATGAAGTTCGGCAAGTTCGGTGTCATGGCAGGCCTGCGTGGCGAATACTGGAAGGTGCACACCGAGAGCTATGACTACGGTCAGGAATTTCTCGGAAACGCCCTCAACGCTCCTTACAAGAAGGACTTCTTCAAGCTCTTCCCGAGCCTTTTCCTCTCTTACCAGTTCACGGAGAGCGACCAGTTGCAGCTGAATGTCACGCGCCGTCTGCGCCGTCCGTGGGGCGGAGAGCTCAATTCCTTTATGGATACCCGTTCGGCTACCAGCGTGTCTTTCGGTAATCCGGAGCTTACGCCAGAGTACAGCAACTCGTTCCAGCTGAACTATCTGAAGACGTTCTCCAACCACTCGTTCCTCATTTCCGCATATTATCGCCCTACGACCGATGTCATACAGCGTGTGAGGTATATGATAGACGGCGACGACCGCACATTCTCCACAAGCATGAACCTCAGCGAGAGTGTCAATTCCGGTCTTGAGCTGACGCTGAAAAACAAGTTCTTCCGTATATTTGACCTCACCACAACGGCGAGCGCCTTCTACTATAAGCTCGACGGTTTCGACTACGAACTCATAGACCCGCTCATGGGCAAGACTGTGCATGTCACAGGCGACAGCGACAGCCGTTTCTCTTGGAACGCACGCATACAGGCAAGCGTCATCCTGCCTTGGGACTTCTCCGTGCAGGTGAAGGGCAACTACCGCTCGCGCCGTGTGATAACGCAGGGCTACAGGAAGCCGAGCTACGGCATAGACCTCGGCATACGCAAGAGCTTCATGGACAAGAAGCTGACCGTCGCGCTCAACTGCCGTGACCTGCTCGACTCACGCCGCAGGAAGACCGTCACGGGCAGCGACACATTCGAACAGTACAGCGAGAACTGGAGACATGCGCGCAAGTTCAATCTGACGGTCACATGGGCTTTCGGCAAGAACAATGCGAAGAAGAAACCGGGCATGGAAAACAACCAGGGCGGTGACGATGACATCTCCGGTTCATACAGCGGAGGCGGTGAAGACTAACAGCTACAGGGTGGAATGGCTGTCCTGCATTGTCTGCACGGCAAATCTTCAAGGCGGGAGGCTCTCTGCTAAATAATTGAAAAAATAACGCGGAAAACTTTGCGGTTTGAGTGCTTATGCGTAATTTTGCAATCGAGTATGCAGAAAAACGCATAAGCACTCAAAGTCATTAAGAAAAAACACTTATTTATAGAATACAAGATATGAGATCAAGAACAGCAAACTGGTTTGAGACCAAGATACGTTATGAGAAGATGATGGAGGACGGACGTCAGAAGATGGTTACGGAGCTCTATGTCGTTGATGCCCTTTCGTTTACAGAGGCGGAGGCTTCCATCATCGAGGAGATGTCGAGCTATATCAGCGGAGACTTCAGGGTGACAGGCATATCACAGGCAGGATATGGCGAGATACTCTTCTCCGATGCCGATACAGACGACAAGTTCTTCAAGGTGAAGCTGAAGTTCATTACCATAGACGAGAAGTCGCAGAAGGAGAAGCTGTCTCCTGTGACATATCTTGTGCAGGCACACACTCTCCAGCAGGCAGTGAAATATGTTGAGGATATGATGGGCGGAACAGCCATAGACTATATCTTCTCTGCTATTCAGGATACCGCGATAATGGATATCTTCGAGCATAACGCCGCAAAGAAGCAGGAGGTGAACGACAAACCAGAATATGAGCAGTAGTCGGTTGATGGTTGTCGGTAATAAACCTACAACCTACAACCTACAACCTACAACCCAAAACCGCATAACCGTATAACCGCATAACCGCACAAACCGTACTCCCGTGATACAGGAAAGATTACATAATGTCCTTGACAGCCTTACGCCGGGATGTCGTCTCGTCGCAGTAAGCAAGTACCATCCGGCAGAAGCGATACTTGCCTGCTACAAAGAGGGACAACGTGTATTCGGTGAAAGCCACGAGCAGGAAATAAGGCAGAAACATGAGCTGTTGCCGAAAGACATCGAATGGCATTTCATCGGACATCTTCAGACGAATAAGGTGAAGTATATAGCACCTTATATCGATATGGTCGAAGCCTGCGACTCTCTCAAACTGATGAAAGAGATAGAGAAGCAGGCGGCAAAGAACGGCCGTGTCATAAAGGTCTTGCTTGAACTTCATATTGCCGAGGAGGAGTCTAAATATGGGCTTTCGCTCGATGACTGCCGTCAGTTGCTTGCCGATGGCGAGTGGCGTGATATGAAGCATGTGAGCATCTGTGGACTGATGATGATGGCGTCTAACACCGATGATGAGGAGCAGATACGCCGCGAGTTCACTGTCGCAGCGGATTTCTTCGACGAGGTAAAGGCGGAATACTTTGCCGATGACGATAATTTCCGTGAACGTTCATGGGGCATGTCGTCCGATTTCAAGATAGCCATGCAGTGCCGCTCTACTATGGTGCGTGTAGGGACATACATTTTCGGTGAGAGACAGTATTGAGACGGTGATTGACGCACGCCTTCCCGTATGGGAACAGGGAACATATCGTGCGGAAAATCCCTTTTTCAGATGCGCTGAAAGCTGAAAAATAGTTAAAAAAGCGGTGGTTGTGGATTATTTGCAGGATGATAATGCCTTATTTGCAAATAAAACATTACCTTTGTGGAAGGTTTCAGTCCTTACGGCATGGTCGGCATGATAATCCATCGTTAGAATAGGTTTCGAGAGGCCTTTGACATTGTTTTGGTGGATAATAGGAAAGAATGTTGCAGAGCAACTCTCTTCCTCGTCACTCTTGACGACTCCTGTGCCGGTCTGGATTTTATTGCGGAATTAGCTCAGTTGGTAGAGCGTCGGCTTCCCAAGCCGAATGTCACGGGTTCGAGTCCCGCATTCCGCTCCATATCATAGATACACATCCCATGTGGAATTGATTTATTATGAACTTTATTTGCAATAAAGCCAAATTGGTGTATCTTGGTTCCGTAAAAAATATTATTATGACAAAAATCACCGTACAGACTACCGAAGTCAATGTTATAAAAGTAGATGGTGAAGACTATATCTGCCTGACGGATATGTTGCGTGCCAAAGACGGAGATTTTTTCATAACAGATTGGTTGCGCAACCGTAATACACTTGAATATATCGGCATTTGGGAGAAAGTGTATAATCCTAATTTTAATTATGGCGAATTCGCCATAATTAGGAATCAGTCCGGTCTGAATAGTTTCAAAATAAGCGTCAAGGAATTTGTAGCGAGAACAAATGCTATAAGCGTTCAGGCAAAAGCAGGTAGATATGGCGGTACATACGCTCACAAGGATATAGCTTTTGAGTTTGCGATGTGGATAAGCCCTGAGTTCAAAATCTATATAGTCAAGGAATTTCAACGGCTCAAAACGGAGGAACAGCGGCAGTTGGGTTGGTCGGCGAAACGTGAACTGTCTAAAATCAACTATCGCATACATACCGATGCCATAAAGCAGAACCTTATCCCTGCAGAGGTTACTCCTGCACAGGCGAGCATCATCTACGCCAATGAAGCCGATGTGCTCAATGTTGCGATGTTCGGTATGACGGCAAAGCAATGGCGCGAAGCCAATCCCGACCTTAAAGGAAACATACGCGACTACGCCACCATCAACGTACTTATCTGCCTGTCGAATATGGAAAACCTCAATGCGGTTTTCATCGGGCAGGGTATGATGCAGAGCGAGCGACTTGTCAAGTTGAACCAGATAGCCATTCATCAGATGAGCGTATTGGAAAGCGGCGAAAACGGTGACGGAAAGTTGTTGAAATGAAAAAGTGGCAGAAAATAGCAGGCATAGTGTCGCTTGCAATATTGGCGATAATAAATTTCGTAATATATGGGTTGTCAGATATGCAAACTATGTATATTAAAGGACACCCTTCTGTCGAAAGAGTCCTGTCCGATTCTCATGATGCCTTATTGAATATCGGGTATCTCGTATTGGCTAATTATCTCATTATAGTATTCTTGTTCATTTGCCTTTGGCGGAAAGGAGGTAAACGATGAAACGGAGAATTGCCATAGTTGTGATAAATGTTGCTGCCGGACTGTTTACATTATATACGTATGCTTGTTATGTCAGAGAAACAGAGATTCAGAGTACTCAGGATAATATAACTTGTGACATAATAGAACTGGATTTGAGACATGGTTATAGACATTACCCTTCAGCAAAAATAATTTATAGCGGCAAGGAATACTATCCCTCTATAACTATAAATTTAACCGATAGTTTATCCCTTGGGGAAAACAATACCGTGTTTTACTATGATGGGGTACTTGATAGAGTCTTTTGCCGTGATTCGGGTATTGAAAGAGGTGTGCCTTTTGGCTTTGCCTTATTTATTCTGTCTTTCCTGTTTTGGCTCGAACCCCAAAGTAAGAAAAAAGACTATAGCAGAGGAGGTAAGCGATGAAACGAACTGATGAATACCTTAATAAGTCATTACGTGAACTTAGTGCGTGGAGCTGGCTCCGTGAGCTGTCGGAGATGGACCGCCTTACGATTGAACTGGATAGAATCAGCAAAAAGAAACTATGCCAATATACTCCATCAGATATATACCTCGCAGTCAGTCAAGAAAAGGGTTTACAATACACTCTGCCAATGGCCGTCGCCATATTAAGCGATGATTTGCTTATTGATTGCGAATTTTATCCGGGAGATTTGCTAAAAGCTGTTCTTTCGGTGCCGACAACATATTATCAACATCACACAGAGGACTTTATTAGAATCGCATCTTTAGTTTCTTTGAAAACCAGTCAACAGGTCATGTATGACTATGGCGGCAACAGAGAACTCAGACAGTTGTTTGACTTATGGACTGATTATCGAAAATCATATTGGGTGAGAATAATCACTAAAGATTATCAACAACCGATTGATGATATTAAGGACTTTATATATCGTGTTATTGAAGATGATATGTCTGCTGATGTGGAATTTTCAGACTATGTGCAGTATTGGAAATCTGACAATCAAGGAGAAATTACAGCTTTGATTTCCACTGTCATTCCCTTTGACATTCTGCGTAAACGCATTGCCTGTAAATGGACTCCGGCAGATAAAATCGGCAATTCCTTTGTTGCTGACTCTCAAAATAGCACGATTAACTGTAATTACGTTTATTGGATTAGCATAGATTACGATAATTCATGATTATGGAATTTATAGCCGAAATATTCATACGGTCATGGTTCGGTTCGGCGATTTTTCATATCGGAGCCGGGCTTCGGTACGGTTGTCTGCGGTTGCTCCGTCGCGGGCGGAAAGTGTCATACAGGAAAATTCGCTATGGGTCGGAAGATTTTAGAGACATAGACCACGCCGACAACAACCTTGCCAACGGATTTCTCGGCTTCCTCGTTTTCGCTGTGATTCTGATTCTAATAGCTAAATAACATAACATGGATATGGAAATAGATATACCTGAGTATAACGTAAACACAGGACTTCGGCTTTGCTGGAGCGATGATTACTCCATCAAAGTTTCTACGAATGACAATGAAGTCATTATCTCTGCTAATCGAGAGGGGCTGCTTTCGTTGGCAAATCATTTGCTCAACTTGTCACAGACAGGTGTGCCTTGTGGCACACATATCCATTTGGACGAATACAATTCATTGGAAGATGGCTCGTTAGATTTAATAGTTGAAAAATATGAAACTGACTGATAAACGATTCTGTAATTGTAGCACTCTTTTTGTAGTGTTGATTCTCGCAATATTGTTTGCGAGTGTTGTGCTTTTAAAAAGATGTATGACAACTGATACCGTTGATATAGAGCGTGCGGGAAATGAAATTATTGGAATGATTGATAATTTTCAAAAAAGGAATAACCGGTTGCCAGTTGGTCTTAATGAGTTAGGAAGTCCTTTCACGGATAGGAGCGAGACATACGAATATCAGGGTTATCTGTTTTATTATGAACCAGCAAAAGACGGACAATATTGGCTTACCGTTACGTTTGGACCTGATGAGAATTATACCTATTATTCACAGCGTAAATACTGGATATGGGATTATGACCAGAACCTGACAGCGGAAAAGCAAGAAGAACTATTCGAGGAAGTGTTCCAGTCATATAAGCCCGTATGGAAATATGATAGTCTTCGTGCAAACACAGACAGCATCAATACAATATATCCGTCTGCTCCAGATTCGCTGATTTATTGCCGGCAATACTATGAGGATGGGAAACTTGCAGCAGAAGGATGGATGCTCCATGATTGGAATAGAGAAGGCGACTACACGGATAATATCGGGATATGGAAGTATTACACACGTGATGGCATAATGATAGAAAAACATTGGCCGTTAAAATAATGTCAAGCGATGAAACTGACCGATAAACTATTTTGGATATGGAAAGTGAGATATACCATCAGATAAATGTAATTGATTGCGAATGTTCAATCAATTCAATAGATTATGACGCTACCGACCTTAAGATTTTTCTTGATCGTTTTGACAACAGAGGAACGATTACCATTCGATTTAGGAATGTATTTGCTTATCGTGTAACTCTGGAACACTTTAGAATGACTGAGGTTATGGTGGGATTGACTTCCAGCCCCTTATACGAAGTGGAAAATTCCTCTTATCTGGGAGAAATCATGGCAACTGGGATGAGTGCGTTGTATGGATCTTCTCTAAACGTAAAGCACTATGCAATAAAGACAACCGAACACATCGTAGATATTTTAACATCCGAAGCCTACATCATAGATTGAAGTTGACGGATAACCGATTTTGGCTATGTGAGAGTTATAAAGGGATTGCAGGCTGACTCCACCTCGTCCTCTATCAATTTTCCAATCATACCGACCTTCCGCGACATCGCCAACCTCATTGAGTGTGTGGCGATGTTTTATTTCATCAAAGGGCTGTCGGTGTTCCGCATAATCACAGAGCCATGCGCCGACCGCTTTCTGCTGCTCGGTGGTCTCGCCGTAGCTCTGCATAACGCTCTTGATGTCGGCGGCTTCGGAGGGAGAGAAGATTGACTTGTGCTGCTCCGTGGCGAGATGGATAATCGCGTCAACGGTTTGCCTGAATATCTCGCTTGCCTTGTAGAGAATATCGGCGATGATATTCCGTATGTAAACGCTACCCCTTGCTTTGCAATTCAGCTTTGTAAGGTTAAAAAAAACTAATTTGATGTATTTCGGAAAATCATTTTTTGCCGTTTTCAGGATTAATTGCTATTTTTGCATATCGAATACCAAAAAATAGTCGCTTATGATGAAATACATATACTCCATTCTATTTATAATGACCTTGACAGTCGTTGTGCCACAGGGCGCGATGGCAAATGTGGAAATCATTGAGCAGGAGCAGCAGCCGGTTGTCTCTGTCACCAACGAGTCGACAATCCACGTCGTCAATGCCAACGGACAGATGCTGTATGTGTACAACGTGGCTGGTGTACGTGTGAAAAGCATTGTAGTTGACGGGCATGACCGCCATTATGACCTTAATCTCCCGAAAGGTTGCTATATAATAAAGGTAGGCAAGACTGTCCGCAAGATTTCCATCAGATAGCAGGGTGTGACCTTTCCCTCTTGCCTCGACAACACATGCTGGGCTGTTCCCTGGCCGTGTAGAGGCGACTTCTTTTTTGCTGATGGACTCCAGAAGAAAAGAATTTGAACAGATCGTTGACCAATACGGCGAAAGGCTGTATAGGCAAATACGTCGTATGGTATTGGACCATGATGACGCCAACGACGTGCTCCAGAACACTTTTATAAAGGCGTGGAACGGCTTGCCTTCGTTTGAGGGCAGGGCACACCTTTCTTCCTGGCTTTACCGCATAGCCGTAAATGAAGCCCTTGACTTTCTTAGAAAAAAGAAACAGTATCTTTCGCTTTCAGACAGTGACAGTGAGGGGTGCTCCGTTGCGTCACGGCTTATGGCAGACGAGTATTTCGACGGCGACGAGACTGCTGCAAAGCTGCAACAGGCTGTAGCAGAATTGCCGCAGATGCAGAGACTGGTATTCCAGCTGAAATACTTTGAAGGTAAGAAATATTCGGAGATAAGCGAGATACTCGGCAAGTCGGAAGGGACGCTGAAGGCAAGTTACCATATCGCTGTAAAGAAAATTTCCGCATTTTTAGAGCAACACGATTAAACCTTTCTTGATTTTCACCATCTTATTCATAAAAGAATAATTGTCAAATACATATTGTATCACTATGAGCGACAAGGATTTTAACATAAAGGAGCATTTCAAAGTACCAGAAGGTTACTTTGAGAATCTTACTTCACAGATAATGGCTAATATTCCTGAGCAGGAACCTGTGGAGGTGAAGCCGCGGCTTCTGGCATGGTCTTGGAACAGGTCGAGGATGCCGTATTATGCAGCCTCGGTTGCCGTATCGTTGCTCATTGTTGCCGTTGTAGGCATAACGCACATGGGGCAGGATAGCCATACGTATGTTGCTGAGACGGATGCAGGAGCTTCGGCAGACCAGTATGCGTACACGATTGATGAGGCAGCGTATTATACAATGTCTGACAATCAGGATATTTATGAGATGATAGCGGAATGATTCCGCAAGGTAGGAAATGAATAATATGATACTACGATGAACAGATTACTTCATTTTATATTGTTTTTCTTTATTGCCGTAACGGTTATGGCAAGCGACCGTCCTAAATTTGACAGGGCAGCGTATGAGAAAGAACAGCATCAGTTCGTTATCCGTGAAGCAAAGCTGACAAAGGAGGAAGCAAAGGCGTTTTTCTCCATCTATGACGAGATGCGTGCCAAGGAACGTCAGCTTTTCAAGCAGATGCACAAGCATAAGAAGCAACGTCCTGCGACGGAAGAGGAATGCCGCAAGGCCATCATCGAAAGGGATAAGCTTGACATCGCGCGGAAACAACTGCAGCAGAAATATCACTTGCGTATGCTCAAGGTCTTGCCGGCTTCTAAGGTTATGGAGGCTTTGCGTCAGTCGGAGAAGTTTGACCAGATGAAATTCCGTCAGATGAGCAGAAGTCACCGTCATCCAAGGAAATCTGCAAATAGAGATACACAAAAGCCACGTACAAAGAATCAGGCGCAAGAAAGATAGGAATAGGGTGGATGTGTTGTTTCTATAATTGGGTGTCCGTCAATCTTATATTGTCAAATTGTTAAACAATGCAAAAAAAAGCAGACGTGAGTATATGTACATTTGCTAATGCAGGTAAAAATACTTAACTTTGCAATAGAATCACGACACCTTATAAAACTCCCATAGAGGAAAAGATAATCGAAGTGGCAAGATATCTGTCCATATTATTTGTAATCATGACATTGTCAATGTCGACAATGCCATGTTTCTTATATGACAGATGCCTGTTCTCTGGGATGGAAGAGAACTGTCCTCATGATGATGACGGCTCATGTGCCGATACCGACCTCTGCTCGCCGTTCATGCATTGCAACACTTGCTCTGGATGTATCTGTCCGCAGACAGCATCGCTGGAGAAGATATTCATACAGACAGCTCCTGAGACTGTCTTTTATTATAAGGAAGAAGCGTTACAGCCCTTCCTTTCTGCCGTTTTCCAGCCGCCAAGAGCCTGATAGCGGCATATTATACCGTATATATGGGCGGTATAATATGGAGAATTCTTTAATAATATCATCGGCAATGGTGACATATAATTAGTTTAGTCCTATGCTCTGCCCTCCTTGTGTTTGGGCAGTGCGAGATATTGCATGTCTTTTTGGGACATGCTGTGGACGTATGAAAACAGAAATCAGGCCTGTTTCTTGTATTATCAGGCCAACATAAAAGACTAAAAGAACTAACAATAATGAAGAAAATACTGTTTTTCCTCATGGCTATTGCCATGTGGGCAAATGACGCATATTCACAGAACATATTGAGAGCGACAGTCAAGGAAGAGGGAAGCGAGGAAGCCCTGATAGGGGTGACTGCTAAAGTAAAAGGAACGGATATTACAGCGGTTTCCGATGCCGATGGCAATATTACGGTAAGCAATATCCCGAACGGCACACATACAGTAACATTCAGCTATATCGGCTACGAGGAGAAGACTGTGACATTTACCTTTCCTCTCTCTTCAGACAAGGTGATAACCATCGAGATGGAAGAAGACGAGATGAATCTTGGCGAGGTTGTTGTACTCACTACCCGTGGCACGCGTACCATAATGAATATTCCTACACGCGTGGAATTCATCTCCGGAGAGGAGCTTGATGAGAAGGCAAGCATGAAACCGGGCGATATACGTATGCTTCTCAGCGAGAGTACGGGTATTGCCACACAGCAGACATCGGCAATCTCGGGAAATGCCACAATACGCATACAGGGACTTGACGGACGCTACACACAGATACTGAAAGACGGATTCCCTACATTCTCCGGTGCTGCCAGCGGTCTTGGACTGTTGCAGACTCCGCCACTTGACCTCAAGCAGGTGGAGATAATCAAGGGCTCGTCATCCACTCTCTACGGCGGTGGCGCTATAGCCGGCCTTGTGAACCTCATATCAAAGACTCCAGAGGAGAAGCGTGAACTGAGTTTCCTGCTCAACGGAACGTCGGGCAGAGGCTTGGATGCCAGCGCTTTCTATAGCCAGAGGTTCGGCAAGATAGGCACTACGGCACTGTTCTCCTATAACCGCAACTGGGGCTATGACCCCTCGGATACGGGCTTCACGGCTATACCGGAGTTTGACCGTTTCACGTTCAATCCGCGCCTGTTCCTGTATTTCTCTGACAAGACAGAGATGAATATTACTCTGAATACCATGTTTGAGAACCGTCTCGGAGGCGACCTCGAGTATGTCAAGGGGCATGGCGATGACATGCACTCTTATTTTGAAAAGAACGAGACACAGCGTCACTCGCTGCAGGCTTCGCTGACTCATGTCTTCGACCAGCGTACCCGAATGGCGGCAAAGGCAAGTCTCACATACTATGACCGTGTCATGAAGGTGCCAGGGTATGACTTCGATGGTGACCAGTGGTCTTCATTTGCCGAACTTTCTATGACACATACGCGAGAGAAGACGGAATGGGTAGCAGGTCTTAACCTCTGGACCGACGATTTCAATGAGAGCCATCCTGGTGCTGTAGGCAAGAGAGACTATAGTCAGACAGCCGCCGGTGCGTTTGTGCAGAATACGTGGGCGGCGGCAAAATGGCTTGATGTAGAGACAGGTCTGCGTGCTGACCGCGTGTTTGACTATGGCTGGGCTGTATTGCCGCGTATCTCGGCTCTGTTCAAGATTGCGCCTGGGTTGTCGTCACGTATTAGCGGCGGTATGGGCTATAAGGCTCCGACAATCTTTACAGAGGACACAGAGCGGATACAGTACCGGGATGTACTGCCTATAAGCAAGGACCTCAACAAACTCGAACGCAGCTACGGAGCAAACTGGGACATCAATTATACTACATCGCTCTTCGACGATTGTATCTCGTTCTCTGTCAACCAGCTGTTTTTCTATACCCGTATCAACTCTCCGCTGCTTATGACAGATACAGACGAGGGTCTCTATCGTATGGCAAACATTGACGGACATATCGACACAAAGGGTATAGAGACAAACCTGAAGCTTGGTTACGATGACCTCCATCTCTATCTCGGCTATACCTACACTGATGTTCGCACAAGTGACGAGTATGGCAAGTATGAGAATTTCCTCACGCCAAAGCATCGCCTTAACGCCATGCTCATGTATGAGGTAGAAGACAGTTGGCGCGTTGGTCTGGAATCGTATTACTACAGCAAACAGAAACTCAGTGATGGCAAGGAGGGCAAGCCTTACACCATGTTCGGATTTATGGTTGAGAAGATATGGGAACATTTTTCTCTCTTTGCTAATTTCGAGAATTTCACGGACAGGCGTCAGACACGTTTCGATACAATCAACAACGGCACGGTCACCAATCCGGAGTTCCGCGATATTTATGCTCCGCTCGAGGGTTTTGTGTTTAATGCTGGCGTGAAAATTCGGTTGTAAGAATGTTTCTGCAGTCAGACGGTTGTTGTTTGTATTAGAAACAATAGGTACAACAAAAGTAATAAGAGGTGTCTCTATTTTCTTAGAAAAATAAATCGCAAGCAAGCTGAATATAGCAGAAGCAATTGAAATTCAACACAGTCAGTTCAAAAAAAGAGCCTCTCTGTCTACGTTGTTCCTGTGAGGGAAAGCTGGATGGAGTGGCTTTTACTTGTTTGAATTGAGAGCTTAAAGGTTAAAAAACAATAATTATCGTTGTTGTTGTGTATTGCAAGGCCTCATGATTGTAAAATTATTATTATCTTTGCATCCGATTTGCGCGAAATGGTATGCTATGTATGCCACGGAACGCTCTGAAAACATATATTTTATAAATATTCAATTAACATTCAATCAATTATGATGAATCAGTACGAAACTGTCTTCATTCTTACTCCCGTTTTGTCTGACGAACAGGCAAAGGAGACAGTTGCTAAATTCACAACACTGCTCAAGAACAACGGAGCAGAGATCGTGAACGAGGAGAACTGGGGACTCAAGAAGATGGCTTATGCTATCGACAAGAAGTCTACAGGTTTCTACAACCTCGTTGAGTTTAAGGCAGAGCCAAATGTCATCGCTACACTCGAGACAGGTTTCCGCCGTGAGGAAAAAGTTATCCGCTTTATGACTGTCAAGCTTGACAAATATGCTGCACAGTATGCGGAGAAGCGTCGTAACAAACTTTCAAACAAGGAGGCATAACTATGGCAGAGCAGTCAGAAATCAGATATCTTACCGCCCCTACAATCGACGTTAAGAAGAAGAAGTATTGCCGTTTCAAGAAGAGCGGAATCAAGTACATTGACTATAAGGATCCTGAGTTCCTCAAGAAGTTCCTGAACGAGCAGGGTAAGATTCTCCCACGCCGTATCACAGGTACATCTCTGAAGTATCAGCGTCGCGTGGCTACAGCTATCAAGCGTTGCCGCCAGATAGCACTTCTTCCTTATGTAACAGATATGATGAAGTAATAAAACTGGAGGACTACAATATATGGAAATCATTCTGAGAGAAGATGTTATCGGTCTTGGATACAAGAACGATATAGTTGAGGTGAAGTCTGGTTACGGCCGTAACTACCTCATTCCACAGGGCAAAGCTATCATTGCTTCTCCTTCAGCAAAGAAAGTTCTCGCTGAGAATCTCAAGCAGCAGGCTCACAAGCTTGCGGCTATTCTCGCAAAGGCAGAGGAAGAGGCTTCTAAGCTCAATGGCGTTTCTGTAACAATAGAGGGCAAGGTTTCTACAACAGGTGCGCTCTATGGTTCTGTGACAGCTGCCACAGTTGCAGCAGAGCTCGCTAAGCAGGGCATCGAGATTGACCGCAAGCGTATCGTCATGAAGGACATCAAGTTCGTAGGCGAGTATGCTGCTACAGTTATCTTCCACAAGGAAGTCAAGGTTGAGATACCTGTGACAGTCCTTGCTGAAGGCGAGACCGCTCCTGTAAAGGAGGAGGCTCCTGCAGTTGAGGCTGAGGTGGTAGAGGCTCCTGCTGAGGAGGTTGCAGAGTAATTATTTTGCATAAAAGCACATCCTATACGAAAGTCCCAGGCAGCCAGTCTGTTTGGGACTTTTTTCTTTAATGGAACCAACGAATCTTTAATTTATATTCAATTATGAAAGCATTTGTATTCCCAGGTCAGGGAGCCCAGTTCTCAGGAATGGGCAAGGATCTTTATGACAATAACCCTAAGGCAAAGGAACTTTTCGACAAGGCAAACGAAATCCTTGGTTTCGAGATAACGAAGATAATGTTTGAAGGTACTGCAGAAGAACTGAAGCAGACGAAAGTGACACAGCCTGCTGTATTCCTTCACTCTGTAATCTCTGCTATATGTCTCGGTGAACAGTTTGACGCTGAGATGGTTGCCGGCCACTCGCTCGGTGAGTTCTCCGCCCTTGTAGCAGCTGGAGCTTTGTCTTTTGAAGATGGTCTGAAACTGGTTTCCAAGCGTGCCATGGCCATGCAGAAGGCTTGCGAAGCAGCACCTTCTACAATGGCAGCCATCATTGGTCTTGAGGACGCAAAGATAGAGGAAATCTGTGCAGGCATATCCAAGGACGACAATATTGTTGTCCCTGCCAACTATAACAATCCAGGACAGCTCGTCATTTCCGGAAACAAAGAGGCTATCGCTGAGGCTTGCGAACAGCTGAAGGCTGCTGGTGCGAAGCGTGCACTCCCGCTCCCTGTAGGCGGAGCCTTCCATTCTCCTCTCATGCAGCCAGCCAAGGATGAGCTTCAGGCAGCCATTGAGGCTACAGAGTTCCAGACACCGAAGGTTCCTGTCTACCAGAATGTTGATGCCAAGGCACACACTAACCCTGTGGAGATAAAAGAGAACCTTATCGCCCAGCTCACAGCTCCTGTAAAATGGACATACGAGGTGCAGCAGATGATAGCAGACGGTGTTACAGACTTTGTGGAGTGTGGCCCAGGAAAGGCTCTTCAGGGAATGATAGCAAAGATCGCCAAAGGCAATGATGCCGTGACGATTTCAGGCATTGCATAGAATTCGCATTCTATCTTATTTGTGAAATGGAAAAGATTGTAATATATCAGATGTTCACCCGCTTGTTTGGCAACAAGAATGTCAGCAGGCGGGTGAATGCCTCTATGGCTGAGAACGGTGTTGGAAAGTTCAATGACATTGATCTCACTGTGCTCCGCCGAATCAAGAAACTTGGCTGTACACATGTATGGTTTACAGGTGTAATACGTCATGCTACTGCCACGGATTATTCCCAATATGGGATACCGGGAAACCATCCTGCGGTAATAAAGGGAAAGGCTGGTTCACCTTACGCTATAGTAGACTACTATGATGTCGACCCGGATTTGGCGACAAATGTCATGAAGCGCATGGATGAGTACGAGCAGCTGGTAGCACGGGCTCATAAGGCTGGCCTGAAAGTCATCATGGACTTCGTCCCTAACCATGTAGCCCGTGAGTATCATTCCATCTGCTGTCCGCATAATGTTAAAGACCTCGGTGCCGACGATAATAAGGACTGGCATTTTTCTGTCAATAACAACTTCTATTATTGTTGGGGACAGGAGTTCCGTCCAGACTTTGACACATCACATGACAGTGACGGCAACGCTGTCACACCGTATGTGGAGCAACCTGCCAAGGCAACAGGAAATGATGTGTTCTCGTCCCAGCCGGGAAGGAACGACTGGTATGAGACAGTCAAGCTCAATTATGGCATAGACTATTGTGATGCAGGAGGACGTTCAGAGCATTTTGCCGATGCTGACGGAAATGTGCCTGATACATGGTTCAAGATGACGCAGATACTGTTGTTTTGGGCGTCGAAAGGTGTTGACGGTTTCCGCTGTGACATGGCAGAGATGGTGCCGACGGCTTTCTGGCATTATGCTACAGAAGAAGTCAAGGCTATCTATCCATGGATTACATTCATAGGTGAAGTGTACGATCCCAGCCAGTACCGCAATTATATTGCCGCAGGATTCGATTACCTCTATGATAAGGTGGGCATGTATGACACCGTCCGTGCTGTGACTTGCGGACATTGCTCTACGCAGGAAATCACACGTCAGTGGCAGGCGACGGATGACATCAAGGACAATATGCTCTATTTCCTTGAGAATCATGATGAACAGCGTATTGCATCTGATTTCTTTGCCGGTTCTGCCGAGAAAGGCATTCCGGGACTTATCGTTTCAGCTCTTCTTCAGCACAATCCGTTCATGCTCTATGCTGGCGAGGAATTCGGTGAGAGAGGCATGGATGCCGAAGGGTTCTCTGGCTGTGACGGTCGTACTACAATATTCGACTATTGGTGTGTCGACACTTTGCGTAAAGGCTATTATGCCCGTAAGGAACTGGATAAAGACGAGAAGGCTCTGGAGAAAATCCACTCACAAATACTCAATATTGCAACTTCAGAAGATGCTGTCTCCTGCGGGAAGTTCTTCGATCTCATGTATGTCAACCAGCATCTGTATCAGCAATACGCCTTCATGCGTGGCCATGGGAATGAGATATTGCTTGTTGTCGCAAACTTCTCAGACAAGAGTGAGTCCATGCAGCTCAATATTCCTCAGGCAGCTCTTGACTATCTGGACATTGCGTCAGGCAAATACAAGGCTAAGGACCTTCTGTCCAAGAAAGACATATCAATCCATCTGTCATGTAGTAGGAACGCAAAGTTCACTGTTCCTGCCTATGGAGGCGTAGTATTGAAAGTATCTTTGTAGACATTATAGGGTATGGCAAAGAGAGACTACATACAAGCCAACAAGCAATGGCTTGTGGAAAAGTCCAAAGAGAACGGCGTCTTGCCGCTTCCTAAAAGCATCTTTTATAAAGTGCTGTCGCAAGGGACGATGCCAAGCGAAAAGCCTTCTGCAAGAAGCATCATAACTGTACATTATACTGGCAAGACTATAGATGGACGCCAGTTTGACAGCAGTCGTGGTGGTGTTCCGTTGGCTTGCCGTCTCTGCGATCTTATCGAAGGATGGATTGTGGCTTTACAGCAGATGCATATAGGCGATATTTGGGAAGTATATATTCCTGCTGAAATGGGATATGGCAAATTTTCCCAACCAGGTATACCGGGAGGTTCAACACTGGTTTTTGAAATAGAACTATTGGGTATCGCATGATATGCTGTACGTTAGTTACGCCATATTATAGAAAATATACGTTAGTTACATCATGTAATGATAAATTAAGAAACAGGATTGTCACATATATCGTAAATGACATGTGGCAATCCTGTTTTTTGTTTTCGTCCCCAACCTGATATTTGATTTGGGAATGCATACAAGATGTAAGCACTTGATTTATAATAGATAGTATCGTTTGATTTTTGTGACTAACTTATCATTCCCGTTCGTAGTCGACAAAGCGGAAACGCTGTTTGTGTTTCTCGTCCGTTTCGTGCGTTTCGCTCCATGTCTCATGCCAACCCGTGTATTCAGGGAAGAACGCATCAGCCTTTTCTGGAGTGTCAAATACCTCTGTAAGACACAGCCTGTCAGCGATAGACAATGCCTGTCCATATACCGAAGCACCACCTATGATGTATACATCCTCGTTTTCTGCGCAATGTTGCAGTGCGACATCAAGTGAAGGATATACATCACATCCAGGAAACATCTTGGCAGTGTCAGCCGGCTGTGCTGACGCTTCAAAAACGCTCTTGCTCAAGACGATGTTTCGGCGGTTGGGCAGTGCACCTTTCGGCAATGACTCGAATGTCTTCCTGCCCATGATGATTGTATGTCCCGTAGTGAGAGCCTTGAACCTTTTAAGGTCGTCCGGCAACCAATATATCAGTTTGTTGCCATATCCTATGGCGCGGTTCTCTGCCACTGCGGCGATAATGTTTATTCTCATATTTTATTGATTGAAATGATTTTTCTTGTATGCGTTTAGACCTGTAACCAGCAGGGCGGATGTTGCCATGTATCGTTTGTTTTATGATATATGGCAGCCTATCCATAAAGCTCAGATACAGCCCTGTATACACATTTTTGCAAAGGTAAGCATAATTTCGTTGACGAACGAATAAAAAAGCTTAAATATTACATTTATTTCAGGTATTATTCGTAACTTTGTATCCTAATGTAAAAGGAAAAGCATCATGTGTACAAAAAAGACAAGCCATGCTATCATGAAGCAGATAGTGTTATCATTAATATTTTTATTCGCTACGGCCACAGGCGTTTATGCGGCGAAGTCGTCGGGAACTCCTAAAGCTGTGAGGCAACCTGATGGCACGACGCTCATGGTGCGTCTTCTCGGTGATGAGCATTTCTCATGGTATCAGACCATGGACGGCATCATTGTCGTAGGCAAGGACAATGCTTTCTATATCGCCGAAATATGTGCCGACGGGGCTTTGAAGAGCACAGGAGTGCTGGCGCATAATCTCGATTCCCGGGAGGCTGGTGAGCGGTCGCTTGCTGCGGCGCAAGACAGGAAACTCTTTTTCGCAAAGGGAGCAGAGGTTGCCCATGCCAAGCGTAAAGCAATAGCAGGCTATCCGAGCGCGAACTTCTGTCCGCATACGGGCAATGTCCGCATCCCGATTATAATGGTTGAATACCCTGATGTGAAGTTTACATTCCAGGACAGAAGTGTCTGGGAAGAATATTTCAATGGCACGGAACGGTTTCCGATGTCAAACGATACACGATTCAAGGGACATAGCTCAGTAGGTCAGTATTTTTCCGATGCAAGTTTCGGAAACTTTACTCCAGAATTTGACCTGTATGGAGTATATACCGTAGCGCATCCTCATGACTATTACGGATACAATACAGCCAATACAAGCGATATAATCAGTGAAGCCCTTGCCCTTGCCGGTACCGATATTGATTTCTCCAGATATGATTCTAACAATGACGGCAAGGTCGATATGGTCTATATCCTGTATGCTGGAACGGGAGCGAACATCAGCGGGAACATGTCCGATATATGGCCTCAATGCTATTACGGCTACAACTATCAGCAGGACGGCAAGAACATAAGGATAGTAGGGCTGTCCAATGAACTCGCTGTCACCGCAGCAGACAATCAAGGGACGGCCTTGCGTGCGGGCATCGGAGTCCTATGCCATGAGATGAGCCATGGACTCGGGTTGCCTGATTTGTATAATACGTCCAATAATGCGCCTGTAGACGAGCATGGATATGCCGACTGGAACAACTGCGGACCGGAAGACTGGGACCTGATGGATGGCGGCGAAAACCTTTTCAACGGCTTCTGGCCAGTGCAGTATGCTGCGTGGGAGAGGGATATAATGGGATGGATGAAGCTTGAAGAGTTGGACTCTCCTGCCGATGTTACCATCTATCCACTCGACAGCGAGAATGGCAAGGCCTTCCGTGTCACAAACCCAGCAAACGCCAACGAATACTATGTCTTGGAGAATTTCGGCAAGGTGACATGGAATGAGTATCAGGCACGTAAGCAGTCCTCAGGCCTTCTCATTACTCATGTCCATGATATCAGCAGATACGGAATGACACCTAACAATACATACAAGCACCCGAACCTTACTATTGTACCTGCTGACGGATTCCTGCTTGCCCTGTACTCTGTAGGCGAGACTGTATGGTATGACGGCCGGGCGCAGCAAGTGACAAGGGAGATGTTTGACAATGAGCTGAAGGGAGACCCGTATCCAGGCGTTAAAGAGGTTACGGCAGTAGGTGCCTATAATAATTATTCTGGTGCGGAGATGTCAATCAAATTCCCGATTACAGATATCAGGCAAAATGATGACGGCAGTGTCAGCTTCAGGTTCATGGGAGGAGGTACTGGCATCGTAGACATCAATGCCGGCACGGAACAGGAGACTGCTCCAAGGAAAACGGTCAAAGACGGCCGTATTATGATAGGCGATTACAACATTGCCGGCCAGCGGACAAGATAATTCTTGACAGGATAAATCCATCATAATCAGCAGATGAGGTTGCCGTCGCCTTTATATAAAGTGCCAGCAATCCGAATGATAACACGACAAACAAGACATAACATCTTATGAAAAAGATTCTTGCAATGATGTTCTCTGTGGCTTTGTCTCTGACAGTCTCTGCCGCAGACTATGACACGATATGGAAAAAATATTGTGAGGCTGTCGAGAAAGACATGTATCAGGACGCTCAGGAACAGCTTCAGAAGATAGAGAAGTTGGCAGAGAAGGATCCTGTGCTTGCCGCTGTCTATTATACTATAAAGCAAGATTACGACAAGGCTCTGGCGAATCCTGACCTTCTGGCAAGGGAGAAGTCAACACCGTGGAAACGTATAATAAACAAAGGTGCGGATGATGCGCTGTGGAACAATGACCTGCTCAGTATCATCGGCCATCAGGCTGGCCGTTACGGTTTCCTCAAGGAATACTATGACAGTATAGGAAACCGTAAGGCGGCTTGTGTGGAACTGTTTTTTGAGGTGCGCAACCTTGACATAAGCAACGACGAACTGTCAATGACGCACAAGCGCCAGATGCTGGAGAGCGGTATGCAGAGATATAAGGACATAGAGGAAGTGGCGCTGCTGGCACAGGAGTATTACACTGTTATGCTCAACGATGATGACATCTCCAACCAGTCACGTCATGCATATCTGCTGGACTGCATCAGCCGATACAGCGACAACAAGTATGTCAACTTCTTCAAGAACCAGCTCAACCGCATCACATGCTCACAGTTTGGGCTGTCTATCGATGACAAACTTATAGTGCGGAATGTAAGGAACATAGGCAAGCTCGCCATCGAATTTCTCCCTCTCCGTGCCGACGGCACGCTGGATTTGGATGTGGAAAACAAGGCCGACATGGCGAAACTGCTGAAACTTGTGGACGGCAAGGCCGTTCATGTCATATCGCGCGACTACTCTTCCAGCAAGCCATGGGAGATAGTGAATGACACACTTGAGCGTCCGCAGCTTCCTGTCGGTGTGTATCTCGTCAAGACATCGGCAAATGGACTTGTCGCATACGAGGTCATGTACAACTCGGACATAGCGATACTCGCCCTTCCTCTCGACAAGAACCGCCAGCGACTTGTAGCCGTATCGGCGACGACAGGCAAGGGAATTCCATCCTGTAATATTATACTTACCCAGCGGATGAGAGACAAAACTGTCAATACATATACTGCTGTGACATCCAAAGACGGCGAGGCTATCTTCAGCGGCGACTTTATGCAGAATGGTGTCTATGCCTATACATCTTCGGATAAGGCTTTTAGAAGAAGGTCTTATTTCTGCGGTTTCTACTATGACGGACACAAGGAAGAGAAGGATATACTGACGCTCTTCACGGACAGGGCCATATATCGTCCGGGCCAGACGATAAAGGGCAGTGTCGTGGCGCACAAAGCCGCCGATATAGACTCCATTCATGTTGTTCCGGGCAGGCAGGTGAATATATCCATCATGGATGCGGAATACAAGGAAATATACACGGATTCCGTCATAACGGACACTCATGGCAATGCAGGATTTGAGTTTGCTATACCGAAAAACCTTGCGAAGAATGGCCGTTTCTCCATCACTGCAAAGACGGCACACAGCGTATATGCCAGCACTTTTGTCAGGGTTGAGGAATATAAGCGTCCTACATTTGATGTCAATGCCGTCCGCGACGATACGAGATACGCCTCTCCCGACAGCATTTATCTCCATGGCGACAGTGTAGCGGTGGCTTTCGAGGCAAAGACATTCACGTCGCTTCCTGTCAGCAACGCCGTTGTCGAGTATACGGTGAAGCGCCGTCCTCATTTCTTCCGTTTCAGCACCCCACGCCTGATAGCCGAGAATGTAAAAACCGTTACAGACAGCGAAGGCAGGGTTGTCATTCCTCTCCATGTCACGTTGCCGGAGGAAGGCTTCAGCATGTTCATATATGAGATTACCGCCAAGGTGACCGGCAAGGACGGCGAGTCGCGTGAGGCAAGAACCTATGTCAGGGCAAGGACTGCCAATTCTGTATGGAAGGATTTCTTCAATGCTTCGGATAATGGTGAAGAGAAGAGCGACAAACCGAAGTTTGAGGTCAGTGACAAGGCTTTCCCTCAGCAGGGCAATGTCCTTTTCACTGTAAAGGATACGGCATCACGCCAGCCTTTGTATGTACGTTACTCGCTCTTCGCAGACGATAAGTGCATAGAGAACGGTACATTCACCGTCAAAGGCTCGTATTCACGCAAGTTCTCTTATAAAAAGGAATATGGCGAGGAGCTTTATCTGAGATGTGTAGCGATAAGGAACGGCCAGACATATAGATTCGCCGAGACTATCAAGCGCCCGCAGCCGGACCTCCGCCTCATGCCGGTATGGACCACTTTCAGGGACAAGACACACCCGGGAGCTTTGGAGACATGGAGCCTGCGTATAAATAGCAGTAAGGGAAATCCTGTCGGATACGCTTCCATGATAGCTACAATATACGACAAGAGCCTTGATGCCGAGGCGCGGTTGAGCTGGAGCGCGCAGATTATACGTAACAGTTTCTATCTATCTGCTGATTGGGTGATAAAAGATTCCAGGGACTTCTGGTGCAGCAAATTTGCGGCATACAAGTACCTTACAGAGAAGTTAATAGACTATGCACGGTTCAAACCAGAACTGTTTAATTATGAGTTCACGCCTCCAGTTATAAAGTCTGACCGTGAAGTGATGCCGCTTATGAAGAGGAAGGAAAATAAGGCCTTTTGCATTGTCTCACAAAGCAAAGAGGCTGCATCGACCGCAGTCGGCAGTTATGCTGCAGTGGAGACAATCGAGGAAGAGAGCAATGACAGTGCAGAGAGTGGCGGTATAGATGGCGGCAGTGTGGCAGATCTCTCCACACTTGTTCGCACAGACCTCGGTGAGACAGCATATTTCACACCGTCGCTCGTGGCAGACAAGGACGGCAATATGACAATATCGTTCACCATGCCGGAGACCATGACGACATGGCGCTTCCTCGGTTTCGTCCATGACGACAAGATGCGTCACGCCTTTGTCGACACAACCTGCGTGGCACGCAAGGACATCATCGTCAAGCCTAATGTCCCTCGTTTCCTCCGCGAAGGCGACCGCCGTATCGGCGACCGTCCGGTCTTTGCGTCAACGGTAAGCAATACCACAGACGAGGATATCACTGCCGATGTCATCATGCAGCTTCTCTCCTCTGACGCTGAGAAAGTCATATGGGAGAAGAAGACCTCTGTCGCTCTCGGTGCCAACCGTTCGGAGACTGTAGCCCTTGAAGCTCCGGTCATTACGTTCAGTGACAGTGTGCTTGTCTACCGTGTTGTCGCCAGTGTTCCTAATGGGGCAAGCGATGGCGAGCAGCACTATATCCCTGTACTCCCAGCTGTGGAGGAGACCACAACTACCATAGCATTCACCCAGCGTGGCGACAGCCTCTATACCACAGACATCAAGGACTTGCTCATAAAGGGTAGTACAGACCGCAGGATGACGGTGAGATTCACGGCAAACGCCGAGGGCATGGTGCTCGATGCCATTCCTCATATAATACGTCCTGAGCACAAGGATGCCATATCCTTGGCGACGGCGTTGTATGTCGGCACGATGTATCCAGCCCAGACACCTGACACGCTGGTGACATCATTGGCACGTGAGCTTCGCGAGCTGCAGCGTACCGATGGCTCATGGTCATGGTGGAAAGGCATGGAGGGTTCTGCCTACATGACGGCAAGTGTCGCAAGATATTTTGCACGCCTGCACCATAAATACATAGGTACAGCGGAGACCGACAGCATGTTGCAGAAGGCCATGCCGTATCTCCTCAATGTGCTCGGCAAGGAGGTGAAGGACTTGCGCAAGATGAAGTCCTTAAAGGGTGTGCATCCTTCCGAACTTGCCACGGATATCCTCTACATCTGCGCTTTGCAGAGGAAGAGCGGCAAGACTTTCGGCACTAAGGCCGAGGCGGATATAAAGTTTCTCATTGGACTGATGGAGAAAGTTCCTGCCGAGTTCACTATCTACGGCAAGGCTCACAGCGCGGTGATTCTCGCCCTTCACGGCAAGAAAGCCAAGGCGCTGGAGTTCATCGAGAGCATGAAGCAATACTCTGTATACACTCCGGAGGCAGGCCGCTTCTATGATACAAGAAAGGCTTTCTACTCTTGGCGCAACTACAAGATACCTACGGAGGTGGCGGCGATAGAGGCTCTGCGTATAGTCTGCCCTGACGACCAGCGGACTGTGGAGGAGATGCAGCAGTGGCTTCTTCACGAGAAGCGCACACAGCAGTGGGACAACTCCGCAAACACGGCTGATGCCGTATGGGCGTTTATCAGCGGCAACCATGACTTGAATCTCGACCGCAATATCGTAAGCCGTCTCACCCTCGGCGACAAGGAGGTGAAGGATGGCGAGACTGTCGGCATAGAGCAGGGACAGACAGTGTTCTCCGCCGTCAAGGACTCCAAAGGTACAGCATGGGGTGGACTGCTTGTCACACAGCGTGCTCCGCTGTCGTCTGTGAAGACCCGCGGCACGGGTTTCTCCATAAAGCATGAGATACTCGGCGAGAAGAAACTCGCTGCAGGCAGCAAGGTCACTGTGCGTCTTACCATAGTAGCTGACCGTGACTACGATTTCGTCAAGGTAACGGACAACCACGCCGCTTGTCTCGAACCGGTACGCCAGCTGAGCGGTTACGAGGCGGCAAGGACAGAAGGACTTGCGCGCGGCTCATGGAGCGGATATTACCGTGAGAGTAAGGACCGTATGACCAACTACTATTTTGACAAGATGGCACGAGGTACACACATCATCGAGACAGAGTATTACGTAGACCGTGAAGGCAGGTATCAGCAGGGCGTCTGCACCGTCTCCTGTGCCTATGCGCCGGAGTTCTCTGCGATGGAGGCCTCAAAGGTGCTTGAAGTTAATTAAAACAAATACGGTTGTGCGGTTTTACTGTTAGGCGGTTTATACGGTTCTATGCGGTTTTACGGATATTACTCTTCCTGTGACCGACACCCAAGACCTATAACCATTAACTAAACAACCAAACAACCAAACCACTAAACAACCAGACAACCAAATAGAATGAAATTTGAAGAATTAGATTTATCGGATAACATACTTGACGCTCTCTACGACATGAAGTTCGAGGAGTGCACACCAATTCAGGAACGCACCATACCACACATCCTCAACGGAGAGGATGTGCTGGGCATAGCACAGACAGGCACAGGAAAGACAGCGGCATACCTTCTGCCGGTGCTCTCCCTGATAGATGATTACCCTGCCGATTTCCCAAGTGACGCCATCAACTGCGTCATAATGTCACCGACAAGAGAGCTCGCACAGCAGATAGACCAGGCCATGCAGGGATTCGGATACTACCTCGACGGCATCTCTTCCATACCAGTCTATGGCGGAAACGACGGCAACCGCTTCGACCAGGAGGTGAAAGCCATGAGAGAGGGCGCAGGACTCGTCATTGCCACGCCTGGACGACTGATATCCCATCTCCAGATAGGCAATCTTGACCTCTCTCGATGCTCGTTTTTTATCCTTGACGAGGCAGACCGTATGCTCGATATGGGTTTCTCCGAGGATATCATGAAGATAGCCAAGGAGCTGCCTCCTACTTGCCAGACCATAATGTTCTCCGCCACTATGCCGGAGAAGATAGAGGAGCTGGCAAAGACTATTCTGAAGAATCCTGTAGAGGTGAAAATCGCCGTCTCCAAGCCTGCTGAGAAGATACAGCAGTCGGCGTATGTATGCTACGAACCGCAGAAGCTCCGCATCATAGAGAGCATCTTCCGCCAAGGTGACCTTCAGCGCGTCATCATCTTCTCTGGAAAGAAGACAAAGGTCAAGGACATCACGACCAAGCTCACACGCATGAAGATAAACTGCGGCGCGATGCACTCCGATCTCACACAGGCAGAGCGTGACGAGATAATGTTCCGCTTTAAGTCAGGACAGATAGATGTCCTTGTCGCTACCGACATCGTCTCCCGAGGAATAGACATTGACGATATCCTTATGGTGATAAATTACGATGTGCCACACGATGCCGAGGACTATGTGCACCGTATCGGACGCACCGCACGCGCACAGAGAGACGGACGCGCCATTACCCTCGTCAGCGAGGACGATATCTATTATTTCAAGGCGATAGAGAAATTCCTTGAGCGTGAGGTCACCAAGAATCCTATGCCCGACGGTCTTGACCAGGGCCCTGACTATAAGTTGCCAAGGAAAGGCGGCGCAAGGCCAAAGCAGGGTGCACGGCGTAATGCCGGGACTCCACGCAATGCCAAAGCCCCACGTACCGCAAAGGGTGGAAAGCCACGGCAGAATAAGGACGCAGGAGCAGGAAAGAAGCCGAACCGCCAGCGCCGTAAACCGAAAAAGGAGACAGCAAAGTCTGCAGAGTAAGTTTTCGCCAATATATCTCACAGCTTCCACAACGCTTTTTTTGTGTCATATTGTGAAGCGTGAAGACATAAAGAAATAATCCTCGATTGCTGACAGTCAGCAGTCGAGGATTATTGTTTCATCCCGCGTGTTATCAGGATATTTCCGATATTTTGTTGTTGTTCGTAAATGATATGGTTATCAGTGTTTTACAATGCAGTATTAGTTTGCGACATCAAAGGTGACCTTTTATAATATCAAGTGTGACATTTCAATATATCAAGTGACACACTTGATATGGTAAAGTGTCACCATACTTCTCGTAACATAACTTTGTCGGGAAATGGTTCTAATATTTTGAGGTCTTCACAGGAACGATGTAATACAGTCATTCCTATGAAGACTATTCTTTTTTTATGCTTGTTCATCAGTAGTTCTATGTTTTCTGAAAATACGATATTTTCAGAGCATTGTATTATGATATTCTCTCTCCCTTTTTTAGTATTAAATCAACGAGCAATACGGCATGTTCCTTTTCTTCTTTCGGTGCATCCTTCGGACGCCATGCCACAATAAAACGGATGGAAGCGGATATGACAGAATATCCTTTTTCAGCCCAAAGGCGCAACTCTCCTTGCATCTTCTGTGATAATTGTGCAACAGTCATATCCGTACAACAGTCATAAAGATAGTTCTTGTCAAAACGCAGTGTCTGACCTGCTCTGAGGGCAAGTATCTTATTTTTTCGCGATTTGAAGAAACCAAGGTTTACATCCTTATGCGACAACTGAAGAACAATTTCGTCAGGCATGTCATACAGCTGTTGGCAGCCATGGTGTTCATCAGCAGGCATACGGTCGAAAAGAGAACAGTCGGTATGGATGAACAGGCGCTCTTTTGCTCGGGTAGCCCCTACATAATATCTGCGTAGCACTTCGTTCTGGATGTGTTGTGGACTCGTGATGAGCATATAAACATCATCAAATTCACGCCCTTTGGCCTTATGTATTGTAGACACCACTACGTCTGCACCTGTAAGGTCACAGAAATCCTCGACCGACGACTCAAAGACAAATTCCTTGAAATCGGTGTGATACTTTGTTTTATTAGTCTGCTCAAATATCGAGATACACCGTTGCAGGTAATGGAGGCTCGAAGAATCTGCATACATGGCAAGAGTCTTGTGCTTAGCATTTTCCCATATATTATCAGGAATGACTGGTGTATGTACGCTACTGTTTATTAACTTAAGGAACATACGCACCTCAGCCATATTCCAGAACTTGAAGCCATCCATACTCTGTATCAATTTGCTGCTCAATCCGTATTTGCGCAATAAAGCAACAAGGATGACTGCCTCCTCATTGGTTTGGGTCAACACACAGGTTGAGCTTTCCCCACGGTGAGCCAACAAATCATCGATAAGAGGCTGGTACATCGTGTGTGAAACATGATGGTGAATGCTGACAAAACCTTCTTTATGATTCATGGAAATGATGGGCTCGCTCTTCATTCGTCCTTTTATTCCACTCACAAATGTGTTGGCAAAATCGACTACATTCCGCGAACTGCGGTAGTTCTCTGTCATTTCAATAAGTCGGCCTTCGGATTCTTGAAGTAGTTTTGTCATGTATCGTGAGTCTGAACCACGGAATTCAAATATATTCTGGTCATCATCGCCAACGGCAATGATACGCATCTCCTCGTTGGTTGTCATCAAGGCGTGTACTAAGGCATATTCCTCATCGCTCATATCCTGTGCCTCATCAATAACCATGACTGTCTTGGCAATACGATTCGGCTCGACTTCTCCATCCCTAATCATTTGTGCTGCACGCGCTACCACATCCTTTGCATCATCGAGATTGCCGATTCTGCCCAACAGGTCAAAACAATAGGAATGGAATGTCTTGATTTCTACAAAATGAGCCGCATTGCCGATGAGCCCCATCAGCCGTTGTTTGAACTCTATAGCTGCTGCACGCGAGAAAGTGAGCATTAATAGCTGTTCATGCTTTACATCTTCGAGCAATAGCAGCGAGGCGAGCTTATGTACCAGGACTCGCGTCTTACCACTGCCAGGGCCAGCCGCAACCACTATACAACGCGATTCCTTGTCGGAGATAATCTCCATCTGTTTTGCAGAGAGCATACCAAAAATATGCTTATATTTCTCTGGAGTGACATTTCGTTCTATTTCCCGTACACGTTCTCCTTTAAAATATTTCGAAACAAACCGCTTGTAATCCATCTGGAAGTAATCCTGCACATACTGTAGAGCTGCATGATAGTCTCGTACCATCAGATTGGCATACTCGCCCACAATATGCACTTGCTGAATCTTCTGTTTGTAGAATTCACTAAGCATACGGTAGTCCTCTTGTTTATACCGCAGTCTGCTATCTTTGATACGACGTATGTCCATTGCATTATAGAGCACAAGGAAACCTCCCTCCAGTTTCAGGGCACCAATCTTCGACAGGTAGAGCAAAGACTCCTCTACATCTTCCAACTGTACGTCCTGCAAGGTTCCGAATATGCCCTGTCCATTAGCTTTCAAATCATTCAGCAACTCCACGACAGAGAACTGGACACCATTTTTCTTTGCTCCTTCGTCCGTGACTGGTGTTGTAAGTCTGTACAGCCATCCTATCGTGAACTGGCATATCTCCATACGTTTCTCAAAACGCTTCAGAGTTGACTCCATATCCACTTGGCGAGATACCTCTATATTGTGTGCGACATCCTCTTTCTTACGTGTATAGCCTTTGACCGTCAAGAAATATAACAATGTGCGGATATCTTTTTCTGTCGCAGTCTCGACACCTTCTTTCTGCGCGTTATCGTTCAGTTGCTTATATGATATGCGGAGTGCATCATCAGGTATCTGTCTGAGGATATAACGTTCAAGTTTAGTAAACCGTTCCAACAGACGTTTTGACTTATTTTCCGATTCTCCTGCATCGCCAAGAAAGGCAGATATATCCTTCGAATCGGCCAGAATGCCTTCTTGGCGCATACGCTCCACGCAGGAGACAACTTCGCCCTTGCTCAGTCCGAGAATGTCAGCCAGATAATCTATGCGCGATTCTGCTTCTGCGTCTTGAGCCTTGGCAATATGCTTCTGCGATATCAGCGACTTTATGATGCGCACTGCCTTTTCTATCTCCTCATTCTCAAAAAGCAAGGATTCCGTGATACGTCTGCGGGCTTCGTCTATGTTTTTCACGGTTATTCCCGTGGCATAGACATGTGGTACATTGTTGCCGCGCTCTAAATAACCAGCCTGTTCCAATGCTGCCAGAGCCGTCCGTACACGTGTCTCAATGTCAGATACCGAGTCGTCCCAACCAGCCTTCCTGGCTATTTCCAATGCAGAGCAACATGCACGCATACGTTGTCTGGTCAAGTCCTTTACGGCTTTCCATATCTGCTGTATCTCGCTAATGCTCAGCTTTGTCTGATTGAGCAAGATGAAATGTTTGTCAAGGTCGGTATCGCTATACAGTACAAAACAGCGAGCTTCGAGATGCGGATCACGACCGGCACGACCAGCCTCTTGGACATAATTTTCTAATGAATCGGAAATGTCATAATGTATCACCAGCCCCACATCTTTTTTGTCAACGCCCATTCCAAAGGCAGAGGTTGCCACAATGATGCGTACCTGATCCTTCATGAATGCTTCCTGATTGATGATTTTGTCTTCCGCATCCATCCTGCCATTGAATGGCAAAGCTTTGAAGCCGTCTCTTGTGAGCTTATCTGCCAGTTGTCTTGTACGTTTGGTTCGGGAAACATACACAATGGTAGGACATGATGATTCTGCTATCAAAGAACGTAATTTCATGTACTTATCCTCATCCGTATCAGCGTGAATTACCGAATAACGTAGGTTGGTACGAGTTGCCGAAGATGCAAAAATCTGAAGGTCGAGGTTGAGTGTATATTTGAAATAGTCGCAAATATCCTGTATCACTTTCTGCTTAGCAGTTGCAGTAAAGCAGGAAACGGGTATTGGTTCACGACATTTTTTATTCTTTTGGTATTGACTGATAAACTTGCCAATGTAGAGATAATCCACACGGAAGTCCTGTCCCCAAGAGGAAAAACAATGCGCTTCGTCTATTACAAAGCGTACTACATGGCGTGTCAGCAATATCTTCTCTATTGTCTTCGACCGAAGCATCTCTGGAGCAATATACAATAGCGAAGCATCACCGTTCATCACCCGTTGAATAGCTTCTGAACGGCTAATCGGATCGAGCAAACCGTTGATAGTGACTGCGTCCGTAATACCTCTTGCAGCCAGATTATCCACCTGATCTTTCATCAATGACTGCAAGGGTGATATGACAACTGTAAGCCCATGCACCGAACGTCCTTCCATCAAGGCCGGCAACTGGAATGTCAGTGATTTCCCTCCGCCTGTAGGGAAGATGGCGAGCAACGATTTATGCTCAACGGCTGCACGTGCGGCATTCTCCTGTAGCGGTTCGCCTTCGTAGGTACGGAACTTATCAAAGCCGAAGAACAATTTCAGATTAACAAGGACATCAAGGTCTTTATTGCAATAAGTACAACTTTCTGTACATTTTGTATGTCGGAGAAGTTGTATCAGATTCTCCACATTCGGGTAGTTATGCAGCACCCATGCCGGTGTGATGGAACGATGGTCTGTGGTAGCTATCAATGCAAGTGCGTATGCCAGTTCACAGGGATACAGGTTTATCATGCTTTCAAGATCTGCATGTTCGCAAATCTTTCCTATATATTCTGAACGAATCAACTTTGCTAATGTCTCTTTCTTACAGACTTTGGCATTGACGAAGGCGAGAAATCCCTTGAACTCATCATGGTCTTGAAGCAGAGTTGAGTAGATAGCCTTCATTGAGGCAGACAGTTCTTCCCATCGAGCTGTTTCATCCATCAATAAATCACGAGCTTTCTCACAGTCGTTGACAGGATTGTTCATCTGGTCGCTTACCAGCTTGTCGTCTTTCAGCAAGTGATGATACGGACGTTCTGGGAAAAGTAATGGTGACACAAACAGTGTGTCAACGAGTAAAAATCTGCATATCTCTTCTCCAAACAGATATTTTGCATCATGATTGATGATGTTATGTCCACAGATAAAATCCGCATCTTTTAAGAAATCCATCAGCTCTCGCCTGTTTGCGGAATGATATATTGCTCCGTCCCATCGTAGAGCTCCAATATCATGAATCTTATTATCCTTTAATCCAACCTCAACATCTACAAGAACATAGCGAGAGGCATCATGTGATACTTCCTGTAAATGAGCTGGTTTGTTCTCTGCCCCATTGATTGTGTCTATAATTCTATTCCAGAAGGACATATAGTTTGGATGTGATATAAGATTGTTATAAATCGTTTAATCGTTTACCATGATGCGTTTTAGTGTTAATGTTTACGATTTCTGTTTTGTATGGTTATTTTATTACAAACGGCAGGACTGCGGCGAGGAGTCCGAGGACGATGCTCAGGGCGATATACATGAGATAGGTGGCAATATATCCTTCGCGGAGCAGCGTGAGACCTTCGTATGAGAAGGTGGAGAATGTCGTGAAGCCTCCGCACAGTCCGGTGGTGAGCAACAGCCGCATCTCAATGGTCAGTCCCCATGCCTCGGAGTGCTTGTAGAACAGTGATATGAGGAAACAGCCGAGGACGTTGACAAACAGTGTCGGCCATGGCATGACTGTGTCCTGAAACCGTGGATTCAAGGACATGTGTTGCCACAGCATTGATGCCATGAAGCGCATCACTGAGCCTGCACCGCCACCGATGAAGATAAAAAGAAGCTCTTTCATGTAATACGGTTTTACGGTTTTATGGTTATACGGTGTGCAGTTTTACGGAGATTACCATACCTCACAAGTCATACCTCACAGCCGTATCTTGTCTATAAGAAACTGGCCTGTAATGCTTTTCTTACATTTTGCGACTTCCTCCGGCGTACCTGTACACACGACGTTACCACCTTTATGTCCGCCGTCAGGGCCGAGGTCTATGATATGGTCGGCACACTTTATGACATCGAGGTTGTGCTCGATGATTAGCACAGAATGTCCACGCTTTATCAGTGCGTCAAAGGCTGCAAGGAGACGTTTGATGTCGTGGAAATGAAGTCCGGTGGTCGGTTCGTCGAAGATGAAGAGGGTAGGGTCTTGTCTCTCCTGTCCGATGAAATATCCGAGTTTGACGCGCTGGTTCTCACCGCCTGACAGTGTAGAGGAGTTCTGTCCGAGCCGGATATATCCGAGTCCGACGTCCTGCAATGGCTTTAGGCGGTTGACGATAGTCTTTGCGAGAGTGTCTTCAGAGAAGAACTCGATCGCCTGGTTTATAGTCATGTCGAGTATGTCATGGATATTCTTCCCCTTGTATCTCACCTCGAGTATGTCGTGCTTGAAGCGTTTGCCGTGACATGCCTCGCACTCGAGTTCGAGGTCTGCCATGAACTGCATCTCGACGGTTATCGTGCCGGCACCCTTGCATTCCTCACAGCGTCCGCCCTCGGCATTGAAGGAGAAATGCTGTGGCGTGAAGCCCATCTGCTTTGACAGTGGCATGTCTGCCATCCACTGTCGTATGGCGTCGTAGGCCTTGACGTATGTCGCAGGGTTGGAGCGTGTGGATTTTCCAATAGGGTTCTGGTCGACGAACTCCACGTGCTTTATAGCGCTCAGGGCACCGTCCAGACCGCCATATTCCCCAGGTGCGTTGCAAACCTCTCCGAGATGGCGCTTCAGTGCAGGATACAATATGCCCTTTATCAGTGACGATTTGCCGGAGCCGGAGACACCTGTGACTACGGTCATGCAGTTCAGCGGTATATGTACGTCCATGCCTTTGAGATTGTTCATCAGAGGCGACTTGATTGTGATATGCTGGTTCCATCGGCGGCGGCTTGGCGGTATGGCAATGGTCTCGGCATGTGTCAGATATTCTACCGTGTGGCTGCGTGAGTACAAGGTTATGTCCTTCTCGCCGAGTTCCGCTATCTGTTTCATGTCACCCTCGAAGACGACCTCGCCTCCATGCCTTCCAGCGTCAGGTCCGATGTCTATGAGATAGTCGGCGGCACGCATGATTTCCTCGTCATGCTCTACGACGATGACGGTATTGCCTATCTCCTGCAGCTTTCTCAAGACCTTTATGAGTCTGTCGGTGTCACGAGGATGGAGTCCTATGGACGGCTCATCGAGTATGTAAAGCGAGCCTACCAGAGACGAACCGAGGTTGGTGCATAGATTGATGCGCTGGCTCTCGCCGCCTGACAATGTGTTGGAAGGGCGGTTGAGGGTGAGGTAACCGAGACCGACATCCATGAGAAACTGCAGGCGTGAGTTTATCTCCGTCAGTAGTCTTTTGGCGATACCCTGCTCGTGCTCAGTGAGTTTTATGGTGCGGAACCATTCCTGCAGTTCGCAGATAGGCATCTCTATGAGTTGCATTATATTCTTGCCGCATATCTTTACGTAACCGGCCTCTTTGCGTAGGCGTGTGCCGCCGCAATCAGGGCAAACGGTCTTGCCGCGGTAGCGTGCGAGCATGACACGGTATTGTATCTTGTATTGGTTCTCCTTGAGCATACGGAAAAACTCGTCAAGGGAAACCTTCTCGTGGCAGTCCATGCCCTCCTCTGACGGCAGTCCGTGCCAGAGCCAGCTCTTATGTTGCTTTGAGAGAGAGAAATATGGCTCGAAGATAGGGAAATTGTCTTTCTCGGCGCGACGGCAGAACTCTTCTTTCCATACCTTCATCTTCTCACCGTGCCAGCATTGCACACAGCCGTCGTAGACGGACAGCGAAGGATTGGGTATGACAAGTTTCTCGTCAATGCCTACAATCTTGCCGAATCCTTCACAGGAAGGGCATGCGCCGACAGGGGAATTGAATGAGAAAAGGTTGTCTGACGGTTCCTCGAATGTTATGCCATCGGCCTCGAACTTTGTGGAGAACTCGTGCTCTATCATTGCCGGAAGGAATACAAGGCGGCATATTCCCCTGCCTTCATAGAAGGCTGTCTCGGCAGAGTCATAGAGCCTTGATATGGTGTCCTTGCTGTCATCGACGCTCATTCTGTCTATGAGGATATGTGCTTCGGCGGCATTGATGTCTTGTGTCCGTTCTCCAAGTTCGTCTATGCGGAGTATCTCACCTTTATAATATAGGCGTGCATAGCCGGCCTGCACAGACATCTCCAGCTGGCGTTCAAGTGTTCTTCCTTCAGGCAGATGGAGTGGGGCGGTGATGATGAATTTCGTGCCTTTCTGGTATGAGAGCATACAGGCTATGAGATCTTCCACGGAATGCTTCTTCACCTCCTGTCCGGAGACAGGCGAGAAGGTCCGTCCTATGCGTGCGAAAAGCAGTCGCATATATTCGTAAATCTCGGTATTCGTGCCCACTGTGGAGCGTGGATTGCGTGATATGACCTTCTGTTCGATGGCTATTGCGGGCGGCAGCCCCTTGATATAGTCGCATTCGGGCTTGAGCATTCTGCCGAGAAACTGTCGGGCATAGCTTGAGAGGGATTCTACATAGCGTCTCTGTCCTTCGGCATAGAGGGTGTCGAAGGCAAGTGATGACTTGCCGGAACCTGACACTCCGGCTATGACGATGAACTTGTCTCTTGGGATATTTATGGAGATGTCCTTGAGATTGTTCACCTTGGCATGTGATATTTCTATCATTGCAGGCTGGGACGTATGTTCTTTCATATCAGATTGTGTTGCAGGATATGCAAGTAAACAAAATCAATGTATATATAAAGGATTCAGACACGTATTTTGTAGTATACGGTATCGTTTGATTTTGTTTGCTTGCTTATATACGAATATGTTGTCTTTATGGAGTGTATCAGAGCATACCTTTGGTAGATGGCAGTTCAAACTTGTATATGTCCCGTTTTACAGCCATCTTCAGTGCACGGGCAAGGCTCTTGAAGATACCCTCTATCTTGTGGTGCTCGTTTGTGCCTTCAGCCTTGATGTTGAGGTTCATCTTTGCAGCATCGGAAAGGGATTTGAAGAAGTGCAGGAACATCTCGGTAGGCATTTCCCCGATTTTCTCTCGATGGAATTCCGCGTCCCAGACAAGCCATGGCCTGCCGCCGAAATCGAGAGCCACGGAGCACAGGCAATCATCCATAGGGAGGCAGTAGCCGTAACGCTCTATTCCGCGCTTGTTGCCGAGAGCCTCCGCCAGACATTCTCCTATGGCGATGGCTGTGTCTTCTATGGTATGGTGCTCGTCGACATGGAGGTCTCCATTGGTATGTATGGTAAGGTCTATCATGCCGTGCTTGCCTATCTGCTCAAGCATGTGGTCAAAGAATCCGAGACCAGTGCTTATGTCGCAGATGCCTTTTCCGTCAAGGTTCATTCTAACATGAATATCGGTCTCTTTTGTGGTGCGTCTGACTTCTGCGATGCGTTCTCCGGCAAAGAGTATCTCGGTGATTCTGTCCCATGTCATGTCCTCGCCGAGTATGAGAGCCTTACATCCGATGTTCTCTGCCAGCTGTCGGTCTGTGGCACGGTCTCCTATGACATAGCTGTTTACGAGGTCATATTTCGGTTCTTTATCTTGAGGGGCTGAGACATCACCGACATTGTCTCCCTGTCGTGAGGAAGAGACGGAATGGTATTGGGGATTGAGATTAGAGTCCTTTATGTACTCTGTCAGCATTCCTGTGCCAGGTTTACGGTACGGGCTGTTGTCTTCAGGGAAATGGCGGTCGATGAGTATATCGTCAAAAGTCACTCCTTCTCCCTCAAGTGTCTGAAGGATGAAATTGTGTACAGGCCAGAATGTTTCCTCCGGGAAAGACTCTGTGCCAAGGCCGTCCTGGTTGCTTACCATGACAAACTCGAAGTCGAGATGCTGGCGGATAAAACTGAGATTTCTGAAAACACCTTTGACAAATTTCAGTTTGTCAAAGGCGTCTATCTGTTCGTCGGCTGGCTCATGGATGAGCGTTCCGTCACGGTCTATAAAAAGAACTCTTTTCATCAATAGTGATTTATATTTTCAGGTCTTTGAGTATCTGCGACATCTTCTGCACAGTCTGTACACGTGTCGGTACAAGCGGCAGACGCAGGACATTCTCGATGTATCCCATTTCATGTAGCAGTGCCTTTACTCCGGCAGGGTTGCCGTCTACGAAGAGGAGGGAATACAGGTCTGTGAACTTGTGGTGTATCTTCAAGGCAGCCTCGAATTCACCTCGTTTCTCCAGACGTATCATGCGTGAGAACTCCCTTGGAAGAGCGTTTCCTATGACGGAGATGACACCTTCCGCGCCACATGCTATCATAGGATATGTCAGGGAGTCATCGCCGGATAGGACGGCAAAGCCATCAGGCTTGTTCTTCAGTATCTCGTCTACTTGCTCAAGATTGCCGCTCGCCTCCTTTACAGCCACTATGTTCTCGCAGGCTTTGGCAAGACGCACCGTTGTCTCTGCCTTCATGTTCACGCCTGTACGTCCCGGTACATTATATAATATGACAGGGAGACTTGTAGCGTCGGCGATGGCCTTGAAATGCTGGAAGAGACCTTCCTGCGAAGGCTTGTTATAGTAAGGACATACGCTAAGTATTCCGTCAATGCCTTTGAAATCTCCTGTCTGCAACTTTTCAACGATAGCAGCCGTATTGTTTCCTCCGCAACCGATGACGATCGGTACACGTCCGTTGACAAGATTTACAATGAAATGCTGCACGTCAAGACATTCTTGCGCCGTAAGACAAGGAGTCTCACCTGTAGTGGCAAGGATGCAGAGAAAATCTGCACCATTGCTTATCTGGTACTCCACAAGTCTTTTGATGGCGTTGAAGTCGATGTTACCAGTCTCTGTAAAAGGTGTAATCAAGGCTATGCCAAGACCACGGAATATGTTTTGCTTCATAAGTTTACGGAACAAAATCGTTAATATATCATCACATCGGCCAATCAATCTTGTATAATCTCATGCCTTTGTGATTTATTTTCTTTAGCGTTACTCCATTCTTCGGCCCACGGGAACCCGCTTTTACGGCTTACGAGAGGAAGCCGAGCAATGCGCCGGCGGCCACGGCAGAGCCGATTACGCCTGCTACATTAGGACCCATGGCGTGCATGAGAAGGAAGTTCTTACGGTCATATTCAAGACCGAGGTTGTTGGATATACGTGCCGACATCGGAACTGCAGAGACACCTGCGTTGCCGATAAGCGGATTCAGCTTCTTGCGCTCTGGCAGGAAGAGATTCATGAACTTGACGAAGAGCACGCCTGAACATGTCGCTACGACAAAGGCGCAGGCGCCAAGCGCGAAGATGAATATCGTCTTCATGGTGAGGAACTCGCTTGCCTGTGTGGAGCATCCTACGGTAAGTCCAAGGAGCATCACGATGATATCATTGAGCGAAGAGCCTGCTGTCTTTGCAAGACGTGTTGTCTTGCCGGACTCTTTCAGGAGGTTTCCGAAGAAGAGCATTCCCAGAAGCGGCATTCCTGAAGGCACGATGAATGTGGTGATGAGCAAGCCGATGATAGGGAAGAGGATACGCTCCGTCTGTGATACCTCACGTCCAGCCTTCATCTTTATGACGCGCTCCTTCTTTGTCGTGAGCAGACGCATGAGAGGTGGCTGTATTACAGGCACAAGAGCCATGTACGAGTATGCGCAGACGGCTATCGCACCCATAAGGTTCGGGCATAGCTTTGAACTGAGGAATATGGCTGTCGGACCGTCGGCACCACCGATGATGGCGATGCCTGCCGCCTGATTCGGTTCAAAACCGAGGGCGAGGGCTGTCATGTATGCACCGAAAATGCCGAACTGTGCGGCAGCGCCGATAAGTACGAGCTTCGGGTTTGCAATGAGTGCAGTGAAATCGGTCATCGCACCGATGCCGAGGAACACCAGGGGAGGATACCATCCCTGTTTTACGCCTTGGTAGAAGATGTTCAGCACGGAGTTGTCCTCATACAGTCCTATCTCCAGTCCTGCGTCGGTCTTGAACGGTATGTTTCCCAGTATGATGCCAAGGCCGATAGGGACAAGCAACAGTGGCTCGAAGTCCTTCTTTATGGCAAGCCAGATAAAGAAAGCACCGACAGCAATCATTATGAGATTTCCTATTTCTGCATTGGCAAAGCCTGTGTATGTGAGGAAATCGAAGAAGTTGCCTTTAAGGAAATTCAGAAATGTTTCCATGATTCTTTTTTCTTAACGGTTTGCCATTATCCTATAGTGATGAGCGGAGCTCCTTCCATTACTGTGTCACCAGCCTTTACCAGCACAGATGTCACCTGTCCGTCACATTCTGCCTCAATATTGTTCTGCATCTTCATGGCTTCAAGGATAAGCACCGTGTCGCCCTGCTTTACCGTGTCTCCGACATTGACCTTCAGTTCGATAATCGTTCCCGGCAGTGGAGCGAGGACATGCTGACCGGCACCGGCAGGGACAACAGGCTTCGGCTGCTGTACTGTTGCAGCAGGTGCTGCGGCCTTCGGTGCTGCCTGTACTTGCTGTATAGGACGCGTGGTAGGCTTCAGCGCGCGTTTCAGTTCCACCTCAAACTCTACTCCGTTGACTGTGACTTTTGCCACCTTGTCCTGAACTTCGAGGATATCTACTTCGTAATCAGTACCCTCCACTGTATATTGGTATGTTGCCATAATATATTGTTTTCTTCGTTTTGTTTCTTAATGGGGAATCTAACTATTTCTTTACTTGATTATTGAATTTAGGAGCGTTCCAGGATGTGTTCTTCGGCTTGATAGATATTATGCCAGACTCGACATCATGTACATCATCCTCGTATTGCTTGATGGCCATGGCGATGACGGCGATGTACACTTTCTTGTCGATACCTTTGAGTTTAAGACCGTCCTTCATCAGCTTTCCTGTTGTGTCAAGCACCTCTGCACCTATTTTCGCTGTAGTGGTGATAGTGCTTGTTACAGGCTTGAGAGGATAGGCGTTTGCTATCTTCTTTGTCGTGTTGATATGGTCCATGACAAGACCGAGCACACGGAAGAATACAAAGAGCAGTGCAAGACATGCGAATACTGTGCCCATAGCAAGTATGGTGATGGCAAATCCATGTGGATCCTCCGCCTTTGTGCGTGCTATCTTGTCGTTTATATTCGGGGTGTTGGCTATCCCAGGAGTGACATTGGCAGAGTCGCATACGATCCAGGTCTCGCTACCGTCTTTCTTTCGTGCATAAGACTGGTTGGCAGCAAGAGCGGGAACGGAGACAGAGTCAATCAGTTCGATACCGTTGCCGTCATAAAGCGCTACCCATACAGGCTCTCCTGCAGATACCTTTGCTGTTATATGGAGCGAGCCCTCCTTAGGGTTGCCGTTACAGTAGAAGAGGAGATGCTGGTGTCCTGTCAATACTGTGCGCTCGTCACCATTCGGAATTTGTGACATGAGTGCCTGACGTTGTGGAGCACTGAGATCTTTGTTGAGTACGGACTTGTCGGTGGTGATGTACATTCCGCGGATGTTGACCGTCGTGAATGAGGCGTTGCATAGCTCAATCCATGCTTCACGCTTTCCGAACTCATCTACGATGCTGGAGTCATTGCCTGTCATTACCTCGTTTATCTTGATGTTCTTTGCCCCTTGGGCGAGAGCGTCAGACGAGATGCAGACAATCAACGCAAGCAGGAATCCGATTTTTTTCATTGGTTTCTTGTCGTTTTGTTTTTTTTCTATTCTGTCAGTTTATGAAGATATATGCTGTTTGTTGTCGCCATGATGGGCGTCATCAGGCTTGTGCAGGCTACTGCATGTGGCTTATCCGCAGCAGAATATTATTATCAGCTGTGCGGTGAAGATACGCAGGAACATGGTCAGCGGATAGACCGTGGAGTATCCTACGGCAGGAGCCTCTTTAGAGCATACGGAGTTTGCGTATGCAAGTGCCGGAGGATCGGTATAAGAACCGGCAATCATGCCCATAATGGTGAAATAGTTCAGCTTGTATCTCAAGCGTGCCACTGTCCCTATTATAAGTATCGGGATTACGGTGATAAGGAATCCGCACAGGACGTACAGAAGTCCGTCACCTGCGACAACGGTGTTGACGAAGTTCGCACCGGCCTTTATGCCGACACTTGAAAGGAACAGCACAAGTCCTACCTCGCGCAACATGAGGTTGGCTGATGTCGTGGTATAGGTCACAAGATGGAACTTATGTCCGAACCGTCCGATAAGTATGGCTATGATAAGCGGACCGCCGGCGATACCGAGCTTCAGCGGCACAGGGATGTTAGGCAGTGCGAACGGTATGCTTCCGAAGAGTATTCCGAGCACGATGCCTACGAATATCGTTGCTATATTAGGGTGGTCAAGACGCTTTATCGAGTTGCCGAGGATACTGCCTACACGGTCTACACTCGTTTTTTCTCCGACAACCATCACTCGGTCGCCGACCTGCAACGCGAGGTTGCTCGACGCGAAGAGGTCCATGCCCTGGCGTGTCACTCGTGTCACGTTTACGCCATAGACGCTTGAGAAGTGCATCTTTGCCAGTGTCTTGCCGTTTATCTCAGGTTTTGTGACAAGGACACGCTTGCTTATCATCTGCTTCTTCTCCTCCTGCTCCTTGAACTCCGAGACTTCGGTCTTCTCGCCTACGAAGGCCACGATGGCTTCCGCGTCAGCTTCCGCGCAGACACAGTAGATCTTGTCTCCCAGTTCAAGGGTAGTGTTGCGCTTAGGGATAATCAGTTCGTTGCCACGGAGTATACGTGAGAACACGAAATCACGCTTCATGAAATCATGTATCTCCAGTATCGTGCGTCCGCAGATGTATGAGTTGCGCACCAGAAGGTGCATGAGGTACGGCTTCTTGGTCGCGTTGTTTGCTCCCAGCATGTCCAGAGCCTCCTCCTCTTTATCGAGTCTTGTCCTCGTGATGAATCGTATGGCGATTGTCGCGCCTATTATTCCGACAACGCCGAGAGGATATGCACAGGCATAGCCGTTGGCGATAGCTGGAGTCGCCCCGTCTGAAAAGACTGACGACAGAGCCTCGTTGGCGGCACCGAGACCAGGAGTATTTGTCACGGCACCGTACAGTGTGCCCACAAGCATCGGCAGGTTGTTAGGGTCGCTTGTGTCGAAGAATGCATAGTAGCATCCGAACATCACTGCAATATTGAGGAAAATGATGCTCATTGCCATGACATTCATCTTCACTCCGCCTTCCCTGAAGCTCTCGAAGAAGCCGGGACCTACTTGCAGACCTATCATGAATACGAAGAGGATAAGACCGAAATCCTGTACGAATGTCAGGATAGAAGCCGGGGCTGTAAAGCCGAAATGACCGGCGGCAATGCCGGCAAAAAGCACAAATGTTACCCCGAGTGCAATTCCGCCGAATTTGATTTTTCCAAGATAAACACCAACTGCGATGACCAACGCATAAAGCAGTGCTATATGCGCAACAGACTCAGTGCCGGTGAATAAGTTTATTAGCCAATCCATATGATATTTACAGAAATTTGCTACAAAATTACTCATTATTTTGGTAAGAAAAGAATTTTTTTGCACTTATTTTATGTTCGTGTGCAAGTTTTTGGAATTTTATGTGTACTTTTGTATCGTGCTTCTCTGCACACCGTCAGCAGACGGCATGGGAAATGCCATTTTGCTTGCCGCGGATGGCATGTTTCCTTTGTAATAAATATAGTAAAGCAGAGCTGAAATGATATGGCTGAGCAGTGGCAAGCCTATCGGTAAAGTATCTGCAGACATTAATAAATAAAGTTGGAATTATGCATACACGTGAGGAAAAGCTGGAGGCTTTCGGAAGACTATTGGATGTACAGGAGACGCTCAGGGTGAAATGTCCTTGGGACAGGAAGCAGACGAATGAGTCGTTGCGCCCTCATACCATAGAGGAGGCATACGAACTTTGCGATGCCTTGATGGAGGGTGACAAGACGGAGATTGTCAAGGAGCTCGGCGATGTCATGGAGCACATCGTCTTTTACAGTATGCTCGGCAGTGAGAAAGGCGACTTTGACATTGCCGATGTCTGCAACAAGGAGGCCGACAAGCTCATCTTCCGCCATCCGCATATCTACGGCGGACAGCAGGCGGAGACGAGCGATGATGTCAGCAAGCTATGGGAACAGGTGAAGCAGAAGGAAAAGGACGGCAACAAGACCGTGCTCTCCGGTGTCCCGGCCTCCCTCCCTTCGCTGATAAAGGCATACCGCATACAGGACAAGGCGCGCAACGTAGGCTTCGACTGGGACGAGCGCGAGCAGGTATGGGATAAGGTGTACGAGGAAATCGGCGAACTGAAAGCTGAGTTTGAGCGTGGTGATAAGGATAAGGCTCTCAGTGAGTTGGGCGATTTCATTTTTGCAGTTGTCAATGCCGCACGTCTGTATCATCTGAATCCGGACACAGCTCTTGAGAAGACAAACAGGAAGTTCATCCGACGTTTCAACCACATAGAGGCGCGTGCACGGGAGATGGGCAAGGAGCTGAAGGACATGACGCTCGCGGAGATGGATGCGCTTTGGGACGAGGCAAAAACCGTGGAAGGATATTAGTGGTATAGTCGTTTTGTGGTTTGGTTGGTATAGTCATTAGCTTATATATTACGGCTATACAGGCTATCCTGGCTATCAGCCTAACCACCAATAATAAAACCGTCAAACAATCATCAACCAAACGACAAAATAACAAAACAACAATTATGAGAAAACTGGCATATTTATTCCTGGCGGTACTGCTTTCCGGTATTCTTACCACCGCCTGCAAGGAGAAAACCGCTGTATCTCCTGACAATGGAACAGACAGCATCTGTGAGGAGGAACTTGACACTACCGTTTACGGCATCTGCGGCGAGGGAACGACGATGCACAACCTTGAACTGATAACCAATGACGGCGATACCCTCAATCTGGCTGTAAACGTAGACGATTCCGATACGGATGTCGTCAAGGGAGGTCTCCTCAGCGGTGACAAACTTGCCGTGATTGTTACCGACATCTATGGCGAGAAGACGGCAGGGATTGTGGTAAACCTCACGACCCTTGAGGGAAAATGGACCAGCCTTGACCGTAACTTCGAGATAGTCGACGGCGGAGAGGTGCTGTCTACCGTGCAGAGCGAGACCAATCCGTATACATCGTGGAAGATACACAACGGCAAGCTCCTCATGGGGCGTGACTCTTTCGACGTGGTATCCCTTGGTGCCGACTCCCTGGAACTGGAGAACAGCAAGGGCATCTTTGTATATAAACGTCAGAAACAGGTCACATCAAGGAACATAAAATAGCTTTGGAACCGTTCAAGATACATATATTAGGCTGCGGTTCGGCAACGCCGACACTGCAACATTTCCCTTCTTCGCAGATTGTGGAGATAAGGGGAAAGATGTTCATGGTAGACTGTGCCGAGGGCACTCAACTGCAACTGCGCAAGACGCGCGTGGCTTTCACCCGTATACAGGCGGTCTTCATCTCCCACATGCATGGCGACCATTGCTTCGGACTGGCAGGGATGATTTCCTCCTTCGGGCTTCTCGGCCGGACGGCACCGTTGCATATCTACGCCCCTGCTGCCATGGAGGAGTATCTGCTGATGCTGAAAAGGCTGTTTTGCAGCGATTTCGGCTACGAGATAGTGTTCCATGCCGTCGACACATTGAAGCATCAGGTGATATACGAAGACAGAAGTCTCATGGTGGAGTCCGTGCCGCTGTACCACCGTGTGCCGTGCTCGGGCTTCCTTTTCCGTGAGAAACCCGGCCTGCCGCATATACGCCGCGACATGATAGACTTCTACAACATCCCCGTATCGCAGATAAACAACATAAAGGCAGGTGCCGACTGGACGACGGAGGACGGCCGCCTCATAGAGAATGCGCGCCTCGTTACTCCTCCCGACAAGGCCCGTTCCTATGCCTATTGCTCGGACACGAAATATCTGCCTGAGCTCCATAGGATAGTGGAGGGTGTCGATGTCCTCTATCATGAGGCGACATACGCCGAGGCGATGGCGGAGAATGCCATGAAATACTGTCACTCCACAGCCCGCCAGGCAGCTATGGTCGCGCGTGACGCCAATGTCGGCAGACTGCTGCTCGGCCATTACAGTGCCCGTTACGAGCGTGAGGAATCGGCATTGCTGAAGGAGGCTAAAGAGGTCTTTGAACGCTCTTATCTCACCAATGAGCTACAGACCATAACGGTATAATTGACGATGGAATCCGGGATGTCTCGGATTCCATCGTTTTTTTGTGTAAGCAAGTGGAAATTCCATGTCATAAATCCGCTTTCATGTAAAACAAACGTACGGAATTATGACATCAACTTTCTTTTCCTTAGGCAAATGTGGGAGTGAAGTTTATGCGCAGTGCATTTGCAATACGCAGAAAACTTGAAAGTTGCATGTCGGTCTCGCCACGCTCCACACGTGCTATATAACTGCGCGCCGTTCCTACTTTCTCGGCCAACTCCTTCTGTGTCATTTTCAGCTCTTTCCTGCGGTCACGTAATATCACACCGTAATAGTACGCATGCGCCTTCTCGTCGAACTCGCGGCGACTCTCGCTTCCTGGTGCTCCGTATTTTTCTGTCAATACCGTTTCTGCATCAATCAGTTTGCTTATATCAATCTTCCTCATAGCTAATCTCGTTTAGTATATTTTCCGCTAACTTTATTTGTTTCTGATAGTCTTTGGTGGATTTCTTCATAAATGCGTTCAGCAGGATAATCTTTGTTGCAAGCATTATGTTTTCATTATCCATGGAAAACATTATTGTCCGATATTCGTTATGCCCTATGGAGACACGCATCTCATACAGGTCTGTATTTTCCAAGTGCTTTACGAACTTTGTTGAAATGATGCGCTCTGTCTGTACTATCCCCAATACATAATCAAATTTGCCTTTGACTTTATCTGACAACTTGTTGTAGAATTGTGCAAATTCAGTTGTCCAATAGACATTCCTTATATGTATCGTATTGCCTTCCATATTGCAAAGGTAACTAATTGGATACATTTATGCAAGTTTTTTGACATTTTTTTCTATTACAATAGTCACATATTTAATATTTTAGCGAATAAATCCAGTTTCGTCTCAACACCAAGGGACTTACTTTGGAACTAATAATGAGAGGATGAATAATATGCCTCGTTTTTGCTTAGTCTGTTAGGGGTGGCCTTTTACCGTGTGAATGGTGACGGTTTACATGGCAGGAGATGACCCTTCACTGTGCGAAAGGTCACCTCCTGCAAATGTATGCCTTGAGTATAGTCTTTACATGCTTTGCAGAACAAATATCATCTGTCACGCAGATATGCCGCAGATACAGCTGCTTAGGCCATAAGACCGAGATGACTCTTTTGCCTGGCGGCCGATTTTGGTTTGTGATTGTAGCTTTTTTACAGGGTGAGGTGTGCCCATTCAGCACGGCATATCGCTTGGGAGAGTTTTCCTGTGCCGATGTATTATCTCACGTACCGTAAGGAAAAGGTGATATTCTCGGGCGCAAAAAAGCCGGAACTCGTGAAAGTCCCGGCTTCATCTTGTGTCTTGTTGTATGTCTTATGGTGTTATTTTGCCGTTTCTGTTGCTACGCCTCTTGCCTTAGAGCCTGTCGGAATGGAGGCGCACCTCTTCCGTAAACTGGTCTATGCGTTGCATCTCGGCAGGGATGTTTATGCGTTGCGGGCAATGCTCGTTACACTGTCCGCATCCTACACAGTGGTCTGCCTGACGCAGTTTGGGGACACTGCGGTCGTATCCTATCAGATATGCGCGGCGATGCTTGGCATATTCCGGGTCTTTTGTGCCACGGTTTGGCATGACGCCCTCATTGATACACTTGTTGAAATGGCTGAAGATGGCAGGGATATTCAGGCCGTAAGGACACGGCATACAGTAGTTGCACTCGTTGCACGGTATCGTCTTGAGGTTGTATATCTCGTCGGCGATTGCCATCAGCAGCTTGTTCTCCTCGCTGGATATAGGTTCGAGCGGAGAGTAAGTCGCGATATTCTCCTTGAGATGCTCCATGTATGTCATGCCGCTCAGCACCGTCAGCACCCCTTCCGGTGTGCCGGCATAGCGGAAAGCCCAGCTTGCGATGCTGTCTTCTGGGCGTTGCGTCTTGAGACGTTCGGCTATATATGTCGGAATGCTTGCCAGTCTGCCGCCGAGAAGAGGTTCCATGATTACGGCAGGGATATTGCGTTTCCGCAGTTCTTCATAGAGATAGCTGGCGTCTGTGTTACGTGGATTTATCTCGTTGGCATAGCTCCAGTCGAGATAGTTCAGCTCTATCTGCACGAAGTCCCAGTGATACTTGCCCTCATCGTGCCATTTCAGGAGCATGTCGTATATCTTCACGTCGCCGTGGTAGGAGAATCCGAGGTTGCGTATGCGTCCCTTCCTTTTCTGTTCCACCAGCCAGTCGAGTATGCCGTTGTCCATATAACGGCTGTTGAAGGTGGCGAGAGAGTCGTCGCCCATGCCGATGCCGTGGAGCAGGAGATAGTCTATATAGTCTGTCTGGAGATTCTTCAGCGAGTCTTCAAACATCTTCATTGACGCCTCGCGTGTCCATGTCTCCGGTGCGAAGTTGGATAACTTTGTGGCAATGAAGTATTTGTCGCGCTTGTGGCGTTTCAGCGCGATGCCTGTAGACTGTTCCGAGCGTCCTTTGCAGTATGCAGGAGACGTGTCGAAATAGTTCACACCGTGTTCCAGCGCGTAGTCCACCTGTCTGTTTACCATGTCCTGATCGATGGGCGCATCGCTGTTTTCGCGTCCGCTGGCACCGCCGACAACAGGCAGGCGCATCATGCCGTAGCCGAGGAGAGACACCTTGTCGCCGTTGTTGTGGTTGGTTCTGACAGTCATTTCGCCACGCGGCTGCATACTCTTGTCTGACGTCTTCACGTCAGTGGCGCCACCGTTCTTGCTCTTACATGCCGCCAGCAGTGACGATGAGGCTATGGCGGTGCCGGAGAATATCTTTATGAAATCACGTCGGTTTATCGTTTTCATTTGCTTCTGTTGTTCGGTTTTGCATTATCCCAAATCAGTCATTAGACCGATATAAGGGTATGTTGAGGTTATATCTCCCTGTGTACCTCATGCCCTTCGACATAGATTGCCGAGAGAGGGCGTGCCGGACACAGATTCTCGCAGGCACCGCATCCGATGCAGATGGCTGTGTTGACGACAGGAATCTTCAGTGCGTTCTTGTCTTCTGGGGAATCATCCTTGTCGAGAGGTACCATCGTTATCGCACCAGTAGGGCAGTGGCGGGCGCAGTTTCCGCATGGTATGCCGTCGGTTGCCGGCAGGCAGTTCTTGCGTATCCATACGGCATGACCTATCTGTATGGACGATTTCATGTCCTTGCCTATCTTCGTTATGGCTCCTGTAGGGCAGAGATCGCTGCATCGTGTGCACTCGGGACGGCAGTATCCGCGCTCGTAACTCATGGTCGGTTGCATCAGTTTGCCTGCCTCTGTGGAAGGACGCAGGACACCGTTAGGGCACGCCGATACGCAGAGCTGACAGGATGTGCAGTGCTGTGCCATGTTCTGTGCCGACAGAGAGCCCGGAGGTGTCAGCGGCGTCTCACGCTTCGGAATCTCCTTTTCCTCTATTTGAGCCAGTCCGCCGTCAAGTTTTGCCTGCGCCGATGCTGTGGCTGCCGCTGTCGTTGCCATAGTGGAAGCGAGCAGGAAGGAACGCCGTGAGCTGTCTACCTGCTGTCCTTTATCCGCTGATTTTCCGCCATTTGTGGCAGTGGACCTGCTGCTTTCCTTTGTCGCCGTTGACGTTTTGTGTCTGAAAGAGAGAGCTCCTTGACGGCATTTGCCGATGCAGTCGCCGCATGTCACGCAACGGCTGTAGTCTATCTTGTGGTTTTTAGTGTCTATGCACGATGCCTTGCAGTTGCGTGCGCATAGTCCGCAACTGGTGCACTTGTCGGTATCGAAGTGCACTTTCATCCATGAGTGTCTGGCGAAGAGGCTCAGTATAGTGCCTACAGGGCAGATGGTATTGCAGTAGGTCCTGCCTCCGCATATTGCCAAGACTGTGATTACAGCGAGTGTCACGGCAGCTATGGCGACAGTGATGCCGCTCCTCATCCATACGTCTGTAGTGTAGAAGGCGTAGCTGTCAAGATGTTCTGCTGCCATGGCGAGAAGGTTGTTGCCCCATTGCCAGACGGGCAGGAGGAAAGATGCTGCCATGCGTCCGTAACTGCTGTAAGGGGCGAGCAGGGAGACTATGATGTTTACTCCGGCGAGGGCAGAGGCGAGGAAGAGCACGAGCATAGCATATCGCAGGATTTTCTTCTCCGGCGAGTAGCTGAAACGGTTCTTTTTCAGCCTTCCGCGGACATTCGAGATGATGTCCTGAAGGATTCCGAGCGGACATATCATGGAGCAGTAGATGCGTCCGAAGACCAGTGTCAGGGCGATGATGCCCACGACAACGGCGATGTTCAGTGCATAGAATGCAGGCCAGAACTGTATTTTTGCCATCCATCCGAGCCACGAATGCAGTGTCCCTGTGAAGTCGAGGAACAGCAGTGTGATGCCTATGAACATCACGGTAGCGAGCACGATTCTTGTTTTTCGCAACATATATGTATTTGTTTTCTGTTTCTTTTGTTTAATGTTTTGCCATGCGGACAATGATGATGCTTATCTCGTAAAGCAGCCAGATAGGCAATGACACCAGTGTAAGTGTAAAGATATCAGAGGTAGGGGTGATGGCCGCCGCGACAATCAGTATCGCCACAATGGCATGACGGCGGAAACGTGTCATCCATTCCGGGCGTAGCAGTCCCATCCAGGCAAGTATCCAGCATACGACAGGCAGTTCGAAGATTATGCCGAAGGTCAGGGTCATCATAACGAGAGTGTCGATATAAGAGCTGACAGTGAGCATGTTGTCGATGTCAGCACTGACCTGGTATGTGCCGAGAAACCTTACTGTGAGCGGGAATATCAGCAGGTAGTTGACGGCCATGCCTATGATGAACATGATATAGCCTGAGAGTATTGCTCTTACGGATGCACTGCGCTCGTTGGCATAGAGTGCCGGCGAGATGAAGCGGAAGAGCACATATATAATATATGGTGAGGCGCATACGATGCCTGCCATGGCTGCCACCTTGAGGTGTATCATGAACTGCTCCGTCAGTCCTGTATTGATAAGGTGGAGTGTGAAAGGTTCTGCACCCAGAAGGCGGTATGTGATGAAGTCGCCGTGGGAGGGTGCGAGGACGATTCCGAACAGCTGGTCTTTCAGGAAGAAAGCCGCTGTACCGCTCACGACCACTGCCACGACAATCTTTATAAGGCAGGAGCGAAGCACATCAAGGTGTTCCCAGAACGATTGGTTTTCGGCCAGGCTGTCTTGCATGTCTGTATCACTTGTCACTGTCGCTCTTTTTCTCGGTCTTCTCCGTGTTGTCTTTCTCCGGTTCGTCTATACCTTTCATCCCTTCCTTGAAGCTGTGCACTCCTTTTCCGAGTCCGCGCATCATCTCTGGAATCTTCTTGCCACCGAAAAGGAGCAGGATGACCAAGGCGATAAGTAGCAATTCTTGTGTACCGAACATAGTCTTTAATTGTTTTAGGTTTGTTGTTTACTTGCTTAGAATAGGCTGCAAAACAGCCTATTACGGTTGCAAAAATACAAAAAAAATCCCATATTACCAAACGAATCAGTAATATGGGTAATATTTTCCGAAATAAATGTAATGTATTTTGGTTATTATCGGTGCTGTTTTTATTGCATGAAATGTTGTGAGAAAGTCATCTCACACATCGTAGTTTGCAGATGTTTTGCAGATGTTTACGGTCATTTCAAGTGTTTCATTATCCACTCCATGTGGCCGCGCTCCGTTGCATCTGATGTCCAGTGCTCGTTTATCGGTGTGAGTAGAGCCTCTTTCTCGCATTTCAGTACATTATATACGGCGAATGATGTCGTAGGAGGGCATGTGTTGTCGTTATAACCCCATGTCATATATGTCGGGCATGTGATATGCCGTGCAAAGTTCACGACATCGTAATACGCCATCACCTTTATCTTCTCCGGTGTCATCATCCCGTTCTTCTTGTTGAAATGCGGATAGCCGCCCGTGCGTCCCTGCTCGGCATATCCTGCCATATCTGCAAGGGCAGGGTGGTTGGCAACACACTGTGTCACCCTGTTGTCAAGGGCGGCGGCTATCAGAGACAGTGCTCCTCCCTGGCTTCCTCCCTGGAAAGCGACGTTCTTTCCGTCCCATTCCGGCAGGGATGTGGTGAAGTCCACGGCACGTATGAGCGACAGGTAGACATGACGCATGTAGTAATTGTCACGGTTGTCAAGTCCGTTCTCGAGGTAATTGTTGCCGTCTGTCTGGAAAGCGGCCTGTATTTCCCTGAATGTGCTTTCGGGAGTGCGTGGGTCAATGCCGTGGATTTCCATCTCAAGGCGTATGAAACCGTTCTCGGCATAGTATTTATGGCGCATAGGTTCCCTTATGGTCTTTATGCCAGCTCCTGGAGGGCAGATACATATCGGGTGCTTGCCACGTTCGGCATTGCGTGGGTATGTCAGGTAAGCATAGACGGAATGCTTGTTGTCTATGTTGAGTTTTATGAGGTCACACAGAATCTTGTCTGTACAGTATTCCTCGGCACGCTCACGGGTGTATGACAGTTCCCTCTTGAGACTTTTCTTCTGCGTATCCCAGAAAGTCATGAAATCGGAAGGCTCTTTCGTGAGAGGCATGATCTTGTCTACGGAGAATCCCACCTTTATATGATGGACATACGTCTTTCCGTCTATCTCTACAGCGAGGTTCAGGTCGCGGAATCCCGGAGTCTTCCGTGAGCCGATGTTTATTTTGCAGCGTCCGTTCTTTAGTGTTGCTGTCCCTTGCTTGTCTGTCTTGAGCATGTCATTGGATAGTTTCCAGTTGACACGGCCGTCGCGCGGTATGCCGTATTTGTAGAATTGCACTTCTATCGTGGCATTCTCTCCACATTTATACAGCCAGTCGGCGTGGTCGGGCACTGTCACCCAGAGGTAGTCGACGCGGTACGGATAATTGTCGGCGGTGACGTTTAAGGCGCTTATCATGAGCATAAGCGCAAGTAATAGTTTTCTCATTGGTAGTATACGGTTATGCGGTTTTATGGTTATGCGGTTATATGGTTATGTGGCTACTCGGTTTTGGGATGCTTGCGGTATACAGGAAAAGTGATCTCCATATAACCGCGCAACCGTATTAACCGTTAGGGATATTTGCTTTTAATCTCCTCGGCACATTGTTCCATAAGCCATTTTGGGGTACTTGTAGCACCGCAGATGCCTACGGACGAGACGTTTTTGAGCCAGTCGGCCTGTATCTCGGCAGGCTCTTCTATAAGATATGTGTTGGGATTTACCTTCAGACACTCGTTGTACAATACTTTGCCGTTACTGCTTTTCTTGCCGGAAACGAAGAGCACGAGGTCGTGCTTTATGGCAAACTCGCGTATGTTGTCCATACGGTTTGCCACTTGTCGGCAGATGGTGTCGAAGCTCTGGAATGTGCATCCCTCTGCAATATGATTCTCGCAGTATTCTATGATACGCTGATATTCGTCAAGGGACTTTGTTGTCTGTGAGTAGAGAAAGATGTCACGGTTGAAATCAATAGGCGAGTCCTGTAGTTGCTCGTAGTGCTCGATGACTATTGCCTTGCCGTCAGTCTGCCCTACAAGTCCGAGAACCTCGGCATGGCCGTTCTTTCCGAAGATGACAATCTGCGCTTCAGGGTTCTCCTGATGTTGCCTCCGTATTCTCCTTTGCAAGGCAAGTACAACGGGGCATGTGGCATCTATTATCTCGACATGGTTCTTTTCGGCAATCTCATAGGTGCGTGGCGGCTCGCCATGGGCACGTAACAGCACTCTTGCGTCATGCAGTTCGCGCAGTTCGTCATGTCCGATGGTCACCAATCCTTTTTCGCGCAGTCTGTCACATTCGGTGCCGTTGTGCACAATGTCTCCCAAGCAGTAGAGTCTTGTGCCCTCCGCCAGTTTCTCTTCGGCTTTCCTTATGGCGGTGGTTACGCCGAAACAGAAGCCGCTGCCATTGTCTATCTCTATGTTCATGTTATGTTGATGAAATACAGAATATCGGGAAAAGGAGATGTATGTTGCTACTTCAAAGAACCGAAATATGTTTCAAGCAACTCGTGCGCCGCAGTGAATGATGTCTTTTTCTTTGTCAGCACAGCGTCTTCCGCGAGATGCTTGAGAGCCTTTATCTCTGCGTTCTGATAGAAAGACCTGCGGAGATACTCGTCTATGGTCTCATACATCCAGTAGCGTGCCTGCTTAGCCCTGCGGTATTCGAAGTATCCGTTGTCCTTTACAAAGTCGATATATTTGAACACCATCTCCCATACTTCCTTTACGCCATTGCCGTAAAAACCGCTGTAACACAGTACCTGAGGTGTCCATCCGGACTCTGGTTGAGGGAAGAAATGGAGAGCGTTGCGGTAGTTTGTCGCTGCCATGTGACAACGGTCGACATTGTCACCGTCACATTTGTTTATGGCGATGCCGTCTGCCATCTCCATGATGCCACGCTTTATGCCCTGCAGCTCGTCACCTGTTCCTGTGACTTGCAATAGCAGGAAAAAGTCAACCATTGAGTGGCATGCCGTCTCGCTCTGGCCCACGCCTACCGTCTCTATGAATATTGTGTCGAAGCCTGCTGCCTCGCAGAGCACTATTGTCTCACGGGTCTTGCGCGCCACACCGCCCAGAGAGCCTGCCGATGGACTGGGGCGGATGAAAGCATCCTCACGTTGTGACAGTTTCTCCATACGCGTCTTGTCTCCAAGGATAGACCCTTGCGAGCGTTCTGATGACGGGTCAATGGCAAGAACGGCAAGTTTCCCGCCACGTGTGTCAAGGACATGACAGCCGAAGATGTCGATTGATGTCGACTTTCCTGCTCCCGGCACGCCGCTGATGCCGATACGTACTGACTTCCCGCTGTATGGAAGACACCGCTCTATTACCTGTTGAGCCTTTTCCTGATGCTCGGGAGCCTGGCTCTCCGCAAGCGTTACGGCCTGTGACAGCATGGTGATATTGCCTGCGAGGATACCGTTGACAAGTTCGTCTACAGTATATTCGTGGCGTTTGAAGCGTCCTTTCTTCAAGTACGGGTTTACAGACTGTGGCTTTATTATGCCGGAATTGACTTGCAGTCCTGCATATTCGCTTGCGTTCTCTGGGTGTTCCATGTGGTTCAAGGTTATGCGGTTAGCGGTTGTAGGTCATGCGTTTGCGGGTATGGGGTGTATCTCCATGGTCGTATAACCTTAAAAACCGCCTAATAGCTGATAATAATCACTCTACAATCTCCACAATGACTTTAGGCTGTTGTGGATCATTTGTAATCATAAGTATACGTGGTCGCTGTTTCAGTTGCTTGATGGCAACGCCGTCAACGGAGATTTTCATCTTTGCACTCTCACCAGGTTCAATCTTGGACTTGCTGAGTGATACATTCATTCCTGCCGTGAACATCTGCAATGCACTTATTACAAGCTGCTGCTTGCCGGTATTCCGCAATACGATGTCTGTCTTCAGCTTGTTAGGTTTTCCATGCATCTCGCTCCTCTTGACGACAGTCTTCGACAGTTCCAGATGAGGTGCGTTGGCGATTATTGCCGCATCCTGTGTCGGGAAGGCAGGTGTCAGAATGACGGAGACAGGTATTTCCTTCTCGGTAGAAACCTTGTCGCCGGGCTTTTTGCCAAGATAAAGCGAAGTCTGGGTCAGTCCCATATCCCTCAGCTTTGACGACAGGAGCATGAATGTGACTTCACCGGCCTGGTTAGGTCTCAGCCTTGTCGGTGAGACATTTGCTTCAATATAATCAGGAAGGTGCATTATCACAGGCTCGATGGTGCTTCCTGTCGTGTTGCGGATATGCATGGTCAGCATCGGTTGTGAGCCTTTGCTGACATCGTCAAACTCTATTTCGTTGACATCTGTGCTGATATCGCCGAGAGTATATGGATATGAGCCGCTGAAATCCTGTATCTCTGTGACCACGACACCCTTCACAGTGAGCACGAGAGGCTTCTTCTGGCCTTCTTCATATATCCTTATCTCCTTGTGGAAATGTCCCAACTGCTTCGCGTCGTACGTGATGTCGACAACGAGCTCCTTGCCTCCGCCGACTTTCGTCTGCGAGGCAACGGCTGTGGCACATCCGCAGGAAGTCTCTATCCTGTTTATGGCAACCTGTCGCGATGACTTGTTACGCAACGTGAACTTTGTCGTTACAGGGTTCCTGAACAATACCTGTCCGCAATCGTATGCGGGAGTCTCGGTACTAAGTTTCTGTGCCATCACTTGTGTGACGGCACAGAATGCTATGAGATATAGGATGATATGTTTCAATGTATCAGAGTTTTACGGTTATGCGGTTTTACGGTTATGCGGTTATGTGGTTTTACGGTTGTTTGTGGTCGTACTGATATTGGTACTGAAAAAGTAATCTCCATATCTCCGTATAACCTTACAGACCGCTCAACGTGTAATCAGTTCTGTATGATATATTGGTCTGAGATGCTTTCCTTGTCAACGATTCGGCGTATCGTCTCGGCAAACATATCTGCCACAGAGAGCTGCTTCACCTTTGCGCAACGCTGTGTATAAGGTATGGAGTCTGTGAAGACAATCTCCTCAAGCGCACTGTTCTGCACTCTCTCGCTTGCCGGTCCGGACATGACGCAGTGGCTTGCCGTGGCACGTACGCTGTTTGCGCCTGCCTCCATCATTATGTTTGCCGCTGTGGTTATCGTTCCTGCGGTGTCCACCATATCATCGACAATCACGACATCCTTGCCCTTCACCTCACCGATGATTTGCATTGACTCGATGACATTGGCACGGGCACGTGACTTGTTGCAGAGGACAAGCGGGCAGTTCAGGTATTTCGCGTATGTCTTGGCACGTTTCGCACCGCCGACATCAGGTGAAGCGATGACAAGATTCTCAAGATTCAGCGACTTTATGTAAGGGAGAATCACTGCCGAACCGTAAAGATGGTCCACAGGGCAGTTGAAGAATCCCTGAATCTGGTCTGCATGGAGGTCCATTGTCACGATACGGTCAATTCCCGCAACGGTGAGCAGATCAGCAACGAGTTTCGCACCTATGGAGACGCGCGGCTTGTCCTTGCGGTCCTGGCGTGCCCATCCGAAATAAGGAATCACGGCATTGATGGTCTTTGCCGATGCACGCTTTGCGGCGTCAATCATCAGGAGAAGCTCCATAAGATTATCGGATGTGGGGAATGTGCTCTGTACAAGGAACACGTCACGTCCGCGGATGGACTCCTCATAGCTTACTGCAAACTCTCCGTCGGAGAATGTTGTGATTACCAAGTTGCCGAGTGGACAACCGAGACTCTGACAAATCTTTTCAGCAAGGTATCTGGTCGCTGTGCCAGAGAATACCATAAAGTTTTTAGAATCAGACATTTTGCTTGTATAATCGTTATGTGATATTTCCGTTTCTGTACAAGTTTTATCTTCTTGCCGTTACCTTATATCTTCTTTTTTCGTATTTCCCGAATATCAATAGACAGCATCTCCGTCGTCATCGCGCCAGTTTGCGCAGACGCTGGAAATGCTGTATGACGTCGTTGTAGTCCACTTGGCTGTGGACATCAAACCTGTTCCAGATGTCGCCGCACAGTACCACGCCGCCGAATCCCTCGTCGTGTGCCCAGCGGATATTGTCGGCATTCATTCCGCCAAGGGCGTAGACATGCTTGTCTATAAGTCCCTTGCGACTTGCCTCGTGGATTTCCGATACGGAGAACTTTGATTTCACGCCTTCCTCGTGGAGGCTGTCAAAGACATCGTGCAGGAATACATATTCCGACTTCTTCTTTATATCCTTCAGCAGACTGAGGTCAGAACAGTTTCTGCTCACCTTGCCGCGGTATCCCTGCGGCACATCGGCATCAGGGGCGTCAAGATGTATACCGGCAAGGTCAAACTCCTGCTTCATGTAGAAGTGCTCGTGTATGACGATGTTGCGGTGGTATTCTTCAGGGATGAGTGTCAGCAGACGCTCGAAATATAGCGGTGATGAGCCCGGCTTATAGAGGTGCAGCGAGTCAAGTCCTTCATCGAAGAGAGCCGTGATGATTCTGTCTTCCTCGATAAAGAATTGCGGTTGTGTTATTATGACGAGTTTCATCTGTCTATATAATTTTGTGCAAAGGTAGCGAAAAAACGGCAAACATCCAATAAACCATTATTAAAGTTTATTAATGTTTGCCGTTTTGTATCGTGTAACCTTTGATATTACAGTGAGATACAGTCGGCATTGCAGGATGATACGCTTCCCGTTGCCTTATGCAGTGCGTAGCCTTCTATTGTTTCCCGCCATGCTTTCCGTGTCCTTTCTGCCTGTACGGACGTGGAGGGGCAGAACCTTTGTACAGCGCATCGATAAGGTCCTGCCGTCCCATGCGGCGTAGAGCCTGCTCTATGTTGCGCCTTTCCTCAGGCTTGTACCAGAAGAAGAACTGCCGTTGCTCCAGCTTCTCCTTCTGCGACTTTGCCGAGAATACCGGCTCAAGTGTATAAGGATCGTATCCTGTGTACCATGTCTCTGTGGCTATAGTCAGTGGAGTAGGGGTGAAATCCTGCACCTGCTCCAGCTGGAAGTCCAGCCCTTTCGTTATCACGGCAAGCTCTGCCATGTCCTCAGCGTGACAACCGGGATGTGAGGAGATGAAGTAAGGGATAATCTGCTGTCTCAGTCCTTCCTCCCGGCAGATGTTTTCAAAGATGCGCTTGAAGGTGCGGAACTGCTGGAAAGACGGTTTTCTCATCAGTCTCAGCACTTTGTCCGAGGTGTGTTCCGGTGCGACTTTCAGGCGTCCGGACACATGCCGTGTTATCAGTTCCCGTGTATATTCTCTTGCCGCCTCGTTAGTCTTCTCGTCTTTGGAGTGGTGCAGCAGCAAGTCGTAGCGCACACCAGACCCGATGAAGCTCTTCTTTATCCCCGGAAGAGCGTCTACAGCGCGGTATATCTCGAGCAACTGGCTGTGGTCGGTGTCAAGGTTCGGGCATACAGCAGGGTGGATACACGACGGCCGTTTGCACGCCTCGCACGCCTTCCTGTTCTTTCCTGCCATTCCGTACATGTTTGCCGACGGTCCGCCGAGGTCTGATATATATCCCTTGAAGTCAGGAAGTTCCATGACTTTCTTTACCTCACGGAGGATATTCTCCTTGGAACGGCATGTGATGAACTTGCCTTGATGTGCCGATATGGTGCAGAATGCGCAACCGCCGAAGCATCCGCGGTGTATGTTCACCGAGTGTTTTATCATCTCGTAGGCAGGGATGTGCTTGCCTTTATATTTCGGATGAGGCACACGCGTGTACGGCAAGTCGTGCGAACGGTCAAGCTCCTCTGTCGTCATCGTCGGATATGGCGGATTGACTACTACGAACTGCCCGTCCACCTCCTGCAATATGCGCTGGGCGTGGATACGGTTTGACTCCTCCTCTATATGGCGTATGTTCTCCGCCTGTGCACGTTTGTTCCTGAGACATTCCTCGTGAGAGTGCAATACGATATCATCTTCCGTCACGCCGCCTGGTATATCCTCTTTACGGCATAATACAACGGTCTGCGGAAGGTCTTTTATTGCGCTTACGGGAGTACCCTCGGCGACAAGCCTTGCCAGTTCTGTGCTGACACGCTCACCCATACCGTATGTTATCATGTCAGCCTTGGAGTCGCAGAGGATACATTTCTGCAGTCTGTCCTGCCAGTAGTCATAGTGCGTGACGCGTCGCAGGGAAGCCTCAATGCCTCCGAGAATGACCGGGATGTCTGGGTACAGCTGTTTGAGAATCCGTGTATATACAATCGTAGGATACTCCGGACGGCAGTCGTGCCGTCCGTCAGGCGAGTAGGCGTCCTCGCTGCGGAGCCGCCTGTTTGCCGTGTATTTGTTTACCATGGAGTCCATGCAACCCGGCGATACGGCAAAGAACAGGCGCGGCTTGCCCAGTTTCTTGAAGTCGCGGAAGTCACCGTGCCAGTCCGGCTGCGGAACTATGGCGACACGATAGCCCTCCGCCTCCCATGTCCTGCCTATCACGGCAGCACCGAAAGACGGGTGGTCGACATACGCGTCGGCAGAGAATATTATTATATCCACATAGTCCCAGCCGCGGAGCTCAAGCTCCTTCTTGGTCGTCGGCAGGAAGTCTGTCAGCATCATGTTCTGCATACAGTTTTATAAGGTTGTGCAGCCCGATGGCTTTCATGTCGGGATTATAGATTACATCGAAGCAGAGGTCCATCAGGCTCTTGTCCGATGTGCCTTCGTGCTCGAGCAGTGCGCGTATGTTTAGGCGCAGTTTGCCGAGCACGGTCTCGTCGATGATGCCGTTGCTGTCTATGAGATTGCGGAAAAGCTGGTATTTCCTTATTGTCTCGACATGCTCAGGCGTGATGTCGATGGTACGTGTACCTTTTGCGTTTGCTATTATCTGCATGGTTGTTGGTTGTTTAGTGGTTTGGTTGTTTAGTTGTTTGGTTGTTTAGTTGTTTGGTTGTTTAGTTGTTTGGTGGTTTAGTTGTTTAGTGGTTTAGTTATTTAGTTGCTTGGTTGTTTAGTTTTTTGTGATAGCCGGAATAGCCTTTATAGCCGTAATAGATAAGCTAATAACTAAACGACTAAATAACTAAACCACCAAACCACTAAACCGCCAAACCACCGTCATTCCTCTTTCCGTCCATTTGTCAGGAAAGCCAGTATCTTCCGCATGAGAAGGCTCCTGTTGGCAGCATCCTTCACACATTCAAACGGGAATCCGAGGGCGAACACCCGGTATCCTTTGCCGCTGTATGATACGGAAGCCGTGGCGCCCGATGCGTATGAAAGGCTGGTTCTGTCGGGCAGGGAGTCCGCTGTAAACAGGATATCCGAGTCCACGGAGGCATAGTGCCTGTCGTTTACATGCCTGTAGACAGGTATGCAAAGTCCGTTGCCGGAGACGATGTCGAGAGCCTCCGCTGTGCGGAAAGGCAGCGAGTCGCGGTCCACACCGCCATACATCATGTGGAGGTTGTCGGCAAGCCACTGACGCTCCTCTTCCTCCTGCATGTCCGAGGCTATATAGCTTCCGCTGACGAGGATGCCGCCTCCCTGTCCTTTGAATGCCTCTATTGCCTCACGCATCTGCGGAGTGAATGTCTTGTAAGGCAGTAGCGAGTGCCCGTCATCCTTCTCGTTGCCGAAGAGAATGTCAAGGACCGTCACGCCGTTCATGTCGGTATGCTTGGAGAAACATTCGGAAGAGAGACTCACGATGTTATATTTCCCTGCGTCCGTTATTGCCTCTGCGTGTGCGGAAGCATAGTTGAACTCGTTTCCGGCGGTGAAGCGTCCAAGGAGGTCGTTGGCAGTATGCCCGAGCCCTGCATTCTTTCCAGCCAGCGTCTTGTCGAAGATACGCTGATGACCTATCCATGCCGGGGTCTTCCCGTATGACAGACCGATGTCGGCATCGAGGTCGAATCCGCAGATGCTGTCGGTCTCTATGACCTCCGGCGATGACAGTCGATGGAAAGCGTTGACAATCATCACTGTCTCCTCAGCCGCAGGAGAATAGACGGCGACAAGTTCTTCTGTCGGGAAACTCTCGCCACCGCTGTTTGCGGCAGTGAGGCGGAAGCGGTATAAGGTGTTCGGTAACAGGTGCAGGCGGTATCCTGTGCCCTTGACGACAGTGCCGTTGTCATATCCCTTGTTGCCTGTACGGGTATACAATATATATTCAGTAGGCGACGCGAACGGCTCGAGGGAGTCGGTCTGTGCCTGCCATGACAGTGTCAGTTCGTCGCCGGAAAGCCTTGCCGCCGAGAAACATTTCGGTGCAAGAGGCTGTACTACAGCCTTTCTTCCGTCCCTTTCACACAGCCAGCGCAAGATGGTCTTGTATATGGCACGTGAGAGGACGAACTTGAAGTTCGGGTCATGACCGAGGCGGAGGTCAGGGAAATTCTCATGAGACATGGTCTCGAGTATTGCCGACGGCTGTGCAGGCAGGCGCGTCTCGCTGTAGTTCCTGTCCCAGACATCCCTCGCCGTCCAGTTTCCGAACGACCTTTGCAGGTCTTTGGAGACCCCTCTCAGGAGTTCGGTGGCAAGGTCTTTCGACACTATCCGTGGTCTTCCGTCGGCAAGGTCCCCGTCGTTGAAGTCCGTCGTGCATATCGCCAGGGTGCCATACGGTGACATGAAGTCCCGTTGCCAGCCGGCATCGCTGTGTATGGCGAGCTGCAAATCGAGCGGCACATGTCCGAGAAGCGTCTCTCCGCGCTGTATGTTGATTTGCTGCAGCGGTGTGCTGTTGACGCTGTCGAGTATCGCCGTGGCTGTGGAGTCTATGATAAACTCCGCCATGCTGTCGGGATATGCTGTGCCGAAGCTGTCGATATTCGCTTTCGTTATGCTGTCAAGGTACATCCTTACGGCGTTCTCTCCTAATGTCAGGGAGTCGATATTGAAGACAGGATGCTGTGGAGTAGGGGCTTCGGAAGGGTTTGTCCTCGAACCGTACGACAGCCAGTTGGACGCCAGCGAGCGGCAGTTGATGTCGTCGCTGTAGTCGTTGCACCCACCCTTGGTGAGGTAAATTGCCTTCGGCACGCCAGCAAACTGTGTGTAGTAGCGCGCCGCTTCCATGGCACGCGGCAGTCCCGAGGTCTTTCCTCCACGCTCATGGTCGCCCATGCCGCCGCCGAAACGCACGGCATCTGTCGTCACCACGCCTTTCCGTGAACTGTGGTTGGTGACGCAGACGTAATTGTCTGACGGGGCGTTGGCCTCAAACTCGAATGTGCCGAGGTAAACCCATGTCGAGGACCCCATCTGCTGGTTTACGCGGAAGACGGTAGACTGCCCCTGATGACATACGATATACTCGGCGTCGTCCGTGGATTCCTCCACAGTCTGGTAGCTGACATATACGGCATATCTGCCTTTTTCGCGTATCTGGGGCATGTAGAATGCCCGTGACAGGCGGGCTCCCTTTTCCGCTGTGGTCCTCACCATCCTTGCCGTTCCGCTTGCAAAAGGGCAGTCGCCGTCAGTGTAATGCCTGTTGGAAATGGCGAATCCCGGGGCAGGAGCGTTTTCCCACGGATAATGTCCCGACGTCTCGGAATATCCCGAGCGTGGCGTATCGTTGTCGACGAGGGCCATCTCCGTCTGCCAGTCCCTCTCCCTCGGCACGAAGACGTTGGCGCCGGCTCTCTCGAGCATGGGGATGAGGTAGGGATAGACTATCGACTGCGTGAATACATCCTCACACGTGCCGTACAGCTGTACCCTCTGCCACTCCCATCTGCATAAGGTCGTGTTATAGTATCGTCCGTGACTGGGCCATACGGCGAGATGCTTGCCCGTCAGACCGTTCTCGGGAGTCGTGGCACGGGATGTCTCCGTGACCCATGGACGCTGTGCGTATATCGTGGTTAATGCGGTGAATAACAGTAATATGGATATCGTTTTGCGAAGCATTGGTGTATATTGTCTCAGATGTCAGTGCTCTTCCCTCCTGCAAAAGGTGACGGTTTGGTAGGTGAAAGGTCACCTTTCATGCGGTAAAAGGTCACTCTTCACAAGGCGAAAGGTGACCCTCCGTTACGGGACGGGCAGGCTATATCAGGAATTTCTCAGGGTGTTTGCCTTCAAAGGCGGTATAGTATGACTTTATTTCCGTCATATCCCTGTCGACATCTCCCGACGGTATGATGGTCTTGGTGCATACGATGGCCTTCTTCCCGTAGTCCATTCCGTAGAGCAGGATAGGCAGGTTTGCCTTCAGGGCGATATAGTAGAACCCCTTTTTCCAGTCCTTGTTCGCGCTCCTTGTGCCCTCTGGGGTGACGCAAAGCCCGAACTTGTCGGCCTTCTCCGCCGCCTCGGCAAGCGTGTCTGTCATCGACGTGCTTTTCTTGCGGTATACGGGGATGCCTCCCATCCTCCTGAACAGGATGCCGAGCGGCCAGAAAAACCATTCCTTTTTCATGAGGAAGTTTATGTGTATGCCCTCCGCTTCCGCGAAAAGCTGTCCTATGATGAAGTCCCAGTTGCTGGTATGCGGTGCGAGACAGAGGATGTATTTGTCAGGATGTTCCTGTCTTATGTCTTTCCTCCAGCCCATAAGCGTGTAGAGCATCCAGTGGCAAAGTCTTTTCATGAATGTCTTTATGTGTAAGTGCAAATTAGGGTTCAAAGTTATAAAAAATCTCTCAGATAGCCTAATTTATAAATAAAAAAGTTTTAAATTGGATTTTTTTTGCGGATTTATTCGGGTGTTAGACAATATTTTGTTATCTTTGCAGGGAGATATGTACGGCCTTGCGGATGCAGGCTTCCGTCGGTTGATGGTTGTCAGTTGATGGTTGTCGGAAACTAACCCCACCCCCACAACCTAAAACCTAAAACCTCAGCCTATGGCTATGTGCATGTCGGCGATGTCGATAACAAATTCAAAAACCCAAAATAAAGAAAACTATGGAAAAAAGTGCATTGCAGATTGCCCGTGCCGCTTACCAGCCAAAGCTCCCTGTCGCTTTGCGCGGCGCGCTGAAGGCTGTCGAGGGAGAACCAACTCAGTCGGTTGCTGACCAGGAAGAGGTGAAGAAGCTCTTCCCTAATACTTACGGTATGCCGTATCTTCGCTTCGAACCTGTCGAGGGAGAGATGAAGACACAGCAGATGAACGTGGGTGTAATCCTCTCCGGCGGACAGGCTCCTGGCGGACATAATGTCATTTCCGGCCTCTTTGACGGCATCAAGAAGATGAACCCGGAGAACAAGCTCTACGGCTTCCTCCTCGGTCCTGGCGGTCTCGTTGACCACAACTATATGGAGCTTACTCCTGAAATCATCGACGAATACAGGAACACCGGCGGTTTCGACATCATCGGCTCCGGACGTACAAAGCTGGAGAAGAAGGAGCAGTTTGACAAAGGCCTCGAGATACTCAAGGAACTCGGCATCACGGCTCTTGTCATCATCGGCGGCGACGACTCCAACACCAACGCCTGCGTGCTGGCGGAATATTACAAGGCCATCAACGCCGGAGTGCAGGTTATCGGATGTCCTAAGACCATCGACGGCGACCTCAAGAATTCCGAGATTGAGGCTTCTTTCGGCTTCGACACAGCTACGAAGGTCTATTCCGAGATGATAGGCAATATCATGCGTGACTGTAATTCTGCAAAGAAATACTGGCATTTCATAAAGCTCATGGGCCGCTCCGCTTCTCATGTGACCCTCGAGTGTGCTCTTCAGACACACCCTAACGTGACACTTATAGGCGAGGAGGTCGAGGCAAAGAACCAGACTCTCGACGATGTTGTCACATATATAGCACAGGTCGTGGCAGACCGCGCGGCAAACGGCATGAACTACGGTGTCGCTCTCGTGCCGGAAGGACTTATAGAGTTCATCCCTGCCATAAAGAAGCTCATCGCCGAGCTTAATGACCTTATCGCCGCAAACCAGGCAGAGTTCGACAATATCACTCCAAACGAGAAGATAGCGTTCATCGCGGAACACCTTTCAGCGGACAATGCCGCGATATTCAACTCTCTCCCTGTGGGCGTCAGCCGCCAGCTCGCTCTCGAGCGCGACCCTCACGGCAATGTGCAGGTATCGCTCATCGAGACAGAACAGCTGCTCGCCGATATGGTTGCTGTGAAGCTGGAAGAGTGGAAGAAGGAAGGCAAATATAACGGCAAGTTCGCCGCACAGCACCATTTCTTTGGATACGAGGGACGCTGCGCTGCCCCTTCCAACTGGGATGCAGACTACTGCTACTCTCTCGGATTCAACGCTTCAATGCTTATCGCTGCAGGAAAGACAGGCTACATGTCGTCTGTGAAGAATACATTCCAGCCTGCTGACAAGTGGATTGCCGGCGGTATTCCTATCACCATGATGATGAATATGGAGAAGCGCAACGGCGAGATGAAGCCTGTCATCAGGAAAGCCCTCGTGGAACTTGACGGTAAGCCTTTCAACGCCTTCGCCGCAAAGCGTGAGGGATGGGCGAAGGACACCTGCTTCGTATACCCTGGACCTATACAGTATTTCGGTCCGGCAGAGGTGTGTGACCAGCCTACAAAGACCCTCGCCCTCGAGCAGGCTTAGTTCCGTAGCCGTCCCGCCACGGTGCGGACAGGTTGTTGCATGTCCTGCCGGCCGTCGTGGGAATGGCATGGAAAATATGAATCCATGAAACACTTTTAGTGGGAAAGAAAAAAACAAGAAAGAATAAAGCCAAGCGACTCAGCCGCCATCCTAAGTGGGTATGGTGGCTGGGTGGCTTTTTGCTTGTCGCCGTCTATACATGGGCCTTCTGGTACTTCTTCGTGTCGCCGACATCTTTCCGCTGGCAGGCGCTGTACGGTGACGCCAACTATCCTGACGGGTACGAGATACACGGCATAGACGTGTCGCATTATCAGGGTGAGATAGACTGGGCGTTGCTCCGCACGGCGAACATCGACCGATGCCCTGTGCGCTTCGTGCTTATCAAGGCTACCGAGGGGACGAACATTGTGGACGAGAATTTCGACGAGAATTTCTTCCAGGCGCGTGAGCATGGCTTCATCCGCGGGGCTTATCACTTCTTCAGCATAAAGTCGCCTGCCAAGCAACAGGCGGAGTTCTTTCTCTCCAATGTGCATCTTGAACCAGGCGACCTGCCGCCGATACTCGATGTGGAGCACAAGGCAAAGGACCGCTCTGTGGAGGATTTCCAGCGTGACGTGCTGACATGGCTCCATGCCGTGGAGAACAAATACCATGTCAAGCCTATAATATATACCTATTATAAATTTAAAGAGAAATATCTTGCTGACGCGCGCTTTGACGATTACCCTTACTGGATAGCGCACTACTATGTCGACAAGATGCAGTACAAGGGCCAATGGAAATTCTGGCAGCATACCGATGCCGGACATCTCCCGGGAATAGAGGGTGAGGTGGATTTCAATATCTATAACGGCTCTTTTTACGACTTAAAGAAACTCTGTCTACCTGAAGATGACTGATAACACGATATTCCAAGGCAAGAAAGCCGCGTACTTCACACTCGGATGCAAACTTAACTTTGCCGAGACTTCAACATTTGCCGAAATGCTGGAGAGGAGGGGTGTAGTCAGTGCCGCCAAGGGTGAACGGGCTGACATCTGTCTGATAAACACCTGCTCGGTGACTGAGGTCGCTGACCATAAGTGCCGCCAGCAGATACACAAGATGGTGCGCAACAATCCCGGGGCTTTTGTCGTGGTGACAGGCTGTTATGCACAGCTTGAACCGGAACGTATCGCGGCGATAGAGGGCGTGGATCTTGTGCTCGGTTCCAACGAGAAGGCAGACCTTATAAAGTATCTCGCCGAGGCATGGACGGAAAAGTCGGGTGAGGACATGGCGCACCGCACAGGTGCCGTGGTCTCTGAGAACCTGCACCGTCATCATAGTGTCAGGACAAAGGACATAAAGTCTTTTGCCCCGTCGTGCTCAAGGGGAAACAGGACACGCTATTTCCTGAAGGTTCAGGACGGATGTAACTACTACTGCACGTATTGTACCATACCGTATGCGCGCGGAAACTCGCGCAATCCTTCTATAGAGTCGCTTGTAGCGCAGGCCCGGGAGGTGGCGGAGAGAGGCGGCAAGGAGATTGTCCTCACAGGCGTCAATGTCGGAGATTTCGGACAGACGACAGGGGAGACATTCATAGACCTTGTGAAGGCTCTTGACAATGTGGACGGCATACAGCGTTACCGCATATCGTCCATAGAGCCGAATCTGCTTACCGACGAACTGATAGAGTATTGTGCCGGCTCGCGTGCCTTCATGCCTCATTTCCACATCCCTCTGCAGTCGGGAAGCGATGAGGTGCTGAGGCTGATGCACCGCCGCTATGATAAAGCCCTGTTCCGTCATAAGATAGAACTCGTAAAGTCTCTGATGCCGGAGGCTTTCATAGGTGTCGATGTCATGGTGGGATGCCGCGGCGAGACCCCGGAATGCTTTGAGGAATGCTACAGTTTCATAGATTCGCTCGATGTCCAGCAACTTCACGTGTTCCCTTATTCGGAACGCCCGGGCACAGCGGCACTGAAGATTCCTTATGTCGTTGACGATAAGGAGAAAAAGTTGCGCTCGCATCGTCTGCTGGAACTGTCGGACAGGAAGACGGAGGCTTTCTATCGGAATTTCATCGGCAGAGAGATGGATGTCCTTATGGAGAAAGCTCCGAAGGGAAGGGCCATGCACGGATTTACAGGTAATTACGTCCGTGTGGAGCTTCCTGCCGATATGGCACGCGATGAGTATGACAACGAGATACTGCGTGTCAGGATGGGCGATTTCAACAATGACAGAACGGCATTGCAGGCTGTGATTCTGCCCTAAGGAATGACGGCGTGCCGGATTTTGATTGCTTGCTTATGAAAGTGTCTGTTATAATATTGAATTGGAACGGTGCCGACATGATGCGGCGGTTTCTGCCCTCTGTGGTCGCCAATACGGCAGGAGAGGAGATTGTCGTTGCAGACAACGGATCGGACGATGACTCGCTGAAGATGCTGGCATCTGAGTTCCCTTCCGTGAGGACTGTCGCCCTTGACAGGAATTATGGCTTTGCAGAAGGCTACAACCGTGCCATAGCGGCGGTTGAAAGTGAATATGTCGTGCTCCTTAACAGTGACGTGGAGACTCCAGAGGGCTGGCTTGCTCCTCTCGTGGAATATATGGATAGTCATGAGGATGTTGCGGCATGTCAGCCGAAACTGCTTGCTTTCAATGACAGGAGTTCTTTTGAATATGCCGGCGGAGCCGGAGGATTTGTCGACAGATACGGGTATCCTTTCTGCCGTGGCAGGATATTCAGTGTCGTGGAAAAGGATCATGGACAGTATGATGATGTCTGTGATATACATTGGGCGACAGGTGCCTGCATGATGGTGCGCAGGAATGTATATATCAAGTCTGGAGGCCTCGACGCCCGTTTTTTTGCGCATAACGAGGAGATAGACCTCTGCTGGCGTATGCGTCTCTTCGGGTATCGTGTCGTATGTGTGCCTGTCAGCGTCGTGTATCATCTCGGCGGCGGAACTCTGCCGCAGGGAAATCCTCGCAAGACTTACCTGAATTTCCGCAATAACCTTACTATGCTTTACAAGAATCTTCCTGACTCATATATTAATAAGGTGATGGGATGGCGGCTTGTTCTCGACCATGTGGCGATGGTGCAGTCGCTGCTGAAGGGTAATGTCGCGGATGCTAAGGCGATACATGCTGCACGGAGGGATTTCAAAGCGTGGAAGAAGGATTACGAACCGATAAGGCGGGATATACAGAAGCGTGCTTGCCACGGTGCCGGGGATGACGGCAGAATGCTTACAATGCCTTATTCCGTATTGTTGAAATATTACCTTCTGGGAAAGAAACATTTCTCGGAATTATAAGAATAGTGAATATGAAAGGGTTGACTGTTAGGCAGAAACGTATTCTTGCCGTATCTGCATGTGTCTTATTGGCGTTTGCTGTTGCTGGCATTGTATATGTTGTCCATGATGATGAAAATATCAACGAGATTGCGAAGACAGACGGAGGAATGACAGTAGCGGTGACTCCGACACTTGATTGCCTGCCTCTTTATGTGGCGCAGGCTAACGGTATAGCCGAGGATATGGGATGCACACTGGTGTTGCAGGAACACATGTCCATCGCCGATTGTGACAGTGCGCTGACAGGAGGCTCAGCCGTATGTGCTACAACAGATTGTGTGCGTGCAGAAATGTTTCTTGCCGATAAGAAAAAGACGTCAGGAAAACAGTTCTTGCTGCTGCAGAACCCTAATTTGTGGCTTTATCTTTTCGCGAACAGGAAGGCGCGTATAAGGAAGGTATCGCAGATGAAGGACAAGATGATTGCCGTGGACCGTAAGGGTGCGGACGCCTTGATGGCTCAGTATGTGCTGGACTCTGTGAAACTTGCGGACGACAAGGCGTTCCTCGTGAACATAAACAGCATATCCACACGCATGGCAATGCTGGCAAACAATACTATGGATGCAGCTGTCTTGCCGGAACCCATAGCAACGGTGGCGCGTAAGGCCGGACATGAAGGTCTCTATGCGGAGCATGGCAGAGATAGCAAGGTGTATGGCGCTTTCCTTGTGAAAGACGGGATGAAAGACATGTTCGTGAAAGTGTATAACCGTGCTTGCGACTCCATAAACAAGAACGGCGTACATCATTATGACTCGATACTTATCAGACGCATGGCAGTACCGGGGAAGTATGTCAAGGATATTCCTGCAAGGAGATTTGTTAAATTATAAAAAAAACCTGAAAACCTTTTCTCAGTTTCGATTATTTTGTTATCTTTGCAAGGTCTAACATAGATAACATTCTCTACCTGACTTTTGGGATGTAAATTCTTACATATAGGACATGGCAGGGAATTTTACGATAGAATAAAATAATAACAACAATAACTAAAACGTTAATTTATGTCACATATTAATGGACGCATCTCGCAGATTATCGGTCCTGTTATCGATGTGTACTTTGATACTAAAGGACAGGACCCGGAGAAGGTGTTGCCGAAGATTCATGACGCTTTGAAGGTAAAGCGACCTGACGGTTCGGACTTGGTTGTAGAGGTGCAGCAGCATATCGGCGAGGATACCGTGCGTACTGTAGCCATGGACAATACTGACGGTCTGCAGCGTGGTCTGGAGGCTATACCAATGGGTTCTCCTATCGTTATGCCTGCAGGTGAGCAGATCAAGGGTAGAATGCTTAATGTGATTGGTGCTCCGATTGACGGCATGAAGGGTCTTTCACAGGAAGGTGCATATCCTATCCACCGTGAGGCTCCTAAGTTTGAGGAACTTTCTACTTCAAAGGAGATGCTCGCAACGGGCATCAAGGTCATCGACCTCCTTGAACCTTATCTGAAAGGTGGAAAAATCGGCCTTTTCGGAGGTGCCGGCGTAGGTAAGACCGTGCTTATCATGGAGCTTATCAACAATATCGCAAAGGGACATAACGGATTCTCTGTCTTTGCCGGTGTCGGTGAGCGTACCCGTGAGGGTAATGACTTTATCCGAGAGATGATAGAGTCTGGCGTAATAAAGTATGGCGACAAGTTCAAAGAGGCTATGGCTGAGGGAAAATGGGACTTGTCTCTCGTTGACCCGGAAGAGCTGAAGAAGTCACAGGCAACGCTCGTCTATGGACAGATGAACGAACCGCCGGGTGCACGTGCTTCCGTGGCATTGTCTGGTCTTACTGTGGCAGAGGAATTCCGTGACCAGGGTGGCGATATTCTGTTCTTCATTGACAATATCTTCCGTTTCACACAGGCAGGTTCAGAGGTGTCTGCACTTCTCGGACGTATGCCGTCTGCTGTGGGATACCAGCCGACACTGGCATCGGAAATGGGTGCTATGCAGGAGCGTATCACTTCTACAAAGACTGGTTCTATCACATCTGTACAGGCTGTGTATGTGCCTGCGGATGACTTGACTGACCCTGCTCCTGCTACAACATTTACACATCTTGACGCAACGACAGAGCTGTCGCGTAGCATTGCACAGCTTGGTATATATCCGGCTGTAGACCCGCTGGGCTCTACATCGCGAATACTTGACCCTCTGGTTGTCGGTAAGGAGCATTATGACTGCGCTCAGCGCGTGAAGCAGATTCTCCAGCGTTATAAGGAGCTTCAGGACATCATCGCCATCCTCGGTATGGACGAGCTTTCTGACGAGGATAAGTTAACTGTCAACCGTGCACGTCGTGTGCAGCGCTTCCTGTCGCAGCCGTTCACTGTCGCTGAACAGTTTACTGGTGTGAAAGGCGAGATGGTTTCCATAGAGGACACCATAAAGGGCTTCAACATGATTCTTGACGGTGAGCTTGACGACCTGCCGGAGCAGGCATTCCTTAATGTCGGCACCATCGAACAGGCTATCGAGAAAGGCAAGGCTCTTCTTGCCCAGGCACAGGAATAAAACTTTTCGACTATGCTTACTCTTAATATCGTATCTCCGGAAAAGACAATATATAGTGGGACGGCAGAAAAAGTCGTCGTACCCGGAACTATGGGGCAATTCGAGATTCTTGACAACCATGCTCCTTTGATATCATCTTTGGACGAAGGTGAGATCAGGTACACCACTGTCGATGGAGAATATTCGTGTGTTATAGCAAGAGGGTTCGTCGAAGTGAAGAAGAACAATGTGGATATCTGCGTTGAGGTATAGGACAAAAGCTATGTATGCATAGGAACTCCGTCCTTGACGAGGATATGGACAAGAAAGCAAAGATATGGATAAGAAATATGTAGAGAGGGCTTGCAAGAGGTATCTCGCACAGCTTCTCGGCATTATAGTCGTTCTTTTTGTAATCTGCGAATCTGTGATGACATTAGGTATTGTCGGTGACATCACGATGCCGTTGACAGTCAGTTGGATATTCATGCTGACGGTAGGCTTTGTGGTATCACTTATATGGAAGAAGGTCGCTATTTCAAGTCCCGAGTCCTTGCCTACATTCTTTACGGCTGTGTCAGGCTTCAGGATGCTTCTTGCCCTGTTTACTCTTTTCGGATGCTATATCGCTGTGGGACGGGACAATATGGGTGAATATCTGATTATATTCATGGTGTTCTATCTTGTGTCTCTCGCACATCACGCAATGTTCTTTGCACGTATTAACAATAAAAAGTGAAAAATGAAACGTATCAAGTCTATAATGCTTCTTGCTTTGATGCTTGTCTCCGTAGTCTCAGTGCAGGCCAACGGCGGCGAGCAGAAGGAAGAAGGCTTGAATATTTCGGGAATAGTGCTTGAGCATCTGTCGGATGCTTATGAATGGCACATCGCCTCTTACGAGGGAAGCCATCTGAGCATACCATTGCCGATTATTGTCAGAAGCGAGCAGACTGGCGAATGGACTTTCTGCACAGCGCACAGTCTTCCGGAACCGTATTATTTCGATGAGGAACACCATGGCAAGATTTACGAGAAGATGTCTGACAGGACAGCTGTTCGTCCGCTTGACCTGAGCATAACAAAATCGGTTGCTCAGATATGGATTGTTGTTGCCATATTGCTTGCTATCTTCCTCAGTTGTGCAAAATGGTACAAGAAGCGCGACTGTAAGAGTGAGGCTCCACGAGGATTTGTCGGTGCTGTAGAGATGTTGACGATGACAATACATGACGACCTCTGCAAAAGCTGCATAGGAGAGAAGCACTACAAGCCATACGCTCCGTATCTCCTCACTGTGTTCTATTTCATTCTGACAACCAACCTTGTAGGTCTTTTGCCGATATTCCCTGGCGGCGCGAATGTTACAGGCAACATAAACATCACAATGTTCTTGGCTTTGTGCACGATGCTGGCGATAAATGTCTTTGCAAATGCACATTATTGGAAGGAGATTCTATGGCCGGAAGTCCCAGGACCACTGAAGTTGCTGATGATTCCGATAGAGATATTCGGTGTATTCACGAAACCGTTTGCACTGATGATTCGTCTTTTTGCAAATATGATGGCGGGCCATGCCGTGATACTTTCATTCACTTGCGTGATATTCCTCGGCTGGTCTATGGGGGCTGCCTATGGTCTCGGACTGAACATCTTCAGTGCCTTGATGTTGCTGTTCATGAACTGTCTCGAGGTTCTTGTGGCATTTGTACAGGCTTATGTGTTCACTCTTCTTTCTGCGGTGTTCATTGGATTGGCACATGTAGAGCACCATGAGGCATGACAGTCACGTATAGTGGACATGACTTTTATGGAGACGCTACTATAGTAAAAGGAAAAATGGCAATGAGTCTGAAATAAGAATGATGACAAGTTGCATAAAATGAATATAAACAAGAATAATTAATAACTTAAAACTCAAAGACTATGATTTCATTATTGACAGAAGGACTTGCAGCTATGGGCTGTGGTCTCGGTGCAGGTATCGCAACAATCGGTGCAGGTATTGGTATTGGAAAGATAGGTGGAAGTGCAATGGATGCCATTGCCCGTCAGCCAGAGGCAGCAGGCAAGATTCAGACAAACATGATTCTTACAGCCGCTTTCGTTGAGGGTTGTGCCCTCTTTGCTATTGCAGCCTGTGCGTTCATCATCAAGTAAAGACTGATATTCAATTAGAAGAAAATGGATTTAAGTAATTTGCCTGCTGTACTCACACCGGACCTTGGTCTGCTGTTTTGGATGTTGCTGGCATTTCTCGTAGTCTTCGTCGTACTTGCCAAGAAAGGTTTTCCTGCCATTGTCAATATGGTGGAGGAGCGTAAGGCGTATATCGACGAGAGCATGAAAAAGGCTCATGAGGCAAACGAGAAACTGGCAAATATTCAGGCAGAGGGCGAGAAGATGTTGCTTGAGGCAAGAGAGCGCCAGTCACAGATTGTGAAGGAGGCTCAGGCTACACGCGACAAAATGATAGCCCAGGCAGAAGTGAAGGCACGTGAGGAAAGTGCGCGCATTATTGCAGAGGCAAAAGCTCAGATAGAGACCGAGAAGCAGAATGCCATTGCTGATATCCGTCAGCAGGTATCTGTTCTCAGCGTGAGCATTGCCGAGAAGATATTGCGCCAGAAGCTTTCTGACGACAAGAGTCAGATGGCTTATGTCGACAAGTTGCTGGATGATGTTTCTTCTGATGCTAAATAATAAAGATAGAGTATGGATTTAGGCGTTATTTCAATTCGCTATGCGCGTGCCCTTCACAAGAGTGCCGTGCAGACGGGCTGTGATGAGGATGTCTACAATGATATGGTGTCTCTGGCCAATGCATATGTGGAAGTGCCTCAACTGCGCCACACTATCGACAATCCTATGCTCCAGCAGGAGAAGAAGGAAAGTCTGCTCAAGGCTGCTTGCGGTACGAAGCCGGCAGAATTGACGATACGCTTTCTCAGACTCGTTTTGCAGGAGGGCAGGGAGACGGTGATGCAGCTCATTGCCCAGTCATACATCACTCTATACCGCAAGCAGAAGAATATCATCCACGGACGTCTCATTACTGCCACTGCTGTCTCTCCTGCGACAGAACAGAAGGTGCGCCGGATGGTGGAGCAGAGAACAGATGGCACAGTGGAGTTCCTTACCGAGATTAACCCTGATATCATAGGCGGTTTTATTCTCGAGTATGACACTTACCGTATGGATGCCAGTGTGAAGTCACAGCTTCAGGGCATTCTAAAACAATTAAAGTAAAATAATGGACAAGATAAAACCAAGCGAAGTATCTGAAATTTTGCTTCAGCAACTCAATAGCATCGGAGCCGAGCAGAATTTTGATGAAGTAGGTACCGTACTTACCGTAAACGACGGTGTGGCACGTATCTATGGACTCAACAATGCAGAGGCAAATGAACTCCTTGAGTTCGAAAATGGGACGATGGCTATTGTGATGAACCTTGAGGAGAACAACGTTGGTTGTATTCTTCTTGGTTCTACCAGTGGTATCAAGGAAGGCATGAAGGTAAAGCGTACAAAGCGTATCGCTTCCATCCGCGTAAACGACAATATGCTTGGTCGTGTCATCAATCCTATTGGCGAGGCCATTGACGGTATGGGTGACATAGACCTTACTGATGCTTACGAGATGCCTCTTGACCGTAAGGCTCCAGGCGTTATTTACCGTCAGCCGGTGAAACAGCCGTTGCAGACCGGTATAAAGGCCGTGGACTCGATGATTCCTATCGGCCGCGGACAGCGAGAGCTTATCATTGGCGACCGTCAGACTGGCAAGACTGCTATTGCCATAGATACCATCATCAACCAGAAGTCTTTCTATGAGGCTGGCAAACCGGTATATTGTATATATGTAGCTATAGGACAGAAGGCTTCTACTGTAGCCGCTCTTGTCCAGAACCTTAAAGAGAAGGGTGCTATGCCGTATACAATCATTGTTGCGGCAACGGCTTCCGACCCTGCTGCCATGCAGTATTATGCTCCTTTTGCAGGTGCTGCTATCGGTGAGTATTTCCGCGATCGTGGTGAACATGCCCTTGTGGTATATGACGACTTGTCAAAGCAGGCTGTCGCTTACCGTGAGGTGTCACTGATTCTGCGTCGTCCTTCTGGACGTGAGGCTTATCCGGGCGATGTCTTCTACCTCCATTCACGTCTCCTTGAACGTGCTGCCAAAATCAATGAGCAGCAGGAAGTGGCAGAGCAGATGAACGATCTCCCTGCATGTCTGAAAGGCAAGGTGAAAGGCGGTGGCTCACTTACGGCTCTTCCTATCATCGAGACACAGGCTGGTGACGTTTCTGCATATATCCCTACAAACGTGATTTCCATCACTGACGGTCAGATATATCTTGAGTCAGACCTCTTCAACCAAGGTTTCCGTCCGGCCATCAACGTAGGTATATCAGTGTCACGTGTCGGCGGTTCTGCACAGATAAAGTCTATGAAGAAGGTTGCCGGAACGCTGAAGATAGACCAGGCTCAGTATCGTGAGCTTGAATCTTTCTCCAAGTTCTCAAGTGATATGGATGCCGTTACAGCCATGACTCTTGACCGTGGACGTAAGAATAACCAGCTCCTTATTCAGGCACAGTACAGCCCGATGCCGGTCGGCGAGCAGGTTGCCATACTCTACTGCGGTACACATGGCCTCATGTCACCGATTCCAGTAGAGCGTGTCCGCGACTGTCAGGACCAGTTCCTTGAGGTGATGCGTACACAGCACCAGGATGTCATAAACCTTCTCGGAGAGGGCAAGATTGACGACAACGCAACTGATACTATAGAGAAGGTCATGGCAGATGTTGCAGGCTCTTTCAAATAGAATCAGGTAAACATATTCCTGATGTATAATTCTTAGTTTGAAAGTGTATGGCTTCATTGAAAGAAATCAAAGACCGAATAGCGTCTATCAACAGCACACGTAAGATTACGAGTGCCATGAAGATGGTGGCAAGTTCCAAACTCCACCATGCTCAGGTAATGATAGAGAATATGCTCCCATACGAGAGGATGCTGGAGCATATTCTCAAGACATTCCTTGCCAGTGAGATAGATGCTCAGACCGTCTATTCAGAGGAACGCCCGGTCAAGAGGGTCGCGATAATCGCATTCAGCAGCAACAGTTCTTTGTGTGGTGGCTTCAATGCCAATATCATAAAGGCTATGCAGAAGGCTGTTGACGATTATAAGGGACTCGGCTTGGAGAATATCCTGATATATCCTGTCGGGCGCAAGGTTGCCGAGAAGGCTGCAAAGTTGGGCTTCCCTGTTGCAGGCGATTTCAATAATCTCTGTGACCATCCAGATATTGACGGATGTGTGGATATTGCCCGTGACGTGGCTACCAGGTTCAGCAAAGGCGAGATCGACAAGGTTGAACTGATATACCATCATTTCAAGAGTGCCGGCAGTCAAGTGCTGAAACGCAAGACCTATCTCCCTATTGATATCACGGAAGTGGATTTCAATGAAGAGAAAGGTCGTGACCTGAAGACACAGATAGCGACAAAAGAGACCCAGGAATACATTGCACGACATGCCCGTGAGGAAGCGGAGAAGGCAAATGAGAACGTTGAACCTCTCAATGATAACTTTATCGTAGAGCCGGATATGCACACTGTCCTCAGCAAGCTTATCCCTCAGTATCTGCATTTGAAAGTCTATACCTCTTTTCTTGACAGCAATGCTTCAGAGCATGCGGCACGTATGGTGGCGATGCAGACGGCAACCGACAATGCGGATGAACTTCTGCGTGTGCTTAATCTTCAGTACAACAAGTCACGTCAGCAGGCCATTACCAATGAGTTGCTTGACCTTGCCGGAGGATCACAGGATTAGTCTTTGCGGCATTGATACAGAAACCGATAGGTCTTATTATAATTTGCATTACAGGCGGTATCCATTTTCATTATGGATGCCGTCTTTCTTTTTGTATAGTTATTCAGTCACGTAGCTCGCTATGCTTCTCGTATCAAGGCGAAAACATCTTGACCTAATTGTAAAATGGGGCCTAATATGCAAAAGGTAGGCTGAAAACGAGTAAGGATGTATTTATCGTATTTTAACACATTGCTAACTGTCTGAAAATATACAAAAGTGACATTTAGGTAACTATCTTACGTGACAGTAACTTCTTGTATATTAATATTTAATGTATTACCTTTGCACCATTAAAACAGAAAACGATTCTTATTATAATTTTATTAAAAACAGAAAATATGAGTAGTATAAAGGTAATGAACAAGGGCGAGAAATATGCCCATGCATCAGTCGGGTCACTGAAAGGTTTCGAAGGAAAGGAATTCGCGAAAGAAGCAACAGAAGCAACCTCATGCGAGATTTCATTCGGCACATTGCCGACAGGAGCCTCTGTGCCGTTCTTCCACAGTCACAAAGCTAACGAGGAAAATTATGTTATCCTCTCAGGTGCAGGAAAGTTTCAGGTCAACGATGAAGTCTTTGACATCTCCGAAGGCTCCGTTATCCGTGTAGCTCCAGGCTGCGACCGCAATCTTAAATGCACATCTGCCGAGCCGATGGTGTATATCTGCATACAGGGAAAAGACGGCAGTCTGGAAGGATATACCATGACAGATGCCGCAATCACAGAACGTGAGAACCTGTTATGATAAGTAAGTCGCCAAAATTAAACGATACTATCTATAACAATATAACAAAGCAGATACTATAATTAATTTGTAGACTTACTTACCTGAATTTTGTGAATGCAAAGAGGGCTGTATCAAGTTCCATTTGGAAAATGATGCACCCCTCTTTGCATTTGTTTATTGAGTATATGAAGCTGTAATCGGAGAAATCATTTGCAAAAATGAAAAAATATCATGCTTAATGTGATAATATTCAAAAAAATATGTTATCTTTGCAATCGATTCTTGTTCCATCTTGAAAGGAGCACATGGCGGAAGTGTCCGTCACTAGTCCCTTGGTAGCGAGAGGAACACCCACGCCGAGTCGTCCTATATGTAACAGTTGTATGGCGACGGAGGGGAGGGTAATGAGAATCACTATATAGGGAAAGCGTTTACTAAACGTTTTGTTCTTGACGATTAGAAATCTGGCAGTTTCAACATTCTGTCGTAGAACTTAGCAACGGTAGATGCTCATGGGATGTTTTTATAGGCATCCTTATGTCCATATTGTATATGCCGCTACTGTAAAATATAGTAGGGTTTTGGTATGTATATATATGGTATAGGGGTAATTATATCAACTCATCGGCGTGGGTTCTGACGTTGCTCGTTCTGACAGAATGGGCCAATGCCAGAGCCTCTAATCGTGGAACGAGCGACAAGCACGATCTCCACGCTTTTTTTGTGTAGTCTCAAGTTCTTTTCATGTTACATGCTCTGACGCAGGGAGACAGGCAGGGCGCAAAACTGTATAGCCATGAAATGTTCTATGTTCAGGTCATGTGTTGCAGCGGCAGTAATGTCGCTGGTGTGTTGTATTGTTTCCTTAGATGCCGACGCGCAGGTTAAACAATTACTCAAAGGTACGAGGACTGCGAGGACTGCCGCAAAAGGTGCCGCAGTAACAGGTGCTATCCATGCCGCCAGTCACCTTCCACGCAATGTTCCTCAGGTGCATCCGCAAGTCGTACCCCAGGTAACACCTGTAGGGACGGCCGGTTCTCTACGAGTTTCTAATCTGGCTCCACGGTCTTTCTCCTTGTCTGCTTCGCTTCCAAAGCAGAATATTCCTGTCAATGTCATTAGACAACGTGTCGGAAAAGTGAAGGAGCGTTTCCTTTCTTACGCCACGATAGAAAGCCAATCAATAGACGACCCTGATCCGCTGTCGTTTCCCATGACGGAAGGGCAGAGGAAGATAGCCTCCCATATATATAATGAGATAAAGTCTTTCGGAGGCAGTGATGTCAAGGTGACTCTCTCCGACGACCAGTATATTTATGTGGATATTCCCTCAAACATAAAGGAAGAAGTCCCCTCAATTCTCTTCATGGCACACATGGATGTCACGCCGGAAGCACCTGGAAAAGGCATAAAGCCACAGGTGCACCGCAACTATGACGGCGGGACAATCACTCTCGGCAACGGCATTACCCTCAGTCCGGACATGCCAGAGGGCGCACACCTCAAGGACTTGAAAGGGAAGACCATCATCACAAGTGACGGCACGACACTGCTCGGTGCAGACGACAAGACAGGCTGCACGGTGCTTGTCACCATGCTGGAGGAAATCATCAAGAACCCGAAGTTCAAGCACGGACGCGTGATGGTGATGCTCTCGCAGAACGAGGATGTGGGTAAGGCCGCATACCGCTACGACCCTGAGGTGTTCGGTACAAGACCGGACATCGTCATAGACGTTGACGGCGACGACCCTCGTGCGTTCTCCGTTGCCAACTTCACAGCCATAGGCCAGACCGTCCGTTTCAAGGGAAACATGGCACACCCAAGCCACGGCCTTGAAAACAAATACGGAGATGCGCTCACTGCCTCGTCTTATTTTATAGGTAGCTTGCCTCCTTCAGTACATCCGAGCGCAAGTGCCGGAAAGAAAGGCTATATACACTGCTATTCCTGCGAGCATCCCAAGGACAGCACAGGCGCGGAAATCAGAGACGAATACATGGCGAAGATACGCCTCCGCTATTTCGACAAGAACGAGGGAGATACCCTGCGCCGATATCTGGACAGCGCATTCGTAAAGACAAGCCGTGCCTTCCCCTTTGTGCAGGTGACACGAAGCGAACCGGCACTGCAATATGAGAACATCGCATACTCCATGCCGGAGTACGTTCCACAGCTTATAACCAAGGCGGCGGCAAAGGAATCCATGAATCTCGTTTCCCGTAATGAGCGTGGTGGCACAACCTCAGCAATGCTTTCAGCACGTATGCCCGACATGATTCCCGGCGGTCCATGCATCTACTCCGGCCAGCAAAGCGAGCACAGCATCTACGAATGGTGTTGCGTGGAGGAGATGGCGCAGATGGTCAGCGTGGTGGAAAACATTATAGGCGTCATAACAAAGATGAAATGAAATCAAACTAAATACAGTCTACTTATATGAAAAGAATTAAAAACTATATATCGTTATATGTACTGACGTTCCTGCTGTGTTGCGTGAATATGAATGCACAGACGAATCTTTCACGTGAAGGAGCGGCTCATCTGCGTGCTGCGGAAACTCTTAAAAGTATGATGGTAAATGCAGATGATAAACTGCAAGTGGCGGAAGAATATGAGAAAGTAATCAAAAGTGACCCCAATTATGCAAAAGCCTATATTGAGGCTGCACGTATTTACTCTGCCTTGACACCTGAGTTAGGCACATCTGCATATAATAAGGCAAAACAGCTATATAAAACATACGTCAGCATTAACCCCTCGGCGTCAAGTGAGATAGATGCAGACCTGATAGTATTGGAAGCCATGCTTAAGAAGTTTTCTAATAGTCCGGTACGGATAGATGGAATTTGGCAACAATACAGCAGTTATACGGGCAAAAGTTGGGATGTGCTTGAGGTTAGCGGAAATGGTTCCAATGTGAGATTGATAGATCCTGCTTATCAGTTTACCACACCAGGATATGGTAGTATCCGAGATGTCCGTATCTCAGTGAATGGCAGTCAGTGTTTTATTGTTGTTAAGGTATTTCACGATGAGCGATCACGCCTGAGAGAAAAAGGATGGACTAAATATTATGATGACTGCGACGGGAATGCTGATCCAGGCTTCCCACGGTCAGGCAGATACTATTATAATGAGTCGCTGACAACCTGGTATTACACTGTAGACCTTTCAAAAACTCCACTTGTGATGGAATGTGAGAAGATTCATACCGATTATTATTTTAACGGAAGTAATACATATTCAGATACAGATATGAATAGATTGAATCTTTTCAAAAAAGAGTTGATAAAAAAATAATCAACGGTTAAATTGCGAATATTGTTGCAACAAATAAATGATGAATAAAAAATAAGTGAAAATGAAAAAGTTTAATTCAAACATTTTGCCTTTCTATTGGGCAGTATTCATGTGTGTATGTTTTGCTTCATGCGGTAGTGATGATGATGGTGGAGCGACAAAGAATGAAAGTGGAAGCTTTACGAAGGCGATAACAGTCGGAGGAGTTTCTTTTAATATGATTTATGTTCAAGGTGGCACGTTCCAAATGGGTGCAACACAAGAACAGACCATGAGTGGTACTAAAATTGATGATCATGAATTTCCAGTACACAAGGTGACTTTGAGTTCTTATTATCTTGCAGAGACAGAGGTTACGAAGGAATTATATGATGCAGTCATGGGAGAGGGAAGCGGTAGCGCTTCTGGGAAATATCATCCTGTATATGGGACATGGGAGGATTTTGATAAATTCATAAGAAAGCTAAATGAAGTTAGTGGTATGAAGTTTAGGTTCCCTACAGAGGCGGAATGGGAATATGCAGCTCGTGGTGGAAATAAGTCCAAGGGATACATATACCCAGGCAGTGACAATAAACTTCTTGTAGGATGGTATTATTGTAATTCTGGTGAGAGCTATCTATCTGAAAGCAATTGGAATTGGTGGACTATGAAAGGTAATGGTTGTGATACTCATGTTGTCGCTACAGCATTGCCTAATGAACTTGGATTCTATGATATGGGAGGTAATGTTTATGAATGGTGCTCAGACTGGTATACAGACTATACGAAAGAAGATCAAGTAAATCCGCAGGGGCCGAAAACAGGAACATCTAAAGTTTGCCGTGGTGGTAGTTATGCCCATTTCTCAGTAGAGTCTCGTTGCTCCCATCGCAGAGGCTCTCCTCTCAGTGAGCGTGTCTATTGGGGATTGCGTTTGGCTATGGGTGAATAGTATGAATAGACAGTAATAACTCATTGGAGAATAATATTGAAATAAGAAATTATCAATAAACTCCAAATATATGGTGTAAGTGAAGACTTTGTATTGGGACGTGGATCTCTTGGAAAGATGCAACTGATATAAGGAAATATGTTTATAATGCAAATAAATGAAATATATGAAAATTACAGGAAAGATTCTGATTTTAATGTTACTTCTCATGTATTCTTCAGAGGGAAAATCACAAAGATTTGACGGATGGGCTCATTTCGGAAGTACAATTAATCAAGAACTCAGGCAGGACGGAATGTCTGTGAAAAGTAGCTTCTGCCCAGAAGTGGAACTTGGAGTGAGAGGTACAGGCGAGAGCAAAATTGCAGGTTTTGGCCTTTCGGCAAATTTCCGCTGGGTAAATACAGAGAAGATAGAGTGGTTTGATGATAGCAAGTTTATCTGGGATTTATATATAGGCCCTTCTTTCTTTATTCCTTTTGATGGCTTTGAAAGTACAACAGGATTAATGATAAACCCTTTCATTGGTTATTCAACATCCGCAGCATGGTTTGACCCAGATGTCAAGAGTGGTTCTTTTTCGATAAAAATATCTGCAGACCTGATGTTTCATGGTTTTTCTGTTGGTGTCTTTTATCGTCCAATGAAACAAAAGATCGAGAGTAAGGATGTATCGTCAAAAGGTGGAGAATATATGCGTTTTGGCGAGTTTGAGAGCGCGCCGTCATTCGGTTTGAGGATAGGTTATGTCTTCGGCGATAAAGATTGACAGTTTAATCATGTAAAAGTATAAATTATGCAAAGACTTTTAATTTCAATATTCATTATGGCAATGTCTTGTTGCGTCATGGCGCAGGACATTGCTGTCAAAGACTTTGTCGGAGTATGGAATAGCACAAAGGAGGATACATACAACAAAGCCATACGAGTTGCAGAGATACAGGGAGAACTTTCTGTACAGATGAGAACGTCTACAGGTCTGCAAAAAGGAAAGAATGTTGATGTCAAGAATAATACATTGTATTGGCGTATAGACGAGGATACGGAATACGGGAAGTGGTGGATTGGCAGCTGGAATGGAGAGCGCGAACATATCCTTGTCGGCAAAGGCTATTCTCATGGTACAAATGGCCCTGTGACCGGTTATTATGAAGGATACCATCGTGATAGATACAGTAATAATATTGCCAATCGCGAATACAATTATACAGAATATAAGGCCGAACTGGACAGTGATGGGATAAAAGTTTATAGGAAATGTGTAAGTGATTATTACAAAGGCACTACTCCAATGTTTTATCAATCCAGCAGTTGGTTTTTTGCTGGCGAATATATTAATTGGTAATGTACCGAAGAGTGCAATGGATTTATTGTCATTACAGAGAGAAATCATTATAAGTAAGTCACAAAAATTAAACGATAATATCTATAATAAAGCAAATAGTTATATCTTGTATGTATAACCCTTGTTCTTTTTGGCTGTTTCCGCCTTGTCACTCAGTCACATAGCCCGCTATGCTCCTTCGTTCCAAGACTAAAACATCTCAAAAATAACCAAGTTTTAT
>JAFTQG010000048.1 GCA_017462915.1 Prevotella sp. | reverse complement strand
TGATAGTGGTGCGAATTGTCGGTTAGGACATTCTGCACATTTATATTTTCTTTTGTCGCAGAATTCCCTGTTCCATTCACGTTCACATACAGGCTGATAACCAGACTTTTTCGTCGTGTCACTATACCATCTCTTGGCAAACACATCTTCTCGTCCTTTGAAAAGACTTCTGAATAGCTCCACCTTTTCCTCCAAAGAAAGACTAACTGATGATGCTGTTGTCATTGTAGATTTGGATGCAGCAATGCCATTACTATGAGTACATACCTCAAACGGTATTCCATGTTCTGCAAGAAGAAACTTTAATCTCTTGTTTTCCTCTTCCAGTTCATGCATCTTTCTAATAATCGCATCTGCATCCATAATCACATTTTATAAGATTTTCTCTTTTGCCACTTCGATGGCTTCTCTTTTCAGTTCACGTTCATCCTCATCTCCGATAGCATCAAGCACTTTGTCCGCAAGCCAGAGGGTGAGCATTTCTTTTTCGTCTACATTGAAGTATTTTGCCAATAAGATTACTTGGCTTCTTTTTGCTCGTCTGTCACCACGTTCGATCTTGCTAAACATAGGAGTGTCTATCTCCAAATAAGCAGCCAATTGACGTTGCAACACTTCTTGTTCGTCTCTAAGAGACTTGATTTTGTTTCCTAATAACATATTTACATACTTGTTAAATCCACATATAGAAACTTAAATTAATTTTTTAGTGATGAATATTATATTTCATAATTTATATGAACCCCTACAATATCATCGATAATTTTAAACAACAAAGCAAAATGTTGGAATACACAAGGTTTCACTTCATTCCTCAAATTATTTGCAAAGTTAGTTTTTACGCCTGTGGTATCTTTTATTTCAAAAATATCTGGAAGTGAAGTTGGTTTAAGCATGTCATGTTTTTTGAGATATTCATGACCGAAGTAATGTTCTATCTCAAAAAAATTAAACTCCTGTTTTTCTTGCAGATATTGGTCCATTTCTCCTGGTACAGGTATACACAAACCATATATATTTGCTTCCGCATGTTTTTTTAAACGTAATCTTTCTTTTTCTTCAAATACTTTTTCTAATCGTCCATTGTAACTTCCTATACCAGCATTGTCATGATCGAAAATGCCAATATATATATTATCTTGCGAATTCTTCCAATGAGCATATGATTGATTTAGTGTCTGTGCAACTTGTTCACAAGAGCCTCTATCACGACTAGAACCAGCACATTGTATATTCCAATATGGCAATTCTCCGTTGGTTAAAACCATAAAAGCATGTTCTATGATTACGGCATCTGTTTTACCTTCTACGAACAAAGTAACCTTTGATTTTTTTTGAATCGTGTCAAGTGCAGAAAAACGCATTTTACTCATTGGTACAGTTGCCAACTCATATTGCACATCTGATAATTTCGCACTTGATTTTTTAAGTTCTTGTATAAATTCTTTATACTTGTCTTTTCCAAGTAACACCATAGAAAATTCTGCCAACACGTGTAGTGAAGGGTCTTTTAGAACTTCTGGTGTATCCATTATAAGTTTTGTTAATGGTTCTGTATTATTTATCCTTCGAGAATCCATAGTAAAAGCAAGTTCAAACAAACCGTATCCGTCACCGTAATCATTTGTCACAGCAAACTCTTTATACTTTTCTTCAAATGCCATAGCTAATGGCTGACCTAATGTTATAGAGTTGAACGACTCGTAGAAATAAACAAAATTTATCAAATGTAGTATTGGAAGTTTATAGTTTTTGAATACAGGTAAATTGTCAGCCGCTATCATCTTGAATATCTGTAAATTTTTTAAAGATAGATTTAAGGCTTCCAATATCACTTCTTTGCGCAGAGTATTGTCAGTTTGATATAATGCTTGTAACAAATAACCAGCTCCAAAAATAGAGGCCATATACTCGTTTATATGCCGAGATTTAGATATTTTTTCTTTTATAGCCCGAAGAAAATCAGGCATATCTTTAGACATACCACCATAAAAAATTGCTGCACTTTGCCAATTGGGGTTAAAAAAATTAGACACCAAATCTCGCTCATGTAATCTCAAATGCTTAAAGATTTCAAGAGCTGCGTAATATTCCATATAGGCATCATGAGTAAATGCAACCCAGCAACCATCCTTTAGATATAGTATTCCTGTATTACCTATTAAATACGTTAATACATCCTCAAGAGTACCTTTCTTTATTGGAAGTGATTTCCCTTCATAATAATCCTTGAAGAAAGATATAAATTCATCTTTCTTCATTGGAATATGTGATTGTGTATTCAATAATTTAAAAGCATAAATTGATATAATCCTTTCTTTAAATGAAGCATCAATAAATTCTATTTTACTCGATACTACAGCTTTTCCTATAATGAGAGTATTAAAATTGTCGAAGATATCAGATACCGTAGCTGGCACCTCAAATTCATTTTCTTCAAAGAGAATAGATATCAATGATAATGTAAGAGGGGTAATAGGCATTTTCTCTAACATTTGGTTACTGCGAATGGCATCCAATAGTGAGAAGGCTTTAATGTCATCACCAGAAAAGAATGAGGTTAAGAATCGCTTCACTTGTTCTATATTAAAACGGCGTATTGAGAAATTGGACAACTTACTGTTCGTTTTTCTCATCAATGCGTCTGCATTACGAGAAGCTATATAGTATTTTATCTTGTATTTATTTTCTATAGATACAAGTTCTTCCAAAATTTTAGTTTGTTCTTCATCAAACTCGTCTATACTATCTATAAATATCTGAATTTCATAAGCTTCACATAATTCAGAGAGCGGAGCCTCGGTATAATCACCTAATTGATTACGAATGGCATCTCCTATTTTAAAATTGGCCTTAAATATATCCAGTGCACTTAGATATATTGGATAATACTTTTTGTTTTTAGTCCTATTTGCTTCAATTTCTTTACGTACAATATGCTTTAATAGAGTTGATTTACCTGAACCAGCTTGCCCTTCTATTACAGAGGATTCTTTGTGTGCTATCAATTCATCTACAGAATATTTTTTTTGAGTAGCAGCCTTCGTTTTTGAATCTTCATAATACCTAGTAAGGAAAGGTTCTATAAAAATATTAAGTAATTTAGTGTATTTCTCTTGAGGAAATTTTAATCGTCGTAATTCACTATCTTCTCCAATACGATATAATACATCTTTTTCATATTTTACTAATGCAATGTCATCGTGTCTCCAATATTCTGGAAAATAATTATCTATCAAAGATATTAAATCATCACGACCGATATACTTGATTTTAAGTGCGCCCAAATTTGAATCGAGAGAATCTTTAAAGCCATTGGATATAGTATTCGTGGAATAAACACAAACTTCATTCGCAGAATATTTGTCACGAATAGTAGTGATTTTTTTTGCATATTGTTTATAATCACCAGATACTATGCCACCCATTTTGAATGGGAAAGTAATAAAAACCGTTATGCTTTTTCCTAACAACATATTCTGAGCACATGAGATACAGTCTTCATTTCTTACGATATCGACAAATCCCATCTTTTCCAACAAATTCGATATTAATGAAGACATATCGGAAATGTTCAAATTCTTTATATTATCTATCTTTTTTGACATTTTCTTATATTTTAAGTTTATACTATATTATTATCTTCAACTATATTATATTGATTGGCTCGTTTCTAAGGTGTTGCAACACTTCTTGTTCGTCTCTCAGAGACTTAATCTTATTTCCTAATAACATATCTTGTGTAAATTTTATTCGTTTTCTTTTGTTATGATTTCCCAATAGCCACCGAAGTCAGCACCAATACGTCTGATGATTCCTTCTTCACGCAGTCTTTTGATTTGTTTCTCTACACCTCGTGAAGACATGTCTATCATCATAGCAATTTCTGCAGCTGATATGGAAGGCTTTTGTCTAATTAAGTCAAGGACTCTCTCCGAACTTTTTTGCTTTCTCTCCGAACTTTTCGGTGTTGTCTCCGAACTAAATCCGTCTGTCTTCGAACTTTTGGGCTGAGTTCCCGAACTTGTCTCCGAACTTTTTGCTGTTCTCTCCGAACTAAATTCACCTGTCTCCGAACTTTCCGTACATCCTTGATGTACAGGAATCGTCACTAAGAATGTCAAGCGGTCATCTGTTGTTTCAAAGATGGCACGAGGTGAACCGTTCTCTGCCAACTTGGCTTGAATGGTCGGAACTCCTGTTGAGCGACCTTCTGTCAAGTCAAGTTCTTTCAGAAAGTCTCCTAAGCGACGGTTGCGGTAGCGACGGCTTTTGAGCATATCGCCTTTCTCAATATCCTCCTTAGAGATACTGCGGTCTGGACCAGGACAGTTGAGTATAGAGATACCATCAGGTTCAATCGTGATTTCTATTGGCTCATGTTGTAGGAAGTCCCGGTGATAAACAGAGTTTACCACAGCCTCCTCAATGGCATCGTATGGATAGTTCCAAAAGCGTTCAGCCTCTTGTCTGCCTGATATTTTGCGGACATTCTCTTTGAGAACATTGCTTTTGATATATTCCATCGTTTGCTTTATCATCTGCGGAACGCTACCCTTGAATGTCACTTCTGTGAAATTGTTCGGGTCTTTCATCTTTCCGTTAGGGAATGTCACCACATCAATCTGCGTATATGGGAAGAAATTGCTCGGATTCTCACAGAACATCATCGCTGCCACATTCCGTATCAAGCGGTTCTCTTTTGGTCCTGTGTATAGTTCCATCTGGTCAAGTATCTTCGATAGTGGTGTTGTCACCACATCATCAGCCAAACGACTTCCAACCTTCACAAGGTAGTCACGAAGAAGCACCAACGATATGTCCTCCAACTGAATGTCGCTATTGCCACGTTCATCAAAAGGCACACGGTTAGCCAATTCCCGCAACTCAACAAGGGCTTCGCCTTTTGACTCAATGCTGCTTGTGCCGCTGCGGATGTAGAAATATTCCTTTGAACCTTTGGCTGTCACATTCACAGGTACGGAGTAAGGACGGTAACTGCCAGCAGGACACCAAATCACAATCACTTGCTTTCCATCCACCTCTTCTACAGAAGTACGGGGTAAATAATATGGAGCCATCTTGTTATTGTAGCCAACCATCTCCTGTAAGATGCCGTCAATCTTTTCCATTGGTACACCTTCTACAGGACGGATTGCCATACCCGTATTATCATCAGTATCCACACCAACGATAATATATCCACCTCCAATGTCATCAAAGTCGTTGGCGAAAGCACACATACTGTGATATATGCTCGCAGGATTCCAACCCTTCTTGAACTCAATTCGGTTGGACTCTATCTTCTGCTTGTTAAGCAGGTCGTTTATATTTATTGCAAGTGCCATAATTCTATCTTGTTTTTACATTATCTTTCTCGTTATTACAGAACGAGTTAATTGAATCGCCTCCTTTTCAACAGGTATTCTCATGTGAATACTTGCAGATGATGTGTTATTGTATCTCGACTCTAGTCATTGTATTTTAATATACTAATGGCAAGATATTAATCATATGTGATATTATTTTATTTATATTTCTTTAATAATTCATTCAGAGTGACGGTCTTGATTCCCAAACCTTTAGCTTTCAGTTGTAAACCATTGTCAGATGTTAATAGTATTGGATTCTCACCTTCCGTATGATGCTTTAGTGCAACACTTAGTATCATATTATCTGGAGAACGTTTATCTAGATCAGGTGGGAGTTGGCTCAAATCGGCAGTTTCCATCTTAAGATTTCTTGATTCAAAACAGCGATTGATGTTTCTTAAAGCATCCTGTACTGATTTTTGTCCCTTTGTGTCTAAAGTTATTTTAAGTTTATCCAACTCATCTACGACCTTTGCCGATAATATTATAAGATATTTCTTGTCTATTTTTGAAATCACTTCAGGGCAATTGACAAAGACATTCGTATCAATGATATATATATTCGTTTTGTCATTGATAATTTCTTTTCTTTTACGTTCAAATTTGCTTAGATCCACATAGCCTACAACCTTTGGTTCTATTTTTTTTATATGGTTATCGTTTTTGTTTTCTAAATCAACAGTTATTGGATGTTTTTCATTATAATCATTTGAATGAACCAAACTCAAGAAATGTTGTACAGCATAATCACAATTTGTATTGAGAACATCTTTGTCTGCAACTATTAGAGTAAATTGTTTAGCACGGCTAGTAGCTACATTAAAAAGAGAACGTTCCAAAGACATATTCATCATTGTATTTGGGATAAAGAATATACAAACATCACAAGTCATTCCCTGAACCCTCTCAACTGTATCAATTAATACATTATCAATACTGCCAATTGTGTTTATTAAGCAATTTTGCAACATTCTGACTGTAGCTCTAAACTTGGATAAGATCGCAATTTCCAGTTTACCATCTATCTGCAATAATGATGAAACTATATTGATTACCTCTTGGCAAGCATTTCTATCAGTTTTTTCGCCAATTGGCATATTACAAAGATACAATGAACATCCACCATCTTTGGGAATATAGTCTAAACTTACATTGTTGAGAGTATACAAAAACTTAGCAACTGATTTTAGTGGCGTATGATAGAACACACTTGTTAAAGCGGCAGCATTTGGCAATAAACGATGTGTCTCGTTCAGGACAAAAGAAGGAAAGCTAAAGTTTTCGCATAATGTTCTAAAACCATTTGCAAGCATTGAAAAATTGTTGCGAGTTAATGTTTCATCACTTAACTTCACAATAGGTTGCATCTGTTCTTGATCTCCAATCCAGATTATTTTTTTTCCTAGATTTTTGCAAGCTGCTATCATCCCATATAATGATTGACTAGCCTCGTCCATTATTACATAATCAAACGGTTGTTCATTGTAGCAAATTTTTGCCCATCCACTTGTATTATAGAATGTTGAAAGTGTTGCAACCCCAGAAATACAGGTTATTTCCTTACTGCTTACAGGATTTAAGTCTTTACACTCTGATAGTTCGTCGACAGAAACATTTGTTTTCGCAATTTTTCCATCCGACAAATAAGGCTTAAGACTTTCTTTTTGGGCAAGTTCAATAAGTGCGCGATTAGTCATCGCTGTTACAAGGACACTATGGTGTTCTTCCAATAATTTTCTGACTAATGCTGCCATAAGATATGTTTTACCTGTACCTGGAGGACCTTGAAAGATTAATTCATCTTGCTTCTTAAGGTAATCCATAATTGCAGACACGTTCGAAGAGTCTGAACTGATAGGTTGTGGATTCCACACAAGTCCTTTCTTATCAAAATTCAGCATTGATTTTGCTGGCATATTAGTATCTTCATTAGATACAATGCTTATAAGATTTTGATAATAGTCCGTTGGAGGTTCCTGTGGCCCAAGAACAACAACACATCCTTGAAGATTTTTTTCAGTCAAATATCGAGCCATCTCTATAGAAAGTCCAGAAAAACCACAGACGAGAAATCCCTTATCATCAGCCTTTCCTTGCCAAACACAATGAACTTCTGAAAATTCAACTTGAAAAGATCTAAGTTTACCCCACGATAAATTTCCCCAATTTTTAGGAAGGGACATCTTGCCATCAAGAACAATTGCTGTAAAATATTCGTTTCTGCGGGGTATACCGCGATCTTTTTTAAAACGCAATATTAATTGTCCTGATTGCTTAGTTGCCACCGAGGAATCAGAGCCTATGTTAAGATTCTGATTAAGTTTAACAAACTGTGTTACATATACTTCATTCCTAGATAACAGAGCAACGGCTTTAGTGTTGAGTTTTTGTAGATATTCTTCACTTATAGCAGTAAGCTCTTTGTCTAAGAATCTTTTATGTTGTTCTCTTGTGTTATACATACTATCCAAATATATTTTCTAAATCAAAAATTTCTACTTCGCCATCTTCTTTCTTTTCGTTTAGACCAAACGAACTTATCGCATCAGACTGTGAATGTTTAGGATTTTCTATCACAAAGCAAGTCTTTTTGGAATACATATACTTATTTGCAAGTTCTGCTATTTCCGAAGGAGTCACAATATCCGTATCAAATACGATATTAACATTTGGATTATCCGTGAAAATATCATCAAATGAGAGCGAATATATCCTATGGTCACCTGTATAGTTTAAGAGTAAATTGTCTGGATCTTGCATCAGTTCTGCAAATGCTCTTGGATGCAAATACAGTTTTCTGCTTTGTGAACTACATACAACGACGACTATTGTTTTACCCTTATATTTAATCTTGTCAGTTATTATATTATATGAATTCTCCGCATCCCATTCATCACAATCATAGTCGGACAAACTGGAAAGGAACTCTTTAGCTGCAACACGAGCTTGTCTATTAATTTCTGCTCGTGATGTTTCGTCAATGTCATCTTTCTCAATGACTTTTCCATGTTCATCAACTTCCGACTCATCTCTTGACTGTTTCTTGGAACGCAGTTCTGCTATAATCCTCTTTAACTCCTCAATTTCACGATCTTTGCCATTAACGATGTTAGCTGAAACAAGGAATATATTATTCCAATCGTCTTTTCCAAAAGGTATATTTCTATCAGCATACACATTGGTTAATATGGACGCGGGTTCTTTAGTTGAAGATATGTATATCGTTTTTGAGTTACTAAAGTAACAATACTCTCCCCAATACCCCTTAAAATAGCATATGCTATTGTATATACCACGGAATGGAAGTAAATCTGGAACTAGTTTGATAGTCATGCCACTAGTTTTCTTCCAATCAAGATATAACTTGTTAGTCCATTCTGAAGCTTCCGAAAAATCATCCTCATAATAAAGCTTTGAATTCTTTAGTGTATCAAATAGCTTATCCAGAATTTCTACTTGATTATCACCGGTTACAGGTAATTGTATAGAAGATTTCACCCAATTAAGAAAAGCGGAAATAATACTTACATCTGATATATTCCAGAGATTATTATTCATCTTATTCTCCTTGAAAGACATTCTTCTCTGTATGTCATTACCTTCTACGTCATGCACACCATACTTTTTTAGAAATTGCTTTTTCTCATCTGTATCAGCCCATGTATTTATAAACTCAGGCACTCTTTCATTTAGCAGCGTGTAATCGTCACAGTCGATAAATTTACCGGACAACGTTCCGCATGGATAGGCAATATTAGGAGTTTTGAGACACAAAGCAAGAATATCTCCTAAGTCATTATCCATACAAAAATCTAATATATCTAAGAACAGTTTAGAATCATTAATTCTAATCAGATTTCTTAAAGCCGAGTATGTGACGGATGAATACTGTGGACTTTGACCTATTACCATCAAAAAACAAAATTGCTCAACATTCAATAATGTTGTCTTGTTGTAAATTTGACGATACAAATTTGTATATACGTCTTTCGCATTTGCTTCGTCCTGAGCAAACACAACATTCGCCCCTGCGATGTCAGTAAATTTCTGAGCTAACATACTTAGCTTAGAAGAGTCTGTTTTATCCGCAAGTATCTTCGACAGATGGAATTCATATTTTTTAGTTCCATAGGCCACATAGAATTCATCTTTCAAAGTTATAGACTTCAAATCTATACCATCAACCTTAATCTTTGAGCGCAAAATATTGACACACTCTATATTAGAATTAGAAACAGCAATTTTGATTATCCTATATTCTAATGAAGTGGGTGTGTAATTCGCATTGCTGTCAAGTAAAATAGGCCCCAAGGAATTAATATAATCCTTCTGGGTTGCAGAATACAATTCAACTACAGAAATGATATTTGAAATGTTACACTTAATTAATTTTTCTGTTAAGGTGTTAGTCCACTTGTCCTTGAAGTAATTATATACATCAAAGACATCCGCCTTATTTAAAATATCTGTTATTGAGGGCTCTACAACAGAAGATAAAATATTTTCTTCTTTTACAAGATATTTGTCAAGTTTACGATCATACTCGTCTTTATCCAGCATGTAGCCATGCAGCCATTCAGGAACAATTCTATCCAATGCAAACATTGCGTTTAGAGGCTTAAACTCACCTAACTGGCTCCTAAATACAGACCAGTTAGCTATTGAGCTATCACCAACGTTTTCAAAGTCAGCCATGCATGTTACAAGACGAAGTCTCTCATTAAAAGACAGCGAAGTGATATCTTTTTCTTTAATTAGATTAAATAGTTCCTTTTCATCTATGGTAGCAATGCTATTTTCTAGAGGATGACCATCTAAAACGGTGCTTGAACATACGAAACCAAGTTTGGCAAGCAAATCTACAATTGAGCTGAATTTTGACGTAGTTACTAGATAGTTGTTTTTTTTAGACAATTCATTAATGGATAGCCATTCTGTGCCATATTGAATAAGAGGTATAGAAACAACGGTGTCTTCGTTATCTTCATCTATTGCTAACCAATTGAAGAATTTGTTACGCTGTTCTTCATTACATGTAGAGATCCAAGACCTAACACCATTCATGTTGACCTGGATAATATCATAGATATCATGTCGTTTACACTTTTCAACATTAAAGATATCCTTGGCAAGGATTTTAGAGTCAATAGCTTCACATGGCAAACGTTTTAACTTACCTGTTAAGGTATAGAAAGCCTCGTAACCAACATAAGACGATAGCTCTGACAAATCTAAAATTATTTGACTGCAAGGTACTGCGACTTCTTGATCATTGAGCACAAAGCTCTCCGAGGATAGTGCCTCCTGATAACCTCTGTTGAAGGATTCTACTAAAGTTTCATCATCTATACCATCCGCTTTTAACAAGGAGGATGGAAGGAGATTTAAATAATTAGATTCTTCGGCAGATGCAAGAGATGAAACCATGGAAACAATATTCCTTCCTATATTATAGAACAAGAAGAAATTCCACGGATTATCACTTTGAACACCTTCGCGAGAAGAGTTAGGAATGAAGTCTGCATTGATATAAAACGGGAATGCAAATCGGCTGTCATTCATAGGCAAGTATGCATACAATGACAGATTCTTCTCAACAATAGGTTTCACATGTCCATCACCATCAACTTCTATAGCAAAAGAAAACGACGTTTCATTTGCTGATGCTATTCTATCTGGCACATAAGGTACATCCCCCAACGAATTACCCTCATTGTCAATCCTAACAAGGAAATTTTCATATTCTCCTCTAATGTTAGGGCGTTCTTCTCGTTTTATCATTACACCCGCATTTATAAATGCGTCATTATCTACGCAAATATCATTCGTAAGGAATATACGATACGATTCCTTGTATTCTTTAGGTTTAAAAGAATTTACCAAACTGATATTTTGTCCATCGTTTAATACATTTTTTTGAATAGTATAACATTTATCGTCACTTATAAACTGAATTCTTCTCGTATTGCGAAGAAATAACATGAACCGAGGCTCTGAGAAGACTTCCTTAACAGCGTCTTCGTATTCTGATAATGTATCATTATTCATCTTCAATGCTATTGCCACATTATCTCTAGCATTGAAAATTGTACCCTTGACTTCAATCTGCCTACCAGCTGACCAGATTGGCAAAAGTTGCCAAGGAATATCCTTTACACCTCGGAACTCATTATAATACTTTGGATATTTATGGATAAAACGTTCTTGTGCGACTTCATCATCCTCTATGTCATTAACATGGAAATAGAAGGCCTTGAAATCATTATACGTTTTCAAACCTTTGTCAAAAGCGAATTCATACCCTCGACTCTTAATTAAAACAGTATTTGAGTTTGTAAAAACAGACTTAAAACCAATGCCTTTGTAGCCTGTTTTTTTCTTATTTGCACTCTTCGTGCTTTTAGCAGCAGATGTGATAGATTCAAAATCATGCTTATTGAAAGCATAGCCATCGTGAGTAAGTATAAAATACTGTCCGCTTATTTGAACTTTCACCATAACCCCATTTTCAGAAGCAGAGTCATCTGCGTTCTGAAGAAGTTCAAAGAACATTCTCTTTTTGCTGGTGTACAAACCTTGTCCTACCTCCTCTAGCAAATTAGCAACACTTGTATTTGTGTTTGGACTGGTATGCTGTTTGAAAGACAGGCTCACTGATTCTTGATAAGGATTATTTACCTCTTTAATATTATTCGATGAAACGTGGAACTGATAAGGAGTTCCTTCGTTCTGCCTGTAGGCTTTATTTGCTACGTCTATTTCTACTTGATAATAAGAACCCTCAGAGAAGAAATTGCGTAACCTATTATCAACAATAGCTATGAGACATTTTCCATTAACAGGATCAACTAATAATTTGCCATTATCATAACTTGTTTCATTTGCAACAGAGATAAGGTCAGTCAAGAAATAAAAATCTTTTGTGGATACAAGTTTACCAATAAATTTATTGGTATGAATATCCATAGTTGCTAAAAGGTCCATTAATGGCAAATCGTACAAATTATCCGTATATTTGTCCTTAACAAGAGGACACCTGCTGAACTTCATACGCCCATCTATTTCACCAAGATAAACTACCTCTATTTGCTCACCTACAAAGACTTCACTTTGCGCATTAATTACTTTGTTTGGAGACAACTCTTCATTTGGTATAAAAGTTGAGATATTCGTGCCAGTGATATGAATATGTGCCCCAACTCTAGTAACCTTTGTAACCTCTGCCTCAACAATAGAACCACACTCTATCTGTCCCTTTAGCCAATTTTCCTCTTCTACCTCACGTTCGCGAAGAATAGGAGCCATGCTTAATTTTATCTTATATGACTCGGGATTGAATTTGATAAAGACAAAATCCATAATCTCGCCGTAAGCCAGACTTCCTTCTTGACATCTAGATAGATATGGTTCTATAAGGGCCTTTTTAGAAACATCTATCTTCATATTGTCACAGGCAACGGTTATGAATGATGCCTCTGATTCGGAAGATATGAATGTAACCTCCACGTGATCCCCAACGTTATGCGAAGATACAAATTTTTCAAGCTCAGGTTTGTTACCAACCTTTATCTTACAGTGCTTTTTTTCATCTAAAGAATTGGATATTATGTTACACTCAATAACATCTCCTATTTGATAATTGATACTTGAAAGATCCTTGCCAGAGGCCAAAGCATTAAAATCGCCAATATCTACAATTACACCAAAGTCGACTTTTTTAACCACCGTACCAGTGACCCAATCACCTTCTTGCAGATTTTCAATTTGGGGTAATAAGGCCTTACGACTTAATGAAATCTTAGACTTATCATCAGAAATATCAATAACCTTTACTCGGATTTTTTCATCTAAAGATACAACATTTTCAGGAGATTTAATGAATTTCCAAGCAAGCTCTTTTATATGGACAAGGCCTGTTACATCGCCCAAATTTACAAAAGCACCGTAATTCGTAATGTTTGAAACAATTCCTTCATAGACTTGTCCAACTTCAATTCTAGAGAGTTTTTCCTTTCTTTTTTCAGATAGTTCTTGTTCTATAATAACTTTGTGAGAGACAACTACATTACGAAATTCTTGGTTGATTTTAACAACCTTAACCTTCATTGTTTTGCCTACGAATACATCGTAGTCGTATATAGGATGAACATCAATTTGGCTACCAGGTAAGAATGTCTCGATACCGAATACGTCTACAATCATACCACCCTTAGTGCGACACTTGACGTAGCCCTGGATAACGTCCTCGTTGTCGAGAGCGGCATTGATGCGCTCCCAACTCTTGTTCTGACGAGCTTTCTTATGAGAGAGAATTAATAGACCATTCTTGTTTTCTTGTTTTTCAATATACACCTCAACCTTATCACCAACCTTAAGGCCTGGATTGTAACGGAACTCGTTTGCAGAGATAATACCGTCGCTCTTGTAGCCGATGTTTACGATAACCTCTGTCTTGTCTATTGAAATTACGGTACCTTTTATCACATGGTGCTCAGAAACCTTACCAAGAATTTCGTCGTCCAACTTTTCTGGCTCTTCCTTTGTTGAACTTGTACTATTCTCAAATTCATCCCAATTGAAATCCGCTATTGGAATTATATTTTCAAAATTATCGCTCATCTTATTTCGTAATTAAAGTTCGTAATATGTTCTCGTTTCTCTAAATGTAATTACTGGAGTTACTTTCATCAATGTTTCACCGTTTATCATACTACTATATGGCAGATTTGAAGTATATTTCGTTTCTAACCAATCATTATTCCACAAAGGTGTTACCTCCTTACTCGCAACAAGTTGACAAAGACGTAATGTGTATGGAGATATGCCATTCTTCTTGTCTTCCTGATATGTAATGTTTTGCAGCCAAAGCTGATTGTAATCAGAGTTTGGCTGATTGCAAAGTTTTGAATATACTTTGTCAATGATATCCCATTTCTCTTTGTTATCTTCCAAAGAATCGACCATGCGACTGAGTACACGCAAAGCATAGTGGCAACATCCCACATTCTCCAATGCTATTTGAGTGCATATCGCAGACATGGCACGTATACTTCCTCCGACAAGTTTACGTTGATAGGTTTCTGTGCTTTTCTCAAATATATTAGTATCTGAAGATTCTATGTTCACTATTTTACGTTCTTGTGGTTCAAACCATTTCTCTATGCGTTTGTCTATGTCAGAAAGCATGGTCTTTATAGAACCGCTATCCGGATATTGGCGCGCAAACATCAGTATATAAAGCAGGTGCTTCTCAAAACTGTCAAAATCACAACCTTTCTTGTTAAATATAGGGGTATTGTAGATGTATGCAAGTTTGTCAGACTTTATGGAATCGGTAACAATACTGTCACTAATCTTTGTCTTTTTACTGTTCATACGGAAGTTGAGACTTTCCAGTACATGTTGTAATATGTATGAAATTTTTTCAAGTGTATCCTTCTCATTGCAGAAAATGCGATAGTCATCGCGATAGCGGATTATTTCATAATCAACGGTGATGTCAGCTTTTTGTATTGCCTCATGGAGTAACAAGTCAGAATAACCGAGGATAATCTCGCCTACAAAATCAAAAACTGCACTTCCCTGTGGTATGCCGATATTTCGTCCCTGTTGGAATGCACGGAGGTATCTTTGGATATTTGTTGCTATAGGTATGTCACAAGATTTCTCGTACTGTGTATTTTTAAAGCTGAACGCCCAATCGAAAGCTTGAGGGTTGACAGAGCCATAACAGTTTGTTATATCTGAAACAAACATGTAGCGATATTCCAAAGACAACTCTATGGAACGTTGCTCCATGCTGCTCCACCAATTAAGTATAGTTGTAGATTTATGAAAAGGTTCTTTCTTCTGGGGTATTACTGGTAAGGCACACGATGTAATGTGTGGTACTTTGAACTTTGCAAATGCTTCTTTTACAACACTCCATGATTTGTCATTGCATATCTCGCGTACAAGAAAGTAATAAAGAAAAGGATTCGCCAATATAATGGGACGGACTGCATAACGTCCATCTTTATTGAGTAAAATATCAAGATTCACATCAGAAAGTTGCTCTGGTAGTACACCTTCCTGAAGGCATTCCTCATAAGGTATATCTCCTATAGTATCTTTGACGCTTTGAAGTAGCGTGTCAAAAACAAAATATTCAGGCAGTTCAAATTCATGATATTGTTCGGACTTCAAGAAGAAATCCATTGCACCCTTTGAGTCAAGTGTTAATATATTTTTTGCCATAGTATATCATTTGTCTGTTTTAAATCTTTTTCATTGCAACCAAGGTATAGTTCATAGGTTGGATAAAGGATAATGGACTTTTCTTTGTAAGAATTGTCATATTTTGACCACAAAATTACGGAGATTTATTGAGATTAAAGAAGAATTTGCTGATAATCTCTATTTTTCATTTGGAATTTAACATTTTATGGGCGATTTGAGGCATAATTTTGCTCCAATCACACTATTTATGCATAATTCTGCCAGAGCTTGCTCCCCATCAGCAACTCTTTTGGAGGGGCAGCCTAAACCTTTAACGAATGTTAATGGGTATTAGGCTACCCGTTTTTATAAAACGTGTCATATAAGTACCTATGCGCTGCTGTTATGAATGAGCTGCGAGCAAGCTCGTGTCTCGTCCGTGCGATAGGTCGGATTCCTATAGACAATCTTATCCACCATCTCATTTAGGCGGTCTGCCGTGCGGTCACCATAGCGTTTGCGGATGTCATTAGGAGCAAGGTTTGTTGTAATGACGGTGAACAGTTGTGCGTCATACCGCTTTGTCAGAAGGTCGATGAGCGGAGTCATTACATTACCATAGTCCATCACCTCGACAGGCTCAGTCCCCAAATCATCAATGCCTAACATGTCACATTGTGCCAGTTCAAGGAACTTCTTGTGGTCAGTCTTGCATAGCTGCGCAATCTGCATGGCATCAACAATGGGCAAACCGTAGTTTTCACCGAGTCCAGAGCCAGACGAGCGGTTCGGATTAGGTATCTTCAGATAGTTGATGAGGTTTTGCAAAGCCTTGAGCATGGTGGTCTTTCCATTACCGCATCCGCCACAAAGAACGATACCGAACTTGGACGAGTCTGCCGTAAGGCATTTTGCAATCTGCCGTAGCTGGTCGTCAACGGAGCTATTGGGAACGAACTCACGATGACGTGCATTCACCTCCGCAATTGTTGCGGCCAACAAAAGCTCATATACCTGCTCCTCTTTCATCGGGAGCCTAAAACGCACCGTCGTAGTCCGTCCCCTCTGCAGGTGCCGGACATATTCTGCGATTCTCTTTTCTTTTGGTGTTTCCATAATTTCTATCATTTATATTGTCAAATTTTTCACACGATTCCTTTATAAAAGAATCTTTGTCTTTATCTTTTATATGTGTCATGCCATCCGTCAAGTCTACTGTCAAGTTATCCGTCAACTCAAGCATTGTATATTTGGACGGTAAATGACGTGACTTTCCTTCCTCGAATGCTATGAGCTTGCGCTCTGCGAGATGCTTCCTTGCCGTGATGACAGTCTGCCTTGACATGCGCAGTTCCTCGCATATCCTTGTCGTCGAGCATAAGATGGGCATCTGCCAAAAACGCTTGTTGCATTCGTTTATCAGGTAGGAAAACAGCGCAATCTCACTCGCTGGCATTGGCGACAACAGGGATGAGCGCCATAGCTGGTTCATGTATTCAATATAGGTCATTTGTCCTCCTTTCTGCCGTTAGTGTCGGTCTTCTGCATTTCCTTGTCAACCTTGCTTGTCCTCTTGCAATAACCGGACACGGTCTCATTAAGAGAGCGTGCGTTGGTAATAGCCTTAACCGCAGATGCAGGGTACATGTTCTTGTTGCCGAACTTGATGTGCTGCAGGTAGCCAGTGCGGTGCCACTGCCATAAAGTTGCAGGACATACGTTGAAAATCCTGCAGACCTCATCCGTGGTCAGAAAAGTCTCCTCCTGCTCATCCTTACGGGCGGACTCTATCTTCTCTTCCCATTCCTTGCGTGACTTCATCAGAAGCATCTCGGCAAAATGGTGAAGGTCTTCGGGGGTTACCGTCAATGCGACTTGTCCTCCCATTCTTGTCAGTGACATGATGTCTATCATATTTGTTCTTTTTTATAGGCGTTATACATACGCTGTCCCACTCGTAAACCAGGATGCTCTTTTTGCAGCGTGATAAAAAAAAGAAGCACCGCCAATCCGCTGGTTATTCGGAATGACAGTGCAAAGGTATATGGCTTTTGACGGCTTTGAATAAGATTTGAATAGGCGGTAGAATGCGACTACTATTGACTACTCTTTGTTAAAGATATTAACGTGATTTATCAAAAAATCCTTAGTTGAGTGTAGATTTCAGTCAACTAAGGATTATGAGAATATTGTGAAGTCTCTAACTATCAGAGACGGAATATGCTGCGACAGTATGCTATGATAATAGACAGGAAGTTCTTGCGTCCTAACTTACGGTTGTTGAACTTCACATTACCGTCAGTGTCAACGGTATAGCCAATAATATTCCGCAAAGCCTTCATGTGATACTTGATTTTCTCCTCAGACTGCTTCTTGACGGCATCAGGCTCATATTCAAGATTGACGTGATATTTGCTGAAATATTTGTCGAAGCTGCTCTTTTTCAAGTTAAACTCATTAGCCAACAGACTACGTGGAACAGTCGGTAACAATATGCCGTCTTCTATCGCACAATGGAGAATTATCGCAGCGTCATCGGGATGCTCGCCTTGGATAATCTGGTGGAGTCCGTGACTGATGGCGTAATAGTGTGCGGAAAAAGGTGTGTACTCAATCAGCTTGGAAGGGTGCTCCTCCTCCGATAATCCACGGATAATCTTCAGGAAGCCCAGTATCATCTTTTGGGAGATTCCGCCCCAATGCTTGCGCATCAGCTCCTTTGTCAATTCCTCTATCTCGTCATAGTGATTTCTGCCCCTTATGGCTATATATTTCATGGTCCTGCGTATAGCCGGCTTCTTTGCCAGCTCCTCCCAAGGTGTTGTCTGATATGACATGACGGCAAGTGCCGTCATGCCAAAAGCATCAAGGCTCGGCTTCTCCACGTCCTCGTTTACTTTCTTGCCGTCAAATTCCTCCTTTATGAGCGACAGCAGGAACTTTATGTTCTCTTCCGTCACGTTGCGTGGTTGTCCGAACTGCTGTTCAAGATCCTCGTCAAGTTCTTTTATATTCATGTTCTAATGTCTTTCGTTAATCAATGAGCTTTACAAGCTCACGTTTCATCTCGTTGTCAATCTCCCTGTACCGTGCAAAGGCACGGCTGCCGTCGGTATGTCCTGAGAGCGATGCCACAAGGTTCGGGTCTTTCACCTTCTTGTACAGGTTGCCGATGAATGTCTTTCGGGCGGTATGGCTCGTGGCGATGTCGCAGATGGGCTTCTGCACAGGCTCACGTGTCATGTTGTCGATGACCGTCACCATGCGGTTGATGCCGAGCAGCTTCAGGATTTTCCTTATCTGTCGGTTGTAGACATTCTGGTTTATCTTGGGCAATATCCTTGTCTCAAGGTCTGAATACTTGTCAAGGATAGCCTTCGCCTTGTCGTTAAGTGGCACCCTGATGGTGCGTGGCTTGTGGTTCTTGGTCTTCTCCGCTATATATTCCACGGCTCCGTCAACGATATTGGCTCGTGTCATCTTCTCAAGGTCTCCAACACGGCAGCCTATGAGACAATGGAACATGAAGATGTCACGGTAGACCTGCGTGGAGGGTGTCTCGCCGCTGAGGTCTGCATAATAGACCTTGTCACGCTCCTCAAGTGTCAGATAGAAAGGAGGGCTGTCCAAAACCTTCGGCATCTCAAAGGTGGCGAAAGGGTCATTATCGGTGATGTTGTGCTTCAGACACCAGTTGACTACAGTGCGCATTTTTCTGAATATTGTATTGATGGAGTTCTCTGTGAGCTGTCGGAGCTTGTAACGTGCCTCTATGTCATCGTAGATTTGCGGATAACGCTCATAATACTCTGTCTCGTTGACCAGATACTTCTGGAACTCACGCAGGTCATCTGCTGTCATGGTATCTATGCGCATGGTATATCCACGTCTGCGCATAATCTCCCTTTGAAAACGCTCAAAGTGCAGTATCTTGCGCACCTGGTGCATGTGATGCCTTGCGGTCTCCTTTTCCATGGGATGGTTCTCAGCGTACTGCTGGCACTGGTATGCCAGGCTGTACTTGTCACCCTTCCTGCCTTGGCGCATGTTGATGTTGGGGTGATGGAACTCCTCGATAACGCCTTTAAGCCAACGGCTGTCCGCTCCGTGATAATATTGCGAGGATATGAGTGCCGTCAGGTCCTGCACAGCTTTGTCAAATGCCGTGCGCTTGGCTTCTGTGACAAGAGCCACACGTGACTTGTAGCCCTGCCGTTCCGCACTCCAGTGGTTGGGATTGATTGACAGCTCGCTCACAGCCTTGATGTCGGTCTTTCCGTCACGCACACGGAAATAGACGTGCGCCTGGTCTGTTATGTTGTTCTTTGCCGAGGTCTCCCGGATAAATGCCGTTACTTTCATAATGCGCTTGTTTTATGGGGTGAATATTACTTTTAGCCGATGAGGTTGACGAGATTTATCTTTGTCTCCTCGTCAATCTCCCTGTATCTTGCGAAAGCCCTGCTGCCGTTGACGTGTCCTGTCATGGAGCTGACAAGCTCAGGGTCTTTCACTTTCTTGTAAATGTTGCCGATGAAGTTGCGCCTTGCCATGTGGCTTGATGCGGCATCGCATATAGGCTTCTTCACCTCCTGTCCCGTGACGGTGTCAAGAATGGTCACCATTCTGTTTATGCCGCATTCCCGAAGAACGGCACGGATGCCTTTGTTATACTGGCAGATTTGCTTTGTCGGCAGAAGCGTGTCCTGTCTGCCTTCATAGCGTTTCAGAATTTCCATTGCCTTCGATGTCAGAGGTACGCTCACCGTCTGCGGACGCTTGCGCATGATCTTATGTGGCAGGTACTGCAATATGTCACCGTCAATATTGTCACGTGTGAAAGAGAACAGGTCACCGACTCTGCAGCCGACCATAGACTGGAACATGAACAGGTCACGGTAGACTCCCAGTTCAGGCTTGTGGCTTAGGTCGGCATGGAACACCTTGTCACGCTCCTCTATGGTCAGATAGAACGGAGTGCCCTGCACTGGGGAAGGAATAGTGAAGGCATCGCATGAGCGGTTCGTGGTGAAGCCCATCCTTATGCACCAATGACCTACAATGCGGAGGTGGTGCATGATGCCGATTACCTGCGTGCTTGAAAGCTGTCTTGGCGGGTGTATGCCGATATTAAACTGCTCGTAAAACTCAGGGTAGTCTTTATAATAGATATGCTCTTTTGTGACATATTCACGGAAGTCAAGATAATCCTCAGGTCGGATAGTCTCTTGGTAGAGTGTGAAGCCTTCCTTGCCTTCTATCTCCCTCTTGTAGGCTTCATAGCGTTGGATTTTCTTGATGGTTGGCTTGTATGTGAGCGCAGACCTCGGACTCATGGGATGCTCGGTAATGTACTGCTCCATTCTTGATATGACAGTCGTAAGCCCTACCTCTGACTCTGTTGGAGGATTAACGCACTTGTCAATCACTCTCTTCATCCATGTGACATCTGCCGTGGCTGCATTGTATTCGTCTGAGAGCGTGTCAATGATTGAGCGCACCAAGTCCTTTGTCCGCTTCTGATCTTCGGCTGATACTTGCCTCGTCCTTTTGTAAGAGAGACAGTCATTGTCCCAGTAATCAAGTATCACCTCAATGTCAGAGCGGACTTTCAGGTCAACTCCCTTGTCCCGGAGTCGAAAACACAGATAGCCTTTACGGGGAGCATCCTCGCTATTGGACTTACGTTCCTTTGTAGTGATACTTATTTTCATATTCTCTTAGTTTTTGTTTCTACTGCAAAGGTAATTCTTTTCCCGTAAATGTTCCCATATATCCCTAAAAAACTTCAATCCGTTTAAGTTTATTTATCTTTTGAATTTTGTCAAACTACCCCTTATTATCAGTTATTTACAGATGCTTTCATTGAATTTTATCAAGTTAGATTAAGTGTGTTTTAGTATATACAGTTTCCACGCTTTTCGCATTTAATAATTTCAAAGTTCTAATGGGGGATGAGGGGCAGAGTTATATTATTATGTGGTTTTGGATTATTGTTATAGCCGTTGTGATTGGAGCTATAATCGGTTTTGCACAGGATGGTAAGGGTGAAGATGCTGCAGCTGGAGCTTTTACTGGAGGTTGTATGGCTGCTGGTTGTTTAGTACGTCTGGCAATGGCAGCCTTGGGTATTTTGGTGGTTTTATGGCTTTTTGGTGTATTGTTCGGATAGTAAAAGAATCGGGAAAAATACGATGAAACGTACATCGAACTCACGTTATTTTTATAATATCAGACCTAATATTATTTTTGTTAGTGGCTATTACATCATGCTAAAATACTAACAAGTAACATGGTTGAGTGCACAATGAAAAAGAGCGTTTGTAACAATGTAATTGCATGTTACAAACGCTCTTTTTATACAGTATTTCGAGGATTATCAAAGAGATGTCTCGTGTGTATTCCTCTTTTATTTGTATTTCTTTATCAGTTCGTCGGCGTGTGGGTAACCGAGAGAACGTGCCTGTTCGAGGTTAAGCAGACCTTCGTGTTTCTTTCCTTGGTTGCACTGGGCGGCACCGAGGACGGCGTAAGCCTCGGCAGTCTTATCGTTGATTATTATTGCGCGGTTGGCATCTGCGATGGCATCGTCATACATACGCAGTCTCAGTTTCAGGGAAGCCCGCTCGCAGTAGTATAGTGGAGTGTTCGGCTGCATGTCGATGGCCTTTGATATATCGTCAAGAGCCTGCTGGTATGCGCGTGCCTCACGCTCGCAGATGAATCGGTTGTAGTAGAACTGTGACGGCAGTTGTGTGCCTACCATGAGTTTCTCGTAAAGTGTATAGTCGAGCATCGCCTTGCGGTATTGTCCCTGCTCCTGGTACATTGAGCCACGCATATACACATATTTCGCGGACTGGTAGGTGAGAGGATGTGGGCAAGAAGCTATCACGCTGTCCATGGCAGTCATGATTTCTTCGGCAGAAGCGCCTGATGCCTGTTTGCATAGTACAGCCTTGAGCATATTCTCTGGTCCTCCGATGACAGTTCCCTGCAGTTGCATATAGATGTTGTAGGCATCGTCATACTTTTTCTGTGCGAAGAGCACATGTGCCTGTTGCTGCATGTAAATGGGGGCATTGTCTATCTCGTAAGCGGTCTTGGCTTCCTGTAGTGCTTTGTCAAGAGACCAGTCGGAGTAGGGGATATCGGCGAAATTCAGCTCTTTGTCGAGGATGATGTTGCTGTATGCATAGTGTGCCTCGGCCTTATTCTCTGCGGTGGAGATGGTCTTCTGCATATCCGCGTCGGCAAGTGCGAAAGCCTTGTCTGCCAGATGCAGGCGTGCCCGAGTCTCGTAACCGTCGTGTTTGTCAGGATATGCAGATATGAACTGTTCTACGGTAGCTCTGTATGCTTCGCCTTTCCTGTGCTGTGCGGCAAGGAACAGTGCCAGCTGTGCGTCCTTGTAGGTGTCAGGCAATACGGTAGGGATGTTGGACTGTGCCAGCAGCATAGACTGTGTCCCGAGAGACTGGTATTCAAACTCGGCAGGATACAGGGCTCCGATGGCGTTGACTGTTCCGCCTTTGACGCCTTTTTGTATAAGAGCAACGACTTCTCCGTTGTCGTTGATTACAGGACAGAAGTCTATATCGTCAGGCGCATGAAGGCTGAGGATATAGAACGGATAGTCCTTTGCCGCGCGGTTTCCCTCTGCTGGTTTGGAGAATGTCTCTATCTTTGCGACGGAAGAGTGCAGCAATCTCTGGTTCTTTATGCCATAGCAGGCAAGCCAGAGGTTTGATTTCTCAGGTGATGTGACAGTAGCGATTGTGGCTTTCGGTGTAGTACCCTTGACGCGTAGCTTGCAGACATCATACAAATCGTTGGCACCGATGAGGCCGTCTATTTCATATTTCTTTCCGCTGGCATCGACTATTACCGCCTTGCTTGCACCCACCAGTGGGGTCCACTGTGTTATGGCGTTACCCTGTCCGTCGATAAAGACGCCGTGAGATGTTGCCAGCGGTGTGCCGTCGGCCTTGAATGTATTGATGGAGAAGACCGCTTGCGCCGCCTTCTTCACTTGCGAACTCTGCGCCATGGAGATATTTGGCAGCAGAATAGCGACAAGTGAGAGCATGATGTATGATATGGTTCTCATGGTTATATTACTTGCTTATTATAGTTTTTGTGATATGATTATCTTAAAAGTTCGCGTGCCTGCTGTATTGCGGCATCGGAGATGGAAGAGCCGGACAGCATCTGTGCTATCTCCTGGATGCGCTCCTCCTGTGTGAGATGTGTCATCATGGTGCGTGTGCCATCAGGAGTCTCTGTCTTCTGCACACGGTAATGTTCACCGCCGAGAGCGGCTATCTGTGGAAGGTGAGTGATGGATATCACCTGCCTGCCGCAGTTGCCCATCTCCTTCATTATGTTTGCCATGGCTTCCGCTATCTTTCCCGACACACCTGTATCTATCTCATCAAAGATAATGGTCGGGAGGGAGACAGCATTGGAAATCATGGCTTTAAGGGACAGCATGACACGAGCTATCTCACCGCCGGACGCAACCTGACTTATCGGTTGTACGGCTGTGCTTGTGTTTGCACTGAAAAGGAATGTCACGCTGTTACGGCCGGAGGGAGTAAGTTCGGTTTCCTTTATGTCCACAACGAACTGAACCTTTGGAATGCCCAGTGGCACAAGGCGTGTATGCATCTCAGCCTCGACGGTCTTTGCCGCTTTCTGTCTTGTACGGGTCAGTGTCTCTGCATATTTCTCCGCCTTTTCCTTTGCCTCCTGGACTTTCTTCTCTTGTTCCAAGATAGCTTCATCGCTGTTGTTCATGAGCGACAGACGCTCATGCAGGTTGTCGCGGATGGCAATCAATGACTTAATGTCAGAGCAGTGATGTTTCTTCTCAAGAGTATAAATAAGGTCAAGGCGGTCGTTGACGCGCTCCTGCTCCCGAGGGTCGAAATCGATTTTGTCAAGCAGTGTGGAAAGTTCGCTGGAGATATCCTTGAGTTCTATGTATCCGGAGTTGAGTCTTTCTGCCACTTCCTGTGCTGAAGGAAGCATGGATGATATGGAGTTTATGGCATTGCTTGCCTGTTTCAGTTGCAGTATTGCTCCTGTGACATCACTGTTGAGAGCGTCGTCGGCAGTGTACAGTGCAGACTTGATGTCCTCCGAGTGGTTCATGCTCTCAGAGAGACATTCCAATTCTTCCTGTTCGTCGATGTCAGAGAGCTTCGCATCGTCAAGGTCCTGTAGCTGGAAGCGCATGAAATCCTCCTGTTCACGTCCTTCACTCATCTGCTTTTGCATATCAGCAAGACGTTTCTTCTCTTTGTTATATGTCTCAAACGCTTTGCCGTATGCTGTCCTCTCCTTGTCGTTTCCTGCAATGATGTCCACCACATGAAGCTGGAAATCAGCGTCCCGGAGAAGTAGATTCTGATGTTGGGAGTGTATGTCTACAAGCCCTTCGCCTAACTCCCTGAGTACGGTCAGAGATACAGGAGTGTCGTTTATGAAGGCGCGTGACTTTCCCGCGGCAGTCAGTTCGCGGCGCAGGATGCAGTCTGCCGCGTCATAGTCCAGTTCGTTCCGCTCGAAGAAAGGTTCCAGCCCATAGCCTGTAATGTCGAAATGAGCCTCTATGACACAGTGCTGTCTGTCGGTCTTTACATATTTGGAGTCGGCTCTATGACCAAGCAACATGGAGAGCGCGCCAAGGATGATACTCTTTCCTGCACCAGTCTCTCCTGTGATGACAGAGAATCCTCTACTGAAATCTATATCCAGAGAGTCGATGAGTGTGAAGTTATTGATGGATAGGTTTGTAATCATATTAAGGCTTGTTCCTTTTTAGGGAGAGATTATTGTTTTATCTTCTCCCAAGTGCTGTTCAGTGAAGCATTGATTCCGAACAGAATGTCATAGACAGTCTCTTTCTCCTTCTGCGTACCCTTACCTTTATATATGCTTGTTATCTCGTCTTTTTTGAAGTCGGTCCATATCTGCGGCAGCATGGATAAAGGCTTGTTCTGATGCGCCTCGTCCAGCAGTTTTATGGCAGAGGTGATTTCTGTCCTTCCACGCTCGGCATTGTTGGCCATCTCGTCAAAGCCCTTCCTGTAATAGCTGTACTGGAATTGCCGCAGAGGTTCCATGCCTCCGTCAAGATAGTCATTGATTATGGCGAAACGGTTTCTGTCGTCCTCAAAAGACTTCCATCCCGGAAATTCGAGAGTCTGGGCGTTGTTTACAAGATACATGCACCTCTGCAGGACTTCCTCACCTCCTTTCGGGGAGAATGTGTCAAGGTCCATGCCGATGATGAGAAAGGCATAATACGCCATCAGTGCTGTCAGCTGGTTGTCTACATTCTCCTCGTTGAAATCCAGTTGGTCGAACTGCATGTATCTGAATATGAAGTTCTTGTCACTGTTGTTGTAGAATGTCGTGTTGTATGAGGAATTAAAGACAGGTCTGTTGGCCTGTATCAGGGCAGAGCATGTGAACGTCCCGGTATCTTTTTCGTATTTTGTGCAGGTGATATTGAACGTGCATTGAATACGCTCGTTCTTCTGAAACTGCAGACTTGTCCATTGCTTCCCGTTCATATAGTCCTCCATGGTCTGCTTCAGGTCATCGAAGACAGAGGCATCCGTGCCTTGTATCTGTGCGTGGTTGATGTTCACCTTTACCTGCAGCTCCTGTGCAGAAGCCTTTCGGGCAAGGATTGCCGAGTGGAGGACGATAAGGAGAAGAATGGCAAGTCGTTGTTTCATATTATCTGTTTTTATATTCCCTTAGCCTGATGCGTGTAAGAACCTGCTTGGTATTGAGCGTGAAGTCGCCTCCGAGCACCCATGAGAAATATCCTGGGTCGCGCTTCATGGTGGCGGCGACAGACTGTCCTTTGTATTTTCCGAAGTTCCAAACCTCTGTCCTCTTTATGATTCCATTGGCGTCAGGAGCTTCAGCCCATACGATACGTCCTGCGAAATCGACGTTCTGCAGGTCGTTGCAGAACTCGGCAATCTTGTCCATGTCGTTCTCCAGCTGTCGCTCTTCCTCCTCCTGCTTGCCGGGAGCATACATCTCTATCTGTCCCTGCAGGACAGCCCATGTCGCTGCTGTGTCCTGATCGGCAAGATGAGCCTGGAAATCCTCCTCCATCTTCCTTCCGCAATAGAACTTATATGCAGCGGCAAGGTTACGGCGCTCCATCTTGCGGAAGATGATGCTTGCATCGATGAGACGTGACTTGGAGAAGTCGAAGTCTATGCCGGCACGCAGAAATTCCTCAGCAAGGAGAGGGACATCAAACTTGTTGGAGTTGAATCCGGCGAGGTCACACCCGTGGAACTCTGCCTCCAGCTGTGGTGCCAGCTGCTTGAATGTCGGCGCATCCTTTACCATATCGTCAGTGATGCTTGTCAACTGCTGCACCAGTTCCGGTATAGGTTGCAACGGGTTTACAAAGAGATTGACGGGCTTTTCTGTCCCGTCAATCTCTACTTTTATATATGATATCTGTATTATTCTGTCCTTTGCCAAATCAAGACCTGTCGTCTCGAGGTCGAAGATTATCAGCGGACGTGTAAGATTCAGTCGCATTTCCTTTGTTTATGGTATATGACGGACGAAAGCCTTATATGTCTTCATCCTATGCATATTATTGATTCCTGTAGGTTTAGTCGTTGAGGAGCATAGGCATGAGAAGCATGAGGATGTCCTCGTTCTCAGGCTGCTGTGCCGGGATGATAAGTCCTGCACGTGCAGGGTCTGCCAGTTCCATGATTATCTCCTCGCTGTCGAGGTTGTTGAGCACCTCAGTAAGAGTCGTTCCCTTGAAGCCGATGTTCATCGGAATGCCGTCATATTCGCAGATGGATTCCTCCTTCGCACTTGTAGAGAAGTCTATATCCTCGGAGCTGATTTCAATCTTTCCGCTCTCAATATGCAGGCGTACGAGCTGGCTTGCGTCGCTTGCGAAAGGCAGTACGCGCTTCAGTGCGCCGAGCAATACCTTGCGGTCGATGGTCATCTTGTTGGAGTTGTTCTGCGGTATTACGCTGGCATAGTTCGGGTAGCGTCCTTCTGTAAGACGGCAGATGAGTGTACCGTCGGTATATGTGATTTCCGCATTGCGGCTGTCAAATCTTATTACGACCTCCGACTCGTCCTTTGCAAGGACATTCCTGAGGAGAGATGCAGGCTTCTTCGGCAGGATAAACGATGCCGGCTGCTCACTCTTTACGGTGAAGTTGAGGTTGCGCACGAGCTTATGTCCGTCGCTTGCCACGATGGCGAGGCTGTCAGGCTTGAGGTCAAAGTATATCGCATTCATTACAGGGCGCAACTCGTCCTGTGCTGTTGCGAACAGCGAGCGAGCTATATTCTCGGCGATGATGCTCGACTGCATGGTAATCACAGTGGCATCGTCCTGCATGGCGACAGTGCGCGGATACTCGTCGGCAGACAGTGCGACGATGTTATACATACCGTTGAGATACACTATCTTAGTCTGCAATGTTTCGAGGTTGACGTCTATCGTGACAGGTTGCTCAGCAAGTTCCTTCATTGCATCGAGTATGGTGCGGTTGGTGATGCAGAAAGCCCCGTTTGTATCGTATTCGTCGAGGGAGATCTTGCTCTTCATCGTGTTCTCGCTGTCTGATGCTGTGATGGTCAGCACGCCATCCTGAACCTCGAAAAGAAAACAGTCAAGAATAGGCATGGAGTTCTTGCTGTTGATGACTTTTGAAAGAGTATTCAGCCGACTGCTAAGTGTTGTGCTGGAAACTGTGAATCTCATAATCTTATATTTGTTTTTTTTAGTTGTTGTTTTCAGTTCTTCAAGGTACAAATTTACGCATTTATTTATAATAAAACAAAAAAACGACATTAAATTCCGACCCTTTTAAAAATATTTTAGTAATTTCGCAAACGAATTCAGGAAATCTAACTGAATTGTTTTTGACATTAAAGAATAAAAGGACTATAATTTAAGAATAAGCAACTATGGAATTACAAGGAAAAGTCATTTATGCAGCAGAAAAGCGTACAGGCGAGAGTGCTCGTGGCACATGGGCTGCGCAGGATTTTGTTATAGAGACTCACGACAGTTTCCCACGCAAGATGGTGTTCTCGGTGTTTGGCGAGGACCGTCTGCAGCGTTTCAATATCCAGGTAGGTCAGGAAGTTAATGTCTCTTTCGACATTGACGCCCGCGAGTATAACGGCCGCTGGTTCAACAGTATCCGTGCGTTTGATGTTCGCCAGATTGTTGCCAACACCGCTCCTGCAGCAGGCGACATGCCTCCATTCGCAGAGCCGGCCCCGGCAGCAGCCCCAGCCGATCCTTTTGCACAGCCTGCATCAGGTGACAGCACGGACGACCTCCCATTCTAAACAGGATGTGAGCGACAGAAGGAGATTATCAAGACCTGAAGTAAAATATAGATAAGCAGATGGGTTTAGTCTGGAAATTACTTCGTCAGCATATAAGCATACCACAGTTTGCAGGGTTTGTCCTTGCCAATCTGTTCGGTATGCTTATTGTGTTATTGGGGTATCAGTTCTATAATGACGTGTTGCCTGTATTCACCCAGCAGGACTCGTTCATGAAAAGCGACTACCTCATAGTGTCGAAGAAGATAAGCATGGCGACGACTGTAAGCGGAAATGCCAACACTTTCTCTTCTTCGGAAATCGATGACCTACGCCGTCAGCCGTTCGCGGCAAGGGTAGGGCGCTTCTCCTCTGTGGAGTACAAGGTCGAGGCGCAGATGGGCATAGAGGGACAGACGATACTCAACTCCGAGATATTCCTCGAGTCTGTGCCCGATGAGTTTATAGACGTGCCGCTGAAAGACTGGACGTACACAGCCGGAAACGATGCCGTGCCTGTCATCCTGCCGAGAAGTTATATAAATATGTATAATTTCGGCTTTGCCCAGAGCCATTCCTTGCCGAAGATTTCAGACGGACTTGTCTCGATGATAGACTTCCGTATCTTTGCGCATTCCGGTGCTGGAATGAAGGAGTTCAAGGGAAAGGTGATAGGATTCTCCAACAGACTGAATACAATCCTTGTGCCACAGGCATTTATGGAGTGGAGTAACGGCGTGCTTGCCGACGGACGTGAGAGTGCTCCCAACCGCCTTCTGCTGGAGGTTGGCAACCCTGCCGACGAGAATATTACGGCATATCTCGACCAGCATGGATACGAGGTGGAGACCGACAGGCTGGATGCCGAGAAGACGACATACTTCCTCCGCATGGTGGTCACTATCGTTATGCTTATCGGGGCAGTGATAAGCGTGTTGTCGTTTTATATACTCATGCTCTCGGTTTACCTCCTTGTGCAGAAGAATACCGAAAAACTTGAAAACCTGCTCCTTATAGGTTATTCGCCGGCACGTGTGGCTATGCCATATCAGTTGCTCACCGTAGGGCTCAATGCCGTGGTGCTTGTCGTGTCGCTGGTGCTCCTGTACCTTGTCAGAGGCTATTACATGAGCTTCATATACCAGTTGTTCCCTGAGCTTTCAGAGACAAGTCTCATGCCGGCCGCTGTCCTCGGTGTCGCCATTTGGGCATTTGTCTCCTCACTCAACTATATTGTCATAAGAAGGAAGATTACATTGATATGGAAAAGGAAATGATAACATCCGCCCAGAATCCCAAGATAAAACGCCTCCTGCAGCTACAGCAGAAAAGTTCGGAGCGCAGGAAGCATGGTCTTTTTGTCGTCGAGGGACAGAGGGAACTGATGCATTGTCTCAATGCAGGGTATGAGGTGGAGACATTGTTCTGCTGCCCTGATATTGCCGGCGAAGAGGAAATGGAGCGTTTCTCGGCATTGCTTCCTCACGGCATTGGCGGCGTTCAGTGCGTGAACATAAGCAAGACGCTGTATGAGAAGGTGGCATATCGTGGCAGTACGGAGGGCGTAATGGCTGAGATGAAGGTGCGCCATGCTGCTCTTGACGGCCTTTCCCTCCCTGACAATCCGCTGATTGTCGTCCTTGAGAGCGTGGAGAAGCCGGGCAATCTCGGTGCCGTGCTCCGCAGTGCCGATGCGGCAAAGGCCGACGCGGTGATAGTCTGCGATCCGCTGACCGACCTCTTCAACCCTAATCTCATACGCTCCTCGATAGGGGCGATATTTACCGTTCCTACGGTGGCGTGCACATCCGAGGAGTGCATCTCCTTCCTAAAAGATAGGAAGATACAGATACTCACGGCACAGTTGCAGGACTCGCGGTTGTACTACGACACGCCGATGACAGGAGCGACCGCCATCGTCATGGGCACGGAGTCTACAGGCCTTACCAGCCAGTGGCGTGAGGCGGCCGATGCACACATACGTATCCCGATGCTTGGCAGGCTCGATTCGCTGAATGTCTCCGTCTCTGCCGCAATACTGATGTTTGAGGCTGTGCGACAGAGGGCATGACGTGTTGGCGTTTGCAGTAGTTCTTAATATGATGATTCTTGCCTTTTCAGGCATTTTTTTATAAACAAATAAAAAACAAGTGCTTATGAAGATTGAGAAAATTCATGCAAGAGAAATCCTCGACTCACGAGGCAATCCGACAGTCGAGGTGGAAGTGACCCTCGAAAACGGCGTAATGGGACGTGCTGCCGTGCCGTCTGGTGCATCTACTGGCGAGAATGAGGCCCTTGAACTTCGCGACGGCGACAAGAACCGCTATCTTGGCAAGGGTGTGCAGAAGGCTGTTGACAATGTCAACAATATCATCGCACCGGCGTTGAAGGGCGACTGTGTCCTGTCTCAGCGTGCCATAGACGGCAAGATGCTTGAGCTTGATGGCACTCCTACAAAGAGCAAGCTGGGTGCAAACGCTATCCTCGGCGTCTCGCTGGCTGTCGCACAGGCTGCCGCCAAGGCATTGAATATTCCTCTCTACCGCTACATCGGCGGCTGCAACGCCTACACTATGCCTGTCCCGATGATGAACATCATCAACGGCGGTGCACACTCCGACGCTCCTATAGCGTTTCAGGAGTTCATGATACGTCCTGTAGGCGCGCCGACAATCAAGGAGGCTGTACGCATGGGTGCTGAGGTGTTCCATGCGTTGGCAAAGCTGCTGAAAGGGCGCGGACTGTCGACTGCAGTAGGCGATGAGGGCGGTTTCGCTCCGGCTTTCAACGGCATAGAGGATGCTCTCGACAGCATTATCCAGGCCATCAAGGACGCTGGATATGAGCCGGGCAAGGATGTCAAGATTGCCATGGACTGTGCTGCCTCTGAATTTGCCGTGCAGGAGAACGGCGAGTGGTACTACGATTACCGCCAGCTGAAGAACGGCAAGAAGAAGGACCCTAACGGCAAGAAGCTCTCGGCGGCAGAGCAGATAAAGTATCTTGAGTCGCTTATCACGAAGTATCCTATCGACTCTATAGAGGATGGTCTTGACGAGAACGACTGGGAGAACTGGGTGAGGCTGACGGAAACTGTCGGCGACCGTTGCCAGCTTGTCGGTGACGACCTGTTTGTGACAAACGTCAAGTTCCTGAAGAAGGGTATACAGATGGGTGCCGGTAACTCTATCCTTATCAAGGTCAACCAGATCGGGTCGCTGACAGAGACCCTCGACGCTATCGAGATGGCACATCGCCACGGCTATACGACCGTCACCTCCCATCGCTCGGGTGAGACGGAGGACACCACGATAGCGGACATCGCTGTGGCAACGAACTCGGGACAGATAAAGACTGGTTCCCTGAGCCGCACGGACCGTATGGCGAAATACAACCAGCTCATCCGCATAGAGGAGGAGCTCGGTGCTTCTGCCAAATACGGATATGCAAAGCTGAAATGATGATTATGTGTCTGTCAGTCATGCAGGCATGTCGGTAAAGCATTCGCCTTGTATCGGTAATCGCAGTAAGGCCTACATGATGACAGTATAAACTCTTCTCCCTGCAATACAGTCGGTTACAGACTGGCTGGATTGCAGGGAGAATTTTTTCTTTGGAGGGTTTTTCTTTTATCCCAAATCAGTCATTAGATTTCATTTCGTTTCGTTTTTATCTCCGTTGTATTGCAACCATTTCGGCGAAGGCATAGTGGGCTATGTCGAGACGGAACGGGAAGCAAGACAGCGAAGAGAAAAGTGAAACGGATGAAAAGACCGTATAACGATAACAGAATATTGCTTTCTGTCGGTCTAATGACCGATTTGGGTTTATGTGTGTCTGCTAAAAAAACAAGATTGCTACAGCATTTCCACGGACTGAAAGTCCAATGAGCGCAAAGCCCGGGGCAGAGCGTAGCGACACCCAGGGAAAGCAAAATTATATATATGTAGGCGCGCTGTAAGCGCAAAAGCATAATAGATACGGTTGGGCGGTTATGAGGTTTTACGGTTTTATGGGGAGCCCTTGACGGCTAAACAACAAAACGACTGAGCTACGCTTTTGTACTTTCAGCGCGCCAGCTACGTTTTTTTTTATTACCTGACGCCACCCAGGGTGTCGCTACGCTCTGCCCTGGGCTTTGCGCTTGCTGCTCTTTCAGAGCGCACTGTATCCATCAAGAAACCATCTCGGGTTTTGCACGGTGAAGACAATAGAATGTGCTTGTCAATCACTCAATCATATCAATACGGGAAGTTCTACATGTTTAGCGAACAGTAATATTTTTTCTTTTTGTGCTGAGGGTGACCGTTTAGCGGGTGGAAGGTCACCTTTCGCCTTGCCAACCGTTACCTTTCATCGTGTCAACCGTCACCTTTCATCGTGCCAACCGTTACCTTTCATCGTGTCAACCGTCACCTTTTATCGTGTCAACCGTCACCTTTCATCGTGTCAACCGTCACCTTTTATCGTGTCAACCGTTACCTTTCATCGTGTCAACCGTCACCTTTTGCATGGTGGAAGGTGACCAGTAATCTTCCATCTTGCAAGCTGTTGACATGATTAGTGACAGGAACAAAAAAACGCCGGATGATAGATTGAATCATCCGGCGAATTTCTTTATATGAAAATATGTTTTATCTGTTTTGCTTATTTTGCTACAGAGACAGCGACACGGTTGAGCTCGTTCTCAGGATAGATGTCGCTTGTAGGACCATTGCCTGTAGTTGTGATGCGTGATGCATCAATGCCGTACTTCTTGACAAGCATGTCAGCCACAGCCTTGGCACGTGCCTCTGAGAGCTTCTGGTTGAACTTGGCATTTCCTTCAGGAGATGCATAGCCGTTGATAGTAACCTTAACCTCTGGATTAGCCTTGAGATAGTCGGCGATAGCCTTGACGTTAGCAGACTGCTGCTTGGAGATATTGCTCTTGGAGATAGAGAAGAATACGTTAGGGAGGATAGCTTCCTTCTCGACAACAGTCTTCACCTTCTCTACAACCTGTACCTCAGCCTTGCGGTTCTTGAGAGCCTCGTTCTCGGCACGGAGTGCATTGATCTGTGCGTTGAGCGCGTCAATCTCGCCGCTGCGGTCCTTCACAGCCTTGCGGTCTGGGAGTACGATAGACACACCGAGGAGTATTGAAGAGTACCAGTCGTGTGAACCGGACTCAAGACGTCCGTTGAACTGGTCGTTGGTGTTGTTTGCACGGTACTCGAGGTTGAGGGCAACGTTCTTTGCAACACGCCAGTCTACCTGCGCTCCGAGGCGTACAGTAGGGGAGAACTTGCTGGAGTTTTTTGTCTCCATGCCTGACCAGTTGCAACCTACACCACCGATGAGGTAGAAGTTTACAGGGTGGCAATACTTCTTTGTGAAGATGTTTGTCACGTTGAGCATGGCGTCAAAAGAGCCTGTTGCATACTTGAAGTTCTCCTTCTCGCCAGTGTAGGCGTTGAAGACCTTTGAGTTTACACCCTCAATGCCGATGCGTGCGCTGACAAGTGGAGAGATGTTTCTGCCAAAGTTGATTGCCCATGCCGGTGAGAGCAGGTCGCCCTTGTCACCAGGAGTGTAAGGCATCTGCACGCCACCCTGGAACTGTACGAACCAGCTTGGGGTGAAACCACCGCAGCATGCACCTTTCTTCTCGTTGCACTGCGCGTTTACTGACATCACTGCGAGTACAGCTGTCAATGCGGTTATGAATATCTTCTTCATGATGTTACTTATTGTATTTTTTTATAGATACTTGCTCCGCCCACATCCTTTTGTGTGGCGCAGGCGGAGCCTGTATGGTTTAGAATGTCAGTTTTGCTGAGAGCTGCATACGCCAGCGGCTGTAGTAGTCGCTCCATGAACGCATGTCGTAGGTGCCTGAGTGTGAGAATTGGTACTTTCCTTTGCTGAAAGTGAGCGGAGAGTAGTAGTTGTATCCGTTCTGTGAGAGTGTAGCACCCCACTTCTTGTTCAGCATGTTGGTGAAGTTGAGGATGTCGAGACCGATCTGGAGGTAGCGTACATCCTTACCCCACTTGAAGCCGAACTTGTGGTCGACATGGAGATCAAGACGGTTCTCCCACTTCTCGTTAGCGGCGTTGCGCTCGAAGAACTCGCCACGGTGCTCGCTTATGTATTCCTGACTACCGAGCCACTGCTTGAGGTCAGCAACCTGCTGCTCAACAGTCTTTGTGATATTACCTGATTTATCTGTAATTGGTGAGAACAGACCCTTGGCAAACATAGCATCTATTTCTGTATCTGTTGGGATATACATCAGATCGTTGTATCCGCCGTCACCGTTGACATCACCATTGACATAAACAGAGTATGGTGAACCGGAGTTGCCTGTATAGATAAGGCCGATAGTAGTCTTGTTGTCTATAGTACGGCCTGGGTTGTTGTTCCAGTTCAGGTGATAGTATGCGGAAGCCATTACCTGATGAGGCACGTTGAATGCAGAGTATGAAAGCTCTGGGTCGTTAGGATTGCCGTGAGTGTAGTTGTACTGCCAGTTGGAAGCTGCTACTGAAGAGCCACCGTTGTTGATGGTCTTTGCCTTGCCGTATGTATAGCTTGCCATAACGTCGAGACCGAAGTCGAAGCTCTTCTCAGCCTTTACAGATACATTGTATGAGTATCCCCTGGATACGTTGCGCAGATAATAGATGTTCGCTGTGTTTGACATTGGCTGGAACATAGGACGGTTATCACCAATCGTAATACCCTTATCCTCTGCCCATGTCTTGCCTGTGCCTTCGATGTTGAGCTTCTCGACCATCATGTCGTTGAGGGTCTTAGAGTAGATACCCTCGACGGTCCAGTCTATGCCAAGGAACTTAGCGTCGACAGCGAGGTCGGCACGGAGCTGCTGTGAGAACTTGAAGTCTTTGTCGAAGACATTGATAGTCTGGAAACGGAATGCAGGGGCAGAAGGAGTGATACCTATATTTGCAAGGTTCTGGCTCTGGTCTGGACTGTAGATGTTCTCAATCTTAGAGAGATCGCTTTTATTGCTGTTTGAATCATAAGCGAACTGTCCTACACCTGCGTTAGAGAAGCTGTTGGAAAGCCATACATAAGGGACACGACCAGTGAAGATACCTACACCGCCGCGAACCACGAGATTGCGGTTGTTGAGGGCATCCCAACGGAAGCCGAGACGTGGAGACCACATAGGCTTGACGGCTATCTTCTGATTTGTACGGAGGTCATAGCCATGATCCTTAGCCCAATTGTTGAAATCTGTGTTCTCCATAGGAGTATCGAGCATTATTGGAAGATCAGCACGGATACCGTAGGTGAGCTGGAAGTTGTTTGTCACATCCCACTTGTCCTGAAGGTAGAAGCCGAGCTGGGCAGCGCTGAACTCTGGAATCCATCTGCGCTCGTTCACCCCTTGACCATAACGGTAACGCTTGATGTTGCCAGCATAGAAATCGCTTACAGAGGCATACTCAAAATATCCGTATGCGTCCTGGCAGAAGAGGTTGCCGAACTTATAGAGCTCGTCATGTGTACCGAGAGTGATGGCGTGACGACCGAGAGACAATGTGAGGTTGTCTGTCAAGGTATAGATGTCCTGATTGAGACCATTTGCCATAGAAGAACGCTCGTTACCAATCTGGAGAGTACCGTCGCCGACATCTGAAATCTGAATCATTGGGAACGGATCGCCAGGGTTACGCTTGTCGCGCACGTTGATCATGCTTGCGTGGAACTCGTTGTTCCAGTTCTTGCCGATACGACTCTGGAGTTCGAATACGAGAGAGTTTGTCTTTGATACGAAGTCGTAAGCATAATCGTTGGTACGGAGATTAGAAGCAGTGGTAGTGTTGTTGTTCTGCTTAGCGTCAACGTAGCTCCAGCGCAGAGCGGCGTGGTTGCGGTCGTTGATGTTCCAGTCGAGTTTCAAGCCTACCTTGTCAGAATATGTGTACTCTTTCGGTGTGCCGAGAGTGCCACGATATGTCACGCCATATTGAGCGGCGCGGTTCTTGACGACATCGAGAATGTCGTTTGCAATATTGAAGTCTACCTTAGACATGCCGTTGTCTGCAGAGAATGCGTTGTCATACTCCTTGCTTGTGCGCTCGAAGTTTGCGAAGAAGAACAGCTTGTCCTTTACAATCGGGCCACCGAGAGTAGCGCCGATAGTGTAGTCGGTCATCTTGCCGTAGTCCTCAGAGTCGCCAGACTTGTCGTGCTTCTGGTACTTGTCGCCCACGAGGTCACCATTCTGGAAGTATGTGTAAACGCTTCCGTGGAAGTCGTTTGTACCAGACTTTGTGATGGCGTTGATGGCGCCTCCGGAGAATCCTGACTGGCGAACGTCAAATGGAGCGATAGATACCTGGAGCTGCTCGATGGTCTCCATAGAGAATGGCTGTGTGCCTGCCTGTCCGCCGTTAGAGCCGTTTGCTGTCAGACCGAAGACGTCGTTAGACATAGCACCGTCAATCTGGATGGCGTTGTAGCGGTTGTTTGAGCCGGCGATAGACATTGCGCCACCTTCAGAAACCTTTACGAACGGGTTGATGCGTGCGATGTCTGCGACACTATGATTGATGCTTGGCAACTCCTGAATCTGACGGCTGCTGATGGACTGTGCGGCACCGTTGCGGGTGTTGTTGATTCCTGCCTGTCCTGTCACAACGACTTCGCCAAGCTGCTGTGTGTCATCCTCAAGCCATACCTGAAGATTGTAAGATTCACCGAGCTGGAGGGTGATGTTCTCGAACTTCTTGGTCTGTGCGCCGATATAAGATACGGTCATTGTGTAAGGACCGCCGGCACGCATACCCTGAATGGAGTACATACCTTTAACATTAGTAACAGCATTGTACTTTGTACCTGATGGCACATGTACGGCCTCCACTGTCGCACCGATGATATCCTCACCGTTGGCTCGCAGTGTGACCTTACCGTTAATGCCAGAAGTTGTTACCTGTGCCATAGCTGATGATACCATCATCATTACTGCGGCAACCAGAAAGAAAAATCTTTTCTGCATAACTTTGTTTGTAAGTGATAAAATTGAATTATTATAAAAAATAAAGGGTTTCGTATGTAATAAAGTCATGATGGGGTGTCTTTATCGACACATTAATATATTATGCGCTTTTCTTTGTCTTATAGAGTCTTTATTTTTTTTGCATGTCATATTTCGGTGCAAAATTAGTTAAAATATTTTATAAAACCTATTACAAAGGTATTAAATAAGCACTTATAATGTTAAAACCTTGATATGTGTCAATCAAAGCTAACGTGTAGTCGCATGAACAGGACAAAAAACAAGTGTGTACTTGAAAATATGTTAATGATATTTTCTCGGTACACACTTGTTGCTTTTTTATTGGAAATGTATGGCATGTGAGCCATTCATTTCGTTACATCGCGCATCGTCTGATTTATAAGATGTGTTGATTTTGTTCGCTTACTTATTTATGATAATCTTCTTTTTGTCAAACAGATAGATGCCAGGCTTCAACCGTGACTTGTCGGTGCCGAGGTTACGTCCGTCGATGCTGTAATAGCTGTGTCTGGCTGTGTTGTCTCCTGCCTGTATGGATGTAATCCCCGTTCCTGTCAGTGTGACAGTCTTGGCTGTGCTCCAGTTGGAGTCTTTGCCGTCCACTATGGCTTTCACCATGAACCGGTATTGCGGTGCAGTGAGTCCGGTGAGGGTATAGTGGCAGTCTGTGATTCCTTCAATGATGATTGTGCCGTCGTTCTCTGTTGCAGATGCAAGTACGGGCATAGCCTTGGCTGGAGATGCTTCCATTATCTCCTCAAGTGTGAAGTCTCCGTCATAGATGGTAATCTTCTTGAGATATATACGCTTTGTCGGTTCAATCATTATGCGGCAAGGATTACCGTAGTCTATCGAGACGGCAGATGATGTCATTTCCGTATCGGTAGTGAAGTCCTTTACATAGAGTGTGCCGTCAGGTCTTGTCAAGGCTTGCTTCGTGTCCGGGTCTACAAGGTAGGCTATTATGTTTTTGCTGTCTTTGGAGTATTGCTTTGTCTCCGTGTAGATGGTGATATGTCCTGAAGCTGGAGATACAGTAGGCGTTATGATATAGTGTGCGACGTTCTTGCTGTTTCCTATCTTGATGCCGTAAGGAGACTCATATAGTTTTGCTCCGCTCCAGTCATCGGTCATTTTGCTGGAGATGTCGGTGCTGCCGTCTGATGTTACGTCGTAGCTGAATGTCTTGCTGAGCAACGCCGCTCTTTCTATGGCAGAAATGGTGTGAGGATAGGCTTTAAGCGTGTAGCTGTCAGCACCTTTCACCTCAGACCATGTTGCTGTGAAACTGTTGGATGTTATGTCTTCCACGTCAGTGACATCTGGAACCTCTATGCCTCCCATGAAGGTGAACGATATAAGTCCGTCGCTGCTCTCTGTGATATCCGTGACAGGCTTGTGCATGTATTTTGAGCCGTCGACATTGGCATTGTACAGTGTTGCGGCAGGGCGTGTGTCGTCTGTGAACGCGGTGTTTCCGCTTGTACCGGGGAACGGGTCGCCTGCCAGCTGGGCGTATGTTGCCGAGTATGCTTTCATGCCGCTTCCGAGACTTACCTGTGTGCCGTAGCTGTTATCGGCGGCGAAGTAAGTCATGCGTTGTCTTGATACGATGTCGTTAGGTGCATTTCCCTGCCATGTCGCCTTGTCATAGTCTACATGGAGTATCAGCATTCCGTGTCCGGTGCCGTTGCCATTACCTGCAGTATATTTGTCCCAGCCTTTTGCTTGACGGTTTTCAAGGAGGTAGTATTCGTCTTTGTGGGCATCGTTGGTAATTTTGTATGCGACAGGCTTGTCATTCAATGCTGGCATGTCTGTAATGTATGTCGGCGATGTCAGTTCGGTAAAATCAAGCCAGCCAGCCCACCAGCGTTCGAAGGACGTGAAGGCTGCCGGTACTTCTCCAAGGTTATTTGGACCGTTGTATGAGCCTGAGTCCATCAGATCCCAGCTCATCATGCCCTGTCCGCCGGAATAATCGGTGTCATACAGGTCGGCGTATCCAAGGCAGTGTGAGAATTCGTGACATGCAGTACCTATGCCGTCAATAGTCTTAGCGTCACCAAGTTCACAGGACATGGCGTATGTGTCTATCTTCACACCGTCCATAACCTGTGCGCCGCTGCCGTCGCCTCCAGCCTTTCCCTCGGACAAAGCCCACTCATGTGGCCAGATATCGTCGGCTATGTCGCTGGATGCTTCGCCAGTGCCGGCATATATTATGAATACCTGGTCTACTTCTCCGTCGCCATCCCAGTCGTAGTCGGCAAAGTTCACGGTGTTGTCCACAAGTTTAAGGGCCTCGATGACAAGTTCACATGGGTGCTGGTCATCGCCATAATAGTCGTTACTGCCGTAGTAGCTGTGTGACTTGCTCACGGTAACAGGGCCGATGACATCGAAAGAGAGGTCAAAGAGACCGTATGACTGGTCGTGGAAATAGTCGTGTACGGAACCGATGTATCCAGGGGCGTTGTACCCCTCTTTGTTGAAGCGCTCATTGAATACATCCTGTGTGTTCTTGGGCAGGAATGCTTTGTCGGAGAAATTGACAAGTATCACGAGACCTTTCTTTTCTCCGATGAGTGTAGTGGGGACTCCGAATGTCTTTTTCTTGCCGTTGGATGTCTCTGTCTGACAGGATTTCCGCTGGCTTGTCCTTCGCGCATTATTCTTGTTGGCACGTTGGATGCGTGTCGATTTTCTTGCTTCTGCCTGTTCGGCTGTAAGATAATACAGCTTGCCATCTTTGTCTTTGGCAAGGGCTTTCCCGTCTTTGTCTATATACCAATGGCCATTCTCGTCGCCGATGAGCATGACTTCGATGGCGGTTCCATTGGCGAGCTGTGCCGTTCGCCATACACGTTTGGCAGGGACGGAAAAAGCTGCTACAGTCAGTAATGAGATAAATGCTGTAGCGATAGTTCTTATATGATTGTATTTCATAGTGTGTTATTGGTGATGAGGTCTTGGGTTGTTGGATTTAGGTTCTTGTTACAGGGAAATGACAAAAATAACAGGAAACCTAAAGCCAACAACCGTAAAAAAGCACATCAGTTATGTACAAGTGTTCCTATCTCATCACCGTCAATGACCTTTTTCAGATTGCCGAGGATATCCATGTTGAATACATAGATAGGGAGATTGTTCTGCATACACATGGCTGTTGCCGTGATGTCCATTACTTTCAGTCCCTTAGCTATGACGTCAGAATATGTGATATCGTGGAACTTTGTTGCTGTTGGGTCTTTTTCCGGGTCAGCAGTATATATACCGTCGACTCGTGTACCCTTTAGCATGACATCAGCCTCAATCTCTATGCCTCGGAGTGAAGAACCTGTGTCTGTCGTGAAATAAGGGGAGCCTGTGCCTCCAGACATGATGACGACCTCTCCGTTTTCCATGGCTTCGATGGCTTTCCATTTTGAATAGAACTCACCGATAGGTTCCATGCGTATAGCCGTCAGGACGCGGTTTTTCTGACCGATAGCACCGAGTGCACTGGAGAGAGCCAGTGAATTGATGACTGTCGCACACATGCCCATCTGGTCGCCTTTGACACGGTCGAAGCCTTTTCCTGCGCCTGAAAGTCCACGGAAGATGTTTCCTCCTCCGATGACGATGCCTATCTGTACGCCTGTCTCGGCTATTTCCTTTATCTGTCGTGCGTAGTCGTTAAGACGTTCCACATTGATGCCTTGCTTCTGCTCTCCCGCAAGGCTTTCGCCTGAGAGCTTAAGTAAAATACGTTTGAATCTTGCCATTGCTATTCTATTTTTTTGTTATATATTCTTCGTTGTTGTATAATCATACATCAATCATTAGACTGAGATAAGGATATCCTTATCTATTGTCGGTGGTCTTTTCATACGTGTTGCCTTTCTTTTCGCGGTTTTCTTTCCGTTTCGTCATGGCCTGCCATGTCGTCGGCGAAACATTTTGTAATGTAGCGGAGATAAAAACGACCCGAATAGAAATCTAATGACCGGTTCGGTATAAAGGGGACACTATACTATTCATCAAGAAACTCCACTTCCTTGCATGCGTATGTCCTGAGCATACCATCATCGTCCCTGAGGTTTATGTGCCCGGTAGGGTCTATGGATATGAAACGTGCCATAAATGTTCCGTTGATATCTCTGTACTGATGGTATCCGCGTCCTCTGTAAAGAGACTGTTCGTATTCTGCAAGTATGAAATCATATTGCTTGTGCTCTATCCTGCACAGATAGTCATGCAGATTGTGTATGATGTCGTGCAGCAGGACTTCACGGTTGGTCTTGCGGTGTACGATGTGTATAAGGGAAAGGGGATGTTTTTCCAGATTGGTGAATTCTTCTTGATTGACATTTATGCCGACGCCCATGATGCAGTCTTTTACCATGCCGCCTGAGAGGGTGCACTCTATGAGGATTCCGCCCATCTTGTGACCGTGCCAGTAGATGTCGTTAGGCCATTTGATCTGTACATCTCCTATGATATGGTGCAGGGTATCCTTTACGGCAAGGGCTATGGCCATGGAGAGGATAAACTGTCTGTTGGCAGGAACGGTTGTGGGGTGGGTGAGTACGCTGAAAAGCAGATTCTTTCCTGCCTCGCTTTCCCATACATTCTTGCCTTGACCTTTCCCGGCAGTCTGGTATTCTGCCTTGACAACAGTCATTTCTTTTCCTTTCTCGTTTGAATACTTACGAAGGTAGTTGTTTGTGGAATCCGTCTCCTGGAGATGGATGTATTTGACAGAAGATCTCAGCATAGTGTTATAGTTTTAAGGTGTTGTACGGTTGTGGGTTGTCGGTCGGGCTTCCGCCCTTTGGGGTTGTGGGTTGTCGGTTTTTGGTTGTAGGTAATTTCCCCAAAACCTAAAACCCAAAACAATCAGAACGATATGGTGCGTGTGCCGTCGTCATTCTCCTCTATGGTGATACGCAGAGTGTCGTCAGGCAGAATGTCTTCGATGAGTTCCGGCCATTCCATGATGCAGAGATGTCCGCTGTAGAAATAGTCCTCATAGCCCATGTCATAGACTTCTTCAAGTTTTTTTATGCGATAGAAGTCAAAATGATATATAGGCTCACCGTTGCCGGCTGTATACTCGTTGACTATTGCGAATGTTGGTGAGGTGATGACATCTTCCACGCCGAGTGCCTCGCAGACGGCTTTAGTGAATGTTGTCTTTCCTGCTCCCATCTTTCCATAGAATGCAAGGACCCGATGGCTGCCGAGGTTGTTGATGAATTCACGTGCTGTATCGTGAATCGTATCGATGCTTTTTATTGTAAGTGTCATGATAGTAAGTTTTTTTACAGGAAAGGACTCAATATGTGTGCAAACCATCCGCGGAATCGTTGCCAGGGGGTTCTCCATTTCTTGTACATCCCTTCTGTGAGTTGGAATGAATCTTTCTTGTCGCGGTCGAACATGTCTGACAACTGCTTTGTCACTCTCTTGTCGATAATGGCGACATTCTCCTCGTAATCGCATTTCAGGCTTCTGGCATCAAGGTTTGTCGAGCCAACTGTGCAGAATTTTCCGTCAACCATTATGACTTTTGTATGATGGAAGCCTGGCTGGTATACCCATATCTGACATCCTTTCTTCTGCAATTTGTTGATGTTGTAGAATACGCAGTCGGGTGTAAGGGGAATGTCGCTTGGCTCTGCAACCATGATTTGCACCACGACACCTCTTTTCACTGCGCGTACGATGGCTTTCTTGACTTTCGGGATGAGGGTGAGGTAGGGGTTTATAAGCCTTATCGTGTCTTGTGCCGCATCAAGTGCATGCAGATAGAACTGCCTTACGGCTTTAGGCGATATATGTGGCTCGCGGTTGACAATGCCGCACATCATGTCGCCTTTGAGGGCTATGCCTCCGTCGGAGCGGTCTCTTTTAACGGCATTGAAATATTTTCTGTCGACGATAATCTCACCAGTCACCTTATGCCATGCACGGAGGAATATCTTCTGCAGGGTATTGACTTCGGTACCTACAATGCGGCAGTGCATGTCTCTCCAAGCACCTACTGCCGGCGTGCCTTTGATGTAATAGTCGGCGACATTCATGCCGCCGGTATAGGCTATCTCGCCATCGATGACGACAATCTTGCGGTGGTCGCGCCCGAATATGTGGTTCAGCCACGGGAACTTTATAGGGTCAAATTCGTAAATCTGTATTCCACGCTCACGGAGGGCCTTGATGTGTTTTGCTTTCAGTGGCTGGTTATTTGACGAATTGCCGAATGCGTCATACAAAGCTCTTATCTCTACGCCTTCTTTTGCTTTTTCTGCCAGGATGTCGAAGAGGAGCATGGCGATGGAGTCGTTCCTGAAATTGAAATATTCCAGATGTACGGACTGGCGAGCATGGCGTATGGCTTCGAACATATCGTCAAATTTCTCCTGACCTGTCATTAGCAGCTTGACATCATTGTCATGGGAGAATGTGATGCCTTCCTTGCGCAACTCGTTTACGACAATGCTGTCCGATGTGGCTGAAAGTTCATCGGCATACATTGCCAGAGAGAAAGTATATAGGAGTATTATGGATACAATATATTTCATTCTGCAGGGATAATGTGTATGTCGCGTTGTGGGAACGGTATCTCGATGTTGTGCTTGTTGAGGGTGTTGTATACGCATTCAAGGATTGTGCAATTGTCTGCTGCCGCAGTCTGCGCATTTACCCAGCTGACAATCTTGAGTGTCACGCAGCTGTCTGAAAGTTCTTTGAGCAATACGCTGACAGTATGTCCGTCGGTCTTGTCTACGCATGGCAGTGCCGAAACGGCATCGACTATAAGTTTGCGGGCAAAGTCAATGCTTGTTCCGTATGCGACGCCTGCCTCCACGACAGATACTTCAAAACCATGGTTGTGGGTGAGGTTCTTGTAATTCTTTGTGAAAAGCTGGGAGTTTGTGAATGCAATGACAGAGCCGTCGACGGCTTCAATCATTGTAGATGTATAGGATATGCTCTTCACTTTGCCGCGTGTGCCGTCGCAGACAATGAGGTCGCCGATGCGTATTCGGCCGGCCATGAGTGATATGCCGTAGTATATATTCTCGATGATGTCCTTGGATGCAAAGCCGATACCGGTAGAGAAGCCTCCTGATATGACAACAAGCCATTCGTTGGAGACATGGAAGATGGAAAGTGAGATAAGAAACCATGCTCCGAGTATGAATACTTGTATGACATTGACAAACATTACAGAGCGGCTCTCTGCATTCTGACGGTCAATCTTGTCATAATGGTAGCGTACCAGAGATTTCATCAGGAAGTTGAGGTAGCTGAAGACGAACCACAGTATGATGACAATGGATATGCTGTTGAGAGAGACAACAAAGTTCTCGGAATTGATGAACTTTTCAAGGAATATCTTCCGTGTCATGTCTGTCAGGTTGAACACTTCCGCTGCCCAGTATATACTCAGCAGGAATGATGCTACCGCTGCTGTCGGTGTAATGACTTTTGTGAAGAAATAATAGAACCACGTCTTCGTTATGGGCATGGTGTCGATGTTCTTCCGCTTTGCGAATTCCGAGTACCAGTCGCGTAGGCAAGTGATGGAGAGGATACATGTGAGTTGCATTATCCACCAGATGAGTATCTGTACGGACAGCAGTGTATATCCTATCCATGAACAGACTACAGACATTATGAAGACCATCTGCGAAATCAGTGCAAAATAGCTGTCGCTCTTCTGTACCAGCTTACGGTATTTGCGCAGTGTATATCCTTGCCAGACCATGCAGACGAGGAGCAATGGCGGAAGGAAAAGGTTGACGAGGTCATTGGGTATCAGCACTATCCTGAAAGCAATGACTATGAATCCCATAAACAGTAGCGGCAGGTATATGAAGAATGTCTTCATCGTGCGCTCGCTCTCTACCCTTATAAGTATGGAGATGAGTATCACGCTCATGAGCCATGCGAACTGTGTGAGCAGATTGCTTGCCATGAGGATAAAGTTCTGCTCCATTACAGCACTGACAATATTCAGGATGACAGCAAAGGTAACAACAGTTGTCGTCATTATGATGCAGGCGCGCTTGGCAAAGAATTTCTTCTTTATATTATCATTGAACATGCCTCTGTGCATCAGGCGTGTCACAATGAGGCGCATGACAATCTGGTTGAGTATGACCGCGATGATGCCATAGATGATTATTGCGCCGAAGAGGAAGCCGATGACTCCAGCGTCCCACTGAGACCTTACTTTCTTGTCTGTCGTATACTTATCTTCAACAGTAAGTTTGGTGCTGTTAATATGGCTGCCGAGATTACTGATTATGGTCAGGTAATTCTCATCTCCGTTCCGGAAGATGTTGTTCTGTATGTCGCTGTATCTTTTCTGGGCGTAGTCATTAAGATTCTTCAGATGTGTTTCGGACATCTGATAATATCTCATATATTCCTGTAGTGTCTGGGAATTTTCAAGTACCATGCGTCGTATATTGACGGCAAGGGTCAGACATACGTTGCGGTCTATCTTTGCCCTGTCGTCAAGCATCATGACAGGCATCGTCGAGAGGCTCTGTATCAATGAATCATAGCGTGCCACTTCTACATTGGACTTGTTTACCCATTGGCGGAACGGCAGCACATCTTTATGGAACTTGTTGTACTGGTCGGTAGCCTCATGGCAAGCGTATGTAAGATCAAATACGAAATCCTGTTTCTGGGAGTAGAGCATCAGTGCGTTTTGATTGGCACGGCTCATGGTCTCCACGATCTGCTTGCGCATCTTGTTGCTGATTTCCGTCAGACGCTTTTGTTCTTCTCCAAGGTCGTTGTGCGCCTTCTCCAACTCATGACGTAATATCGACAGAGTCTGGGTTAGGTCTTTTTCCTTCAGCACCGCACCCGACGGGAGTGCCGCCGCGGTCAGTAGGATAAGCAGTATGATGGTTCGTATTTTCATATTTCGTATTTGCTTTTATGGCTTCTTGTATCGTATGCGTTGCCGGTTTGCGTATTGTTGTTGTAAGGTTTCAATGCTTAATAATCTGCAAAGTTACAAAAAAATATTTGTAATCTATTGTGACTTATGTGTATTTTTGTTATTTTTGCAGAAATAATAATGGTAAAAACAGCAAAAAAGATGATATTATTGGCAGACGGAGGCAGCACGAAAGTAGATTGGGTGTTGCGTGATGGTGATGTCTTTGTTGAAAAATGTACGACTGTGGGACTGAATCCTGTCCATGTTTCGGAACAGGAGATCGAGCGTGTGCTTGAGGAACTTGTCTCAGAGCATGTAGACATGCATCATGTTTCGGCTGTGGAATTTTATGGTAGTGGTTGCATGTCTCATCCTGCGGCGAAAATGAAGCGTTGTCTGCATAGAGTTTTCGGGGAAACCGTGGATGTTGTTGTAGGCAGTGACATCATAGGGGCAGCAAAGGCTGTGTGTGGCGATAGTGAAGGCATAGCATGTATTCTTGGCACAGGAGCCAATTCATGTCTTTGGAATGGCGAGGAAATTATTTCTCAGACGCCGGCACTTGGTTATGTGCTGGGAGATGAAGGCTCTGGGGCTGTTCTCGGCAAATTGTTTATCAATGCATTATACAAGAATCCTTTGTTGAAAGAACTCAGACTTGAGTTTGAGAGGGAGTTCAGCATCGATATGATGGGCGTCATAGAGAATGTATACAGCAATCCTCTCCCTAACAGATGGCTTGCTTCGTTGTCTCCTTTTGTGCATAGACATCTGGATAGCAGTATTGTAGCAGATATTGTTACAGAAAACATTTCTGCGTTTTTCGAGAAGAATATCCTGCCCTACGGCCGTCCGGACTTGCCTGTCTCGTTTGTGGGCAGCATTGCGTTTTATTATGAGAACCAGCTCCGTAGAGTGGCAGAGAAATACGGCATGAAGATAGGATGCATCAAAAAAAGTCCGCTGTGAAAGCAGACGTGAGAGTGCTGAATCATGTAGGCGTAGGTCTCGTCTTCTTGCTGTAGCCGATACGATTTTTCCCCATAGAGATATATCTTCCTTTAACCCAAATCGGTCATTAGATTTCACATCGTTTTGTTTTTATCTCCGTTGTATTGCAACCATTTCGTTGAAGGCATAGCGGGCTATGTCGAGACGGAACGGGAAGCAAGACAGCAGAGAGAAAGGCGAAACGAACGAAAAGACCGTATAACAATAACAGAGCATTACCGTATGTCGGTCTAATGACCGATTTGGGTTTAACGATTTGTGACATGTCAATTAGAAAACTTACGGCATTTTTGCGCTTCAGAACTCGCGAATTTCCGTGCTTGATGTTACGGATCTGGAAAATTCTCATATTTTTACGTTTTCCGTCATGTATTTACGCTGTTTTTCTTATATTGTTGTCTATCAATGAGATACCTTTGTTTGCGCGTAGACTGGACACATATACTCCCACATTTTACAGCCTTTTTAGTGATAAAAAATAGCGAAATGCAGGATTTTTCCTGCTTTTCCCGATTCAAAAGGTATCATTTCTCCACGCCATTCGATACCTTTTATAATATTATCCATAACCTTTCATCTGGCAAGACGTTACCTTTCATACCGCAAAGTGGCTCTTTCTGAAACGAAAGAGCCACTTTAGGGACGCAAAAGTACCTTTCTCCACTGCCCATACAGCCATTCCCCACATTATGATAAATAGCACGTTTGAAAACTCATGCATGTTTCTTTCTTGTTTTAAGGTTATTCGTTTAGTGTCGTACACCAAAATTCGCAGAAAAAAATAGTAAAAGAATATCTGTCATAAGTAAGTCACCCAAATTAATGTATAGTATAAATCTTAGTTGTTTGGTGGTTTAGTCGTTAGTGCTTTTGCTGACAACGAAATAACTAAACAACCAATATCCAAACGACCAAATTCATACATACAAGATGTAAGTACTTGCTTTATCATAGATAGTATCGTTTAATTGGGTTAGTGCGCTTTAAGTGCCTAACCAAAATTCGAGATTTGAGTAAAAATTGGGTTAATTTCAGTTAAATTTAAGGTTTATATAAACTTTTCCATTACAAAAGGGTTTTTTATTGATTTTTCTTTGTACTTTTGCAACGGACTATTATCGCCCTGCTTATAGTCATCGAGGTTAGACGTGTTCTTTCAGGATGGCATACAAGGCAGCCTACGCCGTGATGAGTATGGCGGAGTCATAATGACAAAGCGGTACAAAGCGGGCATTGGGCGGGAAAGATAGTCCAGACATATTGAAGGCGTTTACTTTACGCTGTGTTTGAGACACACTGGAATCTCGCAAATGAAAGTGCATTATAGTCTTGAACAAAGCCAACGGTAGATGTCCCGGGTGTGATTATATCACTCCTGCGGAGACCTGTAAGCACGGATTGTACCTTTTCGGGCACAATGATTGTTTATTATGGTCTCCTAATGGAAATGATTATTCATATCGGCGTGGGCTCTGACGTTGTCTGTTCAACTATAATAGGCAATGCGAGAGCCTCAGTGTGTGGGACGGACAACAGACGTTTCCACGCTCTTTTTATGTCTATATTGCTATTAACGAGCAACGACACAGAAGCCGATATGAACGCATTGCTTAATGCGCATACCAAACGAGGTTGCGATTCACCTCCTCACATTGGATTTGCCTCCTATGTCTCCCCCGAAGCCCAAAGCTCACAAACAGGGGTGTCCTCGGAATATGTCCAGCAGGATGGTCACGACTGGTTTGTTCTTCGTGCTACTTATAACAGGGTAAATGCAGCTGTAGAGAAAGCAAAGAAGACTGGAATAAAGACATACGTGCCGATGCACTATGTGCAAAAAGTAATAGCTGGGAAGAAGAAGCGAATACAACAGCCTCTTCTTCCCAACTTTCTTTTTATATATGCTACAAGGGAACAAGCAGATTTTTTTGTGAAGAAGACAGTTGATGAGCCTACCTCTTTTATCAAATATTATTTGGACAAAACGCTTCCACCAGAGGCAAACGGTAAAAATCCTCCGCTTATTATACCATACAATGCAATGATAAATTTTATCAAAGCAACGAGCACTGACAGTGACCATGTGCGCATCGTTACATCGGAACAGTGTCACTATAAACATGGAGATAATGTTCGGGTAATAGCAGGTGATTTCAAAGGTGTAGTAGGCAAAGTTGCCAGAATAGCAGGACAGCAAAGAATTGTTGTTGAGATTTCCGGATTGTGTCTTGTTGCTACTGCGTATATTCCTACTGATTTTATTGAGATTATCAAATAACGCCGAAAGGCATATTGTCAAATTTAATTTTTAGATCAATGAAAAAAGAAATTAAGAATGAAGATCTCCTGTCAAGAAGAGAGTTCTTCAAGAATGCCGCCAAGGGTGCTTTGCCTATTTTGGCATTCACAGTGTTGGGAACATCTTTCCTCACGTCCTGTGGCGATGATGATGATGATGAAAAGGGTTGTAGCTCTAAGTGTACAGGTGGCTGCCAGTCTTCCTGCTCTGGTGACTGCGATGGTGGTTGCACTAACAACTGTGACGGCTTGTGTGGCGGTGACTGCTGGGCTTACTGTGAATCAAAGTACAAGAGTTAATCCTAATTAAAGGTTTAGAGGGTGTGTAATGCGTCTTTTACATACCCTCTAATAAAGACTCCAAGCAAATGAAAAAATCAATAACTTTTATCGTTACAAAGGATTGTCAATTAGCCTGCAAATACTGTTATCTTGTTGGGAAAAACAACAAAGAGAGAATGACATGGGATGTTGCAAAATCGGCTGTTGATTATATCCTTGATCACGAAAGTGACTTCCAAGATGAAGGAGTAATATGGGACTTCATCGGTGGAGAGCCATTTTTGGAAATCGATTTGATTGACAGAATATGTGACTATATCAAATCGGAAATGTTTATCCGAAATCATCATTGGTTTAATGACTATATTTTCTCTTTCACGACTAATGGTCTAAACTACAATAGCAATAAGATTCAGAATTATATTGCAAAGAATAAAGATCATTTAAGCATTACTATTACAATAGATGGCACAGAAAGGAAGCACGACCTAAATAGAATATACAAAGGAAGTGGAAAAGGCTCATACAGGGATGTTTTAAAAAATATTCCTCTATGGCTTGAACAATTCCCAACCGTTGGCACAAAAATCACGATTAGTAGTGCGGACATCCCATACATAAAAGAAAGCGTAATGCACGTGTATAAATTGGGAATACATGAAGTACATATTAACTGTGTATTTGAAGATGTTTTTAAGGAAGGTGATGACATTCTTTTTGAAGAACAACTTGAAATGCTTGCAGATGAGATTATTGATAAAGGATATTATAAAGATTATACATGTTCCTTCTTTGATGAGAGAATTGGAAAGCCACTGGATCCTATAAAGCGCAATAATAATTGGTGCGGTGCTGGAAGAATGCTTTCAGTTGATGCTGGAGGTAATTTTTATCCTTGTACTCGTTTTGCACAATACTCTCTTCGAGACAAAAAGGCTTGGATAATTGGTGATGTTAATCGTGGCATTGACCCGAACAAACTTCGTCCGTTTTTACTACTTGACCGTTGTACTCAAAGCCCACAAAAGTGTATAGACTGTGAGGTTGCAAGTGGCTGTGCATGGTGTCAAGGAGAAAATTATGACACAGCAGAGATTCCCACAGTATATCAACGTGCCACAGCAATTTGCAAAATGCACAAAGCACAAGTGAGAGTTAATAATTATTACTGGAACAAACTTTATCGCAAACTAGAGTTGGAAGGTAAGCGAGAGCAATTTGAGGCAAACCGCCCTATTCCTAAAAATGAAATTTGCTAAAATATGTTACAATATCTTATAATATTATTAGGTGACAGCAGTACGTCATATTGTCACTACGAAGTAAGGAACAAGAACCAACGCCTAATAGATTTTGGTAATTTGAAGGCAGGTATAAGATTTGCGATGAAGCAAAATCTTATGATTCAATTCGTTTATCCCGAAAGTGATATTCCTCAAAAATATAAGCAAGTAATAGAGACAATAGACCACTCAAAGATTATACCTTCAACATCTCCTTTAGCTCAGGGAGCAGATGTTGTTGTGTTTAATGATTGGAAAGAACTTGTTGATAACACATCAGATTATCCATCACCCTGTGTCTTGCGTATCTCCAAAGAAGAACTTTTCGCACAAAGATATACAATTAAAGGGTTTATAAAAAAAATCCAACGATTAAATATCGTTATAACTGATATAGACACATTAAAGGATGAGGATTTTCAAAAATACGAGAATGTCATAGACATTTTAGGCGAAGAAATAGAATGCTTGTATAAAGCAGGTCTTTCTCCTCAGCTAAATGTTATAACAGACCGCATTGCTTTGACGCAAATGAACAATTGCAATGCAGGATGCAACAATATCACATTGGCTCCAGATGGCAGGTTTTATATTTGCCCCGCATTCTATTATTCAGAGGAAGATAAAGAAATATTCAATGTGGGTAATTTACATGATGGTTTATCCATAAAAGCTGCCCATCTATATAAATTACAATATGCTCCTCTGTGCAGGAATTGTGATGCTTACCAGTGTAAACGTTGTGTTTGGCTTAATAGAAATATGACATACGACATAACGACACCAAGTCACGAACAATGTGTTCTATCTCATATCGAACGGAACTCCAGCCGCAAAGTACTGGAAAATGTGAGGAAAAAAAAGGATTTCTATCCTGAACAAGATATTAAAGAAATCAATTATCTTGACCCTTATGACGTAAGAATTGATTGGCATAAAATATAAATAATATGGTAAAGAAAAAAGTTGGAATCGTCACTCTCGAAGAACGTGACGAGATACAAAAACTCTACAAGCGTCATTCTGGCTTGGTAGATTTGGCAAAGATTGTTTCTGCTGACAATGTTGAGCTCTATGAAAAAGTTGTATGTGACTTAGGTGAAACCAATACAAAATTTCAAGATTGGTGGAACAAGAAAGGGGAAAAATACAACTGGGAATCAGCCGAAGACGGTAGATGGCAAATAAGCTTTGAGACATGTGAAATCTATTTGGTAACTCAATAAACAATATGCATACACAATTATTATTTATCGGAACAACAGAACTCCTGTTAGTAGGAGGTCTTGCACTTTTGCTCTTTGGTGGGAAAAAACTGCCAGAAATGATGCGTGGTCTGGGACAAGGTGTAAGGGAATTTAAAAAAGGAGTTAATGAAATTAACGAATCTGACAATAAGGACACAAAAGCAGATGGCGAAGATACTGAAGAAAGTAAGAAAGCGGAGACATCAAATAAGGAAATAGATGGAAACGGATATAAGTAATACAGTGCTTCCATTCAGCGGACATTTAGAGGTGCTTCGATGGATGCTTTTCCGAATCATTGCTATTGCCAGCACACTTGGTATTGTGATATTCTGTTTTAAGAATTTTACATGGGAGTTGTTGCTGGCACCGAGCGAGTACACTTTTTGTACCTACAAAAGTATAGAAAGTATTTTATCTGCAATTGGAGTCGATTTTCATTTTGCTCCTTTCAAGGTCGATTTGATAGCCACTGACCTTTCAAGCCAGTTTATGACTCACATCACGACTTCACTTTATCTTGGGTTACTTGGGGCTTCTCCATATGTAATGTTTGAATTATTCCGTTTCATATCTCCCGCTCTTTATGAAACTGAGAAAAAGTATTCGGTACAAATTGTATTTATCGTCTATATACTATTTATGTTGGGTATTTTGATGAGCTATTATGTGTTATTCCCTATATCGTTCAGGTTTTTGGGAACATACAGTGTGGCTGAAAAAATACATAGTACAATTACGATTGATTCCTACATTTCAACGTTTACTACACTAACGTTATTAATGGGGGTTGTCTTCCAACTGCCCATAGTATCTTTCTTCCTTGGGAAAATGGGGTTGCTAACATCCAAAATTTTAAGAAAGTATCGTAAACACTCATTGATAATAATAATGTTGGTTGCCGCTATAATAACCCCTCCTGATTTAATAACATTGATTCTTGTGACAATCCCACTATATCTCCTTTATGAAGTTAGCATTTGGGTGGTCGGTTTCTCAAATCTGCACAATTGAAGAATTTAGGTTTTATCTGTATAATTTTGACAATCTTATTGGTTGTATGTGGTTGTAACAACAGGAAGAACAGTCCTTCTGTTAGTTCTGAGACAAGGAATTATATAGGATATACGCCAAATGTCAATGGCTATTGTTATGTATATTCTGAAGATGGGCATACTTTAATTTATGAAAAGGATTCTATAGGTGATTATATTGTATATTATGCAAAGTTTGATGATAATGCGGGAAAGCATGGTCATGATAGAATCAAAGACAAGGTAGTGCGCATTGTCATTAATGGTTCTTTAGATAGAATATTATGTATTTCATCTATTTATTGCGGTATCTTCATTGAAAAAGACAGTGAAGATAGATACAAGGCTTTATGTGTTGACGAACAAATGCATGTCAATATCATTGATAATACTAAAATTTCATGTGGTCAAAACATATCCACTGGTGCAACTATAATTGAAAGTGAGATACAAAAAATCATCTCACTATTATCAATCGCCACAAAGATTGTATATTCCGTAAACAACAATAGTTCAATTTGCTGGAACAATATGGCTTTGGCATTAGAACCAATACAAAACATTATGTCACGTGATATTATACAGTATGATACAATAGTAAACCCCAAAATACAAAGGCACGCATTGAGAATAGAAGAGACCACGACCCCTTTATCCGTTTATCACAATATGTTAGGTGATAAATGTAAAGAGAAAGATTGTAGGTAATGGCTACATTCTCATTCCGACATTTAGCCTTGGCACGTTGCTAACGATCCCCTCCAATTCCCTGTCCACCTTGGACAGTTCTTCCTTGGACAACGCATATATGCAGTCAATCGCCAGTTGGTTGAGTGTCCTCTTCCTCCTCCTTGCATGGCATAGTATTCGAGCATTGCTCGATACTCTGCCCATGCTTCGTTCGTCGGTTGGCTGCTATTTTTCTGTGTGCAAGGATGGTCTCTTCGCCACCGATGGAGGGGCGGTTTGCGCCACATGATTCCAGATAGTTGTCCACAGCATCATGCATGGAGTAATAACGTGTACATGTATTAACAATGCAAACAAAAAAGTCCACAATGCTCAATATCTGCATTGTGGACTTTTGCTATTTTTACGAATGTGTTTCTCTCTTTATCCGGCATGTCTGGCAAGATAGGGGAGAGTTCTGAAATGTTTATTTCTCGAAGACAAGTTTAAACTTGCCGGAAATCTTTTCTACACGGCGCTGGTGACGGCCTGCTTCAAAATTAGTTCTGAAGAAAGTATCAAGGATTTTCTCAGCTTCATTGTTGTTGAGGAAGCGTCCTGGAAGGACAATGACATTCGCATCGTTGTGCTGGCGGCATAGTTCTGCAACCTCTGGACACCAAGCAAGACCAGCACGTACTGCCTGATGCTTGTTGAGAGCAATGGCCATACCTTCGCCAGAGCCGCATATGCCGATACCTACATTACAAATACCGTCCTCAATGCCTTCTGCGAGAGCATGGGCATAATCGGGATAGTCAACACTTGTATCACTCCAGCAGCCGTAGTCCTGTACAGGATAGCCTTTGTCTTCGAGATACTGCTCAACGAATTTCTTCAATGGGTAGCCAGCATGGTCGCTTGCGAGTCCTACTTTCTTAATTTCCATAATTGTAAGTATTTAGGTTTATAGGGATGTACTCTGAGGGATATCCTCAGAGTACGTGGTTCTATGAGGGGTTAGAGGATTGTCTTCACCTGGTTGTAGACATTCTCTGCAGTGTATCCGAGTTTCTCGTCAAGTACCTTGTAAGGGGCGGAGAAGCCGAAGCTGTTGAGTCCCCAGACTGTAGACTTAGGATCTGCTCCGATGAGGAATGCCTGAAGATTTACAGGAAGGCCAGCTGTCAGTCCGAAGACTTTAGCACCTGCAGGAACAACGGACTGCTGGTATTCTATCGGCTGTGAGCGGAAGACACCTTCAGACGGAACACTTACGATACGACACTTCACGCCGTCTTTGCGAAGCAGTTCTGCTCCACTGATGAGTGTAGATACTTCAGAGCCGGATGCAACCATGACGACATCAGGGTTCTCGTCAGAGCCTTCTACTATATATGCTCCCTTGCGGGCTTGCTCATAGTCATTTCCCTCGGGGAGATCGTTGATGTTCTGGCGTGAGAAGATAAGTGCTGTAGGTGTGTCAGTGTTCTCCATAGCCATAGCCCAGGCTACTGTTGATTCTTTGGCTTCTGCTGGACGGAGGACAAGGACAGAGTTCTTGCCTGCGTGGTTCTTGAGCTTCTCCATGAGACGTATCTGCGCTTCCTGCTCTACAGGCTCATGTGTAGGACCATCCTCGCCGACGCGGAATGCATCGTGTGTCCAGATGAACTTGACAGGGAGTTGCATGAGGGCGGCCATACGTACTGCCGGTTTCATATAATCGGAGAATACGAAGAATGTTCCGCAAGCTGGGATGACACCACCATGGAGAGCCATACCGATACAGCAACATGCCATGGTGAGCTCAGCTACACCTGCCTGGAAGAATGCACCGGAGAAATCATCCTTTGTAAGTGCATGTGTCTTCTTGAGGAAACCGTCTGTCTTGTCTGAGTTAGAGAGGTCGGCTGAAGCGCAAATCATGTTTGGCACTTGCTCTGCCAAGGCAGAGAGACAAGCTGCAGATGCAGAGCGTGTAGAATCATTGGCTTTCTGCACAACCTTTGTCCAGTCTACTTCTGGAGCCTTGTTTGCAAACCAGTCTGCCAGTTGCTGCGCCTTGTCTGGGTTTGCCTCTGCCCATGCTTTCTCTTCTTCATAGCGTTGTGCAACAATGCCTTTGAGCTCTTCTGCACGTGCGGCATACATTGCCTGTACTTCAGGGAATATAACGAATGGGTTCTCAGGATCTCCGCCAAGATTCTTTATTGTGTTTACATAAGCGTCTCCGCCGAGAGGAGCTCCGTGGGTCTTGCAGTCGCATTCGTAGGATGTGCCGTCTGCTTTCAGCGCGCCCTTGCCCATGATACATTTGCCGATGATGAGAGTCGGCTTTCCCTGGACAGTCTTTGCTGTTTCAATAGCTTTGCGTATCTGGTCAATATCGTTGCCGTTAATCTCAATCACTTCCCAGCCAAAGGCCTTATATTTGGCAGCTGTATCTTCGCACATGACTTCCTCTGTCTTTGTGGAAAGCTGGATGTCATTGGAGTCGTAGAACATGATGAGATTATCCAGTCCGAGCACAGCAGCGATGCGCGCACCACCTTGTGAAATTTCTTCCTGAATGCCTCCGTCGGAGATGTATGCATAGATGGTCTCTTTCTTGAATGTTGGGTTGCCTGTATGCTCTGCAAGGAACTTGGCGGCGATGGCTGCACCGATGGCGAATACATGGCCTTGTCCGAGAGGACCTGATGTGTTTTCTATGCCACGGGCAATCTCAAACTCTGGATGTCCTGTTGTAGGTGAACCCCACTGGCGGAGCTGTGCAAGTTCGTCAAGAGTGAACTTGCCTGTCAGTGCAAGCTGGGAGTAAAGCATAGGAGCCATGTGGCCTGGATCAAGGAAGAAACGGTCGCGGCCTATCCACTCAGGATGCTGTGGATCGTGGTTAAGATATTCAGAGTAGAGCACGTTGATGAAGTCTGCACCGCCCATGGCACCGCCCGGATGGCCTGACTTAGCTTTCTCTACCATAGATGCTGCAAGAATACGGATATTGTCTGCAGCAAGTTTCATTGTCTTGTTGTCGTTCATGGTTAAATTATTGTTTTTATTTAATTATTTCTTGTTTTCTATTGCAGCCTGTTCGATGGCAAGTCCGGCTTTATAATGCTCCATATATTTATTGAAGCCTTCCACATCCTCAGGAGTAGGGGATATGGCTACGCCAGTATTGCCGTCAAAAACGACATACTCAAGATAGTCAGCAAGGGATTTGGACTCCTTATTAATGAGATAACCGGCAAGAAGTGCTATGCCCCATGCACCACCTCCTCCAGCTGTTTCCATGACGGAGATTGGAGAGTTGAGTGCCGCAGCAAGGATACGCTGTCATACACCTTTGGTCTTGAAAAGTCCTCCATGTCCAGTGATTCGGTCTACTTTGACTTTCTCTTCATTGAAGAGGATATCGTTTCCAAGTTTCAGTACAGCGACGGTGGCATAGAGATGTGAGCGGAACAGGTTCGCGAGATTGAATCTGTCATTAGCGGACCGCACAACCATAGGGCGTCCTTCTGATAGTCCTGTCACGGGCTCGCCGGATATATAATTGTATGCCAGTACGCCGCCGCAGTCTGCATCGCCTGTCAGTGCGTTGTTGTACAATTTGCTGTAAATCTCATTCATGTCCACAGGCACCCCGAGCAGTTCTTGATACTCTTTGAACAGCTTTATCCATGCATTGATGTCAGAGGTGCAGTTGTTGCAGTGAACCATTGCGACTGGAGAACCGTCAGGTGTCGTTACCATATCAATCATCTCTGATGGCTTGCTGAGGTCTTTCTCAAGGACAATCATTGAGAAGGATGATGTTCCTGCTGATACATTTCCTGTACGCTGTTTTACAGCATTCGTAGCAACCATTCCTGTGCCGGCATCGCCTTCTGGAGGACAGAGTGGTATGCCGCCTTTCAGATTCCCTGATACATCGAGTCTTTTAGCTCCTTCATCAGTAAGTGTGCCTGCTTGCTCACCAGCACAGAGCACTTTTGGCAGGATGTCAATCAGCTTCCATGGATAGCCCTTCCCCTGAATGAGCTTGTCGAACTTCTCGACCATCTCGCTGTTGTAGTCCTTTGTTGTAGAGTCGATAGGAAGCATACCGGATGCGTCACCGATACCGAGCACTTTCTCGCCTGTCAGCTGCCAATGTATGTAGCCGGCAAGTGTGGTGAGATATTTTATGTCCTTAACGTGCTCGTTTCCTTCAAGGATGCACTGGTAGAGGTGAGAGATGCTCCATCGTAGCGGTATGTTGTATACGAACAGTTCTGAAAGTTCCGCAGCCGCCTTACCTGTATTTGTATTGCGCCAAGTGCGGAAGGGGACAAGTATCTTTCCGTTCTCGTCAAATGCCATATAGCCGTGCATCATTGCGGAGATACCGATGGCAGACAGATGCTCTATTACACAGTCATACTGCGCCTTCACATCTTTCAGCAGGTTTGCATAGCAGTCCTGTAATCCATACCATATCTCCTCGATAGAATATGTCCAAAGGCCGTCAACAAGGGAGTTCTCCCATTCATGGCAACCCTGTGCTATCGGTTTGTTGCTCTCGTCAATGAGAACGGCTTTTATGCGGGTAGAGCCAAACTCTATACCGAGAATGGCTTTACCTGCAATAATAGTTTCTTTTGCACTCATAATAGTAGTGAGTTTCAGTGTTTTTGGTCTGATTACATTAATGCTTTATTAAGCATGTAATAAACCTCATTGATGCGGAGATCGCGCTTTACAGATTCGAACGTAGAGTCCTTGTCTATATGCAGATACTCGATATTGAGCATTTCTGCATAATCTTCCCAGTATTCAGGAGTGATGTCGTATGAGAAGCAAGAGTGATGAGTACCACCTGCTAAAATCCATGAGCCGGCACCGATCTCGAAATTAGGCTGCGGAATCCAGAGCGCGTTGGCCACAGGGAGTTTTGGCAGCGGTTTCGGCTTTATGCAGTGTACGTCGTTTACGATGAGACGGAATCTGTTTCCCATATCGACGACAGTTGCAGTAACACCGTCACCAACCTTTGAGTTGAAAACAAGACGTGCTGTCTGTTGCTTGCGGACACCGATTCCGAGATGATGAACCTCCAGACGTACAGGTTCGTCATCTACAGCAATAAGTGGGCAAACCTCAAGCATGTGGCTTTGAAGAAGAGAAGAGTTTTCGCCGTCAAAGTTGAGTGTATAGTCCTCAAGGAAAGAACAGCCTGTCGGCAATCCCTGTGTCATGTACCAGAGTGTACGATATAGAGCAGCTGACTTCCAGTCGCCTTCGGCTCCGAAGCCATAGCCTTCTGCCATGAGACGCTGGGAAGCAAGACCTGGAATCTGGTCAAAGCCTACAAAGCCTTCTGTGTCTGGATCGTCCCAAGAGCCAAGGTCATCGAAGTTTGTTGTGAAGCCCTTAGCACCTTTCGCTTTGAGTATAGCGCGCAGTGCGAGTTCTGCACGTGCTGCATTCCATATTTTCTTGTTTCCTATTTCCTCGCCGGCTTCACAAGGCACAATCTTATATAGCTTGTGATATTCTTCAACAAGTGCATCTACATCGGCAGGGTTCACCTTCTTCCAGTAATCCATCAATTCAGATACACAGCAGTAGTCCACGTGGTAGCCCAACACCTGCTCGGCAGAGACTTTGTCGCCGTCTGTCACGGCAACATTGTTCATCTGGTCACCGAAACGGATGATAAGCATATCCTTCGCATCTGCTACAGCAGCAGCAACGCGTGCCCATACGGCGATATGCTCCTGTGTCTTCTTCTCTTTCCAGTAGCCGACAACGACTTTGCGTGGTTTGCGGAGACGTGAGCAGATATGTCCGAACTCGCGGTCACCGTGTGCTGATTGGTTGAGATTCATGAAATCCATGTCCATGGTATCCCATGGAATCTCCTGATTGTATTGTGTGTGGAGGTGGAGCAGAGGCTTGTTTAGTGCCTGTAGGCCATGGATCCACATCTTTGCAGGAGAGAATGTATGCATCCATGTGATGACACCGACACACTTCTCCTCGTTATTGGCAGCCTTCATTATGGCGGCTACCTCCTTGTCTGAATTGGCTGTGCCTTTGTATACAACTTTTATAGGAATGATACCTGTAGCATTGAGACCGTCTACCATTTCTTGTGAGTGGCCGTCTACTATCTTCACTGTCTCGCCTCCGTAAAGAAGCTGTGCTCCGGTAATCCACCAAAGCTCTAAATTTTCAAATGGTTTCATATTGGTTAGTTTTTGTATCTGTTCGTGTATTTGTATCCTGTTTATATCAGTGACAATCGTCTTTTTTGATATTTCCGGAACACATTTGTGACTTGTTTCCATTGTTCTTGATGCAGTTTTGCATCATCCCTGTCCACACAAGACATCAATGCTTCTGCCCAGGCTGTCCATAATATGCATTAGGACCATGCTTGCGTAGGTAATGCTTCTCAATGAGGAGAGGGTTCATCTTTGTGTCAGGATTAAGTGTGAGAGAGATGAAAGCCATCTTGGCACACTGTTCCATGACTTTCGCATTGTATACTGCATTGGCTGGGGATGTGCCCCATGAAAAAGGACCATGGCATTTTACGAGAACTCCTGGCGTATGATCTGGATTGATATCTTTGAAAGAGTCAATGATAACAGTGCCTGTCTCTTTCTCGTACTCAGCCATCTCGCTCTCCACCATATCACGGGTACATGGTATGTCCTTATAGAAATAATCTGCATGTGTGGTACCGATATTCGGGATGCTCATGCCAGCCTGTGCAAATGCAGTCGCATATGTGGAATGTGTATGCACAACACCGGAAATGTTTGGGAAAGCCTTGTACAGTTCGATATGTGTCGGAGTGTCTGAAGAAGGATTCATTGTTCCCTCAACTACCTTTCCTGTCGCAAGTTCCACAACAACCATGTCTTCTGCCTTCATGTCGTCATACGAGACTCCTGACGGCTTTATGACAATAAGTCCCTTTTCCCTGTCTATTCCACTTACGTTGCCCCATGTGAAAATCACGAGATTCTGTTTCACAAGGTCAAGGTTAGCCTGGAATACTTTTTCTTTGAGTTCTTCCAACATAGTTCTATATTTTTTAAGGTGATATATTTATTTTAGAGTCTGAAATCTGTTTCGTTTCCATTGTAGCGGTACATGACCGCTCCACGTTTTGAGGTCAACTTGTCGATAATCTTGGTTTCCTCTATTACATTGCTCTGCTTTGCACGCTTGCGGAAATTTCGTTTGTCAATCTCCTTGCCGATTATCGCCTCGAATACATTCTGCAGTTGCGTCAGAGTGAACAGTTCCGGAAGGAGAGAGAAGCATATAGGTTCATGTGAAATACGTCTCCTCAGCATAATGAGCGCATCTTCGACCATATCCCTGTGGTCGGAGAAGAGTGGGGGAATCTCATTAAGACTTACCCATTCAAGACCATATAACTTGCGTAGTTCTTCGTCATAGTCCTTTACATTTATAAGAGCACAATACGCTACGGAGATAACTCGTGAACCCGGGTCACGGTTTACGGCACCATACGCGCCTACTTGGCGCATGAATATATCCTTGAGGCCAGTAAGGCTTGTCAGAACTCTTTCTGCGGCGTTCTCGAGATTTTCTGTTTCTGCGACAAATCCGCCGTATAGGGCCCATTCTCCTCGTCCTGGATCCATCTTTCTATGTCCCAGGAGTATTTTTAACTTTCCATTGTCAAATCCGAATACAATGCAGTCTACAGATATGTAGGCCTGTGAGTATTCTTTATAATAATCGCTCATTTATATATATGTTTTTTCCGAAAGAATAGGGTGAAGGTGTAGCCTGTGGACAGAACCAGAAGCTACACCTTAATATATAGTCTAATGTTTACCAAAGTACAATATAAAGTATTGTGAGGATGATGATTACTCCTGCAGCACCAAAGTTGAATGCTTTGTCTGTCTTGAATATATCAAGATCGATAGCAACCAGCTTAGGATCCTGTACTGTGTCAAGTGCATTGGAACGGAGGTAGAATCCTATTGTTGCCGTCATGGCCGCGAAGAATATCATTGCTCCCTGAACACCATGGATTGCCAATGTGTGGTCGAAGAATGACAGTACGAGGAATACGACAGAGAGTATTGATACAGCATAAAGGACCTTGCTCCAGAACAGCTGTGTCTTTATTGTATCCTCGCTGAGTTCGTCTGCTTTTACAGCCTTGTTGCTGTAGAGTGATATGGTGACAAACATCACGATAAGCACAATGAATACATAGCCGGAGCGGATGAGGAACGGTACATCCGGCAATGTGAACTTGAACAGTATTGAGAAGAAGAATGTACCGAATGCGGCAGCTACGGCTGCTGCACCGGAAGCACGCTTCCAAAGTAGACCGAGGCCGAAGATTACGACAACGCCTGGATATACGAATGCAGAATACTCCTGTATGAACTGGAATGCCTGGTCAATGCCGCCCATCAATGGATAAACGGCGATGAGAGCTATAAGAAGCGCACTTACGGAAGTAATACGGCCGACTGTAACAAGCTGTCTCTCGCTGGCGTTCTTGTTGATGAACTGCTTGTAGATATCCATTGTAAACAATGTAGAAGTAGAGTTGAACATTGACGCAAGTGAGGATATTACAGCAGCTGCAAGTGCTGCGAAAGAAAGGCCTTTTACAAAGGTCGGAGTGAAGTTGCGTATAAGGAATGGATATGCATCATCAGAACGCTCGATGCTTCCGGCTAAAGTAAGGCGCAGTGCTTCAAGGGCTTCGCCGTCACCGTTCATGATATAGAATGCACATACACCAGGGATGCAGACGATGAATGGGATAAGAATCTTAAGGAATGCTGCGAAAATCATACCTTTCTTAGCTTCATCAAGAGACTTGGCTGCAAGACCCTTCTGTATGATGTATTGGTTGAAGCCCCAATAGCCGAGGTTTGTCAACCACAGTGCACCGAATATAAGCACAATACCTGGGTTTGTGAAGTATGGGTCTTCCTTCTGGATTGTCACGCCATTCTCGACAACACCGTTGATGACAGGATAAAGCTCCTCGTTTCTTGTGACAACAAGGTTGAAATGCTTGTCGCCAGCCTGGTCTATACACCAGCTGTATATGTTTCCAAGGGCTTCAAAAGCTCCACAACCCCAGACTTCAGCACCAATCACAGACAGTGCGGCGTATGCTGTAATCAGACCACCGCCGACAAGGAATGTAACCTGCATGACGTCTGTCCATGCTACAGATGCGAGTCCACCATATATAGAATATAGGCCGGCGATGACGAAGAGCACGAGAATGATGACCATACGGACTTGGTCAATCTCCATACCGCCGAACTGTATTATCATATCTGTCGGAAGACCGAGAATCTGCTGTATGGCAAGTGCGCCGAGCCAAGCTACAGATGTCAGGTTCACAAAGACATACAGAAAGAGCCATAACAGTGAGAAGGCGAGTCCGACTCCCCAGTTGTAACGCTCGCGGAGGAATTGTGGTATGGTGAAGATTTTCTTCTCAATCATCAGTGGCAGGAGGAATTTGCCGACAACAAGCAGTGTTGCCGCTGCCATAAGTTCGTATGCAGCCTGGGCTATTCCTGATGCGAATGCCGAACCGGACATTCCGATAAACTGCTCAGCAGATATATTCGCTGCGATAAGTGATGCGCCGACTGCCCACCATGTCAGTGTGTTGCCGGCAAGGAAATAGTCTGTTGATGATTTCTCTTCACCCTTCTTGCTACGGCTCAAGAATATACCGAGACCTACAAGCAGGACGATGTAGGCGGCAAATACGACATAGTCGATGGTCGCAAAGCCGTTGTTCTGTAATGCTTCAATTACGCTCATTGGTTTTATGGTTTTTGTTTGTTAGTTGTTAGTTGTTAGTTTTCATGATGTTATACCATGGCGTTTCTCTGTCATTTTACAGAGAATCTGTAAGCTGCATGGCTGTAATATTTCTCTCCTGGCTTTAGAGTCGGCTGTGCCCAATCCTTTTTGTTAGGAGAATCAGGATACTTCTGGCTCTCAAGGCATACGCTGACATGTTTTGGATATTTCAGACCATGCTTGCGTATAATCTCCGCATCTTTACCTACACCTTGGAAGTTAGCACTGTAAACCTGAACACCAGGCTCGTTGGTGAACATTTCCATGAATATTCCAGTCTTTGGCGAGTAGAGGGAGGCACATACAGTGGTGTCGTCACCCTTACCGTCCTTATATGTATTAAGGCAGTAGTTGTGATCATATCCTCCGGCATTCTTCACCTGTATGTATTCCGAGTTTATTGAATCGGCTATAGCGTGTGGAGTGCGGAAGTCCATAGGCGTGCCTTCTACAGGCACAATCTCACCAGTAGTCATGAATGTATTGTCAGAAGGTGTGAAGTCGTCAGCGTTGACATAAAGTATCATGTCTGTGCCGACTTTTGACAAGTCACCGTTAAGGTTGTAGTAGTTGTGATTTGTCTGATTGATGATGGTTTCCTTGTCAGTAGTTGCTTCCCAGACAATATCAAGGGTATTGTCAGCCGTTACTTTATATGTAGTGGTAGCAGTTACTGTGCCAGGGAAACCGTTCTCTCCGTCCTCGGCGACGATGGTAAGTTTAAGGATTGAGTCTCCGATCTGCTCTGCGTCATAGACCTTATTCATCCATCCGGTCGTGCCGCCGCCGTGAAGACAATGCTTGCCGTCGTTCTGCTTGAATTGATACTCCTTACCGTCGATAGTCGCTTTTCCCTGATTGATGCGGTTTGCATAACGTCCTACAGAAGAGCCGTAATCACTTGGAGAGTTGAGGGTGTCCGTGTATTGCTTGAGATTGTCAAAGCCAAGTACGACATCTGTAGGCTTGCCGTCTTTGTCTGGAACGACAAGGGAAACTACACGTGCACCATAGTTGGTTATGCACGCCTCCATGCCGTTATTGTTCTTAAGCGTATATAGCTTTACAGGTTTGTTGTTGATGATGGAGTCAAATGCCGCAGGATTGAGCCCTGATACTGTCAGTTGCGTACTATCGTCTGATGTACAGGCAGTTAAGGCCATTATTGCTACTGCGGAAAACAGGAAGTTTTTTTTGAAATTCATTTTTTAGTATATGTTAGTTTAACTATTTTGGGTTCAAAGTTACTAAAAATTATTCTAAATCAAGACAAAAATACATTGTTTTTTTGCCTATTTATATAAAAAACGTCATTTAATGCAAAAGAGGTTCGTTTATTTTGGGCGATAAACTTGTAGGTAGTCAACTTTGTAGGCTGTATTTGACCGTGTTTGTCTGTTGATGGAATAAAGAGCAGTGTAGTTGCTGGCTGTTTCAGGCAAAGTCTGAATATGCAGCCATTCTCATCAGGACGTGGCGTAATATATTTCAATTATTATATTAATATTGTAGTAAACAGAAGATTTTTTCAACAATGGGCATGTTATTCGAGTTTTTTTTGTAATTTTGCATCAAAATGTGAACAAAGAAACAAAGTTATGGCAAAAGAATTAAAAGAACTCACGAAACGAGCAGAAAATTATAGCCAGTGGTACAATGACCTCATTGTGAAGTCAGACCTCGCAGAGCAGAGTGCTGTGCGTGGCTGTATGGTAATCAAGCCTTACGGATACGCTATCTGGGAGAAAATGCAGGCGGAACTTGACCGTATGTTCAAGGAGACAGGTGTCCAGAACGCCTATTTCCCGCTTCTTATACCAAAGTCTTTCCTTTCACGAGAGGCTGAGCATGTAAAAGGCTTTGCCAAAGAGTGTGCTGTGGTGACACACTACCGTCTGAAATCTTCAGAGGACGGCAATTCCGTCGTTGTGGATCCTGAGGCTCGTCTGGAGGAGGAACTGATAGTACGTCCTACATCAGAGACTATCATCTGGAATACATACAAGAACTGGATACATTCTTATCGCGACCTTCCTCTGATGTGCAATCAGTGGTGTAATGTGATGCGTTGGGAGATGCGTACGCGTCCGTTCCTGCGCACCTCAGAGTTCCTGTGGCAGGAAGGCCATACCGCTCATGCTACCCGTGAGGAGGCAGAGGCAGAGGCACAGAAGATGCTTAAAGTATATGCTGATTTTGCAGAGAATTTCATGGCTGTCCCTGTGTTGCAGGGTGTGAAGTCTGAGACGGAACGCTTTGCCGGAGCCTTGGATACATATACCATTGAGGCTATGATGCAGGACGGTAAGGCTTTGCAGAGCGGTACATCACATTTCCTCGGGCAGAACTTTGCGAAGTCATTCGACGTAACATTCCTTAATAAGGAGAATAAGCCGGAATACGTCTGGGCTACATCTTGGGGCGTGTCTACACGTCTTATCGGTGCACTTATCATGACCCACTCTGATGACAACGGTCTGGTACTCCCTCCGAAACTCGCTCCTATTCAGGTAGTGATTATCCCTATTGCCAACAAGCCTGAGCAGAGGGATGCCGTGACAGAGAAGATACAGCCTGTCATTGACGAGCTTCGCAAAAAGGGCATCTCTGTTAAGTATGATGATGCAGACAACAAACGTCCTGGATTCAAGTTCGCCGACTATGAGCTGAAGGGCGTTCCTGTACGTCTCGCCATGGGAGCACGTGATATAGAAAACGGCACTATCGAACTGATGCGTCGTGATACACTGGAGAAGGAATCTGTACCATTTGAAGGTATAGCAGAACATGTCGAGGCACTTCTTGACGATATCCAGAAGAATATATTCGAGAAAGCCCGTAAGTTCCGTGACGAGCATGTCTACGAATGTGACAATTACGAAGAGTTCAAGGAGCGTGTGAAAGACGGCGGCTTCTTCCTTTGCCACTGGGACGGTACAGAAGAGACCGAGGCGAAGATAAAGGAGGAGACACAGGCTACAATCCGTTGCGTGCCTTTCGCATACGAGCAGACACCGGGTGTCGATATGGTATCAGGCAAGCCGTCCAAGTATCGTGTCATCATAGCCCGCTCTTATTAAGAGAAGGCTTCCTTTGTGGAGTATAAAGTTTCCACGATTATGAAGGTAATCATATCATTAGGTTCGAACAAGAACCAAATGGAGAATATAGAAATTGCAGAGAGGGAACTGTCATGTTCCTTCTCTGCAATTCGTTTTTCTGCATCCCGATATACAGGTGACGGATATTACAATGCTGTCGGAGTAGGCGAGACGTCTCTTTCTTATGCAGAACTGAGAACCTGTACCAAGAATATAGAGAAAAGGCTTGGCAGGACAGAGGACAGGGAGGTTATCCCCATAGATGTGGATATACTGCAATATGACGGGCATTGCTATAAGCCTGACGATATGATGCGTGAATATAATATAATGTTATTGAAAGAGTTGGAATGATGAAATACAGGATTTTGATACTATGCCTGCTGGTTTCCTGTCTGGCAGATGCACAGGATTTTGATGATAATTTTGTAGACAAGACATTGCGTATCGACTACACATTTTCGGGAAACGCAACTACTCAGATGGTTTCCGTCGATGAGTTGTCTACGTTTGATGGATGGTTTGGCAAACGCAAGCGCCTTTCCGAAGTCCCGGTAGAGGGCAATGGGCAGATAATAGTAAGGAAACACAGAAGCGGAGATGTCATCTACCGTAACTCTTTCTCGACATTGTTCCAGGAGTGGCTTAGCTATGATGAGGCGAAAGAGAAAAGCCGTTCTTTCGAGAATGTCTTTCTTATACCTATGCCTAAGGACACTGTAGATATCACGGTCCGTCTTATGGACAACCGCCGAGAGACGATGACGACGATGACGCATACCGTCGTGCCGAGAGACATACTTATTCGGCAGTTGGCGAAAGGCGGCACCACACCGTATGATGTATTGCAGTCTCCGGCAGACTCTGCAAGGTGTATCCGCATCGCTTTTGTGGCAGAAGGCTACAAAAAAGATGAAATGCCTGTGTTTCTCAATGATGCACGCATAGCAGTGGAAGCGTTGTTTGCGCATGAACCGTTCAAGTCTTTCCGCGACTGTTTCAGCGTTGTTGCCGTAAAGTCTCCATCTGTAGACAGCGGTACGAGCGAACCTGGGAACGGCAAATGGTTGAATACCGCCCTACATTCCAATTTTGACACTTTCTACAGTGACCGTTATCTTACCACGTTGCATCTGAAAGACCTTCATGATTGGCTTGCAGGCATACCGTACGAGCATATCATAGTCCTTGTAAACACGGACAAATACGGTGGCGGAGGTATTCTTAACTCCTATAATCTCGCCATGACCCACCATCCGAAATACCGTCCTGTCGTCGTCCATGAGTTCGGGCACAGTTTCGCAGGACTGGCAGACGAGTATGCCTATGAGACGGAAGACATCCCCATGTATCCTCTTGATGTGGAGCCATGGGAGAAAAATATAACTACAAACGTTGATTTTACGGGAAAGTGGGAGAATCTTATAGGTAAAGACCCTACAGTCGGGAAGTTTGAAGGTGCAGGTTATTCATTAAAAGGTGTCTATCGTGCATGTCTGGATTGCCGTATGCGCACGAATGAGAACCCTGATTTCTGCCCAGCCTGCAAACAGGCGATAACAAATCTTATAAGATTCTACACGGAGTAGGTTATGAGTTGTTAGTTATGAGTTGTTAGTTATGAGTTATAGGAGAGTAATCTCCGTATAACCGTATAACCGTATAACCGTCCAACCGCACAACTCCCAACTCATACCCGTATAACCTCACACGAGCCCGTGGCTCATAAGCCTCTCCTCCGCAAGCCTTTCATATTTCGTGCCGGGACGACCGTAGTTGGCAAACGGATATATGCTTATGCCGCCACGTGGGGTGAAGAGTCCCGTCACCTCAATGTATTTCGGGTCCATCAGACGGACAAGGTCCTTCATTATCTTGTTTACGCAATCCTCGTGGAAGTCTCCATGATTGCGGAAGCTGAAGAGGTATAATTTCAGGCTTTTGCTCTCTACCATCTTCTCGTCAGGCAGATACATTATCTTTATCTCGGCAAAGTCCGGCTGTCCTGTGATAGGGCATAGTGATGTAAATTCAGGGCAGTTGAACTGCACCCAGTAATCGTTCTCAGGATGTTTGTTCTGGAATGTCTCCAGAACCTCTGGAGCATAGTCGCTTCTGTATTCGGTCTTTCTGCCAAGCTGTGTCAGCCCTTCTTGCTCTCTGTCGTTACTCATTTCCTTGTGTTTTATTTTGGTTATTGATTAGGCACTGCGGCATAAAATATCAAATCCTCGTTGCCGGAGTTTATAAGGCTGTGCGAATGTCCTTTCGGGCAATAGACACACTGGCCTTCTCGGACAGGATGCGCCGTGCCATCGTCTATGACAGTTCCCTCGCCCTTTATTACAAACAGTATCTCCGAGTTGGTGTCATGCAGATGCTCGCCGATACTTGCACCGGGAATCAGCATACCTCGCATTATCCTGTTTGTACCGTCCCAGAACATCTTCGCCTGCAACTCCTTCTCTCCGCCTTTGAAATTAGGGAAGGCGGCGTCTTCCATCGTGTTGAAATCTATGACCATCGTATTTGTTGCTTAGTATTGTTAAAAAGCGTCTTATCTGTAAATATGTTTTGCCAGACCGTAGATATATCGTCTGAATCCCGGCTTATATACAAGTACCCTGTCAAACCACCCGATGTGCTTGCCTACCATACGCACTGCCATCCCTACATAAAACATCGCAAAGAGCGTGCCCACTCCGATGATATGCCACATCCATTGGCCGAAGAACATGAAACTCGCCATGACTCCAAGGACAACAAAGGTGATGTCGACCGCTATCTTCACCTTGGGGAAAGGTCTGCCAGTGACTTTACTTATGGCGACGGGAAAGCCTTCGCCGGGCATCGTCACGCTGCCGCATCTTACCTCGAAGGCTATACCTATGCCGAGAATAGTGCATCCGGCAAGCTGTGCAATGCCCTTTTGCCATACAGCATCGGGAGCCAGCCATGCCGTATGCGACATGTTTACATCAATGAGGAAACCGAAGATTGTCCCGATGACAAGCTGGAAAAGCTGTACCCACTCAAATCTTCTGCGGAGAATGGCTATTTGCCCAGCCACCAATATGCCGTTCATGATGTATGTATACTGCCCGATGGTAAGTGCCGGGACATTGCCGAAGGCCTTTCCTGCACTTTCAAATACATACGGCAACACGCTTATCACGCTTGAACCGACTCCAGAGCGGACACATACGGCAACGCCGAGTGTCATGATATACAGTGAGACGAGCAGCAGGATGTGTTGCCAGAAGAATGATATTATCCTGTCTTTCTTGTTCATTAAATATATTTATATCTGTGTCCTGTTTATGCTGACGGCATTATGCTGTCAATGTCCTCTGACGAATTGCCCTTCCGGCATATCAGGAAAGCATCGTCCGTCGTCAAATTCCTCTTCCTGCTGCAAAGCCTGTTCACGACAGTAACGCTCGTATTCTGTCAGTCCAGCGTCAGACAACAGCTGGCCTATGACCTTCGGGAAATGCTCTTTCTCGAGGAGATGGACTTTCTTTTCTATATCCTCTACGCTGTCGCTCTCCTGCAATGCCACCTTGAACTGTGCGATATGTCCGCCCTTGTCTATCTCCGAACTGACATAATGTATCGTTATTCCCGTCTCGGTCTCTCCTGCATCCTTCACCGCCTGGTGCACATGGTGTCCCCACATGCCTTTGCCTCCGAACTTCGGCAGTAGGGAAGGGTGGATGTTTATAATCCTGTTCGGGAATTTCTCTATGAGATAGTCGGGTATGCGCAGGAGAAATCCGGCAAGCACGATGAGGTCTGCTCCTGCCACGCTTTCCAGCACATGCTCCTGCTCCTCCTCAAACTGTCGCTTGGTAATGACGACAGACGGCACACCGTGTTGCTCTGCACGCTGACGAACAAACGCGTCCTTCTTGTTGCAGACGACGAGAGAAACCTCTGCGCCTCCATGGTTCTTGAAATACTGTATGATATTCTCGCAGTTAGTGCCGTTGCCGCTTGCGAAGATGGCTATTTTCTTTTTCATTTGCTATAGTCTTTTTGCGTGATGTCAGATGTCTGTCGTTGCCGTAAGGTCCTTTTGCTTGCGCGAGATGGAGACGCTCCTGCCGTACCGGGCGTTTATCTCTTTCATGATTTGTCTGAACAGAGGCCCGTGGGCACTCTTGTCTTTCTGCTTGCTGACAAATATATAATAATGTATCATCTCGTGTATTATGACATCCTCCAGTTCTTTTTCGGGAAGGTCGAACTGTGTACTTATGCGTAGACGGAAGTCATAAAGCACCACCTTGCCGTACCATGTCCGCTTGCGCTTGAATGCAAGTTGGCCGAGCGAGGTCTTTGCCCGGCTCAGCTTTATCGGCAGTTCTGGCAACTTGCCGTCAAACATCAGCATGTTGTATTCCTGAAACTTATGCTCTATATATGGTATGGTGGCTATCATTGTCTGGCTTATCCTGTAATGTCTCCGCAGCAGGAGCCCTGCCGGACCTATTGGATTCGAAATGCAAAAATACGAAATAATCCTCAAAAAATGAAATTATTCATCACAAAAATGATTATTTCCTTGGAGATGCCGCCGTATTTTGTAACTTTGCATTTGAAATGAAACAGAACAGAAGATGATGGAAAATATGACAGAACTTGAGAAAATGCGTGCAGGAATGCTCTATGACGCCAATTTCAATCCTGAACTCAACAGGATGAGGCTTGAGGCAAAAGAGTTGTGCTATGACTATAATCATACGCGTCCTTCCGACGAGGCAGGACGTGTGGCGATACTGAAACGGCTGCTCGGAAGCACCGGCGAGCGGATTCTCATAGAGCAGCCTTTCGTCTGCGACTATGGATGCAACATCCGTGTCGGCGAGGGATTCTTTGCGAACTACAATCTTGTTATCCTTGACCCGGCACCGGTGACATTCGGAGACAACTGTTTCATCGCTCCGAACTGCTGTTTCACCACTGCCGCCCATCCTTTAGACATAGAGCAGAGGAATGCCGGTCTCGAGACCTGCAAGCCTATCCGGGTGGGCAACAATGTATGGATTGGTGCTAATGTCGTGGTCTTGCCCGGCGTGACCATCGGCGACGGCGCTGTCATCGGTGCAGGAAGTGTCGTGACGAGGGATATCCCTGCCGGGGTCGTGGCATACGGCAACCCATGCAAGCCGCGGCGCAAGATAGAGTGACAGGTGTCGCTTCGGGCATCATTTGCCTGATGTTATAAGTCTCGATGTATGGTATATACAACAGACGGGAGCAGGTTTTGTATGCCTGCTCCCGTCTGTTTGTCTTGTGTGCCTTTATGGATGCTTTTGCGGAAGGTGACCTTTCGTGGTGTGAAACGTCACCCTTGACATGGTGAAAGGTTACCTTCTGTCGTGTAAAGGGTCACCTTTTGCGACATGTCCCATTGCTGTCGGGTTTGTACTCAATGGCATCCATGTTTCCGGATGTCACGGAGCATAAGGCTGATGGTGTGTTTTGGTGCTCGTGTGTTACATCAACAACTCGCTCATAACACAGTCTGCCATAGCCTTGTATGCTACCTCGCTCGGGTGAAGATGGTCGCCGGAGTCGAAATCTGTATTGAATGCCTCCGGTTTCTCAGGGTTACGCACGGCCTTGTCGAAGTCAATGCAACCGTCAAAGAGCGGGGAGGTGCGCAGCCATTCGTTAAACTCACATCGCATGGCCTCACGTCTGGAGTCGTAAGTGCGCCATCCGTAAATAGGAAGCAGTGTGCCGCTCCATACCCTCAGGCCAAGCTCTCTTGCGTGCTTGATGTACAGATTCTCGGTGCCCTGTTCCATTTCCTCCACGGTAGGCATGTCGCTCCATGGGCGGAAGATGTTTGTCTCTACTCCCACAGGATGGATTATGTCGTTTATGCCATGCTGTATGATTACGTCGGTAGCACCGGCGACATTGAGTTCTATGGGGAAACGCGTCTCGCCTTTCAGTCCGTAAGCCTGATAAGTGATGCAGTCATACTGGCGCAGTATGCGTGTCCCGCTCACGGCACGCCGTATAACGGCGACGTTCCTGAAGCCGTTGTCCCAGGCACGCATGGCGAGATAGTCGGGCCAGCTCTGTGCCGTGATGGAGTCTCCGTAACATACCAGCGCGCGGTTTTTATCCTCCGTGAAGACGTCTATTGTGTTGAGGAAGTAAAACCAGTTAGTGTTTCTGGACAGTTCTACAGGGAATTTCTCCGCGTCAATGAAATTTCCATAGGCATATTTCCCTTTCGACAGCGGTCCGGTGATGAGCGTCCCGGCGTTCATCTGTGTGTATCCGGCGAGATAGATGCTTATCTCTACAGTCTCTCCGGCAGTCACGCAGAACGGTATCTCATCGCTTGTCGTCTCTTTTCCCGGTTCGATGGTGACGCTTTCAGACGCTCCGAATGTGATGGAAGTACGGTTGACTTTCGCGGCAGAGATAGTGACCGGCTCTGTTCCTGTGAGGTTTGAGAAGCGGAACCTGAGTCTGTTGCCGGAGAAGACTATCCTTATAGGGTAGCGTAGGGTGATGTCCTTGGCGTAGATGCACTCTTTCCTGTCAGTGAATGATGTGGCGTTGCCCCAGCAGGCAACCCATTTCGTGAAGTTATTTGAAGGCTCAGACATGGTGTTGTTAAAAATATTTTTACAAAACTATGAATAATTTTTGAAATAATGGACAGATATCAAATATTTTTTTTATCTTTGCAGAAAATACATCAATGTCCTGCTCGGGAATCAGGTTGCAAGGCACATGCTTGAGAGCGTGATTCCGCAGAGGAGGATTGTATGTGTGTTCTTAACTGTAATACTATGCGTGAATTCAAAGACATAAAGATAGCGGTGGCAGGAACAGGCTATGTAGGCCTGAGCATCGCCACGCTTCTCGCCCAGCACCATGAAGTGGTGGCTGTCGATGTGGTGAAGGAGAAGGTTGACCTCATCAATCATGGCAAGAGTCCGATAAAGGACGAGTATATAGAAAGATACCTTGCGGAGAAGAATCTTAGGCTTACCGCTACGCTTGACGGCAGGAGCGCTTACGCCGATGCCGACTTTGTGGTGATAGCCGCGCCGACAAACTATGACCCGGTGAAGAACTATTTCGACACTTCCCATGTCGAGGAAGTCATAGACCTTGTACTGGAGGTTAACCCAGAGGCGGTCATGGTTATAAAGTCCACTATACCTGTAGGATATACACGTTCGCTTTATGTGAAATATGCGCAGAGGTTCAAGGCGGAGAACCGCCCTGTCGACTGTAAGTTCAGGCTGCTGTTCTCGCCGGAATTCCTGCGTGAGTCAAAGGCTTTGTATGACAATCTGTATCCTTCACGTATCATCGTCGGATACCCAAAGATGATAGCAGGGGAAGGAGAGGAGAACGCCGCAGTGGTGGCTATCGGCAGCAATCATGCCGAGACTTATGCCAGGACGTTTGCCGAACTGCTGAAGGAGGGTGCCGAGAAGGAGGACATCGCCGTCCTTTTCATGGGACTGAAAGAGGCAGAGGCCGTGAAGCTGTTCGCAAATACGTATCTTGCGCTGCGTGTATCCTATTTCAACGAGCTTGACACTTATGCCGAGATGAAGGGGCTTGACACACAGGCCATCATTGACGGCGTGGGCCTTGACCCGCGTATCGGAACGCATTACAACAATCCTTCGTTCGGTTATGGTGGCTATTGTCTGCCTAAGGACACGAAGCGGTTGCTTGCCAACTATCAGGATGTGCCTCAGCAGATGATGACGGCCATAGTGGAGAGCAACCGCACACGTAAGGATTATATCGCCGATGCTGTATTGCAGAAAGCTGGATGGTACGGATATTCGCATAACAACCAGTTTGAACATTGTGATGCTGCCCGGCAAGAAGCACCGACGGTAGGTGTCTATCGCCTTACGATGAAGAGCAATTCGGACAATTTCCGTCAGAGCGCGATACAGGGAATCATGAAGCGCATCAAGGCTAAAGGGGCCAATGTCATCATCTACGAGCAGACGCTGGAGGACGGTACACAGTTCTTCGGCAGCACCGTAGTCAATGATTTGGACAAGTTCAAGTCAATGTCTAAGGTCATTATCGCAAACCGTTATGACTCAATGCTTGACGATGTCCGCGATAAAGTATATACCCGGGATATTTTCCAGCGTGACTGATAGATGTCTCTATCGTGAAGACCAACTAAAACAAACGGACTCATGAAATTCATAGCAGTAATACCTGCGCGATACGCTTCTACAAGATTTCCCGGCAAGCCGCTGGCCATGCTCGGCGGAAAGACTGTCATAGAGCGTGTCTATACACAGACGAAAAAGGTCATAGAAAATGTCTTTGTCGCAACGGACGACGAGCGCATACAGCGTGCTGTAATGGAGTTCGGCGGAGAAGTGGTGATGACTCGTTCCGACCATAAAAGCGGTACAGACAGGATAGAGGAGGCTGTGTCCTTGCTTGAGGCACGACTGGGTCTCTCTGCAGACGATGTAGTGATAAATGTGCAAGGCGACGAACCTTTCATACAGCCGTCACAGATAGAGACCGTGATGCGGTGTTTTGAGGACGACAGTACACAGATTGCTACCCTCGGCAAGCCTTTCGGCGATAATATGGCTGCTGTGGAGAATCCTAATTCCCCTAAGATAGCAGTGTCGCAACAGGGCTACGCCTTGTATTTCTCACGCTCTGTCATACCTTTCTGCAGAGGAAGAGAAAGGGCAGAATGGTCGTCCGCCTTCCCTTATCTCAAGCATATAGGGCTTTATGCCTATCGGAGAAGCGTGCTCGGCGAGGTGACACGCTTGCCGCAGTCGCCTCTTGAATTGGCTGAAAGCCTTGAACAGCTCCGCTGGCTGGAGAACGGCTACAGGATAAAGGTCGGACTTACGGATGTTGAGACGATAGGCATTGATACGCCAAGTGATTTGGAGAATGCCGAGAAGTTTCTTTCTTCAAGGAATCTGTGATAGATGTCGGTGATGTAATAAGTTGTGTATAAGGATGAATATCTGCAGTGTCGGATATCTGAAAAGTTAACTTTCTATTGTGATAAATATGAATTGGCAAGAGGAAACGGAACGTATGGTGGAGCGTGGAGTGGGATATTTCAAGCAGGGATACAACTGTTCGCAGAGTGTCGCCATGGCATTTGCAGAATGGTATGATGTACCTCTCCCTCTCATGACCCGTATATCGGCAAGCTATGGAGGAGGCATCGGACGTATGCGAGAGACTTGCGGGTCTGCCCTTGGCATGTTCATGCTTGCCGGTCTTGAGATAGCCAGCGTGGAAGCCAGCCAGGAAACAAAGAAGAAAAACTATGAGGCTGTCCAGAAACTGGCAGCGGATTTCAAGGCTCAGACGGGAAGCATCTGCTGTAAGGAACTGCTTGGGCTGAACAAGAAACGTGCAGACGGTGTCATTCCTGATATCGTCATCAGCGCGACTCCTGAGGCAAGGACAGATGAATACTATAAGAAGCGCCCTTGCGTGAGGATGGTGGAGACGGCTATAAGAATCTATATGCGTTTCCTCGAAGAGCGTGCGGAAAAGTGAAAAAAGTTGAAATAATAGGTCTCGGTGCCTCTACTTAGATAAAAATTAGGTATCTTTGTAGAAATGAATTGTCAAACTAAGAAATTATTATTGTGAAACATAGGATATGTAAAATGCTGTTGTCGTTCGCGTTCGGAGCGTTTGCTTTTAATGGAACGGCTCTTGCGCAGAAGATAATGCTCGGGTCTTACACCTTGAAGGATGGAGGACTATACAAGGGCGAAATGGTCTCGGGAAAGGCAAACGGCAAGGGTATGGCGACATACAAGAACGGCGATACGTACGAGGGTAGCTATACTAAGGGCAAACGTCAAGGATACGGAGTATATTCTTTCTCGGACGGTGAGAAATATGAGGGCCAGTGGTTTCAGGATCAGCAACATGGCAAGGGCATATTCTATTTCGCCAACAACAACAAATATGACGGTTTCTGGTATCGTGACTATCAGCAGGGACACGGTGTGATGTATTATTACAACGGTGATATATATGACGGAAACTGGCTTCAGGACAAGCGTTCCGGCAAGGGACGCTACACTTTCGCTTCCGGTGCATACTATGAGGGAGAGTGGCAGAATGACATGAAGAACGGCAAGGGCAAGTATGACTGGGGTGATGGCTCAGTATACGACGGCCAGTGGCTCAACAACCAGCGTTCCGGCAAGGGTATCTACCGCTATGCCGACGGCGATGTATATAACGGAATGTGGCAGAATGACATTCAGCATGGTAAGGGTATCTACCGCTATGCCAATAAGGATGTCTATGAAGGCAACTATGTTCAGGGCGAGCGTGATGGCGAAGGCATCTTCCGTTATGCTAATGGCGATGTCTATACAGGTCATTTCAAGGCCGGAGAAAAAGACGGTCAGGGCACTCTCGTATGGAGAAACGGCGACTCGTATACAGGACAGTGGAAGGCTGACAAATATGACGGCAGGGGCACTCTGAGGAAAAAGACCGGTGATACTTTTGACGGTTATTTCAAGAACGGCAAGATGAACGGCGAGATGATTATACATTTTGCCGACGGCAGCAAGTTCAAGGGAACATATAAGGATGGCTATCCTCACGGCAAGGCGATAGAGGAAGACAAGGACGGCAACCGTTTTGAAGGGTCTTACCGTGACGGAGAACGTGACGGCGCATACGTGATGAAGGACCGTAACGGCAATGTTACAAAGAAAGGAAAATATTGAACGGGGTTTCTAAGGGAACACAACGGACTATATAAAGACATAACATCAATAACAACAACTCATAAAATCTAATCATTATGGTAATTGACAAAATCGAGAATCTCAAGCAGTATGCATCATTGAACCCTTATTTCCCACAGATTATAGAGTTCATCGAGAATACTGATCTTAACGCGCTGGAAAACGGAAAGCATGAAATTGACGGTAAGAATTGCTTTGTCAATATCATGGATACCAACGGCAAGACAAAGGAAGAGGCTGTCATGGAGACACATAAGAATATGCTTGACATCCAGATTCCTTTGAATGCTGACGAGACTTACGGATATACTCCAACAGAACTCCTTCCTGACTGTGAGTATAATGCAGAGAAGGATGCGACAAAATATCCTGGTACAATGGCTGAGGGATTCTGCACATGCCATCCAGGCATGATGGCTATATTCTGGCCACAGGACGGACACCAGCCTTGTATAGGCACAGGAACAATCCATAAGGCAGTCTTCAAGGTGAAGTGCTGATTGTTTCCTGAATGAACCTTAACAAATAAACTGAAATACTATGACTTGCGCAAAGAAGACTGCCTCAAAGAAGGCTGTCACCCCAAAGGCGCCTAAAGCACCTAAAAAGCCACAGCATATAGGCTTGGTGAAGAACGATTCATGGCTGGAGCCTTATGAAGCTGCCATCTGTGGACGTCATGACCATGCAGAGTGGATGATAAACAAGCTCACAAATGGAGGAAAGCAGTCTCTTTCCGATTTTGCGAGCGGTTATCTTTACTTCGGACTTCATCGCGACGACAAGGGAAGATGGGTGTTCCGCGAGTGGGCTCCCAATGCAACCGAAATCTATCTTATCGGCGACTTTAACGGCTGGAAAGAGCAGAAGAAGTATGCCTGCAAGAGGATAAAGGGTACTGGTAACTGGGAATTGAAACTTCCTGCCACGGCGATGAAGCACGGCGATCTGTATAAGCTGAAGATAAAGTGGGAAGGTGGTGAAGGTGAACGTATTCCAGCCTGGGTACGTCGTGTTGTGCAGGATGAGGAAACAAAAATCTTTTCCGCTCAGGTGTGGGCTCCTGTTGAGGAGTACAAATGGAAAAAGAAGACATTCCGCCCTAAAAAAGACCCGCTCTTTATCTACGAATGCCATATCGGCATGGGACAGGATGAGGAGAAGGTGGGCTCTTACACAGAGTTTAAGGAAAATGTCTTGCCTCGTGTGATAAAAGGCGGATATAACTGTATCCAGATCATGGCTATCCAGGAGCATCCTTATTATGGGTCATTCGGATACCATGTGTCCAACTTCTTTGCATGTTCAAGTCGTTTCGGTACTCCAGAAGAACTGAAAGACCTTATAGATACAGCACATCAGAATGGTATAACTGTCATCATGGACCTTGTCCACTCACATGCTGTGAAGAATGAGGTGGAAGGTCTCGGAAACTTCTGTGGTGATCCGAACCAGTATTTCTATCCTGATGCCCGTCGTGAGCATAACCAGTGGGATTCACTTTGCTTTGACTACGGCAAGGATGAGGTGATGCATTTCCTGCTCTCGAACTGTAAGTATTGGCTTGATGAATTCCATTTTGACGGATTCCGCTTTGATGGCGTGACATCAATGCTGTACTATAATCATGGTCTCGGTGTAGACTTCTGCGGTTATGGAGATTACTTCAACGGTGGACAGGACGACAACTCCATCTGTTATCTTGCCTTGGCAAATAAGCTTATTCATGAGGTAAACAAGAATGCTATCACGATTGCCGAGGAAATGTCAGGTATGCCGGGACTTGCTGCAAAGTTTGAGGATGGAGGACTTGGCTTTGACTACCGTCTCGCTATGGGTATTCCTGATTATTGGATAAAGATGATCAAGGAGAAGCGCGATGAGGACTGGGGCGTGTTTGACATCTTCTGGAAGATGACGGACCGTCGCTCGGATGAGAAGACCATCTCTTATGCAGAGTCTCATGACCAGGCTCTTGTCGGTGACAAGACGATAATCTTCCGATTGATAGACAGTGACATGTACTGGCATTTCAAGAAGGGAGACGAGAACGCTGTCGCTACACGTGGCATAGCCTTGCACAAGATGATTCGTCTCGTTACGGCTGCGACAATCAATGGCGGCTACCTGAATTTCATGGGTAATGAATGGGGGCATCCTGAGTGGATCGACTTCCCTCGTGAAGGTAATGGATGGAGCTGCAAATACGCGCGCCGACAGTGGAATCTGGTAGACAATAAGGAACTGTGTTACCATTGGCTCGGTGATTTTGATGCCAAGATGCTTGAGGTGTTGAAGATGGAAAAGGCCTTCAACAAGACTCCTGTCCAGGAGATATGGCATAATGATGGCGATCAGGTCATAGCCTTCTCACGCGGTGACCTTGTCTTTGTCTTCAATTTCAATCCTACAAAGTCGTTTACAGGTTATGGATTCCTTGTGCCGACGGGTTCTTACAGTGTCGTGTTGAACTCTGATAATCCAGCTTTCGGAGGCTTCGGCAGTTGTGATGACACTGTCGTGCATACGACAAACTACGACCCGATGTATGTGCAGGATCACAAGGAGTGGCTGAAATTGTATATTCCAGCCCGCTCAGCTATGGTATTGAAAAAGAACTAAATTCGGATATTGTTGTTGGGCTTTATCTGAATGAAGTGAAGATTGACAACGTTATTTTAAGAAATATTCTTCTCAATGACTAATAATGGAAAAGATAGCACCACAACAATAAAGGTTGTGTGTGCTATCGTTTTTATACTGTTCTCGTTTGTATACATATATTTCTACCAGACTCCGGTGTTGACTTATGAACAGCATGTCCTGTCTGGTGGCGTTACTGTCTATCATCCGCTCATCAGTGCGATCATTATAACTGTCGTCGGATGGATGATTCAGATGCTTGTGCATAATGTGTGCAGATTTGCAAGGGGATGTCATGCCTTGACATACTTTCCTTCCATGGCTTTGCTCGCTTTCCTGACTTGTGGAGAAGCTGACGGGAATGGTGGTCTGACGGTAGGAACCTCGATATGGATAGTGGCAGTGTCTCTTGTCATATACCTTGCTTGTATGGCTATTGCTCGGAGATGGTTGACTTACTCTGCACCTTCGAGTGATATCCTCTTGTCGTCAAGGACGCTTACTCTTAACCTGGGAGTGATGGTGCTCATGATGCTGTTTGTTGTAAAGACTGCAAATAGTGACAGCCTTTTGCATCGGCAGGTTATTGCCGAGAAGCAACTTGTAGCACAGGATTACGAGAACCTTGCCAACGAGGGACTGAATAGGGGAGGATATTGTTACGCGGAAACTAATCCGACATTGACGCTTCTGCGCTATATAGCATTGGACAAGCGTGGAGAACTGGCAGAGAGATTGTTCACACAGCCTGTCATGGGTTCTACGGCCTCATTGTGTCGTCTGGAAGGGATAGAACCTCTCCTCTGCAAGAAAAAGATGCTGTCGCGCTACAAGGGTTTTGATTATCATCTTTGTGCTTTCCTTTGCGATAAGAATCTGGATGCCTTTGCACATCTGCTGGCTGACAGTATAGATCTGACAAAACCTGGTATTTGTGATTCTATTCCTGTTCACTATAGAGAAGCTCTTGTATTGTATCAGCATCAACGTTCAAATCCGGTTGTGGCTTATAGTGACAGTATTGTTGAGGCTGATTACCATGACTTGCAGCAGTTGATGCGTTCCAGCAAGACAGGTAACCTGCGTCGCGACAATCTGCGCAAGAATTATCAAGCTACGTATTGGAATTACTATTATACAGAGTGACGATAATAGGTGAGTGAAAATAAACCCAAATCGGTCATTAGACCGACATAAGGTAATGCTCTGTTATTATTATACGGTCTTTTCCTCCGTTTCGTCTTTCTCTTCGCTGTCTTGCTTCCCGTTCCGTCTCGACATAGCCCGCTATGCCTTCGACGCAATGGTTGCAATACAACGGAGATAAAAACGAAACGATGTGAAATCTAATGGCCGATTTGGGATAAAAAATGTATACCAAAGCCTTTCTGGTATACATACATAACAAGAAACCATATACCGTGCGTAGTATGGTTGCTGGTAAAAATTGAATTGAGAAATATGGAGATAAGCCCAAAAAGCTTATCTCTTCAGTCTTCTATAAAGTTTCCATCCAAGAAGCATTCCGTCCATGAGACCGAGGCCTGTATTTGCATATCTCAAGAGTCGCTGTGATGGAGTGCTGAAGGTGTTTTCTTCTTTCGGGTGAAAGACATCATCCCAAAGAATATTGATTTCCTTTTCTTTCTGTGTGATTGCCTTGCGCAGCTCCTCTTTCTTTTGTATTATGTCGTTGATGTCGTTATACATGACGTTCTCAATTTGTTAGGATTTCTGCAAAAAGCTTCACTAATGGACGCTGTATCCATGCCTTACGCTTCGAATACACAAGGATGAACAGCAACAGATAGAATCCGGCAACAGCAAGGAAAGCCAATGGGGTAGACATGAACTCGCCTAATGCATAGGCTCCTGCAAACGACAAGAATATGATAAACAGGAGAATGAAGAAGGATAAACTGATGGCGAGCAAGACAAATGTCAATATGCGCACAGTTTTCTCAATTGCATTGAGTTGCAGAAAATCTTTCTGCAACCCAATGTAATCTTTCAGAGACTCTATGATGAGAGCCAGCTTCTCTATGTTCTTGTCGTTGCTGAACATTATCAGTCTGTAACGTTTATATCTACCAAATCCTCAGCAAGTTCTGCCATCTCTTTCTTGGTAAGTTCAAGATTGTGCTTGTCGCAGAAATCCTTGATTGTTGAGGAAATCTTCTTGCGTGTGTCTTTTCCAGACTCCGGAGCAGCGAGCAGACCTATAGCTGCACCTGCAATAGCGCCACCTAAAAATGCGCCGATGTAACCTAATGCTTTCATAATTCTTAGTTTTTTAAGTGGATAATAAATTGGAATTCTTTCGCAAAAGTAAAAAAGATTTCATATACGTCCAAATATTCCGTCTAAAATTTTATTAAAACATTGTAGAATTTGTTGAATTTATTGTTTTTACACAGTTTTTTGTTGTATATGTCATGATTTATTATTAATTTTGTACCCAAACATTAGAAAATCTATAGTAAACATAATAATATCATGAAGAAGTGTATGACGATTTGCGCAGTAATTTGCGCAGGTTTTGTGTTGGCAAGTTGTGGTTCAAGTAAGGAATCTGCATACCGCAAGGCGTATGAAAAGGCACAGGCTCAGGAAAACACCACGGTAATAGAGCAGCAGACATCTGCACAGGTGGTGGCTCCTGTTGTGGAGCGTCAGGTGACGGATAACCAGACAACGGACAATAGCGACAATGTTTCCGTTCGCGCAGAGAAGGTGGAACTTGTCAGCGGTTCCGGTATTAAAGGTTTTGGCGTGGTTGTCGGCTCTTTTGGCTTGAAAGCTAATGCCGAGAATCTCCAGAGCCGTATCGCTGGTTCGCAGATCGTGTTTAATCCAGCCAACAATATGTATCGTGTCATTGCTACGACATTTGACAATAAGGCTGATGCTGTGCAGAGCCGCAACAATCTGAGAGCTCAGTACCCAGATGCTTGGTTGCTGTACAGCAAGTAAGATATTCATGAATGTTGCATATTTAGATAATTTATATGCGGATACTTTCTGTTGACTACGGAAAGAAACGTACAGGTTTGGCAGTCACTGACCCATTGCAGATTATTGCAAATGGATTGGTGACTGTTGCTACATCTGATTTGATGCGCTTCTTGAAAGAATATTGTGCAAAGGAGGATGTCTCGACAATCGTTGTCGGTGAACCTTGGCAGCCAAATGGCCAGCCGAGCGAGAATCTCCAACGTGTACGCTCGTTTGTGGAGCTTCTGAAGAAGAATTTCCCGGACAAGGAGATTGTGCTCTATGATGAGCGTTTTACATCTGTCATCGCTCATCGTACAATGATTGATGCTGGCTTGCATAAGAAAGCACGTCAGGACAAGAGCCTTGTAGATGAAATCTCGGCGACGATAATACTCCAGGACTATATGGAGTCACGTCGCTTTCATGTATAATCTGATATAACGATAAATTGATATGATATTACCTATATATACATATGGACAGCCTGTATTGAGAAAGGTTGCCGAAGATATAACTCCAGACTATCCGGAGTTGAAACAATTCATTCAGAATATGTGGGAGACGCTTGCCTTGAGCGAAGGCATCGGCCTTGCCGCGCCTCAGGTCGGCAAGTCTGTCAGGGTTGTTGTAATAGACCTTGACCCGATGGCGGATGATTTTCCTGAATATAAGGGATTCAGGAAAGTTTATATAAATGCCCATATCATAGAGTCTGATGACAATGCAAAGAAGGAAACTCTGCAGGAGGGATGTCTGTCATTGCCGGCCATTCATGAGAATGTTACTCGTCCGACACGCATACATGTCGAGTATGTAGACGAGGAGTTCAATCATCATGACGAGTGGGTGGAGGGATATCTCGCCCGTGTCATGCAGCACGAATTTGACCATTTGGAGGGACATATGTTTATTGACCGTATCTCTCCACTGCGCAAGCAACTTATCAAATCGAAGCTGAAAGCCCTTTTGCAAGGACGTTTCCGTTGCGGATATAAGACGAAGGCGCCAAAGGTATAGTGCTTATAAGTATAAGTAATTGCAATGCATTGCCAATATAGGGTGGTGGCCATAGTAATATTATTGTGCTTTTTCTTGACGGGAAAAGCACAATTTAATACCGATCGTCTCATGACGACCGGAAAGATTGCGTTGCATTATGAAGACTATGCCTTATCTATCCAGTATTTTTCGCAGATAATCACTGCTAAGCCACATCTGTATGAACCGTGGTATATGCGTTCTGTTGCCAAATTCTACCTTGATGATTATAGCGGTGCGGAACAGGATGCCACAGAGGCTTTGCGATTGAATCCTTATGTATCCGAGTTGTACGATTTAAGAGGCATTGTCCGTATCAGGCAGAAAGATTTCTCCAAGGCGATTGTAGACTATACCGCGGCGATAGGGCTTAATCCTGACAATAAGAACTATTGGTATAACCGTGCTGTCTGTCGTATGGAGAATAAGGAATATGATAAGGCGCATCTTGAACTTGATACGATTATCGGAAAATGGAAGACATTCTCCAATGCGTATAATGTAAAGGCAGAAGTGTATATACACCAGAAAGATACTTTGGCTGCAACCGAGTGTCTGGACAAAAGCATCGAGATCGATCCGTACAATGCCGATGCATGGATGACACGTGCAAGCATATCCATGAACAGAAAAGAATGGAAGGATGCTGACTTGCAACTTTCAAAGGCTTTGCATCTTCGTCCGAAGTTTGTGGCAGGCTATATCAATAGAGCGCTTGCGCGTTGCAATATAAATAATCTTCGCGGAGCGATGTCTGACTACGATATAGCCCTTGACATAGACCCTAACAATTTTCTCGCACATTATAACCGTGGTCTCCTTCGTCAGCAAGTAGGTGATGACAATAGAGCCATAGAGGATTTTGACTATGTGTTGCAGATGGAGCCAGGGAATGTCATGGCATTATTCAACCGTGCCATCCTCCTTGATGCAACAGGAAACTTACGAGGGGCCATAAGGGATTACTCTAAGGTGATAGAACAATTTCCTAATTTCTGGACAGGATTGTCACGTCGTGCAAGTTGCTATCGCAGGCTTGGTATGACAGGTAAGGCGGAAAAAGATGAATTCAGGATATTGAAAGCCCAGATGGACAAGCATCTTGGCATCCAAAATCGTTGGAGTAAATCCAAGCTGAAGGAAATGCGCAAGAAGAGCGACATAGATCCTAATAAATATAACTCTCTTGTGGTTGAGGACGAGGAGCAGAAAGAGCATGAGTATAAGAGTGAGTACCGTGGCAAGATTCAAAACAGGAAGGTTAATATCGAACTCCTTCCAGAGGATTTCTCTTCAAGTCTGGAGCCGACAGAGGCTGCAGAATATTATGTTACAGGCACTCGGTATGCTAGGGCTGGTGACTATAAGGACGCAATAGAAGCCTTTACAGTCGCGATAGGAAAAGACCCTCGTATGCAGGAAGCATATTTCAATCGTGGTCTTTGCTATATCTTCTCTGGCAAGAGGAAAGAGGGACTGAACGATCTGAGCAAGGCTGGAGAGCTCGGGCTTTACAGTGCTTACAGTGTGATGAAGAAGTTCAATAAGGAGAAAAATGTACATTAAAAGGGAAGGTAAGCAAAAAAAACTTGCTTTTTCTTTGGTTTTAAGAAAAATATAGTAATTTTGCATCTGAATAACAATAAGGGCTGATCATCCGTACGATTTGCCTATAAAAACAACATAATGATGATAAAAATAACATTTCCAGACGGTAGCGTGCGTGAATATAATGCAGGCGTTACTGGTTTTCAAATTGCAGAGAGCATCTCTCCTGCTCTCGCACGTAGCGTTGTATCCTGCGGCGTAAATGGGGAAACAGTTGAGCTTAACAGACCAATCAATGCTGATGCACGTATTGCTCTGTATAAGTTTGATGATGAGCAAGGAAAGCATACATTCTGGCATACCAGTGCCCATCTGCTTGCAGAAGCTCTTCAAGAGTTGTATCCTGGTATTCAGTTCGGTTTCGGTCCTGCTGTTGAAAATGGATTTTTCTATGATGTGCTTCTCCCTGGCGGTGAGATGATAAAAGAGGGAGATTTCAAGAAAATAGAAGACAAGATGATAGAACTGGCACGTAAGAATGAGCCGGTTGTACGTCAGGAGATATCAAAAGACGACTGCCTTGCAAAGTTCGGTGCTGCTGGTCAGACATATAAATGTGAGCATATTGAGCAAGATCTGGATGACGGTTCCATCACAACTTATACTCAAGGACAGTTTACCGACCTCTGTAAGGGTCCTCATCTTGTGTCTACTGGCGATATCAAAGCTATCAAGTTGACAGCTATTGCCGGTGCATTCTGGCGTGGCGATGCAACTAAAGACCAGATGCAGCGTCTCTATGGCATATCATTTCCTAAAAAGAAGATGCTGGACGAGTATCTCTTGATGCTTGAGGAAGCTAAGAAACGTGACCACCGCAAGATAGGCAAGGAGATGGAACTCTTCATGTTCTCGGAAAGAGTAGGCAAGGGTCTTCCAATCTGGTTGCCAAAGGGTACAGACCTTCGTATCCGTCTGCAGGATATGCTTCGTAAGATACAGAAGAACTTCGGATATCAGGAGGTGATTACTCCACATATCGGTTCTAAGAATCTGTATGTGACATCTGGACATTATGCACATTATGGAAAGGATTCATTCCAGCCTATACATACTCCGGAAGAGGATGAGGAATACATGCTCAAGCCGATGAACTGTCCTCATCATTGCGAGGTGTTCGCTTGGAAACCTCGTTCATACAAGGACTTGCCATTCCGTTGTGCAGAGTTCGGTACGGTTTATCGTTATGAGAAGTCTGGCGAGCTTCACGGTTTTACCCGTGTTCGTTCTTTCACACAGGACGATGCGCATATATTCTGTCGTCAGGATCAAGTGAAGGAAGAGTTCCTTCGTGTTCTTTCCATCATCCAGACTGTATTCAAGATATTCGGCTTCGGAGAGGAACAGGTGGAATTTCAGATTTCACTCCGTGACCCGGAAGACACAGACAAGTATATAGGCTCCGATGAAGTCTGGGCTTCAGCAGAGCAAGCCATTATCGATGCTTGTAAGGAAAAAGGCATAAAGGCACGCTGTGAGTTAGGTGAGGCGGCATTCTATGGTCCGAAACTTGACTGCATGGTGAAGGATGCCATAGGCCGTCGTTGGCAGCTTGGTACAATCCAGGTAGATTATAATCTGCCTGAGCGTTTCAATCTGGAATATACGGCAGAGGATAACTCTAAGCGTCGTCCTGTGATGATTCACCGTGCTCCGTTCGGATCTTTGGAACGTTTTACAGCTGTTCTCATAGAGCATACAGCCGGCCATTTCCCGCTTTGGCTCGCCCCTGAGCAGGTGGCTATCCTTCCTATTTCAGAAAAATACAATGACTACGCAATGGAAGTGTCAAAGTATTTTGACAGTGTAGGAGTACGTGCGACAGTTGATAACCGAAACGAAAAGATAGGTCGTAAGATTCGTGACAACGAGTTGAAGCGTGTTCCTTATATGGTTATTGTTGGCGAGAAAGAAGCTGCAGAAGGCACCGTCGCTATGCGTCAACAGGGTGGTGGAGATCAGGCTGTCATGCCTAAGGAGGCTTTTGCCCAACGTATATTGGATGAGGTAGCGGAAATGCTTGAGGCAACCAACTTGAAACCTGAAAATTAGATTTTATTCTAAATAATGTTAAATATCGTGGTGCAAAGATACTATCATACTACGTATGTTAATGAAAATTAGTATCTTTGCATCCGATTTTTGCAGAATCAATATTAATGGCAACAGCCAAACCACAACGTTTAATGAAGATAGACAAAAAGAAAGAACAAAATCAATACCGTATCAACGAGCAGATTCGTTGCAAGGAGGTACGTATTGTAGGCGATGACGGGGCAATGGTTGTCTCTACTCGTGAGGCACTTCAGATGGCTCGAAGCCGTGAGGAAGATCTCGTGATGATTTCGCCAAATGCCGAGCCGCCGGTATGTCGCATCATAGACTACTCCAAGTTCCTTTACCAGCAGAAGAAAAAGGCAAAGGAGATGAAGCAGAAGCAGGTTAAGGTTGAGGTTAAGGAAATCCGTTTCGGACCTCAGACTGATGAGCACGATTATAATTTCAAGCTCAAGCATGCGAAAGAATTCCTTGAAGAAGGAAATAAGGTTCGTGCATATGTCTTCTTCCGTGGACGTTCCATTCTCTTCAAAGAGCAAGGAGAAGTGCTTCTGTTACGCTTCGCGAATGATTTGGAAGAATACGGCAAGGTTGAACAAATGCCAAAACTTGAAGGCAAGAAGATGTTCCTCTTTATAGCACCTAAGAAATCAGGTGTTGCAAAGAAGTCACAGCAGAAACTTGACCGTGAACGTCGGGAGGCCGAAGCAAAGAAATCATCTCAGCCAGCTGATGCCGAGACACCTGCAAATGGTGGACTTGCCGCAAATGCAAAAGGTGCTGAGGCTTTAGCAAATCTGAAATTCGAGGAATAGTCCTCATACTGATTTACAGAAGATACGTGCGTAACGCCCGGTATATGCGTTGCCACAATATATTAATAATTAATTAAACAATAAAAAAAATGCCAAAAGTAAAGACTAATTCCGCTGCAAAGAAGCGTTTTTCTTTCACCGGATCAGGTAAGATTAAGCGTCGTCATGCTTTTCACAGCCACATTCTGACAAAGAAGACAAAGAAGCAGAAGAGAAATCTTCTCGGTTTCGAAATCGTTGATTCTTCTAATACAAAGCAGGTTCGTGACTTGCTGCGTCTCCGTTAATCTTATTGTCTAACTTTTTAAAAGTAAGAAAACTATGCCAAGATCAGTAAATCACGTTGCATCTCGCGCAAAGCGCAAGAGAATCCTTAAGCTCACCCGTGGCTACTTCGGAGCGCGTAAAAATGTTTGGACTGTTGCCAAGAATACTTGGGAGAAAGGTCTCACCTATGCTTACCGTGACCGTAAGAACAAGAAGCGCACATTCCGTGCACTTTGGATTCAGCGTATCAATGCTGCTGCCCGTCTTGAGGGTCTCAGCTATTCACAGTTGATGGGTGCTCTTCACAAGGCCGGTATCGAGATTAACCGTAAGGTTCTCGCTGACCTCGCCGTTAATCACCCAGAGGCTTTTAAGGCAATCGTTGCCAAGGTAAAGTAATTTAGTCAGAAAACTACATTTACCAGCATAAAGTCATAATACCCATAAAAAGGTATTATGACTTTTTTGTGTATTTAACTGAATACTCTTTCTGGTTATAGAGAATTGTGAGCATACAGCATGACCTAATTTCTGAATGTAGGCCTATTTGTCATTAATAAAGGTATGTTTTGTTAAATAATATTTATTGTCGACAAAATATGATAATATCTTTTGTGATTATAGATATTATTGTTTAATTTTGTAACGTGTTTTTCATGGTATTAGATATTAAGGTAATTAGGCAGTTTGTCGTGAGACAAGCTATGTAAGTTTCTGCCACCTTATTTTCTTTTATGGTGGCAAAACAGCCAGATGGTTCGTTTGGGGAAAAGCCAAACGAACCATCATTGCTTTTATAGGGAAATTTAAAAAGTGAATTTCGGCCTAATATGTAGAAAATATGGTAAATCTCGACACCGATAGTCGACTATAGATTAATTACGAAATGAGCTCTAATAATGTAATAGAAAAGAGTTGATTATAGAGCTATGGCTCAAGTCTAATATTGTGTTCTTTTGCATATTTGCTGGCTTTTGCTTCATCAAAAGTGTCGTCAAGTGGCAGTATTGCTACATCTGCCGCCAAAGTCTCACCATCATAGTAATCTCCATAAATGACTATGGCTCCAATGGAATCCAATGGTAATATTGATTTCGGATTATTACTGTCCGCTAAACATTTTGAGTTGAATAAAAATTAGGGCTGATTCCATTTGCAGGAGTCAGCCCATTATCGTTATTTAGCAGTCGCAAAACAAAACATAAATAACGATGGGCAAAAGTACACATTTCTTCGGAC
>JAFTQG010000047.1 GCA_017462915.1 Prevotella sp. | reverse complement strand
CAAAGACCAACCCGGAGCTCGTATTCCAGTATGACGGTCTTCTCCTCCTCAACCCTGCATACCAGAAAAACCGCGACTATATCTGCAGCATTGTGCAGGACATAATAACGCGCTACGATGTCGACGGCCTGCACATAGACGATTATTTCTATCCCTACCCTGCCACAGGCCAGCAGATACCCGATGCCGCCGATTTCAGGAACAACAGCAATGGCATAAACGATATACGTGACTGGAGAAGATACAACGTGGACCTGTTCGTGCAACAGCTCTCAAGGACAATACGCGAGACAAAGCCATGGGTAAAGTTCGGCATTTCTCCTTTCGGCATATACAGGAACAAGAAGTCTGACCCAAAGAACGGTTCCGACACCAACGGTCTGCAAAACTATGATGACCTCTATGCCGATGTGCTGAAATGGGTGAACAACGGATGGGTAGACTATTGTGTGCCGCAGATATACTGGCAGATAGGTCACAAGGCTGCCGACTACGAGACCCTCATACACTGGTGGGACAGATACTGCGGAAACCGTCCGCTCTTTATAGGCGAGGATGTCGAGCGCACAGTGAAATTCCCAGACCCTGCCAATCCAGACCAGCATCAGCTCGATGCGAAAATGCGCCTGCACAAGAAACTGAAGAACGTCAACGGACATGTCCTCTGGTACGCCAAAGCGGCGGTTGACAATATCGGCAACTACGGCACACTGCTGCGTACCGTATATTGGAACAAGCCTGCCCTCATGCCAGAAATGAAGTTCATCACGAAGAAAGCACCGAAAAAGGTCAAGAGCCTGAAGCCTGTCTGGACAGCCGACGGCTACATGCTGTTCTGGACCGCTCCAAAGCATAAGGACTGGAGCACAGAAGCCACAAAGTATGTTGTCTACGCATTCAAGAAAGGCGAGAAGATAAACACGGATGATGCTTCGCATATAATCGCCGTTACAAGCAATACATTCATCCGGCTAAACTACATCAACGGAAAAGACAAATACACATTCATCGTAACGCCACTCAACCGCATCCATAACGAGGGCAAGGCTGCGAAAAAGAACATTAAGTTGTAAGGTGCGGTTGTGTACGGTTATGCGGTTTGACGGTTGTACGAAGATTACTCTCCTATAGCTAATAACTAATAACTAATAACTCACAACTTATAACTCATAACCGCACAACCGAAAAACCGCATAACCGTAAAACCGTACACCAATGAAAAGAACCGCATTACTCCTTACCATCTGCCTGCTCATTCCGGCCATCATGCAGGCAAAGAAAGAGACCGTCACACTGCACATCATCGAGACATCGGACGTACACGGCTGCTTCTTCCCCTGGGATTTCATCAACAAACAACCCATGAAGGGAACCCTTGCAAGACTGTCCACCTACGTAAGCAATGTACGCAGGGAGAATCCTGACGGAGTCATCCTGCTCGAAAACGGAGACATCCTGCAGGGACAACCGATAAACTATTTCTACAACTACATAAACACTGAAAAGACAAACATCGCCGCACAGTGCATCAACTACCTGAAATATGATGCACAGAACTGGGGCAACCACGACACCGAGACAGGACATCCCTGCTATGACAAATGGGGCAAGGAAGTGAACGCTCCCGTACTCGGGGCAAATGTCATAGACCGCAAGACCGGCAAACCATATCTGAAGCCGTACACCGTCATCGAGCGTCAGGGCATACGCGTGGCCGTAATCGGCATGATCACTCCTGCCATCCCCAACTGGCTGACGGAAGACCTGTGGTCGGGTCTTGAATTCCAGGATATGGTCGCCTGTGCAAGGCAGTGGGTGGAGACTGTAAAGAAGGAAGAGAAGCCCGACCTCATCATAGGCCTGTTCCATGCAGGTCTCAACGGAGGCATAAGCACTACAGGATACGAGGAAGATGCATCGGAACGCGTGGCAAAGGAAGTGCCAGGCTTTGACGCCATCCTCTTCGGACACGACCACAGGGTCTACAATGGCAGGGTACGCAACACCGATAACAAGGAGGTCGTGCTCTGCAATCCTGCAAGCAATGCCCAGAACGCCGTGGATGTCACCGTCACCATCACCCGTGACGGCAAGAAGATTTTCTCGAAGACCATCGAGGGCAATATCATAGACATACGCGACATGGATATCGATGCCGGATTCATGGAACACTTTGCAAAAGACATTGAGGAAGTGAAGCAGTGGGCAGACAGGAAGATTGGCACGACCGACAAGACCATCACTACACGCGACTGCTTCTTCGGCTCAAGTGCCTTCACAGACCTCGTCCACAACCTCCAGATGAGCATCACAGGAGCCGACATATCGTTCAACGCGCCACTCACCTTCAACACCACCCTCGCAAAGGGAGACATCACCGTTGCCGACATGTTCAAGCTGTACAAGTTCGAGAACCAGCTCTACACCATGATGCTCAGCGGAGAAGAGGTAAAGAAGCATCTCGAGATGTCGTACGACATGTGGGTAAACACCATGACATCGCCCGATGACCATATCATGATGCTCGACAACACCTCCACCGGCGACAACCAGCGCTCGGGATTCAAGAATATGACATTCAATTTCGACTCCGCCGCCGGCATAATATACACCGTGGACGTCACGAAACCATACGGCCAGAAGGTGAACATCATCAGCATGGCAGACGGCACACCGTTCGACCTGAAGAAGATGTACAAGGTCGCCGTCAACAGCTATCGCGGAAACGGCGGCGGCGAACTCCTGACGCGTGGTGCAGAGATACCGAAGAAGAAGCTCGAGGAGCGCATCATCGCACGCACGGAGCACGACCAGCGCTGGTATCTCATGAAGGAGATAGAACGCCTCGGCACCATCAGCCCTGAGCCAAACGGCAACTGGCAGTTCATTCCCGAAGAGTGGACAAAGCCTGCCATAGAGCGCGATCGCAGACTGATATTCGGAGAGTAGGAATTGGTTGTTTGGTTATTTAGTCGTTTAGTTGTATGCTATCTGCCTCACAAAACAACTAAACGACTAAATAATCAATAACCTACAACCCTAATCCATCAACTAAACGACTAAACAACTAAACAACTAAACAACCAAATGCCCTACTGGTTCATATTCAGCAAAGACGGCCACCTGCTCCATAAAGACAAGGACGGCAGATATACAGTGCCGTTTCAAGAAGACAGCCCCATACCCCTACAGCCCTGCCACACCGTACATAACGTCACGCCACCCTACAGCCTCAGCGATATCGACAGTCCCGTAAAGGCAGCGCACATCGACAATCCCGTCCACGACATGGACGGATACGAGACCGTAGACCTCCGGCAGTCATACCGTCTCCTTCCACACCACCTCTACAAGCTGGCAGGCAAGTGTGAGGAGATACTCTACTGGGACCGCCAGACACAGTTCTGCGGAAGCTGCGGAGCCCCCATGCGCCTCGCCACCGACATCTCCAAACGGTGCACACAATGCGGCAGAGAAGTATGGCCCTCACTCGCCACAGCCGTCATCGTACTCATACACAGAGGTGATGAAGTGCTCCTCGTCAAGGCACACAATTTCAGACGCGACCACTACGGTCTTGTCGCCGGCTTCGTGGAGACAGGAGAGAGCCTTGAGGAAGCCGTACACCGCGAGGTGAGAGAAGAGACAGGACTCGAGATCACCCGCCTGCGCTACTTCGGTTCACAGCCATGGCCCTACCCCTGCGGTCTCATGGCAGGCTTCCACGCCGACTACCTGTCGGGAGAGATACACCTGCAGGAAGAAGAGCTGAAGACCGCCGGATGGTTCCACCGAGACAATATGCCGCCAATCCCCGAGAAACTCTCCATAGCAAGACGACTCATAGACAGCTGGATGACAACGCAGGACAAAGAGGAATAAGAACCACATTCTTTTGTTGGTGAGCGAAGATACGCACCTGTCGCCTTTTTCACGTGTATTCCAAGCACTTTGCAGACAGTATTGCAAGGCTTTTTACGGAATATATGATAACTCTACGAATAGAAAAATCAGGTCAAAAATTATTGATTATGACAAGTCACGAAGCATTTCAGCGTATAATTAACAGGAAAAAGAAAGACGGAGATTTCAAGGGACTTCGCCGTTATCTTCGTAGACTATTGCCAGAGAAACCAGACGATTATTATCTTTTAGCTGAGTTGTCATCAGCCTGCTATCAATTGGGGAAATATAATGAATCTCGAACTTATGCAAACCAAGCGTATCAATTAGCTCCTGACGATTATTGGGTAAGATACATCTATGGCTGCGCATTATTATCAAAAGACAGGTTAGATGAAGCCGCTGAAATGTTTGACTCCATTATTGCTTGTGATGTAAATTATCTTGCATTCTATGAACACGGCGAGGGAAAACGGTGGGCGGAATCACTATTGAACGACAGCCGTTATATGAGAGCTGCTGTTTATGAGCAAGAGTGCTATCATCTTGAGGCGCGTAAAATGTTCTTACTTCACAAGAGCCTGCGAAAACGTGGATTATACAGCGACTTTTCAATGCGACAAGTCAATAATCATCTCAGGAATTTAGATGTAACAATAGGCGATAGTGACAAGGATTATTCCATCTCTAAATACCGTCCGCAATTCTATGATTCCAAATCATGTTACACCCGTAATGAGTGGACTTCAATCTCAGATATAGGGAAGTCCTTTGATGATGGTGTGCTGACAACAAACGAGTATTTGGAAACGGAAAGATACTATATAAATACGGCTATTGAACTAGCACGAATTTCAGGATGCTCATACCTGACAGTTGATTATCTTGAAGGGAAATACATGGTGCAGAATGTTAAGGGACACTCATTGAACTACAACCTTGTGGAGACGGCTCGGAAAATGCGACAAGGATTGAAAATCCGCTTATCAGACTGTGCCGATTATCTGCGACTTTGTTTGCGAGAATGTTGTTATGCCTGTTTTTCCAATCATTCACATAATTTCTATATTGACTTCGGTTATGAGTATTATATGCACATTCATACTGCATTACCGAAATCACAAGTGGAAAATGTTGTATCTACCCATAATTTATATTTCAGACCATGACACTGACCGATAAACGATTTGTGATATTTAAGGTATTATCCATTGCATTTGGCTTGCTGACTCTATTGTCAGCCTTCTCTTCTTGCAATGACCGAAATGATCTGACAGATAATTATTCGGTGTTCACTTATGGCGAGGGATTATATGGCGAGAGTGAAAATGATTATCCTATATTTGTCTCAAAACTCGGTTATCAAGGAGAGCCTTCGTTTATTTCCAATGTAAAGCAGGTGTGGTGGAACTCTTCTGACATTATCATCGAGCAGGCAAACGGCTCATGGTGGATAATCACCGCCATAGACAAGACGCTAACAGAAGGAGACATGTTTCGTGGGCCTTTGTCCATTCATCAGAAAGACAGCATCATGCTTGTGGAAAAAATGAATACTTATAAAATGAAACATCAGAGTTATGAATAAGCGGCAGAAGATTTGAGGCATAGTTGCACTTGCAACCTTAGCGATAGTAAATTTCATAAGTATGTAATCAAATATCTTTATGCAAATGGAAGTATCAGATGTGAAGGATGGATTGCATATTTCAATGACCCGGAAGATGATTTCAGCAACCCATTCGGGATATGGAAATATTACGATGAACAAGGAAATTGTTTCCGCAAGTTCTGGAACTATAAAGAAAATGGCAAACTGATTTATGAGACTGACCGATAGAAAATTCCTGACAGCATGGTGGGCTCTGCTCTTTCTGATTGTTATGGGGTGCATGATTGAGGGTAGAAATGGAGAACAGGAGACACATGACATGATTATTCTTGCATTGCCGCTATTATCCACGTGGCTATGTCATAGAGTCAAACCACAAGTTGCCTTTTACAATCTGATTGTCATGATTGCCTGCTATGCCACAGTATATCTTTTAGTAATCCTCAACTGTTCATATCGAACAGGACCCAAATGGTGGTTTGTAAGCGCAACACTTATGATACTTACTATCATTCACTCAATCGCATTACTTATATTCTCAATTATCAGCCTAATTATTCATAAAATAAAACGGAATAAACAGGAGACTGACCGATAAACATTTTTATATTATTGGTGTCCGCTAAAAACAAGATTACTACAGCATTTCAACAGGCTGGAGGCCTAATGAGCGCAGAGCCCAGGGCAGAGCGTAGCGACACCCCGGGAAAGCAAAATGACATATATGTAGGCGCGCTGAAAGCGCAAAAGCGTAATGGATATGGTTTG
>JAFTQG010000009.1 GCA_017462915.1 Prevotella sp. | reverse complement strand
TTCCTGTCGAGAAACGCTATCAGTTGAGCGAAAACGTACTTGTATTGATACATATGCAAACCATTTTGGCTGCAAAGATACAAAATCAAGTCCGTTGACTCAAAAAACCTCTGTAACTAACTATATTTCAACCATTTCAAATAACGCTTAGCAATTTTTAGTGGACAGCAATGAGGGAAGGAAGTAAGTGATGAAAAAACGAGGATTAAAGAGATATTATCGTAAGCTATCTAAGACAAACTTTGCAGAGAAAATTATAACAGGCCTAAAAAGCGGAATTGTGGAATATGACTACGAGCATATTCATTTAGATGGGTATTGTCTTACTACGTGGAGGGAAATTCGTCAGCATCTTGATGTGCTCTTTAATATGCTTAATATTTTCGGATTAAATACTAAAACAATCCATATACCATTTCAAGTTTGGGGATATATATGTTTTCAAAGGAATTTAGGGTGTCAAATCGTACTATACATACACACTCCGAACAGTGACTTTGACGATTTTTCTATGAATTTCTCCGACATATCTGACTCTCCGACAATAAACAGGAGACATAAAGAGGTGCTTCTCTATCTCGAATCTATTATGGCAAAAGGCTATGACATAAGGTACTCTAAGAATTGTGATGGAGAGCCAGAAATCTTTATAACAATAAAATTGTGAAGCTAATTTTGAGAATACAAATAACAGATGTGAAAAATGAAAGATAGAACTATTTGCATGGTCAAAATAATCATAGCTGAGATTGTTATTTTGTTCTCAAAGTCATACTATTGGCTTCGTATGGTTGTTCTGCATATCAATGTCGGGCATATCTCTGACAAATGGTCTACCGGCGGCATATTGGCTATTGCCGTAAACAAATGAAACTCAGATATCTATAATTAAAATGATAATGAACGAATATATCTTCAAAAACCTATTGGCATTATACATCGGAGGGACTTTGCGATTTGTCTGGTTGCGATACATTCGACACAATAAAAATATGACATACAGCAAAGTGTTGCATGGCATTCCTAAAGCCAAAACGAAAGAGGAGGACAACTATAATATCAAAAATGAGATGAAGAATCGTCTCACGACACTATTGTTCATTGTCATATTGATACTTTTAGGTCGTTTCTTCAATATAATCTAAATTCCCATGTAAATATATTTGAGTGCATGATTTTATTAAAAGAATATCTCTTATTAAGTCTATAACATCAGATGTTTTGCAGTGAACTTATTAAGAAATCCTAATTATTATAGACTGTAGCCTTTGTTCTCATTAAAATTGTGTAATTTTGCATTATATTATGAGGACGAAATTCGTTATATCCATATTTTGTTTTGTTGCCATCTTTGTGGCTGCCTCAGATGTTGTTCCTGTCGCTGTGGAAAAAGGCGTTGAGGAAGATGTCGACAGTACAGGCATAAAGGTTTCCGACACAACAGATACGAGGAAGATAGACACACTCGAGCTGGATTCTCTCCAGCTTGCCATATACAAACACAACAAGGCCGTTGACGACTCTATAAGACTTGACTCTATAAACAGTTCAAGGAAGAACGGCATTGATGCGCCGGTAGTATATTCCGGTGCAGACTCCATGGTGTATTATGCAGACTCCAAGACTGCCCATATCTTTGGCGATGCCAATGTCGATTATCAGGACATGAAGCTGAATGCGGAGAAGATACACATGAGTCTGGACTCCAGCCTTGTACGTGCGGAAGGAGGCAAAGACACTCTCGGGGCTTCTTTCGGCACTCCAGTCTTCAATATAGGCAACGACAGGTATGAGAGCGACAATATGGCGTTTAACTTCAAGTCGAAGAAAGGCCTTATAAAGAACGTCTATACAGAGCAGGACGATGGTTTCATGCGTGCGGAGACATCCAAGCGTGACAGTTCGGGTGTCGTATACATGAAACACGGAAGATACACCACTTGCGATGCAGAGGAGCCGGATTTCTATATAGCCCTCTCCCGTGCCCGTGTCCGTCCTGGCAAGGATGTGGTGTTCGGTCCTGCACATCTCGTAGTGGCAGACGTTCCTCTGCCGCTCGCCATACCATACGGATTCTTTCCGTTTTCCAAAAGCTATTCGTCAGGATTCATCATGCCTACTTACGGTGATGAGTCTACACGTGGCTTCTATCTGAGAGACGGCGGATATTACTTCGCCATAAACGACAGGATAGACCTGAAACTGCTCGGAGAGATTTATACAAAGGGCTCTTGGGGCATCTCTGCCGCAAGCAATTACCGCAAGCGCTATAAATACAGCGGTTCGTTCTATATGTCATATCTTGACACAAAGAACGAGGATGACAATCTCCAGGAATCACACACCAAGAGTTTCAAGATACAATGGAATCATCGTCAGGATTCAAAGGCGAACCCATACAGCTCGCTGTCTGCAAGTGTAAACTTTGCATCTACCTCCTATGAGTCAAGTAACCTGAATTCCATGTATAATCCACAGGCACTGACACAGAGCACAAGAACCTCTTCGGTAAGTTACAGCACGACATTCTCCAGCATAGGAATGTCACTGTCAACCTCAATGAATCTCTCGCAGAACATGCGCGACTCATCCATTGCCATGACATTGCCGGACTTGAACATCTCCATATCACGCTTCTATCCTTTCAAGCGCAAGTATGCTGCAGGAAAGCAAAGGTGGTATGAGAAGATTTACATGAGCTATACAGGACATATCTCCAACTCCATCAATACGAAAGAGGACAAGCTCATGCACTCCAATCTTGTCAAGGACTGGCGTAACGGCTGGCAGCATCAGATACCTGTAGGAGCATCCTTCTCGCTGTTTGATGTAATAAACATAACGCCGTCGTTCAATCTTACAGACCGCACTTATTTCCAGAAGATAAACAGGTCTTGGGACGAGACGGCACAGAAAGAAGTCGCCGATACGACATACGGATTCCATAATGTCTATAACTGGAGTCTCGCAATTTCTGCAAGTACAAAGCTATATGGATTCTATATCCCTAACAGGAAGGTTTTCGGCGACAAGATACAGGCCATACGCCATGTCTTCACTCCGTCTGTCAGCTTCAGCTATGCACCGGACTTCTCCGCACAGCGGTATGGTTTCTGGGATTCATATCAGAAGACCAATCCAGATGGGACGGTCGAGCTTGTGCCGTACTCCCCGTATTCGGGAATGCTCTTCGGGACTGTCTCACAGGGGAAAACGGGCAACATATCTGTAGATATAAGCAACAACATCGAGATGAAAGTCAAGTCGGACAGGGACTCGACAGGATTCAAGAAACTAAGCATCATTGATGAGCTTGGCTTCAGCATGTCCTACAACATGGCCGCGAAGGAAAGGCCATTGTCAGACCTGTCTACACGCTTGCGACTGAAATGGTGGAAAAATTATACATTCAACCTGAATGCCGTCTTTGCCACCTATGCCTATGAGCTGGACGAGGCTGGCAGACCTTATGTCGGTACACGTACAGAGTATAGCCACGGACGTTTCGGCAGGTTCCAGGGAATGTCGCAGAACATCTCATATACCATCACTCCCGAGAAAATCAGGAAGCTCTTCGGCAAAGGTTCCAAGGATGATACAGAACCGGCCGACAATGGCGATAATGACGACGACACTGGTATAGAAAGTAATCTTGACGACGACATGCAGAAAGGCCAGAACGGCGCACGCAAGAAAAATGCCGGCATGGCAGAGACTGACGAAGACGGATATATGAAATTCTCCATGCCATGGTCGCTTACCATCGGCTATGGCATAACAATGCGTGAGAATACCGGCGGAGAATTCAACACGAAGAAGATGCGTTATCCGTATAAATACACACAGACGATGAACTTCAGCGGAAATGTGCGTATCGCCGACGGATGGAACATCTCTTTCTCAAGCGGATATGACTTTGACTTCCACAAGCTGTCCATGACAACAGCCTCTCTTTCAAGAGACCTGCACTGTTTCAGCATGTCATGCTCTGTGGTACTTTCGCCATATACGTCCTATAATTTCTCGTTCCGATGCAATGCCGCAACACTGACAGATGCATTGAAATATGACAAACGAAGCAGCTATTCCAATTCGATAAAATGGTACTGACCTGACTCTATAACCAAGACTGATGATACAAGATCTGGCACTTATACTGATTGTCGCAGGTATTGTGACACTGCTGTTTAGGAAACTAAGACAGCCGCTTGTCCTCGGCTATATTGTAGCCGGATTCCTTGTGTCATCCCACATGCCGATACTGGTGCCGGACGTAGAGCTACAGAATGTCCGCGAATGGGCGGACATCGGTGTGATGTTCACATTGTTCTCCCTTGGTCTTGACTTTTCTTTCAAGAAAATACTCAAGATGGGGGCAGCACCGGTCATAGCCTCTATGACAATCGTCTTCAGCATGATGATGTTGGGATATACTGTAGGCCAACTGTTCGGCTGGACCCATATCGACTGTATATTCCTTGGCGGTATGCTCGCCATGTCATCCACCACTATTATATATAAGGCTTTTGCCGATCTCGGGGTAAGCCATCAGAGCTTCGCTTCCATGGTGATGAGTGTTCTTATACTTGAAGACATCCTTGCCATAGTGCTCATGGTGATGCTGTCCGCCATTGCCAGCGGAGAGAATATCGAGGGAGGAGACATGCTTGCATCTGTATTGAAAATAGGGTTCTTCCTTATCCTGTGGTTCGTGGTCGGCATCTTTGCCATCCCGCTGTTCTTGAAAAAGACCCGTTCCATAATGACCGGCGAGACATTGCTCATCGTTTCCATAGGTCTATGCTGTCTTATGGCTGTCATCTCGAAAAAGGCAGGTTTCAGCGAGGCTTTCGGAGCATTCGTTATGGGCAGCATCCTTGCAGAGACTGTCGAGGCGGAAAAGATCGCAAAAGTCATTGAATCGGTAAAGAACCTTTTCGGCGCGATATTCTTCGTATCTGTCGGTATGCTTGTAGACCCGGATATACTTTATGGATATTCCACTCCGATTATCATCCTCGTCCTTTCCATCATCATAGGACAGACGATATTCGGCACACTCGGATATTTCCTTTCAGGTCAGTCTCTGCATAATTCCATCCGCTGCGGTTTCTCGATGACACAGATAGGCGAGTTCTCGTTTATCATTGCCTCACTCGGCATGTCCATGCATGTCATAGCAGACTATCTCTATCCGGTCATCGTAGCAGTATCTGTCATAACGACATTCACCACTCCATACATGATTCGTGGTGCAGAACCTGCATATCGGTTTATAGAAAAGCATCTCCCGAAATCATGGATTATCGCCATCAATTCCCTGTCATTGAGCCGACGTGGCGAAGCAGGCGACCAGATGGAAGAGAGCAGTCTTTCCGCAAGGGAACTTTGGAAGCGTCTGTTACGGTCTATGATAATCAATACCGTAGTATACAGTATCCTTATCGCGACTGTCACATATCTCATGCTCTCGTTCTTCTTGATATTCTCAAGAACAATACTCCCTCATTGGTGGGCAAATGCGCTGACGGGCCTGCTTACTGTATTACTCATTGCGCCGTTCATGCGTGCAATAATAATAAAGAAGAACCACAGCACAGAATGGCAGCAGCTGTGGAACATCTCTGTACTCAACAGACTGCCACTGATTTCCACGATGGTGGCACGCGCTGCCGTCTGTCTTGCGTTCCTGTTTTATATATGCAACTATCTGGCACGTTTTGCTGATGCTGTCGTGATATGCCTCGGCATAGTCATCATCATCCTGACGGTGCTTTCGCGGTCCATCAAGCAACGCAGCATCAAGATGGAACGTCTCTTCATGAACAATCTCCGTTCACGTGATATAGTCGCACAGGTAAAAGGTGCCAAACTTCCTGCTTACGGAGAGCGTCTTGTAGAACGCGACTTGAACCTTGCAGAGATAGTCGTGCCTGTGCATTCACAATGGGCAGGACAGACTCTCGCCGAATTGAAACTGGCACAAAACTTCGGTGTCCACGTTGCAAGCATACTGCGTGACGGGCGTCGCCTGAATATCCCCTATGGAGTAGAAAGGATTTTCTCCGGCGACAGGTTGCAGGTCATAGGCTCCGATGCACAGATATCACGGATGAACGAGGTCATGCAGACAGCCGTCCATCCTGTTGATGACCATATATATGAAGAACGGGAAATGCTTCTCCGCCAGATTGTCGTGACATCAAAATCTCCAATAGTCGGCAAGTCGTTAAGGAACAGCCGTCTCCGCGAGAAACATTCACTGCTTGTCGTGGGGATGGAGGGAGAGGCGCAGGAGCTCACGAAGATCAATCCCGATTACGTTTTCGAGCGTGGAGATGTCCTGTGGATTGTCGGAGAACGCTCTTCGATAGAGGACTTTGGCAGTTAGGCTGCAATACAGTCAAGCTATACGAGATAATATTTCATTCATTTATATCACAACTTAAATCCAACAATTATGAGAAAAATCTTTCAGACACTCATGTTTTGTCTCATGTTACCTGTAGCTACATTAGCCCAAGATGCATGGAACACGACTTACAAGGAAATCAGTGCACGTATTGTAGCACCTACTTTCAAGAACAAAGTGTTCAAACCGTCTATAAAGACAACTGCTTCTGCAAAGGCTAACCAGAAGGCCATCAACGCCGCAATCCTCAAATGCAACAAAGCCGGTGGCGGCAAGGTTGTCATTCCTGCAGGAAAATATCAGACAGGCGCTATTACACTGCGCTCCAATGTGAACCTCGTTGTAGAGAAAGGTGCCGAACTCGTTTTCGCCTTTGACCGTGACCTGTATCCGAATGTAGAGACACGTTGGGAAGGTCTCAACATCATCAACTATCAGCCATGTATCTATGCCGTTGATGCAAAGAACATCGGACTGACCGGCGAGGGCATCATCAACGGAAACGGCTCGAATGAACGCTGGTGGTACATGAAAGGCAACAAACACCATGGATACCACGAAGGCGTAGACGAATGGCAGGGGACAGACAAAGTCGGCAACCGCGCCAATCTCCTGAAGATGGCAGACGCAGGAGTCCCGACAAACGAGCGCGTTTTCGGTAAGGGAAAAGGTCTGCGTCCACAGCTTGTAAACTTTGTGCGCTGTGAGAATGCCATTATCGAAGGCGTGGAGCTCCGTGACTCCCCATTCTGGGTGATTCATCCTCTGTTCTGCAAGAACCTTACAGTGAAAGGCGTGACTATCTACAATGAAGGCCCTAACGGTGACGGATGTGACCCTGAGTCATGCGAGGATGTCCTCATCGAAGGCTGCACATTCCATACAGGTGACGACTGTATCGCATTGAAGTCCGGACGCAATGCCGACGGCCTGAAAGCCAACATACCATGCAAGAACATCATCATCCGCAAATGCACCATGGCAGACGGTCATGGAGGTGTCGTCATCGGCTCCGAGATTTCAGGCGGTGTGCAGAATGTATTTGCAGAGGACTGCGACATGGACTCTCCTAATCTCGACCGCGTCATCCGCATCAAGACCAACACATGCCGTGGCGGTATCAATGAGAATATCTTTGTCCGCAATATCCGTGTAGGACAGTGCCGGGAGTCTGTCATGCGCATCAACCTCGTATACGAGCCGAAGGAGATTGCAGAGCGCGGCCATATCCCTACAGTACGCAACGTGTATGTAGAGAATGTCACCTGCAAGAAGTCAAGATACGGCATCCTGCTCAACGGCCTTGAAGCGAAAGAGTCGAAGGAAGCACAGATATATAATATAAACGTCAAGAACTGCAAGTTCGGCGGACTCTCCGATGTTCCCGTATACAAGACAGGTCTTGTAAAGGATATACACATTGACAACGTCACCGTCAGTGCCGATTTCTAAAAAGAATAACATAATCAACAACAAGAACAAATATGAAGAAACTCTCAGTTTTAATCTGTGCCCTGTGCCTCATGGGCATCTCCGCTTTTGCAGAAGGATGGGATTCCGCCCTTTACAAGAAGATAGAGCAGAGCATCAAGGCGCCGACTTTTTCAGAAAAGGTCTATAAGCCATCCATCAGTGTCAAGGCCAAGGCCGCAAAAAACCAGAAGGCCATACAGGCAGCCATAGACAAGTGTTCAAGGAATGGCGGCGGAAAGGTCGTCATACCGGCAGGAACATTCTGGACAGGCGCCATAACCCTGAAGTCAGATGTCAACCTCGTCCTCTCCAAAGGCGCCGTATTGAAGTTCGCCTTTGAGCCCGAGCTGTATCCTACAGTATACACACGATACGAAGGACTTGACCTTTACGGCTATTCTCCCTGCATCTACTCCAACGGTGCAAGGAACATCGCCATCACCGGCGAGGGAACCATCGACGGCAACGGCAACAAGAACACATTCTGGATGTGGACCGGCGAGGAATGGTGGGGCTACAAAGGAGGTGAGACATCACGCTCGCTCAACGGCGTGATGGGTTCACGTGCGCTCCTGCAGAAGATGTGCGACGACGGAGTGCCCGTAGAACAGCGTCAGTTCGGCATGGGCAAGGGCCTCCGCATGCAGCTTGTCAACCTCGTCAATTCCGAGAATATCCTGATCGAGGGAGTCACGATGATAGACTCCCCGTTCTGGGTCATGCACCCATTGTTCTCAAAGAATATCACCATCCGTGACGTGAAGGTCATCAACGAAGGCCCTAACGGCGACGGCTGCGACCCTGAGTCCTGCGAGAATGTCCTCATCGAGAACTGCATGTTCCATACAGGCGACGACTGCATCGCGATCAAGTCCGGACGCAATGCCGACGGACGCCGTGACGGCCGCCCTTCAAGAAACATCATCATCAGAGGCTGCACAATGGAAGACGGCCATGGCGGAGTCGTCCTTGGCTCAGAGATCTCCGCCGGTGTGGAGAACGTCTTTGCCGAGGACTGCAAGATGTCCTCACCTAATCTTGACCGTGTGCTCCGCATCAAGACCAACACATGCCGTGGCGGCGAGACCAAGAACGTCTACATGCGCAATGTCACAGTAGGCGAGTGCAAGGAGTCCGTGATGCGCATCAACATCAACTATCAGCCGAAGGAAGCCTCCGAGCGCGGCCATATCCCATACGTGCACAACGTGTGGATGGAGAATGTCACCTGCCAGAAATCCAAGTACGGCGTGCAGATCAACGGCATCAAGGAGAAGGACGCCGTCTACGACATACATGTGAAGAACTGCACATTCAACAATGTCAGCGTCAAGCCCTTCCTCCGCGAGAACCGTTGCCACGATATCTTCTTCGAGAATTTCAAGGTAAACGGCAAGCTTGTCAATGCCTCCGGCTCAGATGTCGTAGAGAAAGCCCCATACAAGAGCTATGCGGAATGGATGACATACTCCGAGATGAAACGCAATCCTAACCCTATATACCTTGACTTCACCGACTCCATAAAGCACCCCAAGGGAAAGTGGTCATACGTTATGGGCATCGAGCTCGAGGGAATGCTCGACACATACTATGCCCATGGCGGCGAAGCCATCAAGGACTATGTCATGCGCTACCCCCAGCAGATGATCTCCGATGACGGCAAGACGACAGGATTCAAGTACGAAGACTTCAACCTCGACAATATCCGTACCGCACACTTCATCTTCCGTGCAGACTCCCTGGCACCTCGTAACGGCGTAAAACTCGCCCTGAAGGAATATTTCCGCCAGCTCATCAACCAGCCCCGCACAGACGAAGGCGTCTACTGGCACAAGCAGATCTACCACGACCAGGTATGGCTTGACGGCATCTTCATGGGACTCCCCTACAAGACCATGGCCGCACCCTACATGGTAAAGGAAGGCCTTACCGTAGCCAACAAAGGCATCCCTGCAGGAAAGAAGAGCAAGAGCGACAAGCTCACAAAGGCCCAGCAGAAAGAGCTGACAGCCTACTATGACGACATTGTCGACCAGATCACAATGACAGACGCACGCACCTACGACGAGAAGACAGGACTCTGGAAACATGCCTGGGACTCCAAGCACGGAATGTTCTGGGCAGACAAGAAGACCGGACAGAGCCGCCACACATGGGCCCGCGCCATGGGATGGTTCACGATGGCACAGATAGAGATCCTCGACTATCTCCCGAAAGACTACGCACGCCGCCAGGAAGTCATCGACATGCTCAACAAGACCCTCCGCGCCTGCATCGACTACCAGGACCCCGCGACAGGCGTATGGTATGACGTCATGGATGTGAAAGACCCACGCAACTACATCGAGTCCACAGCATCCTGCATGTTCACATACTGCCTCCTGAAAGGCGCACGCCTCGGATACCTTGACGACAGCTACCGCCAGGCAGGAATCAAGGCCTATAAGGGCATCATCAACAATTTCATACGTGTCGACGCACAGAAAGACGGCTCATTCCCTACAATATCCCTTACCGAAGGCGTCAGCGTCTCAGGCCTCGGCCCCGAGAAGTCCCCTCATCGCGACGGCACATTCGACTACTATATGTCAGAACCTATCCGCGACAACGACCCCAAGGGCGTAGGCCCGTTCCTGTGGGCGACACTCGAGATGGAACGTCTCGGATACAACACCTCAAGCCAATACTAACACAGACAAGAACGATTTCCCCCAGGCAGGTGGACATATTCCGTATATGTCCACTTGCCTGGATATCAAGAAAAAACAGACATGTGTCGTTTGGTGGTTTAGTCGTTTGGTGGTTAGTGTTTTTGCTGACAACAAAACAACCAAATAACCAAACAACAAAACAGCAAAACAACAAAACAACAAAGTATCGTTTGATTTCATTGACTTACTTATGACCGGAATCTACACAATACTGCTGCTCTTAGGCAGCAATGTCTTTATGACACTTGCCTGGTACGGCCATCTGAAGCTCCAACAGATGAATATCTCCACATCATGGCCCCTCATCGGCGTCATCGCCTTCTCATGGTGCATCGCCTTCTTCGAATACTGCCTCATGGTACCCGCCAACAGAGCCGGCTTCACAGGAAACGGAGGGCCCTTCACACTGATGCAGCTGAAAGTGATACAGGAAGTCATATCCTTGACCGTGTTCACAGTCATTGCCGGATTCCTGTTTCAGGGAGAAGAACTCCACTGGAACCATATCGCAGCCTTCTGTTGTCTTATCCTCGCAGTATACTTCGTATTTTGGGAATAACACAGATACTGGTAAATATGTGCATGACAATATCATCTATTGTGATGCACATATTTTGTTAAGAAAGATATTTATCCGCGTCATTCTTGATGCCGTTACCTTAAATCTGCCGTAAAATATTGCAGATTACAAGATATTGCGGGAAAAAGTGCTGATCTGTCACAATATTACCATAAGACCCACGTTTAATAAATATACGCCTAATATTAGGCCTAATATCATTACCACACTATTACTATGAACAAATTTTCTTTTATGGGCGCTGTCATGCTGTCTGCTGTAGCGTTCTGTTCTTGCGAGAATCCGAACTTCATGCTTGATGATGAAGATGTACCCACAACCAATCCTTCCAACGGCAAGTCTGTCAAGGTTTCACTGAGAAGCGCCAGTACAGCGCCAATAGAATATCCTGTCCGCATATACGCCTTTGACGAAAACAATATATGCCGAGGTTCTGCCATAATTGCCGATGAAGCTGAGAATACCACCACTATAAAGCTCCCTAAAGGGACATATCGCATGACGGCAATTTCATTGCCCGATACTTATCCGTTTTCCGAAAGTAATATATCGCCTTCATCCGTTCTGCAAATGCCGGAGGGAGGGTATGCCCGGTCGCCGTTCTCTACCGGCAATGCGGACATTACTGTCTCGTCTTCTGCTTCGCAGTCTGTGAGTATCAGGATGGGTTACAGGCAGGCTGCTGTCAATGTGACATTGCTCAATACGCCTGCAAACGTGACTGGTATGGATATCTCCTTGAGCACACCATACCGCACAATGTCCATCGGCGGCTCATACGGAGAAGCAAAATCTGTCACTATACCCAGCGTAAAATCAGGAGACACATGGGAAACAGGGACATTCTATATCATGCCTACACAACAGTCGCAGACTGTATTGACGATGCATCTCACGCTGGCAGACGGCTCTTCTGAATCATATTCCTATACATACAATGCCACTCTGAATGCCGGCACTCCCTATGTCTTCACAGGAAAATATGACGGCGGAGTATCCAATGCTGACATCACAGCGTCAATACAAGGAGGAGAGTGGGGGACACCTGTCGTGACCGACTTCAGTTTCGGGCCTGGGGCAGATGAAGATACGGAAAAGAACAGCACAACATGGTATGTCGCATCGCTGCCTGAAGCAGGGGATGTCGTCAACGGGCATGTCGTCATTGCCTCGAGCGAGACATCATCTGCAGAAGCAGAACTTCTGTTGCTTTCTCTGGAAGAATGGAATAATGTCTACTCTGTCGAAAACGAGGAGAAGGCTGCTGAGACGACAAGCATTGTAAACAATTATGCCGAGGATGGTCTCAGGGAATGGCGCATGCCGACAGAGGCGGAGGCGAAACAACTGCACGACATGTATTGTGACGATACGGCGTTGGCATCCATCAATACAACAATCGCCAATGCTGGCGGCGTGAAACTCGCCAAAAAGAAATCTAATGATGACAACAAGCGTTATCTCTGTGGAGAAGGAAGGAGCACATTCACTTTTGCTATCAATGGAAACATAAACAGTGCAGGAAGGACTGTGACATATAGCCTGAGACTGGTAAAGTCCATAAAGGCTGTGCTGAAACAATAGTATGTTACGGTTGCGTACGGTCATGCGGTTGTACGGTTGTACGGTTGAGCGGTTGTACGGTTATGCGGAGATTACTCTCCTATAGCTCATAACTCATAACTTATAATTCACCACTCATAACTCACAAAGTTCCGATTAAGCGAGAACAGCCGGAAGCTTGCTTTCAGACTGTCGAGCGGAAGGAACTTCGAGCGAAGCTCAACTCATCACTCACCACTCATAGCTTATAACTCATAACTCATAACTCACAACTGCATATTTAGCGGACAGTAATGAAGACAGAGAAAGGCTATATGGATTTGCGACTCCATATAGCCTTTGTCATAATTATAAATTAAGATTCTGAAAATGTCAGTCAATCTTTGTGAGCTGATACTTTGTGTCAAATGTCAGTTCCATACGGTTTGAGAGTTTTATCTCGTAGCCCTTGCGGTCGCGCTCTATCTTCACGATTTTCTCGTTCGGATAATTGGCCTTTACATATCTCTGTATCTGTACAGGGACGACCTTTGCAGGGACTGACGAGGCTTTGCAGTCGACTTCCTCCCAGTTGCCTTTACTGTCAAAGTCGATCTTGTTGCCGTTGACGAATGTCACTTCATAGTCTTTGGTAACGACCTTGTTCTCCATCTTCACAAGTGCCACTTTGCTGTTCTGGAAGTGTGACTTCAGGAAAAGCTGTGCTGTCTGCGGCAACTGCTTTACAATTATTACCTTGTCATTGTCGGCAATGGCGAGAGTGGTGCACAAGGTGAGCATACAAGTAAGGATAAATGCTAACTTTTTCATACGCAGTTTGTTTTTGATGGTTAATGAATGATTTTCCGGAGCATTGTCATTACGGTCTGTAGAGACTGCTGCTCCATGTCTGCAAAATTACGAATATTTCCGTACAAAAACATCGATGAGAGCACGGATGTTAACAATAATTCAGCACATTCTCGCCTGTTTCACACTTTTTTCGTTGCACTTCACAGTCCTTTTGGGAAATACCATACAAGGTGCAGTTCAATCCTCCTCGTTAATGTCGGCAATATAGAGAGGGCGTGATATGGCAGCATTGAACGAGATGATGGTTTCGGAACGGGAGAGGCCCAGCGGCTGCAGCTTGTCATGTATTATGCTGAGGAGGTGGTGATTGTTCTTCGCATAGAGCTTGATGAACATGTCCATGCCGCCTGTCGTGTAATGGCATTCCACGACTTCAGGAATCTTCTTCAGTTCCTCTACTACATTGTCAAAGCGTTCAGGGGATTTCAGGTACAACCCGACATAGGCACAGGTCTCATACCCGATCTTCTCCGGGTCTATGATGAATTGCGACCCTTTTACAATACCGAGACTCTGCAGCTTCTGTATACGCTGATGTATGGCGGCGCCACTGACATTGCACGCACGTGCCACTTCGAGAAACGGTATGCGTGCATCATTGCTTATCATGCGGATAATCTTCTTATCCAGAGCATCAAGAGTGTATTTTGACATAATCGCTTATTTTAATGTATTTTGTTCACTTTCGGATATCTCTGTTGCGGAATAGCTTATCTTGAGCGCATTGGCTTCACGAAGAGCATCTTTCACCTGCGCTATGACATCGAGAGGAGTATCTCTGTCGGCCTTTATGGAGACAGTGAAATACTGTTGCTCGTCCATGGGGAGTGTCTCCCGTTGCTGCATTACGCGGTCGGCAATCTGGCTTATGGCGACCACGTCCTTATTGAACTGCACCTTGACGTCACCGTTCTTGTCCCGGCCTATGTAGATATATGCCGTAGCATATTTCTTCTGCAGTTTCTGCAGCTTTGTCCCCTGTGGAGACTCTACCTTGACCTTCACGTCTGTCTGCCGCATGTGTGTCACTATCATGAAGAAGAACAGCACGGTAAAGATAAGGTCGGGCAGGGCAGAGGTGTTCAATGTCGGGACTTTCCTTTCCTTCTTACGGAACATAGCTTTCACTTATTCGTTGTTTGTACTTCCTTTTCAGATCATCACGGTAAACATGGACGATGATATTCTGCAGATGAAAATATCTGTCGTAACATGCGCTCCGGCTTGCCTGTATCTCTATGATATGCTTGTCTCCCAAACGTGGGATGAATGTCCTCAGCTGCTTTCGCAGTTCCATATCCGTACATTCTGCAGGGGTCTGCTGTCCGGGGAGGCTGTACGTGTATTTGTTGTCTACCGTGATCCCTACAGTCAATACCGTATTGCGGTCGACATCGGTAGCTGCCACTTCTTCCTCCACATTCTTCGGCGAGAGCTGGCGACGCAGCCCCTTGTCGGGATCCATCGAGGTCGTGACAAGAAAGAAGATGAGGAGCATGAAGGAGATGTCTGCCGTGGATGTTGTATTCAACTGCGGTACATGACGTTTCTGCCTCTTGCGTATTCTATTTGATAATCTTATCATCAGCTTTCATGTTTAGATAGAAGCTATATAAAGCAGCGCCACCCGCAAGTGCAATCGCCATACAGCCTGTGAACACAAGCATATTGGACATGCGCAGCCAGAAAGAGTCTCCATACTTTGTGACACCGATATCGATGGGCTCCGTGCTTGCCAATGCGAATGACAAGACAAGCATCACGAACATGCCTGTCCTTACGGCAATACATATCTTGCGGACATTGATGCCGTTGGAGATACCGGAGGTCTTCCCGACAATATTGACAGTATGGTATACAGACCATAATGTCACGCACAGTATCGCGGCAACAGCGATATACATCAGTATTATCAGCAGTTCTATCATATATTGTAAGAATTATCGGGTGTCTGTTTCAAGACATTATTTTCTCAGGATTTCTATCAGTTCTATGGCAGCACGCTCCATCTGCGTTGTAAGATGTTCTATACGCGAGAGGATGTAATTGTAGAATATCTGCAGCACTACGGCCGAGATGATGCCGAAGATTGTCGTGATAAGAGCCACTTTCATACCTCCGGCAACGATAGTCGGGGATATATCGCCAGCCATCTCTATGTCATCAAACGACATCACCATGCCTATCACTGTGCCGAGGAAGCCGAGAGAAGGTGCGATGGCTATGAACAGTGTTATCCAGGTACATCCTTTCTCGAGTTTGGCAACCTCCACATCAGCATAAGACGCCACAGTGCGCTCGATGTCTTCGGGTGTATCCTCAGAGTGCAGCAGGCCTTGCAGGCAGATGCTTGCCACGGGGCCACGGGTATTGCGGCAATGTTCCACAGCGGCTTCTTTATCCCCCTCCTTGTAGAGTTTCTCGAGCCTGGAAAGGAATTTCTTTGTATTTATGTCTGCGAGTGCAAGATATATGATGCGTTCGATACAGAATGTAAGTCCTATGATGAGAGTTATTGCCACAAAGGACATGAACAGGGGATTGCCCTCTATGAACTTCGCTTTCAAGGCTTCGTGCATGGACTCATCTGTCAGGATGGATATAAAAAGTGTTCTCATACCGTATGTTATCAATTTTGTTGATGCTGTTGTTTCCTATGGTTTCTTCGTTTTCGATTTCAGTTTCTTCAGACGCTTGACAGCTTCCGGACATTCGGGATACAGATGGAGCGCCTTCTCATAGTTGGAGACGGCAGCGGCAGGAAGATTCTCTGCCTCGCATTCCTTGCCCATGACGACGTATTCTACTGCAAGTTTCTTGAGAAATTCGTTCTGCTTTTCTGCGTTCTTCCTCTGTTCCTCAATCTCGTCATGAAGACGGCTGATTTCCTGTTTCAGCAGAGTGATCGTCGACAGCTTTCTTCTTATAAGGCGGCGCGAGGCTGGTTTCTCTATATCATAGCGCTTGTGTATGGCTACAAAGAAATGATCCAGAGCTTCCTGATACTCACCGTTGTCAAAATGAGCAATGGCTTCGGCATATTCCATATCCGCCCGTGACTGTTTCAGTGCCGTGTCTATTGCCCTCTGGTCGTTATACTGCCTCGCAAACTGCTTTACCTCTTCGCGTACGAAGATATCCCGTTGATGAAGAGGCTCTTTCAGCGTGATGCCCTCAAGTGAGCGGCAGCGTGACAAGGCAACATACGTCTGTCCTCCGGCAAAGGCTCCGCCAGTCAGGTCGATATTGACATTGTTGAAAGTCAATCCCTGCGACTTGTGGACAGTAATTGCCCATGCGAGGCGGATAGGGTATTGGGTGAAAGTGCCGAGTTCCTCCTCTTCCACCTTCTTCTCCTTCTCATTGAAGGTGTAACGCACATTAGACCATTGTGCAGGCTCCACATCAAAGTCATCGCCGGCTTCCGTATGGACATAAATCTTTCCTTCTCCTTCGTCCATCCCCGTTATGATACCGAGCGTACCGTTTACCCAACGCTTGTTCTGGTCGTTCTTGATGAAGATGATTTGCGCCCCGGGTTTGAGTTCAAGCTCCATGAGAGTGGGCAACATGGATTCTGGAAAATCTCCCGTTATCTTCCCGATGTATACAGAGACATCTCCGTCCAGTTCATTAAGCTTCCGCTGGTTTATATAGTCTACAGTGTCACGCCGTGTGGAGAGGGTTATCGCGATGGAGTCATCTCCATCCTGATGCACCGGCTGTGTGGTGACCCTCCCGTTGATGGCGTTGATATCCGATTCCAGCACCTTCGACTCCCTTATCCTGTCAAGGATATGTATGAAGTCCTTGTCTGTCTGCCTATATACCTTCTTCAGTTCAATGCTTATCAGCTGCATCTGTCGCCATACATGTGCCGCGAAGAAGTATCCTGAGGTATAGAACGGCTGGAGAAGTTTGCGGTCATCGTCTTTCAATACCGGTTCCAGCTGATAGATGTCGCCGACGAGCAACAGCTGCTTCCCTCCGAAAGGCTGACGCATGTTCTGAGAGTATACCCTTAGCACACGGTCGATGAAGTCTATGATGTCCGCACGCACCATTGATATCTCATCTATGATGATGAGCTCAAGCTCCCTGATGAGCTTTATCTTCTCCGAACTGTACTTGAGGGTGCCGCGGATATTCCTCGCGTTATACTGCACGTCGTTAGGCAGCAACGGATGGAACGGTATCTTGAAAAACGAGTGGAGCGTCTGCCCTCCCACATTGATGGCGGCGATGCCTGTCGGAGCAAGGATTATATGCTTCTTCTTGGTGGTCTTGTCTATATGTCTGAGAAACGTGGACTTGCCGGTGCCTGCCTTTCCTGTGAAGAAAAGGGAATTCCGGGTGCGTTCAATGATATTGAGCGCATCCATGAATTGCTTGTTTGAGAAATCCAGTCCTTCTGACATATTGCTCGTCATGCTCGTTTCTTCCATGCCGTCTGCCATGATGCAGATTTTCTGTATACTGTATTCAGGCAACTGTCTGATTCATATCACATTATGAAAGGTGACCTTCCGGCATCTAAAAGGTTACGCTTTGTCCCGTGAAAGGTGACCTTCCGTTGTGCAAAAGGTCACCTTTTATGATAAGTTTCAATATCCGGTATGCAAATTCGTCTGCATCGTCACATGGGATTATGCTGTTCCTTGTATTCCATCTCATGTAAGATACTCATTGTCACCGCACTACAACAGTGGATGAGCCTTCACCCGCAAAGTGGATACAATATTAAAGGTCCTCCAGTATTATCTGCTGTTCATGCTGACGCGCAGGCTCTGTAGACTCCTGTGTCTGAGGTGTGACTGGATTTCCGTTGTCGTCAATCTCTATCATGTAATCCTCAAAATCAAGGCTGTCGACATCAAAAGTATCCTTCTTGTGTTCATAGTAGCTGTCACAGATATACATGCTTCGCTCTATATCAGGGTCTTTCGGTATGTCAAACTTTGCGTGGTACTGCTTGAAGTTCGGGTCTTTGAGCACAGACTGCAGGAAATATCCGCAAATAGGCAATGCCGTACGCGAGCCCTGACCTAAAGCTCCTGTGCGGAAATGTATGCACCGGTATTCGCCTCCTACCCATGCTCCCACGACCAGCTTCGGCGAGACTCCGAGGAACCAGGCGTCAGAGTGATTGTTGGATGTACCGGTCTTGCCGCCGAACTCGGTGTCACGGAATTCTCCGACGTATCCCCAAAGCGACTGACTTGTGCCTCCTGGCTCACGCATACCTCCTTGCAGGAGCTGCTGCATGAGGAATGCCGACTTATACGGTATCACCTGTGTCTCTTCTGTCGGCCCTTTGTAAATCTCATTGCCGTTGTGGTCGAGGATACGTGTCACAAGAACCGGTTCATGCTGCATTCCGTTGTTTGCCACTGTACAGTAGGCATCGGCAAGTTCAAGCAGGTTGACGTCGCTTGAGCCGAGTGGGAGAGAAGGGGTCTCGTCAAGAGGGGACTTTATGCCCATGTCATGGGCTGTACGTGCGATATTCTTTATGCCCATCTCCTGTCCAAGACGAACCGCTACGGAGTTGATACTCCTTGCAAAGGCCGACTTCAACGCCATGGAGTCATTTGTGAAATATCCATTGGCATTTGTAGGAGCCCAAGTGACCTCTTTCTTCTGCTTCTCATCATAGACCTGCATCGAGAAATATTCGTCACGACGCTTGTCACATGGTGTAAGTCCCTGATTCATAGCCTCGGTGTACACGAACAGCTTGAATGTAGAACCAGGCTGACGCATAGCTGTCACCTTGTCATACTTCCAATGGTCAAAGTCTATATCGCCGACCCATGCCTTAACATGCCCCGTGTTTGGTTCCATTGCTATGAATGCACAATGCATATAGCTGACCATATAGCGGATGGAGTCCATTGTAGACATGGTTTTCTCTACCTCGCCTTTCTCATAATCAAAGACTTTCACCTTATGTGGCTCATTGAGGTAATGATATATGGAGTCGGTATTGTCACCGTATTTTGCGACTAAAGCCTTATAGCAAGGCTGCTTCTGCGCTATTCCTTCAATGAAGCCTTCAATCTCCTTGTGTGATTCATCCTGCCATGGCTTCTCTCCCGGCATGAAATTGTCTTGTGTGCGACGCAGTCCCCAGTGGTTATTGAAGTTCTGCTGCACCTGCTTCATCTGCTTCATGGCTGCCTGCTCAGCATACTTCTGCATACGGGTGTCGAGGGTCGTGTATATCTTCAGGCCATCGCTGTAGAGGTCATAGCCCTCTTCCTCACACCAGTCCTTCAGATAGTCGGCAACGGCATTGCGGAAATACTGTGCTGTACCGTCATAATTGCTCTCGACATTGTAGTTCAGTTCGATGTCCTTGGTCTTTAGGGTGTCGCACTCCTCACGTGAGAGGTCATTATGGGCAACCATGTTTTCCAGAACCTGATTGCGTCTGTGCTTGGAGTTCTCAGGATTGACAAGTGGGTTATAGTATGTCGTTGCCTTCAGCATACCTACAAGTACGGCTGCCTCCTCTGTCTTCAGCTTGTCAGGAGTGGTGTTGAAATAGGTCTTCGAGGCTGTCTTTATGCCAAACGAATTGCTGCCGAAATCAACGGTATTGGCATACATTGTGATTATCTCTTCTTTAGAATAACATAGCTCGAGCTTCACGGCAAGTATCCATTCCTTGGACTTCATGATGAGCATCTTTACTCCCGGAATATAGCCAAGAAGACCTGTCGAGTAGTTTGTACGCATACGGAAAAGGTTCTTCGCAAGCTGCTGCGTGATGGTTGATGCTCCACGGCCTCCACGACCTGTCGCCGCATCCTTTGCCGCACCGAAAAGTCCTATAGGGTCTATTCCTGCATGTTTGTAGAAACGCTCGTCTTCTGTGTCTATAAGGGCACGCCAAAAGCGCGGATTGACATCTTTATATTCAACGGGAGTTCTGTTCTCATTGAAGTATTTGCCAATCTGCACACCGTCAGCAGAATAAATGACAGAGGCTTCGCTTGTCTTAGGATTCAGAATATCAAAAAAGCCTGGAGACTTTCCAAAAAGCCAAAAGAGGTTAAGGTCTACAGCCGTAAGGTACACTATCAATAAGACCAGTGTTGAAACCATGCCGACAGCGGTCTTCGTGTACCACGGTTTACCTTTGTAAAGTTTCTTGTACCAGGCCCAGAATTGCTTAGACCATTTTTTGATTTTGCCGATATAACGCTTTATTCTATTCATAATGTATATGCATTTCACGTTAGAGTGCAAAGTTACACATTTTTATTTTCATTGAAGAGATATATCTATATAATTTATGATTTCTTTATATTCCTTCGGGTTAAACCATTTTATATCCTTGTCTCTCTTGAACCACGTCTCCTGCTTCTTCATATAGTGACGTGAGTTAGATTGTATCTGCCGTATAGCCTCCTCCTTGGTTATCTTACCGTCGAAATAGGAAAATATCTCCTTATAACCTACGGTGTTCAATGAGTTGAGAGCTCTTTTATGATAGACACTACGCGCTTCTTCCTCAAGGCCATCTTCCATCATCTGCAATACACGTTGGTTTATGCGCTCAAAAAGTTCTGCACGCGGTCGTGTAAGCCCGATCTTTATAACCTTGAATGGCCGTGCCGGCTTTTCCTTGCCAACGAAAGAAGAGTAGGGAAGCCCTGTCTGATGACAGACTTCAAGAGCATGAAGGATGCGACGCGGATTATTCTTATCAACTGTCTCCCAATGTTTTGGGTCGAGTATCTGAAGTTCTGCTATAAGTGGCGCAAGTCCTTCATGGGCAAGTCTGTCTTTCAAGCTATTACGTATATCATCATCTATATCCGGCATGTCATCTATGCCGTTACAGACAGCATCAAGATACATCATTGAGCCTCCTGAAAGGAGAAATGTCTTGTCGTTGTCTTGTTCTGCAAGAAACTGCAAGACATCCTGCTCGTATCTCGATGCGGAATAATAATCATCTATCGACAATGTTCCAACAAAATAATGCCGCACCAGCTGCTGTTGTCCAGCAGTAGGTGCGGCAGTGCCTATAGGGATTTCACGAAACAGTTGCCGGGAATCACAGTTTATTATCTCACAGCCAAGATGTCTGGCAATATCTATACATAAATCTGTCTTGCCGACACCTGTCGGCCCAAGTATGACAATAAGAGTCTGCATCAACGTATTATGCCACGCTGGGCGTTTTCTATGAAATCTATAACATATTTGATTTCCTCCGTAATCTCCATCGTATCCTTTACTTCCTGGATACCTTCCTTGATGATACCTTTAGAGTAGATCTTATTATAAGCTTCACGTATAGAAGTTATCGTCTCATTGGAGAATCCTCGACGACGCAAACCTACAAGATTCAAGCCGGCAAATCGAATAGGTTCCTTGCCTGCTATGACATACGGCGGAATATCCTGACTGGTACGGCTTCCGCCTTGAATCATCACATATCCACCAATATGCGTAAACTGATGAAAGAGACATTCTGATGATATGATGGCATAATCATCCACCACCACTTCTCCCGCGAACTTTGTAGAATTACCGATAATACAGCCATTTCCTATAATACAATCATGGGCTATATGCATATTCTCCATGAGAAGATTATTGGAACCGACCTTTGTTGTCCCCTTGCTTGCTGTACCTCGGGATATGGTGACATACTCACGAATAGAGTTGTTATCGCCTATCTCGCAAGTTGTTGCCTCACCTCTGTACTTGAGATCCTGAGGCTTGGTGGAGATACTCGCCCCAGGGAATATCTCATTATTGGAACCCATTCGGGTGCCTTGATGGAGAGTAACAGAATTCTGCATCCTGTTATTGTCACCAATGACAACATCGGCATCAATATAACAGAAAGGACCGATAATATTATTGTCACCCAGTTTTGCATCCGGGTGTACGTATGCCATAGGACTGATTTGATTTGCCATAACTATCTATTCTTTATTATCTGTGCAGTAAATGTTGCCTCGCTGACAACCTTGTCGCCAACGAACATATATCCTTTCATTGTCGCTATTCCATGCCTAACAGCACTTGTGAGCTCTACTCTGAAAAGCAATGTGTCTCCAGGAACGACTTTTTTCTTGAACTTGACATCATTGATTGCAAGGAAATATGTTGACCAGCTTTTCGGGTCTTCAAGGGTATTGAGGATAAGCAGTCCTCCACATTGTGCCATAGCTTCAATCTGCAATACACCCGGCATTACAGGCTCATTGGGAAAATGCCCTGTAAAGAACGGCTCATCTGTTGTTATATTCTTTAAACCGACAATGGAGTTCGGACCAAGTTCTATCACCTTGTCAACCAACTGCATAGGATAACGGTGTGGAAGAAGTTCGCGAATGCGGTTGACATCCATCACCGGCTCTGCTGTCGGGTCATATATTGGAGCTTGGATTTCATGTTTCTTTATCTCCTTACGTATCAGGCGTGCAAACTTATTGTTAATGGTATGTCCTGGACGGGTCGCCACAATACGTCCCTTGATATGCTTGCCGATAAGTGCCATGTCGCCGATAATGTCAAGCAACTTATGACGTGTACATTCGTTATCCCATACAAGAGGACGATGCTGTATATATCCCAGCTTTGTCGCGTCAATACGAGGCACTCCAAGAGTATTGCAAAGTGTGTCTACCTGCTCCTGTGGCTGTTCACGTTCATAGATGATGATAGCATTATCCATGTCGCCACCCTTAATAAGTCCAGCCTGTAGCAGTGGATAAATATCACGGACAAACACGAAAGTACGTGCTTTTGATATTTCCTCGGTATACTTATCTATGTGGTCAAGAGTCGCAAACTGGCTGCTTATGAACTTTGAGTCAAAAGAGCACATTGCCGTGATGGAGAACTCCTCATCAGGGAAAATCGTTATGCAAGAACCAGTTTCCTCGTCTTTTACCTCGATTTTCTTACGTATTATATAATAATCCTTAGGAGCATTTTGCTCAACGATTCCTACGGTATTGATTTTTTCAACATAGGGAGCTGCCGAGCCGTCAAGAATCGGGAACTCCGGACCATTGACCTGAATAAGGCAGTTGTCAATACCTAATGCATAGAGTGCAGAAAGACCGTGTTCTATTGTAGAGACAAGAACGTCTCCCTTTCCAACGACTGTGCCACGCTGTGTATCTACAACACGTTCCGCTACAGCTTCAATGACAGGTTCGCCCTCAATATCAATACGTTGAATCCTATATCCTGTATTTTCTGGAGCAGGATTGAAAGTCACAGTAAGACTCAGTCCTGTATGGAGACCTTTTCCGCACAGGGAGAAGCTTCCTCTTAATGTTTTCTGCTTGGACATTACTTCTTAGATTTAAGTTCGTCAACTTCTTTTCTTAACTCATTCAACTCCTTGTACATATCAGGGAGTCGCCTAAAGATAGCCTGTGAACGGAAATAAGGCTTCATCTCCATAGGGGGAGTGCCAATAAGCTGCTGATTATCTTTTATGGAGCCAGGAACGCCTGATTGTGCACCAAGCATGACCTTATTGCCAATAGTTATATGCCCGGACACACCGACCTGGCCTCCGAACATACACCATTCACCGACTTTGGTAGAGCCAGCTACACCGACTTGACTTGACATGACTGTATTTGCTCCGATATCTGTGTTATGGGCAATCTGCACAAGATTGTCAAGCTTGACACCTTTGCGTATAAATGTTGACCCCATAGTGGAACGGTCAACACAGGTATTTGCACCAATTTCCACATCATCCTCGATAGTTACAATGCCTATTTGTGGAATCTTGTCATATCCATTCTCCGATGGAGCAAATCCGAAACCGTCTGCACCTATTACACATCCCGCATGCAGGACACAACGCTTGCCAATTTTGCATCCATGATATACAACGGCATTGCTGTAAATCTCGGTATCGTCACCTATGACAGCGCCTTCGCCTATTGTTACATGCGGATGCAGTACACAACCGTTTCCGACTGTCACATTTGGTCCTATCGCAACAAAAGGACCGATATAACAGTCCTCACCGATTTTTGCTGTAGAATCGATGAAAGCAAGAGAGTCTATGCCCTTCTTCTTTGGTTTCATTGATTCGTAAAGCTGGAGCAACCGTGCCACAGCTTCATATGCACTCTTAACACGTATAAGAGTGCTTTTGACCTCTTTTTCAAGTTTCAGGCTCTCATCGACAAGTACAATCGAAGCCTCGGTCTCGTAAATGTAGTGTGTATATTTTGAATTTGACAGAAATGATATAGCTCCAGGCTTGCCTTCTTCTATTTTGGCAAATGTGTTGACTGTGGCATTCTCGTCACCTTCAACACGCCCTTGGATAAACTCTGCTATTTGTTTTGCTGTGAATTCCATATCTGAACTTATAATTTTTGCAAAAATACAAAAACTTTTTGTATCTACAAAGAAATTGATAAGGTTTTCGGCGTTTTGCGGTGTTAATTGGTCTATAGCCTATGAAAGGAGAGATAATATTTCGGTTTTTGGCAACATAGTAATGCCGCATTAAGGAGGTCTGAAACTTCACAGATATCCTGTACACATCCGTTCTTCAGAAGAACCTTTATGCTTTCTCCTCCTATATCATACATATCTTTCTTAATGACGTCTACGCTGTACAAGAATCTTGTGTCCTCGAATGTGACATCGCAATGTTCGGCCAGCTCATGACGCACCTCAGATATACGCTCTTCCGAAACAGGTTCATCATAAATCTCGACCTTAAACTGTTTACGGTTCACAAGGGCATTTGATAACATTGCGAGTATCTTGTCGTCATGTCTCGTCCATACCTTTACTGCAGACCAGATGTCATTGTCATCAAGCATGGCATAATTATAAAATGCCTGCGAATCACTTTCAAAAACATCCTTGTCGACATCATTGTATATAAAATATCTGAGATGAGGTGAACAGAACAATTCCACTCCATTATGAGCCAAGTATTTGGCACGCATAAGCAAGTTCACAAGAACTTTCTCGCAGGCGACAACTGTTTTATGCAGATACACCTGCCAATACATCGAACGGCGTGAAGTAAGATAATTCTCAATGGAGTAGACTCCTTTCTCGTCTATGACAATTTCATCGTCTACAACATTAAGCATGTCTAAAATTCGAGCTCCTCCGACAACACCTTCCTGTACTCCTGTAAAGAAAGAGTCACGGCTAAGATAATCAAGACGGTCCATGTCCAGCTGTGAAGATACCAGCTGATGCAGGAAATGCTTCGGATACTCATCCTTGAAGACTGAAAGGGCAAGATTCAGCTGACCTCCCAAATCATGATTGATTTTATCCATCATCTTCAGGGAAATATCTTCATGGCATATACCAGAAATAAGCGTATTCTCTAAAACATGTGAGAAGGGACCATGGCCAATGTCATGCATAAGGATAGCAGCCTCAACGGCTTCTGCCTCTGAGTCAAATATGAATATTCCCTTTTGTGTGAGGGAAAGTATTACCTCACTTGTAAGGTAATATGCACCGATAGAGTGCTGGAATCTTGTATGCTGTGCACCTGGATATACAAAACTGGACATACCCAGTTGCTTGATGCGTGTAAGTCGTTGCATCAGGGGATGCTGTATAATCTGGAGAAGCAGTCCCTTCGGTATCTTTATAAACCCATGGACAGGGTCATTGATTATCTTCATTCATCAAGGATTGACAATTTGCGATTACAGCAATGCCGCCATTTGCTCTTGCAGTTCCTTTGCTTTCTTTCCTGCAATATCCGCAAAATCCATACCATTGGAAGCGTAAATGATGCCACGTGAGGAGTTTACAAGGAGACCGCAATTCTCAATCATGCCGTATTTGCATACTTCTTCAAGCGAACCGCCCTGTGCACCGACACCAGGCACAAGGAGAAATGCATTCGGTGCAACCTTGCGGATATCCTTGAACATCTCACCGCGTGTTGCGCCTACGACATACATCATATTTTCATCGTTGCCCCATTGCTGTGATTTCCTGATGACTTTCTCAAACAGACGCTCGCCTTCAACATCCTCCGTCAACTGGAAGTCAAAAGACCCCTTGTTGGATGTCAGCGCGAGCAGAATCACCCATTTTCCGTCATATCCATCAAGGAAAGGCGTCACGGAATCCTCACCCATATACGGGGCGACCGTCAATGCATCGACATCATACTCTCCGAAGAATGTCCTCGCATACATTTTGGATGTATTGCCTATATCACCGCGTTTTGCATCGGCAATGACAAACTGTTCAGGATAATTGTCCTTCAGATATTGTACAGTCTTCTCAAATGCCATAATGCCTTTCGTGCCAAATGCCTCATAAAACGCAAGATTGGGCTTATATGCTACACAATACGGAGCTGTAGCGTCTATTATTGCCTTATTAAAATCGAATATCGGGTCTTCACTGTCAAGCAAATGCTGCGGTATCTTCTTCATATCGGTATCCAAGCCGACACAAAGGAAACTCTTTTTGGTATAAATCTGGTTTACAAGTTCTTGTCTATTCATTTGGGTTGGATTTATTCTTGTTTATTAAATGTTCTATTGCACAGAATGCCATGACAACCACGGCATACCACAATAGCAGCACGGCCATTGCCATAATGAAACTTGGCGCGAAAGGAGCATACAATACCGCGAGACTTGCTATGGCCATTGCCATAAAAAGCCTTGAATTGGATTTTGTATTCAGCGGTTTGAAAAATTCTCTAATCGACATGCCATCTTGTCATATTAAATTAAAACTTATAGTTCCGCCTCTTTCATGCGTTCAGCATTCTCGGCAACAGTCAATGCGTCTATCATATCCTGTATATTACCGCCAAGGAATCCCTGAAGATCGTGTGTGGTATAGCCGATGCGGTGGTCTGTCACACGTCCTTGCGGGAAATTATAGGTGCGTATCTTTGCCGAGCGGTCGCCTGTAGAGACAAGTGACTTGCGGCGTGATGCAATATCATCCAGATATTTCTGATGCTCCTTATCATATATATATGTACGCAGGCGCGCCAAGGCACGTTCCTTGTTTTTCGGCTGGTCACGCGTCTCCGTACACTCGATAAGGATTTCCTCTGTCTCGCCTGTATTAGGATTCTTCCACATATAACGTGCACGCACACCGGACTCCACCTTGTTTACATTCTGACCGCCAGCACCAGAGGAGCGGAAAGTGTCCCATTTTATCTCACCTTCGTTTATCTGGACATCAAAAGCCTCTGCTTCCGGCAATACAGCCACAGTCGCAGCAGAAGTCTGCATACGTCCGTTAGACTCCGTTACAGGGACACGCTGCACACGGTGTACGCCAGACTCATATTTCATTACACCATAGACGTTCTCGCCGCTGACGGCAAAGTCTATCTCCTTATATCCGCCTACAGCACCCTCCGACATGTCTGTCACGCTGACAGACCATCCTTTTGACTCACAAAAGGCCTTGTACATCTTGAACAGATCTCCAGCAAACAGACAAGCCTCGTCGCCGCCTGTTCCCGCGCGAATCTCCATCTCGATGTTCTTGGCATCCTCCGGGTCTTTCGGGACAAGGGCTATCTTTATTTCCTCTTCCAGTCGAGGCTGCTCTGCCTCGTTCTCTGCCAACTGCTCACGCGCCATCTCCTTCATATCAGGGTCGGACTCGTTCATGAGAATATCCTTTGCCTCCGCTATGCCTTCAATACACTCGACATATTTCTTGCGGAGCTTCATGATATCCTCAAGGTCCTTGTATTCGCGTGTCAGTTTCACGTAACGCTGCTGATCGGATATGACCGCAGGGTCGGTAATCAATGTCGAGACTTCCTCGTACCGAGCTTCCAATCCGTCCAGCTTCTGTAATATGCTATTGTTTTCTGCCATTATTATTGTCAATTAGTATTCAAACGTGCCGTATTCAGACTTGATAGTCAGGGATTTCTTGCCTTCCTCGATACGGCCGACTATCTGTGCGTCAATATTAAACGACTTGCTGATCGCCATGACCTGCTCTGCCACCTCAGGACGGACGTAAATCTCCATACGGTGTCCCATATTGAAGACTTGGTACATCTCTTTCCAGTCTGTACCGCTCTCATCATGAATCATCTTGAACAGCGGCGGCACATGGAACATATTGTCCTTTATGACACGGCAGTCGTCACTCACGAAATGCAACACCTTCGTCTGCGCTCCACCCGTACAGTGTACCATACCGTGAATCTCGGGACGCAGCTCGTCAAGTATCTTCTTTATCACAGGTGCATAGGTACGTGTAGGCGAGAGTACAAGCTGACCGGCATCAACGCCGAGTCCTTCCATAGCATCAGTAAGTCTTTTCGTGCCAGAATATACGAGTTCGTCAGGCACCTTCTGGTCATACGACTCCGGATATTTATCTGCAAGATACTTTGAGAACACGTCATGGCGTGCAGAAGTGAGGCCATTAGAGCCCATACCTCCGTTATATTGCTTCTCGTATGTAGCCTGACCGCACGATGACAGACCGACAATGACGTCACCAGGACGTATGTTCTTATTGTCTATGACATCGCTGCGCTTCATCCTGCAAGTGACGGTAGAGTCCACGATAATGGTGCGTACGAGGTCGCCCACGTCTGCCGTCTCACCGCCGGTAGGGTAGATGCCGACACCCATCTCACGCATTTCGGAAAGAAGTTCGTCAGTGCCGTTGATGACAGCCGATATGACTTCTCCCGGGATGAGCATCTTGTTTCTTCCGATGGTGGATGAGACAAGTATATTGTCAACCGCACCGACACAAAGAAGGTCATCGGTATTCATCACGATAGCGTCCTGTGCAATGCCTTTCCAGACATTTATATCGCCGGTTTCCTTCCAGTACATATACGCCAGTGAAGACTTGGTACCGGCACCGTCAGCATGCATGATATTGCAATATTCCGGGTCGCCGCCCAGAATATCAGGAATTATCTTGCAGAAAGCCTGCGGGAAGATGCCTTTGTCTATATTCTTTATCGCGTTGTGGACATCTTCCTTTGCGGCGCTCACACCGCGCATCATATAACGATTGTTGCTCATTGTTTTTATATAAGGTTCTTTTATGAAAATGCGTTCTTTATATTACCTGTCTGAAATACGGAAAACGGAAAGACATGCCCTGCATACACATGCAAGCCTGTGTCCTTCCTTTGTTGTCTATTCGTTCCAAAACTCCCACGAAGCGTATGCCTGGAGCAGGAGCATCTCCAGTCCGTTTTTTGTCACGGCACCATTCTGACTTCCTTTCTTCATGAAGAGAGTCTCGTCGGGATTATATATAAGGTCATAAAGCAGAGTATGGCTGTCCATGGCCTCGTAAGGCAGTTGCGGACACTCTTCCGTGTCGGGATACATACCTACAGGAGTGCAGTTGACGATGACGTTGTATTCCCTGACAATGTCCGCCGTGACCTTCTCATACTGGATAGTGTCAGGACGTTCATAGCGGCTCACCTTTACAGTCTCGAGCCCGAGTTTGCCAAGACCATACTCTACAGCTTTCGATGCACCGCCTGTACCCAGTATAAGGGCTTTCTTGTGGTATTTTTCCAAAAGAGGCTCTATGGAACGTGTGAATCCGATGACATCACTGTTGTACCCCTTCATGTGCACTTTGCCATTGTCGTGTGAGATGCGCACGACATTGACAGCACCTATTGCACGAGCTTCATCGCTAAGCTCATCGAGATAGTGCATTATCTTCTGCTTGTACGGTATGGTCACATTCAGACCGCGAAGCTCCGGATTGGAAGCCAGGACCTCTATGACCGCCTCTATCTGCGGAAGGTCAAACATCTCGTAGACAGCATCAATATTCTCGTTACGGAACTTTTCATTGAAAAATCCCGGGGAAAAGGAGTGACCGAGAGGATGCCCTATAATCCCGTATTTGTCCATTGTTTTGGTTGTAGGTTATGTGTAGGTTGAGCTTCGCTCGAAGTTCCTTCCACTCAACAGTCTAAAAGCAAGCTTTTGACTGTCCTCGCTTAATCGGAACTTTATAGGTTATTGATTGTGGGACGGTTTAAGCAGTTGTACGGTCTTGTGGTTTTTCGGCTACAGCAGGAGTAATCTCCGCATAACCGTCAAACCGCCTGACCGTACAACAGTCTTCATGCCTTACGTGATGCGAGATATGCGGAGACGTTCTGCTCTATGCGCGCATTGATGTCCCCTGTATCCTGAGTCTTGTCAAATTTCTCTCCTGTAATGCTTTCGTAGAGCTCTATGTAGCGCTCCGAGACGCTTTCTGCATACTCATCGGTTATCTCCGGCATGGTCTGTCCCGGCTCGTTCATAAAGTCATGCTCGATAAGCCACTGACGTACAAACTCCTTTGAGAGCTGCTTCTGCGGTTCGCCTTTTTCAAACTTCTCCTCATAGCCATCTGCGTAGAAATAACGTGAAGAGTCCGGTGTATGGATTTCGTCGATAAGATAGACCTTGCCGTCGCGCTTTCCGAACTCGTATTTCGTGTCGACGAGTATGAGGCCTCGCTTTGCAGCAATCTCCTGACCTCGTGCAAAGAGCTTGCGGGTGTAGTCCTCCATCACCGCATAATCCTCTGCCGACACGATGCCCTGGGCAATGATCTCTTCCTTCGAGATGTTGAGGTCGTGACCTTCATCGGCCTTTGTGGTAGGAGTGATTATCGGCTCTGGGAAGCGCTCGTTCTCGCGCATTCCATCTGGCAGTCTTACACCGCAGATCTCACGGCATCCCTTCTGGTAGTCGCGCCATGCCGACCCTGTAAGTATGCCGCGGATAATCATCTCCACACGGAAGCCCTCACATTTCAGTCCGACAGTGACCTGCGGATCAGGGGTGGCAAGTTTCCAGTTCGGGCAGATGTCGCTCGTTGCGTCAAGGAATTTCGCGGCAATCTGGTTCAGCACCTGTCCTTTGAAAGGAATGCCTTTCGGCAGTATGACATCAAAGGCCGAGATACGGTCTGTAGCGACCATCACCATCAGGTCGTCGTCGATGTTGTACACATCGCGCACTTTTCCGTGATACACACTTTTCTGTCCAGCAAACTGGAAATCTGTCTTAGTCAATGCTTTCATTGTCGTATTTGTTAAATGCGTTTACTATTCTTGTGACAAGCTTGTGGCGCACGATGTCGCCCTGGTCAAGGTGTATGACGGATATTCCCTCAACCCCTTGCAGTATCTTCAGTGCCTCTCCAAGTCCCGAACGGGTATTTCTCGGCAAGTCTATCTGTGTAAGGTCACCCGTGACAATCATCTTCGTGTTCCATCCCATACGGGTAAGGAACATCTTTATCTGTGCCGTTGTGGTATTCTGTGCCTCGTCAAGGATCACCACAGCGTCGTTCAGCGTCCTGCCTCGCATGAATGCCAGCGGAGCTATCTGGATGATGCGCTTCTCCATCATGTCCTGCAGCTTCGCCGCGGGTATCATATCCTCGAGGGCGTCATACAGAGGCTGCAAGTACGGATCTATTTTATCCTTCATGTCGCCAGGGAGGAATCCAAGTTTCTCTCCTGCCTCCACAGCTGGGCGCGAGAGTATCAGGCGCTTTACTTGCTTCTCCTTCAAGGCCTTCACGGCAAGGGCTATGGACAGGTAGGTCTTGCCTGTGCCAGCCGGCCCGACGGCAAAAGTCATGTCATCTTTACCGAAAGCATCGATAAGCCTTTGCTGGTTGGCAGAGCGACTCTTTATAGGCCGTCCCGAGATGCTGTAGCATACGACGCCCTTCACGGCATCTGCCTTCGTCTGTCTTCCCTTTACGATGTCTATTATATCCTCTTCGGCGATAGAATTGAACTTTATCAGATGTCTGCGCATCGTCTCGACATTCTCCTCAAACTGGGACATCTCTTCTTCGTCGCCAAGTATACGGATGACATCACCACGGGCATTGATGCGCAGTTTCGGGAACAGGGACTTCAGCATCTGCAGATGTGCATTGTCCACCCCGTAAAACATGACCGGGTCAACATCCTCTATTATGATATGTTTCTCTATCAACCTTTATTAAATCTTAAAAATTCCCTGCAAAGTTACAAAAAAGTTCACAATCTTCAATCTTTTTCCTTAACTTTGTGCTCCGAATAAATAAACTTTAAGAATGAAAGTATCAAAATCCGTATATTTGCAGACCTTTGGCATTGTGGCCGTTATACTTGCACTGGTGCGGTGTGCATGTCCCGAGCTGGCGATGACAAGGACTGAGCGCGCCCGGCTTGACTCCTTGGCGACGGCTTGCAACCCAAGCGACACGGCCGATATCGACACGATAACTACGCGTGACATCATAGGCAAGGTCACTGACGGGCCGCAGGCTTCTCATGCTTCTGCAAAGAATTTTCCTGCGGACAAGGATTTCACGCCTCACCGCATATACTCCGTGCCACGGTTCAAAGACTGCTTTCCCGACAGCCAGGCCGTGCATCTGGACGCAGCGCAGAGATGGGGCGTGAAGCCAGTCGCCAACCGCCTCGATGCGGAGAAAAGGATGTCGGAACTGGTATATATCGGCGCGAATCCCTATTTCTATGTCGAGAACCTGAAAAACAGCATTCCTTACCTCGTGCCCCGTGCGTCAACGCTCCTGAACGACATAGGCAGGGCATACTATGACTCGCTGTATGTCAAGGGCGTGCCGTTCCATAAGATTCTCGTCACGAGCGTTCTGCGCACCCGTGAGGATGTGTCGAGACTGCAAAGGCGCAACGGCAATGCTACAGACAACTCATGCCACCTTTACGGCACAACGTTCGATATAGCGCAAAACCGTTATAAAACAGTCTACGACCCTCGCAAGGGACCTCGCCGCGAAGTGCAGAACGACACGCTGAAATGGATATTGTCTGAGGTCTTGCGTGACTTCCGCGAGGCTGGAAGATGCTATATAAAGTACGAGGTGAAGCAGGGCTGTTTCCATATCACGGTGAAATAGTCGGCACACACTGCACGGGTGTACCAAATTTGCTTAATGTTCAATAAATATTGTATATTGGGAGCGGAAAATTTTCAGTAAAGCAGAAAATCACTACCTTTGCAGGGAGAAAACTGCATCCTCGCGTGAGACAGAGCTGCAAAAGTGGCAGTTGTCCATCCAAGCTTTGCAGTGTCTTTTCAATAAAACCAACACATAAAACACGAAGAGACAATGAAAAAGATTATCATGACACTCGTCGTCGTAATGACGGCACTCGCGGCTGGAGCACAGACTCCACTGAACAAGACCGTGCGCTTTCAGAAAGATTCCGTGAACATCAGCGAGTCACAGGAACTCATCATAGCCAATATCGCGGAATATCTGGGTAACAATCCCGGCAAGACAATCATCATAGGAGGATACACAAGCGCGGAGACTCCCGCCTCGCGTGTCAATGCCATCTGCGAGGAGAGGGCCGCCAATGTCAAGAAATATCTTGAAGAAAGACACCACATCCCAGCCGAACGCCTTGTCGCTGTAGGAGTAGGGGTGAGCACAAGATATGACACACCCGAGTTCAACGAGTATGTCTCGTTCTATAAATAGGCTGAACGGTGATACGGTTATAGTTCTGGGGTTATCGGTATTAACAAAACGACCTAACAACAAAACGACTAAACAACATACATTGCCTGCCTTATATCCAAAGGTGACGGTCTGCCTTGTATAGGGTGACCCTTTATATGCCAGAAGGTGACCCTTTACCACGCAAAAGGCCACCCTCTGCAAGCAGGAGAAGTCACAACAAGACAGCCATTTGATACACAGGTAATTACAAAGTGTCCCAAAAGGAATATTATAGTATAACACTTAAATCGAACAACATCATGAAAGTAGGAGACAGAATACCGGAGGTGCTCGGAAGAGACCAGAACGGCAACGAGATCAAGAGCAGCGACTATCGCGGAAAGAAGATAGTGCTTTACAGCTATCCCAAGGCCAACACGAGCGGATGCACGGCAGAGGCATGCTCCCTGCAGGCACACAAAGCCGAGCTGGAGGCCGCCGGATATGCCATCATCGGTGTGAGCAAGGACAAGGAGACAGCACAGAAGAAGTTTGCAGAGACACAGGGGCTGGACTTTCCCCTCATTGCCGACACCGAAACCACACTCCTGCAGGCCCTCGGTTGCTGGGGAGAGAAAGTGGCATGCGGAAGGCGCACCATAGGCACACTGCGCACCACTTATCTTGTAAATGAGGAGGGTATCATAGAGAAGATATTCTCCCCGAAAGAGATAAAGACGAAAATCCACGCGGAGCAGATACTTGACTATATCGGCAAGGAATGATTCACATCCCCGTGACGGCATCGTCCCACAGCGAGACATCACAGCGAGACGATGCCGTCACGGTAATCGCGCAACTCCTGCTCACTCAGTGAGGATCTGACAGAAGACAATGTGTCCAGAATCGTCTGACGGTCGGTAGGAATATAACCTGTAAACGGCACTGGATTGCTTACTGTACGGCCAAGTATATGTGTACGGCATTGCAGATTGCGGACGAGACACATTATCTCGTCAAGTCGTTCATGCTCTGACGCTTCCTTGAAAAGATCGTCCTGAACTTCTTTATACAACTCGCTCTCAGGAAAAAGAGTGAGTGAAAGTATACCAATGCTTACAGGCGATAGCTTGCTGAAAAGTTCTGCCGAACGCATGGCATTACGCTTGCCGTTGCCTGCGCCAGCCAAGCCTGCGAGATAGAACAGGTTATAACGGATGCCTGCCTCGTCAAGTTTATGCAGCTGTATCAGGATGTCCTCTGCAACATACCCTTTATTCACTCGCGTCAGTGTATCACTGTCTCCGCTTTCAACACCGATGGTGATATAGTCATATCCCAGCTGATGCAACAGCCTCAGATTATCAACAGACTTGTCTGCGATATCAGTCACACGGGCAAAACAGCCGATGGTCGGTTGCCCTTCACTTATGTATCTGCGTATAAGCTGTGCTATATCGGCAAGTTTGTCGGTCGTGAGCACAAAAGGATTGGCTCCTGTCAGAAATATACGTCGGGCACGTGGCTGGAATCTCTTTATAATACGCAGGTCACTTTCTATCTCGCTTACAGGAGACATTCTGAAACGTTGCTGACCGTATAGTGTACAGAATTTGCATCTATGCCATGTACATCCTGCTGTCACCTGTAGCAGCTGTGCAGTCGATTCGTATGGCGGTCGCCATACAGGGCCGTTGAAATGTAATGTCGGAATCATTGTGCAGTGTTTTTAGGGTTTCAAAATCAGCAGACTGATAAATCTATCATCATTTATTCCATAAAGGATATATGATTCATCTTTCTACCATTTTACTTTATTCGACTGCAAAGGTAGCATAACGGGCACATCTGGGAAAGATATTTCTGGTATATTCCCCTTACATTGTTGTTAGTATTATCCTGTCGAAGTGTTTTTTTTCATGTAACTTTGCAAAAAAAACAAATGCCGGCAAAGAACCGGCAAACTGACATACAGATGAATAAAAAACTTGATTACAGATATTGCAAGGCGGCACCTGTCCTTGAATGGATGAGCCATAAATGGGCTTTGGTTATATTGCTATGTATAGAAGATACAAGCAAACAATCCTCTGAACATAAAGAAAATACTTGTCTTGGGACACGTTTTGGAGATTTGTTCAGGGAAATCCCAGGCATTTCTGAGAAGATGCTTGCCTCCACACTTGACTATCTTGAGTCCGAAGGGCTTGCCTCACGCAACGAACACGATACGTTTCCTCCATGTGTGGAATATACTGTCACTCCATTGGGAAAAAGTTTCTTAAGGGAGATTGGCTATATAATAGAGTGGGGACATCTCCATTTTGAGGAGATAAACAAAGCAAGAAATAGTCGGCAACAGATTAAGAAGAAACAATAATGTCAGCATTTTGCAATACAGACTATAAGCCTTGGGGCTAATTGTAAAATGCTGACATTATATCAAGTATGACATTAGTCCTCTCATGTATGCAATACATTTGTATTCAGGACTGCAAAATACAAACAAGGACAGCCTTCTTAAAACAACATTCACTTCTCCTTTATCCATCCGAGATATCCTGTCTCGAGTTCCACTACATCATATCCATGCTCCGCGAGGATGGTAGCGGCTTTCTTGCTTCGTCTGCCACTGCGGCAGTAGACAGCAATGGTCTTGTCTGCAGGCAGTGAGGCTAAGACCGCTGTCTCAAAATCATCACTGAGCACATCGATATTCCTTGCGTCTCCGATGTGTCCCTCGGCGTACTCCTCTGGCGTGCGCACATCGAGCAGCACTGTAGCTGTGTCGGCTATCACTGCACGGAACTCTTCCGGTCCGACACTCTTGAACTTGTCTGTCTGGGCATTACATCCTAACATGCAGCTTATAAAGGCTATCAGTCCCATGAATATTTTGGTCGTTTTGTTCATAGTTTCGGTTATACGGTTGGACAGTTATACGGTTTGGCGGTCACAGGAAAGGCAATCTCCGTAAAACCTCCTAACCGTATAACCGTATGCAACCATCATTACTTTATCTCGTTTATGTCCCGCTCTACGTTGTGGCGTATCTTTTCAAGATAGCGGTGCATGGCATCAGCGTCTTTATTGTCGATAATAGCAAGCAGCTCTTTCAATTCGGTGCGTATCTTCGCCACGTTGTCATGGGTATAGGGATTGAAAAGGACTTCCTGCAGCAGGTAGTCGTCCTCGTTTAGCACTCCCTTAGCTATGCGCATGTGACGCTTGAATGTCGTGCCTGGGGCATCCTGATGTTCCATTACAGCAGAGAAGACAAAGGTCGACACAAAGGGGATGCTCAGCGAATATGCCATAGTGCGATCGTGCTCCTCGAAGGTGTACTCGTAGATATTGAGTCCGAGGCGTGAATAGAGGTCCTTGAAGAAGCAGCGTCCCATGTAATCGCCTTCATTGATGATTATGGCATTCTCTTCAGAGAGTTGCTGGAGGTTAGCAAATGTCGGCCCGAACATCGGATGGGTGGATACATAGCGGTGTCCTGTCTGCATGTAGTAGTCATGGAGTCCTGTCTTTACTGAACTGATGTCGGAGATGATACAGCCCGCTGGGATATATGGCAGTATCTCGTCAAATGCCGGTATGGTATACTTCACGGTGACGGCATTGATAACCAGTTCCGGCTCGAAGGCCTTGATTTCCTCCAGTGTGGAGAATCGCTGGCAGTTGTAGGTGAAACGCAGGCGCTTGAGGTCTTTCTCGAACGCTGCAACTTCATGGTCGAAGCTCAGCAGGTCGATGAAGAAGCTCCCCATCTTTCCTGCTCCCAATACAAGTATCTTCATATTATATCGCCGATTATTTTCCTACTATTTCAAGTTGCTGACGTACAGACTCTTCATGGATGTGCTCGAAGATCTGCTTTACAAAGTCAGGTGCCATACCGCAGAGTGCGCCCTGTGCTCCGCGCTTGTTGAGAATCTCGCTATAGCGACCTGTCTGGAGGACAGTCATATTGTGTTCTTTCTTATACTGTCCTATCTCGCGGCAGATACGCATACGCTTTGAGAGGAGGTCCATCAGCTGGTTGTCTATGACGTCTATCTCATGACGCAGCTTCTGTATGCCTTCTGTCGTCCAAGCTGAATCACGGACGATAAGGAGCGAGAGTATGTAGTCCAGTACATCAGGAGTTACCTGCTGCTTGGCGTCAGACCAGGCTTTATCAGGATTGCAGTGAGCCTCTACCATCAATCCGTCAACGCCGAGGTCAAGAGCCTGCTGGCACAGCGGAGCTATAAGTTCGCGCTTACCACCCATATGGGAAGGGTCGCAGATGATAGGCAGTTCAGGGATGCGTCGGCGTAGCTCGATAGGTATCTGCCACATCGGCTGGTTGCGGTAGATTGTCTTGTCGAAAGAAGAGAATCCGCGATGGATTACTGCCAGCTTCTCCAAACCTGCGGCATTCAGCCTCTCAAGGGCTCCAATCCACAGTTCAAGATCAGGATTGACAGGGTTCTTGACGAACACAGGGATGTCAAGCCCTTTCATGGAATCTGCAAGGGCCTGCATGGCAAACGGATTGGCTGACGTGCGTGCTCCTATCCATAGGATGTCTATGCCGTACTTCATGGCAAGCTCCACATGTTCTGGCGTTGCGACTTCCGTGCCTATGCACATGCCTGTGGTATCCTTCACTTGCTTCATCCATTGCAGAGCCGGTTCTCCGTGGCCTTCAAAGCCTCCAGGTTTGGTACGTGGCTTCCATACTCCGGCACGGAACATGTGGCAGCCTTTGGCTGCAAGTTCCGTCGCTGTAGACATCACCTGCTCTTCTGTCTCTGCCGAGCAAGGGCCTGCTATGACAAACGGGCGTTTCTGATCACTTGGTAAATTGAGTGGTTTAAGGTTGAGTTCCATTCTTATATCTGTTTTTTCGTTATTCTTTATCCATGGGCTTCATTGGCAAAACGGATGCCGGTGAAGCTCTACTGCACTACATTATTGCCTTGATGCGGTCGAGTGCCTCCTGCATTTTCTCATCCTTGGCACAGAGCGATATGCGTATATAACGCTCGCCGTTTGAACCGAAGATAAAGCCTGGGGTGATGAATACCCGTGCCTCGTGGAGCACACGTTCAGTGAGTTCCTCACAGTCTTTATAGGAATCAGGTATCCTGCCCCAGAGGAACATTCCGACCTGTGTATGGTCGAAAGTGCATCCCAACGTCATCATGATTTCTTCCGCTATGACACGACGGCGCTTATATATCGTATAGTTGGCCTCATGATGCCATTCGTCTGTATTTGTATATGCCTCTGCCGCTGCAAGCTGTAGTCCGCGGAATGTGCCGGAATCGATATTTGACTTCACTTTCAGAATCCATGATATGAACTCTTTGTTTGACGCGCATAGCCCCACACGCCAGCCGGGCATATTGTGGCTTTTGGACATTGAGTTAAGCTCGATGCAACAGTCCTTGGCACCCTTAACCTGAAGGAGCGATATGGGATTGTCATTTATTATGAAAGAGTAGGGATTATCGTTTACTACGACTATATCATGTTTCCTTGCAAACTCAACAAGCCGCTCATAGGTCTCCATCTGGGCGTTGCCGCCAGTAGGCATGTTGGGATAGTTTGTCCACATGAGCTTTACATGCGAAAGGTCCATGCTTTCAAGCTGTTCCCAGTCAGGCTGCCAGCCATTATCCTCACGGAGAGTATAGTTGACTATCTTCTGTCCGAGGAGCTTGGAGAGCGATGTATATGTCGGATACCCCGGATTGGGTACAAGGATCTCGTCACCTGGATTGCAGAATGCGAGTGTTATATGCAGTATGCCCTCCTTGGAACCGATGAGAGGCTGTATTTCCGTCTGCCAGTCAAGGTCGACATCAAACCATCTCTTGTAGTATCCTGCCATGGCTTTCCTGAGTTCCGGCGTTCCTACTGTCGGCTGATAGCCGTGTGCGGAGGGGTCGTGTGCGACTTCGCAGAGTCGTGTGACGGTGTTTTCTGACGGTGGCATGTCAGGCGAACCGATAGCAAGGGATATTATATCCTTCCCATCAGCATTGAGCTTTGCCACTTCTTTCAGCTTTCTGCTGAAATAGTATTCCTGGACTGAGTTGAGTCTGTCTGCTGGCTTGATCATAGCGGTCTTAGTATTTTTTATACGGCTTTGTATTCGCCGAGGATTTTCAATTCACGAGTCAGCGGGATAATGGCATCCACAGCCTGACGGTATCTTACAAGATTGGTATATGTTATATCTACATAGAAGAGGTACTCCCACTCTCTGCCGATTATCGGCAGTGACTGTATCTTTGTCAGCTGCATAGTATAGAAGCTCAATATCGACAGCACCTGTGACAGAGAACCTTCCTCGTGAGGCAACGAGAACACGAGGCTGGACTTATTGGTGTCATTGATAGGACGGAGCATATCTGCCTTGCGTGGATCTGAAAGAACAAGGAAGCGGGTATAGTTGTGCTTGTTGTCTTCTATATTGTTCTCCAAGACGGTCAAGCCGTAAAGTCTTGCCGCATCGGCATGGCAGATAGCGGCAATGCCCTCCGCATTGTTCTCGGCAATCCACTGTGCTGCACCTGCCGTATCTTCCGCCTCGATTATCCTCATATTCGGATGCTGTGACAAATATTGTCGGCACTGCATCAGCGCTACAGGATGTGAGTGTACTTCCTTTATATCCTCTATGGTCTGCGATGGAAGGCAGCAGAGGCAATGGCTGATATGTGTCTTGTCCTCACCGACAACGGTCATGCCACTCTGAAGCAACAGTTCGTAATTATGAAGGAGAGAGCCGGCAATGGTGTTCTCTATCGCAGTCAGTCCGATGACAGTAGGGTCATTCTTCATCTGCTCAAAGACCTCCTCAAATGTGGCACAGCATATCATCTGCAGCTGCTCACCCTGGAAGTAATGGTGTGCCGTGATGTCATGAAAACTACCTTCAAATCCCTGTATTGCTATTCGCTTCATTTATTGACTCGTTTTTTATATTATAACAAAAAACCCGCCAGATTTATATCTGAGCGGGATTCTGCATATATGATTTTTATATATCTGCTTTCATAAGTTGAAATTTACACGCAACTTCCCGCTTTACATGGTCTTGCAAAGTAATAGTAAAAGAAGTATGTAAATGACTTATTCATATTATTTTGTCTTATTTGATTGCAAAATTACATATTTTATATATCTTCAGCAAGAAAACGTAAGGAAAAGTACATTCCGTTTAACTAATTTTAACCGTTATACCGTCTGATATTATATCATTATTCTCCAGAAGTTCTGCGACAGCCATGTGAATGAGCTCCTTCTGATATGGCAACTGGGCAATTTCCCTTATATGCCGCTTATTGCCGTCTGACAACAAATCAAGAATCGCCTTCTTGATATCGACGGGCGTATCCTGTGGCTTTTTCCTCTTTTCCAGACATATCTCACATTTTCCACATTCATAAGTGCTGTCCTCTCCAAAATATCTTATGAGCTGTTGCTGACGACATACAACATCATTATTAATATATTGGACCATGCTTTCTATATGCTCCGTCATCGTATCCCGCAAGTTGTCGTATGCCTCCCGTGGAATATAGACACGACATTCATCGACACGATTCACAAGGAATGTCAATCGAGGCTCTGTCCTTGGAGGGATGAACTCTATGATGCCTCTACGGCGAAGATCCGTGAGAAGGGTATATATGCGCTGCGGCGTGGATGAACATCTGTAAGCTATGGCTCTTGTATCAACATAGACGTAATCACTGAAAAGGCCAGTATACAGCCTCATCATGGCATCTATCATGTCATCGACTTCTTCCGGAAGATTGCGCAAGAGATAAAGCTCGTCACGTGATACGATGAACTTCACACGCGAATTATCGTCAGGATTAGAATCATACTTGATATATCCTGCATTGTCAAGAATATGCAGTGCCGCATCTACATCATTAATGGAATAACCATATACTGTACAGAATTTGCCTAACGGGAAGACAAACGACAGCTCCTTACCCATGCCTACACCTATTTCATAATAATAAGCGAGGCGCTCATAGACTTTCCTGACAAAATCCTTCTCCGGGAAAGATAGTCTCACACGGCGCCGCAACAACATCGGGGTGCTCTGTGTCTTGAGCAATACAGCGTACGACAGCTTGCCATCGCGTCCGGCTCTGCCTGCTTCCTGAAAGTATGCCTCTATGGAAGAGGGGACATCGGCATGTATTACAAGGCGGACATCTGGCTTGTCGATGCCCATGCCGAATGCATTGGTCGCCACTATCACGCGGACGAGACCGCAGTGCCAGTCGTGCTGGCGCTTTGTCTTCACGGCTATATCCAGTCCTGCATGGAAAAACGTCGCTGATATACCTGCTTCATTAATCATGCCGCTCAGTTCCTTGGTGGCTTTACGGCTGTTCGTGTATATGATAGTGCTGCCACTTACATTATTGAGAATATGGATAATCTCCGCTCTCCTGTCCATCGTATGACGGACGATATACGATATATTGTCGCGACGGAAAGACATGCGGAAGACATGTCCGTCCTTGAAGGCAAGCTGTTGCTGTATATCCTCAACAACGGAACGTGTCGCTGTCGCCGTAAGGGCAAGCACCGCTTTCCCAGGAAGCATGGAACGCAACTCTGAAATACGCAAATATGCCGGTCGGAAATCATATCCCCACTGTGATATGCAGTGCGCCTCATCAACAGTAATAAAACTTACATCTATATGACGGAGCTTTGCAAGAAAGATGTATGACGACAGACGTTCGGGAGAGACATACAAGAACTTGATATCACCGTAGATGCAATTATCAAGAATCTTTACTATATCATTATGGGACAGGCCTGAATATATGGCATAAGCCGTTATGCCCCGCTGACGAAGATGGTCCACCTGGTCTTTCATCAACGAGATAAGGGGAGTGATTACGATGCAGACTCCCGGCATACTCAATGCCGGGACCTGGAATGTAATGGACTTTCCGCCACCAGTGGGCATGAGGCCGAGCGTATCATGCCCGGCCCCAATGCTTTCTATGATTTCACGCTGTATCCCGCGGAAATCATCATAGCCAAAATATTGTCTGAGTATCTGTCTGTAATCCTTTTCCAATGTATGTTCAATCGTTGACTGTATGTATATCCTCTATCTGGAGCTGTGGCGCGCCGTGGCGATAGACATTGTCCTCTATGGTATAAGCTATATCAAAAGAACGGCGTGACTTGATGTATCTGGCAGCTCCAGACTGTCCGAATGCTATGCCGTTCATGACATTATTTGACTTAGAGTCGACAAGTTCCAACTTGATATGCTCCTGCTGGCGTCCCACAACCTTCGATGTGCCGAAGTCATAGACATCTTCGGTCACAAAAAGCGGCTTGGGATTCTTAGGCCCAAACGGTGCGAATTTCTTCAAATCAGAATGCAGTTTCTTTGTTATGTCACGGAATTCAAGATAGGCGTCTATCTCCAATATAGGCTCCGTCTGTTCCGGCATGATATGGAAATCCACGTATTTCTGGAAACGACGCTGGAATTCCTTGACATTCTCCCATTTCATTGTCAGTCCGCAGGCATACGTATGTCCTCCAAAATTCAACAAGAGATCACGGCATGACTTTATTGCGGCATACACATCGAATCCAGCCACACTGCGTGCTGATCCCGTAGCAACATCACCGTCACGGGTAATGACTACCGTCGGGCGGAAATAAAGTTCTGTAAGGCGTGAAGCAACTATGCCGACAATCCCCTTTTTCCAATTCTCATCATAAATGACGATTGATGTATGATGCCGTTGTGTATCCAGACGCGCTACGATATTATTGGCCTCCTCTGTCATCTGCTTGTCTATATCCTTGCGTTGCTCATTATACTCGTTGATGTGCTCAGAGACCTGAATTGCTGTAGCATAGTCCTTCTCGACAAGAAGGTCAACGCTCTTTTTCCCGTTCTCCATGCGTCCACTGGCATTTATGCGCGGTCCTATCTTGAAGATTATCTCAGACATCGTGATAGGCCTGCCCAATAAACCGCAGACCTCTATAATGGCTTTCAGACCTGTAGACGGAGACTGGTTCAGCTGGCGCAAGCCGTGATATGCAAGTATTCGGTTCTCGCCTTCTACAGGCACAAGGTCTGCCGCTATGCTTACAGCGCACAGGTCAAGCAGTGGCTGCAGCTGTGAGAACGGTATGCCATTGTTGCGGGCAAAGCCTTGCATGAACTTGAATCCTACGCCACAGCCGCAAAGGTGCTTGAAAGGATAACTGTCATCCGGACGTTTCGGGTTGAGTATCGCTACAGCCGGCGGCATCTTCTCGTCCGGCACATGATGGTCGCAGATAATGAAGTCAATTCCTTTTTCCTTTGCATACGCAATCTCGTCGACGGCCTTTATGCCGCAGTCGAGAATAATTATCAAGGACACACCTGTCTCTTTCGCATAGTCAACACCTTTCCGTGATACACCGTACCCTTCATCATAGCGATCGGGTATGTAGTAGTCTATATTGGAATAGAACTGTTTCAGAAACTTATAGACCAAAGCCACGGCTGTACAGCCGTCTACATCATAGTCTCCGTAAACCAGGATGCGCTCCTTGCGGCCAATGGCATCATTGAGGCGGTCAACCGCGAGGTCCATATCCTTCATGAGGAATGGATTGATGAGGTCCGTCAGTTGCGGACGGAAGAAACGTTTTGCTGCCGATTCAGTGGTTATGCCACGCCTCAGTAGGAGTCGAGCGAGCACAGGAGCGATATTGAGCTTCGAAGCCAATGTCTGTGCTGCACTTTCCTCTGCCTCTGAGGTCGGAGTATTTTTCCATTTGAAGTGCATGTGTATGTCCTTTTCTTTTGTTGATTCCAAATCTGTCACATATTTACAGGCGATGCTGAAGGTGACCTTTTAAATGGTAAACGGTGACCTTTTGCCACCTATAAGGTGACCTTTTGAGATATAAAAGGTCACCCTAACGCTCCTCGAACGCATTGTATGCGGAGGAATTATACATTATACGCCAAGAATTAACGCATTATACACAAAGAGTCCCGTACTATGTGTAACATGATTCGGGAGAAATGGGTTCTATAAATCACCTTTCATATCAATATTATTCATGTGATTTTATAGAACCCATTATACTGATTGTCAAATAAATAATCTACTGGTGGTATCAGATACCCATCTTCTTGCGGATGTCCTTAGGGATGGCGTTCTTGTTGACCATATAGTCCATAGTCTTAGCAACAATGAAGTTCTTTGACATATACCAAGTGCCTTTATAGTCACCGGTCTCACCCCAAGAGTTCTTTACCATATAATACTCACGGCCTGTCTGGTCCTTTGCTATACCATAGATAAGCATACCGTGGTCATCTGTAAGAGTCCAGTTGTCGTACTCTTTCTGACGCTGCTCCTGTGAAGGTGTCATCTCTTTTACTGTCACGCCAGCTTCCTTGATTTTGTCTTTCTTCTGTGCAGGAGTCAGTTTGAGCCAGCGGGCCATGTCTGAGCCGTCAAGAGCCTGATTCTTTGTATCAACAAGAAGAGCAAGACCGTCACGGGTAAAGCCGTCCTCGCTGACATCACCGCCCCATGCTACAGTGTAGCCGTTCATCACAGCATTGTCAATGATGCGTGCCATCTCGTCCATAGGAAGGTTCCAGGAACCAGGCTGACGCCAGTTGTCCTGTACCTCAACAGGGAATTCTGTATAGAAAGGATGGTGTGTGTAAGAGGTTATTGAAACATAGTCGTCCCAATCAAGGCCAAGAGATGCTGCGAACTGCTTAGGAGTGTATGTCTTGCCCTCATACTTGAAAGTCTCCGGACATTTGCCAAGATATGCGTCAAGTATGCCCTGAAAGGCGTTCTTCCATGTCGGACTGATAGTTCTCGCCTTGCTGCGTGCCACAGCGTCAACAAATGGCTCCATGACAGAGAAGAACTCATTGAAATTGTTCAGTGTGTCACCATACATTGTTCCAGGAAGCGGCATAGCCTCTTCAGGACAGATACCATAATTCTTCAGGACATAAAGAACATCATAGGCCGAGCCGCCCTGTGAGAACTGTGCATCACCGTGCATACGTACCGTAAGCACTGCACGGTCCATATAGTTCTTGTTACATACAAACATCTCGCAGAGATCGTATGTCTTCTTTGATTTTTTCAGGATTTCCGCCTCGAAATAGGAGAGGGTGGAGTAGTTCCAACAGGTGCCTGATCTTGCCTGATTCTTCACTGATGTGATAGGATTTTCCTTTATCACAGTAAATACCGGAGCATTAGGATTTACAGAGTCTGCTTTCTCTGTCTTCTTGTCGGCAGCAGGCTGTGCGCTCAAAGACACCGCAGTGAGCGTCAATGCTGCCATCATCATGATTTTTTTCATTATTAGTTTATATTTGTTATTATTTGGTATGTCATTTGTTATTCGGCATGTTCTTCCATATATTTCTCGACATCGGCCGTATGATAAGGGATTCGCTTCTCGCCGAGGAAGCGGCAACCGTCCTTTGTTATGAGCAAGTCGTCTTCTATACGTATACCGCCAAAGTCACGATACTTCTCAAGCATGTCGAAATTAAGGAAGTCCTTGCAATGCCCTTTTGCTTTCCAGTCGTCTATAAGTGCCGGGATGAAATATATGCCTGGTTCGTCTGTCACCACGAAACCTTCTTCCAGACGTCTTCCCATGCGGAGGCAGTTGGTGCCGAACTGTTCAAGATTTGGACGTGTCTCCGCGTCAAATCCCACATATATCTGTCCAAGACCTTCCATGTCATGCACATCCATACCCATCATGTGGCCAAGCCCATGTGGAAGGAACATCGCATGAGCACCTTGTGCAACAGCCTCGTCTACATCGCCTTTCATCAGTCCCAAAGCCTTTAAACGCTCTGTCATAAGGCGACAAACGGCAAGATGGACATCAAAATATTTAATGCCGGGCTTAGCTATGCTCAACGCCAAGTCATGACATTCATCCACAATGTCATAGATTTCTTTCTGCTGTTGCGTGTACTTGCCATTGACAGGCATTGTTCGAGTATGGTCTGAACAGTAATTGTTTATCGTTTCTCCTCCACAATCACACAATACAAGACGGCCATTCTCAAGTTTATTCATGGACGGACCACCATGCATGATTTCACCATGCTGTGAGAATATTGTGGAAAAAGACTCATGCGCACCGAGAGAATGAGCAACTCCGTCAATCTGTCCGGCTATCCACTTTTCTGTCCTTCCCGGACGAACCAGGCGCATAGCCTTTGTATGCATCTCATAGCCAATAAGTGATGCGCGTTCCAATTCCTCTATTTCCTCGGATGTTTTTGTGGAACGCATTTTCACGACAGCATTGATAAGATCCAGCGATGCTGCTTTTTTCTGATTGCATGGATGGATGCCCAGCAGATCCATGATTAAAATCTGATTGTCGTGACGATATGGTGGAAGAATATGTATTTTCCGATTCTTGCGCTGAGCCTCTGCTACAATTTCATTGATCTTATCCAGAGATGCGCTCTTTGCTATGCCAACCGTCTCTGCAAGTTCGCTTATTACAGGGACTGTGCCATACCACACTATGTCCTCGACATCGACATCATTGCCAAAAAGCCATTCATCACCACTTTCACAATCTATCACTCCGATAAGGCCTATCTCCTGAAGACCAAAATAATACAGGAAGGAAGAGTCCTGCCGAAATGGATAATAACAGTTTGACGGATAGTTACATGGTGATTCGTTGTTGCCGAACAGTATGATAACACCGTTGCCGACAAGCTGTTTCAGCATCTGCCTACGCTCTATATATGTTCTTTTGCAAACATTTTCTATGATTCTAACAAAAAGATGTATTACTCTAAGTAGTTTAAGAGGTGTTAATAAACTCTGCAAAGTTACAAATTATTTCTGATAAATTAGTAACTTTGCAAAGTAATTGACTGTAATTTACATTATTTAAATTAAAAAGGAATGGAAAATATTGCACTCGTTCTTGAAGGCGGAGGCATGAGAGGTGTCTTTACGGCTGGCGTCTTAGACGCATTTATGGAATCCGGCCTGCGGTTTCCATATTCTGTCGGTGTCTCCGCAGGAGCTTGTAACGGATGCAGTTTCTTGACAAAGCAGAAGGGTAGGGCGTACTTCTCAAATGTTACCATGCTGAAAGAATACGGGCATAGATATCTTGGTATACGCCAACTGCTGAAAACCGGAAGTATCTTCAATGTAGACTTGCTTTACCGTGCCCTTCCTTACAAACTATGGCCATACGATTTCAAGACTTATTTTTCCACATCAGACACCTTTGAGATGGTGACGACGAATGTGTTGACTGGCAAGGCCGAATACATATCCAATCACTTGCCTGAATACGGGAAGAGAAGGATAGAAGATGCCAAACAATTGTCCCTTGACATAGTGCTTGCTTCCAGCAGTCTGCCATACGTTGGAAACATTGTCGATGTCATGGGCACTCCAATGCTTGACGGAGGGATTGTGGACAGTATTCCTGTGCTCCGTGCAATGGAACAAGGTTATGAGAAATGTGTAGTGATACTGACCCGGAACAAAGGATACAGAAAGAAAATCAAACACAATATATTGGCCTCGGCATTATCATCCATCTTCAGATGGCTGTTTTATCACAAATACCCACAGTTCAGAAAAGCATTATGTCAACGCAGCGAAGTGTACAACAGACAACTGGATTTGGTAGAACAGATGGAAAAAGATGGCAAGATTATGGTCATCAGACCAGATAATCCTATAAACGTTGACCGCATAGAGCGCAATGCAGACAAGCTACAGGCACTTTATGATGAGGGAAAACTTATCGGACACAGATTCTGTACACAACTTAATAAAAACAACAATAAATAATGTTGGAAGAAAAAAAACATATAGGAACTCTTTTTGATGGTATAGCACAAACATATGATACCCTGAATCATGTTTTGTCGTTGAATATTGACAAATCATGGCGACGTAAAGCCGTACGAAAACTTTCTCCTGTTTCAAATCTTTTGGATGTGGCCGTCGGCACCGCCGATTTGTCGATAGAAATTATACGCCAAAAGAAAGCAGAGCATATACAAGGCATTGATCTGTCACGGGAAATGATGCGTATTGGAGAAGAGAAAGTCAACAAAGCCGGTTTTTCCGAATATATCCATTTTGATTACGGAAGTGCACTGGATATGCCGTATGCCGACAATACTTTTGACGCTCTCACGTGTGCATACGGACTAAGAAATTTCTCTGACACGGATAAAGGATTAGCTGAATTCTTTCGTGTGATGCAACCTGGAGCACAACTTGTGATATTGGAATTCTCGTACCCAGAAAACCGTATAATAAGGTTTTTCTATGATTTATTTTTCACACATATACTTCCTTTCATAGGACGCATTGTCAGCCATGACAAATCAGCTTATACTTATCTGAACCGCTCCGTGAAAGAGTTCATGTGGGGCGAGGAAATGGTACGACATCTAAAAGATGCCGGGTTTCAAGACATACATTTTCAGACCCTGACATTTGGCATAACAACAATTTACACTGCAACAAAAAACAAATAATAAAAATTATATGAGTTCAATATCAAAAGGTATATCGCTATGGTTTCGCGTTATACGTCCACAAACACTTTTCGCATCACTAATTCCAGTATTAGTAGCCATCGTTGTCGTCTCACAAGGAAGCCTCCCTATAGATTCCACAACTGCAACATTCACAGCAATGTGCGCAGTATCATTACAAATACTGTCAAACCTGATAAATGACTATTACGACTTCCAGCGTGGAGCTGACAAGGCCGGACGAACAGGCTATCACCGCATGATGGCTGAAGGAGAAGTCAGCATACCTGCTATGCAGTGTGCATGCTGCATAGCAGCATTTTGTGCATGTGCATTTGGTTTGCCTCTTGTTTTCACAGGCGGCTGGGTTATACTTGCCATTGGACTTTCCGCACTTCTTTTTGCATGGCTATATACGGCTACAAGCCATTCTTTAGCATATCTTGGACTCGGAGATATATTTGTATTCCTATATTATGGTGTCATTGCAAGTGGCGGAACAGCATATCTTCTACTTTCAGCCACAGGTTCATACCCACAGTTGACAGAATCAATAATGATTAAATCATATTATGCAGGAGCTGTATGTGGATTGATATCAATGTGCGTACTTATGATAAACAATCTCCGTGATGTTGAAGACGATGCCCCTGTAGGCAAACGCACACTTCCGGTTCGTATAGGCATTCACGCTTCCGAAGGTATTATGCTTGTTTGCGTCATGCTTATGCCTTGTTTTGCCATTCTCGCTTTTGGCTGGAGCTTACCAGCCCTCATCATCATTCCTGCTTCTGCTTTGTGGTTGATGACAATCAAGTCTAAAGGAGCGGTTTATAACCGATGCCTTCTTTTTGCAGGACTAATAAATGTAGTATACTTTGTCCTCTGCCTTAGTATTATATAAGAGAACAGGAGTGAGGTTGCACCTTCTTTTTGCAGAACTAATAAAAATATAGACCAATTAATACGCGAGTTCGGTATAAGAAATTGTCTGAAAAAGTTGGTAATCTCGCAGAAATTTTGTATCTTTGTAATTGAAACACAAATAGTTACAAACCATACAAAATACACATACGATGATTACCACCGACAAAATTACAGAAAT